>JBFWNE010000013.1:0-103901 GCA_050251215.1 Candidatus Nanopelagicales bacterium
GCGCGCGGAGGGGCGGGGCGGCCGAGCATGCGGCGTGCTGCCCCGCCCGCGACCCCGCCCCGACCCGGACCTGGTCCGTGAGCGGCTCCGAGCGCTCGCCGCGGGCGGGGCAGCGCCGTCCGAGCCTGGGGACCAGCCCCCGCGCCTGACGCTGCCGCCCGCCGCGCGGCCCGTGCTCCTCGCCGTCGGCGCCACCGCGCTCGCCGCCTGGCTGCTCCTGCGCACGGTCACCGGCGGCGCACCCACGCCGGTGGCCCTCGTGCCCGGTACGCCGATGCCCGTGGCCTCCGGCTCGCTCTCCGCGATCGCCACGCCGTCCAGCCCACCCGACCTGGTGGTGCACGTGCTCGGGCAGGTGAAGCACCCCGGCCTCGTGCGGCTGCCCCCCGGCTCGCGCGTGGCCGATGCGATCGCCGCGGCCGGCGGCCTGCGCAAGGGCGGCAGCTCCGGCGCGCTCAACCTCGCCCGGCTGCTCGTCGACGGCGAGCAGGTCGACGTCGTCCCGGACGCCGCTCCCGATCCGCCTGCGACGACCGGCGGCGGCCTCGCAGCCGGTCCGCTGAACCTCAACACGGCAACGCTCGAGCAGCTCGACACGCTGCCCGGCGTGGGGCCGGTGATGGCCCAGCGCATCCTCGACTGGCGCGCCCAGAACGGCAGGTTCGCCAGCGTCGACCAGCTGCGCGAGGTGTCGGGCGTCGGCGACCGCACGTTCGAGCGGCTCTCCCCGCTGGTGACCGTGTGAGCCGCTGGATCACGCGACCGGTGGTCGCCGCAGCGGCGGTCTGGGCGTCGAGCGCCGCGGTCGTCTCGGTCCCGCCCGTCTCGGCCGCCGCGGTCGTCGCTGTCCTGTCCGCCACGGCCCTCGCGGGCCTCGCCCTGTGGTGGTGGAGGTACGTCGCCGGCCTCGATGCGGCGGTCGTCCTCGGCCTGATCGCGGTCGCCGCGGCCGTGGCTGCCTGGCGGGTGCTGCCGCTGCTCGACGGCCCGCTGGAACCGGCGGCATCGGCGCACGCCGTCGTACGCGCCGAGATCGTGACGAGCGGCGACCCGCGGGTGCGCGATGGCCGCACGTCGGGATCGCGGCGCACCGACGACGCGTGGATCCTCGAGGCCGACCTGCGGCGCGCGGCCGTCGCGGGCACGACGTACGACCTCGACCTGCCGGTGCAGGTGCTCACGTCGCAGGACGTCGCGGCGCTGCTGCCGGGCACGGCGCTGACGGTCAGCGGCCGGCTGCTGCCCGCGGAACCGCGCCGGGGACTGGCCGCGACGCTCATCGCAGACACCGTCGTGGTCGTCCGCGGGCCGCCCCCGCTGCAGGTCGCGGCCGGCGCGATTCGCTCCTCGCTGCGCGCGTCGGTGGCCGACCGCTCGTCCGACGTGCGCGGTCTCCTGCCGGGCCTCGTGGTCGGCGACACGGCCGACCAGACCCCCGAGCTCGCCCAGGCCATGCGCGACTCCGGGCTCGCCCACCTCACCGCTGTCAGCGGCGGCAACGTGGCCGTGGTCGTCGCCGTCGTCGTGGTGCTCGGCAGGCTCGTCGGCCTCCGCCGCGGCGGCGCGCGGCTGGTCGTCGTGGCGCTCGCGGTCGCGGCGTACGTCGTGATCGCCCGCCCGCAGCCGTCCGTGCTCCGCGCCGCCGCGATGGCCGGGGTGGTGCTCGTCGCGCTCCTGCTCGATCTGCGGATCCGGCCGATCGACGTCCTCGCCGGTGCATGCGCGGGGCTGCTGCTGCTCGACCCGTTCCTCGCGCTGTCGATCGGGTTCGCGATGTCGGCCGGCGCGACGGCGGCGCTCATCGTCGTGGCGCAGCGCGCGGCGCCCGGGATCGCCGCCGGTGCGTGGTGGCGCCGGGCCGCCCGCGCGGTCGGCGCGCTGGTGATCGTGAGCGCGGCCGCCCAGGTCGCGGTGGCCCCGCTCGTGGTCGGCATCGGCGGCGGCGTGCCCGTCGGGGGAGTGCTCGCCAACCTGCTGGCCGAGCCGGCCGTGGCGCCTGCGACCTCGCTCGGCCTGATCGCTGCCGTCGTCGGGCTCGTCGCGCCTCCGATCGCCGCGGTGATGGCGCTGCCGGCGGGCTGGGCGGTGTCGTGGATCGCGATCGTCGCGCGCTGGACCTCCGGGGTGGCCGGCAGCCTGCCGTGGCCCTCGGGCTGGGCGGGTGCGGCATCGATCACCCTGGTCATCGCGCTGGCGGCCGTCGCGGCCTGGCTCGCCCGGCACCATGCCCCGCCGGCGGTGCGGGCGGTGCTGGCCGTGATCGCGGCCGCGGCGGTGGTGATCGCGGTCGCTCCCGTGCCCGTGGTGCTCCCGGGCGCGCTCTCCTGGCCGCCGTCGGGCTGGCAGGCGGTGATGTGCGATGTCGGGCAGGGCGACGCGCTCGTGCTCAACGTGGCGCACGGCGAGGCGGTGGTCGTCGACACCGGCCCCGATCCCGCGCCCGTCGACCGGTGCCTGCGCAGGCTGGGGATCACCCGCGTGCCGCTGGTGCTGCTGACGCACTTCCACGCCGACCACGTCGAGGGGCTGCCGGGCGTGCTGCGCGGGCGAGGCGTCGGGGTGGTCGTCACCTCGCCGCTCGACGACCCGCCGGGGGAGGAGCGCCGCGTGCTGCGCTGGCTCGAGGAGTCCGGCGCCACGATGCGCCCGGCCTCTGCGGGCGACGAGTGGCGGATAGGGCCGGTGCACCTGCGGGTCCTGTGGCCGACGCGCCTCATCCGCGGCGAGGGGTCCGACGCCAACAACGCCAGCGTCACGGTGCTCGCCGAGGTCGGCGGCACGACGTTCGCCCTCGGCGGCGACCTCGAGGAGGTCGCGCAGGACGCCGTGCTCGCCCAGGCCCCGATGAGCCCCGTCGACGTCGTGAAGGTGCCGCACCACGGCTCCCGCTACCAGTCCGACGCGTGGGCGACGACGTTCCGCCCGCGGATCGCGCTCATCGGGGTCGGCGTCGACAACGACTACGGCCACCCCGCGCAGAGCACCGTCGCGCAGTACCAGGCCGTGGGCGCCGTGGTCGGGCGCACCGACCTCGACGGCGACCTCGCTGTCGTCCGCGACGACGCCGGCATCCTGCGGCTCCTGCGCCGCGGGAGGTGACGGCGGGGCGGGTGCGGTACGTCGGACCCGCGTGAGAGGGTCGACCCGAGATGCCGCCCGCCAAGAAGTCCGCCGCCCCCAAGGCTGCGGCCACCACCACCCCCGAGGTCGACGCCGCGCGCCATCGCGCCGTCGTGGCCGTCGGCGCCGAGGACTTCCTGGCCGAGCGCGTCGTGGCGGCCGTCGTCGGAGCCGCCCGCGCCGACGACCCGTCGATCGAGCGCCGCGACGTCGACCTCGCCTCGGACTCTGGCCTCGGCGACCTGGTCGAGGCGTGCTCGCCCAACCTGTTCGGCGACGCCGCTGTCGTGGTCGCCCGCGGCGCGGAGAGCGCGGACGACCGCATGGTCGCCGCGCTGCTCGAGGCAGCCGACGGCGGCGAGGTGCGCGTCGTCGTCCTGCACCCGGGCGGGGTGAAGGGCCGCAAGGTGGTCGACCAGCTCGCTGCGGGCGGCTACGTCGTCGCTCCCTGCGAGAAGGCCAAGGGCCGCGCGGTCGACGACTTCGTCCTGCGCGAGCTGCGCAGCGCGGGCCGCAAGGCGACGCCCGAGGCGATCGAGTCGCTGCGGGTTGCCATCGGCGACGACCTGCGGTCCCTGTCCGCAGCGTGCGCGCAGCTCGTCAGCGATGTGCAGGACGACCCGCTGACCCCGGAGTCGGTGGCGATGTACTACGACGGCGTGGCCGACGTCCCCGGCTACCTCGTGTCCGACGCGGTCCTGGGCGGTCGGGCGGTGGAGGTGCTCCGGCGTACCCGCTGGGCCCTGGCCAACGACGCCGGCGCCGGTCCCGCGCTCTCGGCGGCAGTGGCGAGCGGCGTGCGGGGACTCGCCCGGGTGGCATCCGCGCCGCGCGGGGCGTCCGAGGCCGACGTCGCCCGCGAGGCCGGGGTGCCGCCGTTCAAGGTCCGGACCCTGCGCGAGCAGTCGAGCCGCTGGCATCCCGCCGCCCTCGCCGCGGCGCTCGTCGAGATCGCCAAGGCCGACGCTGCGGTCAAGGGCCGCTCGGTGACCGGCCGCAGCATGAGCGAGGAGGGCCTCGACCGCGACCAGGGCACGTACGTGCTCGAGAGCGCCCTGCTGCACGCCGTGCGCAACCGCTCCCGCTGACAGCCCCAGGCAACGCGAGAGGGCGCCACCCCTGCGGGATGGCGCCCTCTCGGACGTGGTGCGGGCCGTCAGGCCTTGGCGACCTCGGCCGCGCGGCTGGCGATCGCCGACTTGCGGTTGGCGGCCTGGTTCTTGTGGATGACGCCCTTGCTGGCGGCCTTGTCGAGGGCGCGGGTCGCCTGGCGGGCGAGCTCCTGAGCCTGCTCGGCGTCGCCGGCGTCGGCGGCCACGTGGAACTTGCGCACGGCGGTCTTGAGGGCCGACTTGGTCGACTTGTTGCGCTGGCGCGCAGCCTCGTTGGTGCGGTTGCGCTTGATCTGCGACTTGATGTTCGCCACGGTGCCTATCGCCTTCGTCAGTGTCGTCAGGACGCCGGTGGGCGCGCCTGAGGTCGTGCAGGTGCTCGGGTACGTCGAGCGCGCGTGCGGACAGCGCGCAGACCGACACGCCAGGGTACCCGGCGGCCGGGCCCGGGGCCAAATCCAGGGACCGCCCGCTGGCGGGCGCACCGCCCCGGACGTGGGACGATGGTCCCCGCGCTCGGCCCCGGCGGCCCGCGCCCCGAAACTTCCCAGCCCCTAGCCCGAGGACGAACCGGACCCGTGTCCCGCTCCGCCCTGCCCCAGCCCGGATCCACCGACCCCTCGGTGATCCGGAACTTCTGCATCATCGCCCACATCGACCACGGCAAGTCGACCCTGGCCGACCGCATGCTGCAGATCACCGGCGTCGTGGACGCCCGGCAGATGCGCGCGCAGTACCTCGACCGCATGGATATCGAGCGCGAGCGCGGGATCACGATCAAGAGCCAGGCCGTGCGCCTGCCGTTCCACGCCAGCGACGGCGGCGACTACGTCCTCAACCTCATCGACACCCCGGGCCACGTCGACTTCACCTACGAGGTCTCCCGCAGCCTGGCCGCCTGCGAGGGCGCGATCCTGCTCGTGGACGCGGCCCAGGGCATCGAGGCCCAGACCCTGGCCAACCTCTACCTGGCGCTCGAGAACAACCTCGAGATCATCCCGGTGCTCAACAAGATCGACCTCCCGGCCGCGCAGCCCGAGAAGTACGCCGCCGAGATCGCGCACATCATCGGCTGCGACCCCGAGTCGGTCCTGAAGGTCAGCGCCAAGACCGGGGCCGGCGTCCCCGAGCTGCTCGACGAGGTCGTACGCCGGATCCCGCACCCGGTCGGCGACGCCACCGCCCCGGCCCGCGCGATGATCTTCGACTCCGTCTACGACACCTACCGCGGCGTGGTCACGTACGTCCGCGTCGTCGACGGCCACCTCAGCCCGCGCGAGCGGATCATGATGATGAGCACCGGCGTCGTGCACGAGATGCTCGAGGTCGGCGTGATCAGCCCCGAGCCCGTGCCGAGCGACGGCGTCGGCGTCGGCGAGGTCGGCTACCTCATCACGGGAGTGAAGGACGTCCGGCAGTCCCGCGTCGGCGACACCGTCACCTCCTCCCGCAACGGCGCGACCGAGCCGCTCGGCGGCTACCGCGACCCCAAGCCCATGGTGTTCTCGGGCCTGTACCCGATCGACGGCTCCGACTACCCGCTGCTGCGCGACGCGCTCGACAAGCTGCAGCTCAACGACGCGGCGCTCGTCTACGAGCCCGAGACGTCGGTCGCGCTCGGGTTCGGCTTCCGCTGCGGCTTCCTCGGCCTGCTGCACCTCGAGATCGTGCGCGAGCGACTCGAGCGCGAGTTCAACCTCGACCTCATCTCCACGGCGCCGAACGTCGTCTACCGGGTCGTCATGGAGGACGGCAAGGAGATCGTCGTCACCAACCCCAGCGAGTTCCCGACGGGCAAGATCGCCGAGGTCTACGAGCCGGTCGTGCGCGCGACGGTGCTCGCCCCGAGCGACTACATCGGCGCGATCATGGAGCTCTGCCAGACCCGGCGCGGCGTGCTCATGGGCATGGACTACCTCTCCGAGGACCGTGTCGAGCTGCGCTACACGCTCCCGCTCGCGGAGATCGTGTTCGACTTCTTCGACGCGCTGAAGTCCAAGACCCGCGGCTACGCATCGCTCGACTACGAGCCCACCGGCGAGCAGGACGCAGACCTCGTGAAGGTCGACATCCTCCTGCACGGCGACGCCGTCGATGCGTTCTCGGCGATCGTGCACCGCGACAAGGCCTACGCGTACGGCGTGACCATGGCGGCCAAGCTCAAGGACCTCATCCCGCGCCAGCAGTTCGAGGTGCCGATCCAGGCCGCCATCGGCGCACGGATCATCGCCCGCGAGACGATCCGGGCGATCCGCAAGGACGTGCTCGCCAAGTGCTACGGCGGAGACATCACCCGCAAGCGCAAGCTGCTCGAGAAGCAGAAGGAGGGCAAGAAGCGGATGAAGATGGTCGGCCGCGTCGAGGTCCCCCAGGAGGCGTTCATCGCCGCGCTCTCGACCGACGACAGCGCCGCCAAGGCCAAGTAGCCTCCCGCCGGCCAGGTCTTCTTAACTCGCCGGTAACAAAGTCTGGCCCTCCGCCGCACGGCAGGGCAGAGTGGGGCCCACCACACGCCAGGCCGACGGGAGCCCCTCCTCGGGGAGCCCTCGCCGACCAACCGGAGGGACCCCAGAGTGTCCGAGACCACCGAGCCCCTCGCTCCGAGCGCCGGCCGCACGAGCACCGGCCCCGAGCCGATGCCCGAGCCCGCGGCCTCGCTCGGCAAGCTGTTCTTCGACCGCGTCGCGGCCGACCCCGCCCGTGAGGCCTTCCGCGCGCCGACCGCCGGCGGCGGATGGGAGTCGTGGAGCTGGGGCCGCAGCGGCGAGCGCGTCACCGAGCTGGCCGCCGGCCTGCTCTCGCTCGGGCTGCAGCCCGAGGACCGCGTCGCGATCGCGAGCAACACCCGCCTCGAGTGGATCTTCTTCGACCTCGCCACCATGGCGGCCGGAGGAGCCACGACCACGGTCTACCCGAGCACCAACGCCGAGGACGTCGCGTTCATCCTGTCCGACTCCGGGTCGCGGTTCGTGATCGCGGAGGACGGCAAGCAGCTCGCCAAGCTCAACGACCAGCGGGGCTCGATCCCCGCGGTCGAGAAGGTCGTGCTCATCGACACCAGCGGCGTCGACCTGTCCGCCCGCGGCGACGACTGGGTCATCACGTCCGACGACCTCGCCGGCCGCGGCCGCGCGCTGCTCGACTCGGACGCCGACGCCGTGACGCGCGCGACCGACGCCGTCCGCCCGGACAGCCTCGCGACGCTCATCTACACCTCGGGCACCACCGGCCGCCCGAAGGGCGTCGAGCTGACCCAGAGCAACTGGACGTACGAAGCCGCCTCGATCGAGGGCCTCGGCCTGCTGCGTCCGGACCAGCTGCAGTTCCTGTGGCTGCCGCTGTCGCACTCGTTCGGCAAGGTCCTGCTCTCGGCGCAGTTGCAGATCGGCTTCACGAGCGCCGTCGACGGCCGGGTCGACAAGATCGTCGACAACCTCGCCATCATCAAGCCCAACTTCATGGCCGGAGCACCGCGCATCTACGAGAAGGTCTACGCCCGCGTCGTGTCGATGCAGGCGGCCGAGGGCGGCGCGAAGGAGAAGATCTTCAACTGGGCGATCGGCGTCGGCAGGGCGCACGCCGAGGCCAAGCGCAAGGGCAGCGTCTCGCCGATCCTCGGCGCGCAGCACGCGCTCGCCGACAAGCTCGTGTTCTCCAAGGTGCGCGCGCGCCTCGGCGGCAACATCGAGTACCTGGTCTCGGGCTCCGCGGCGCTGTCCAAGGACGTCGGCTCGTGGTTCGAGGCGGTCGGCCTCGAGCTGCTCGAGGGGTACGGCCTCACCGAGACCTCCGCGGGCTCGGTCGTCGGGCGCCCCGGCAAGAACCGCGTCGGCTCGGTCGGCCTGCCGTTCCCCGGCACGACCGTGAAGATCGCGGACGACGGCGAGATCCTCGTCAAGGGCGGCGGCGTCATGCGCGGCTACTACAACCTGCCCGAGGCGACCTCGGAGATGCTCGTCGGCGACGGCTGGCTCGCCACGGGCGACATCGGCGAGATCGACGACGACGGCTACATCCGCATCACCGACCGCAAGAAGGACCTCATCAAGACCTCGGGCGGCAAGTACATCGCCCCCGGTCTCATCGAGGCCCGCTTCAAGGCCCTGTGCCCGCTGCTCGGCAACGTCATCGTGCACGCCAACAACCGCAACTACGCGACCGCGCTCGTGACCCTCGACCCCGACATCACCGCCGGGTTCGCGGAGGCGAACGGAATCGCCGGCGGCCCGGCGGAGTGGGCGAAGGACCCGGCGGTCGAGAAGGAGGTGCGCGACGCGATGGCCGAGCTCAACAAGGGCCTCAACCGGTGGGAGACCATCAAGGACGTCCGCATCCTGCCGCGCGACCTGTCGATCGAGGACGGAGAGCTCACGCCGTCGCTCAAGATCAAGCGCAAGGTGGTCGAGACGTCGTTCGCCGACGTGCTCGAGTCGATGTACCCCAACAAGTAGCGCCCGGCCGCCGCCCGTACGCCCCGATTCGTCGCGGCGTACGGGCGGCGGTGTCATGCGTCGAGGTCGTCCGGCGACACGCCGGCGAGTGCGAGCAGGCGCGGCACGGTGCCCGCCTCGGCCCGCACCGTGGCGCGCAGCAGGTCGCGGCTGCTGATGCCGCGATGCCTCGTCGCCCCACGGACCGCGCGGACCATCACCGCCTTGGTCGAGGTGCCGAGGCGCAGCCTGCGTCGGGGGAGCGTGCGGGCCAGCGCGCTGGGGGGCACGTCGACGGCGGCGTGCGCGAGCGAGCGACGCCGCTCCTCCTCGAGCAGGTCGAGCAGCCGGTCGTGGGTGAGCCCGTGCACTGCCAGGGAGGCGACGCCGTCGTCGCCACCCGCGGCCAGAGCGAGCAGGAGGTGCTCGGCCTCGATGCTCGGGGCCCCCAGGGCGAGAGCCTCGGACTGTGCCTGGGTGACTGCTTGTCGAGCAGCCGCGGTGAGCCGTTCAGGCATGGTTCCTCCTCGGGTCGTCGCCGGCCGCGATGCGGCGGGCGTGCTTCTGGTGGACGGCCTGCTTGGTGACCCCGAGCGCCTCGGCGACCTGCGCCCAGCTCCACCCCTCGGCGACCGCTCGCTCCACCTGCGCCTCCTCGAGCTGGTCGGCGAGTCTGCGCAGCGCCCCGACGGCCGCGAGGCCGTCGGCGACCGGGCCGAGGGGGTCGTACGTCATCGGTGCCATGCGTCAAGTGAAGTTGACGACGACCCGAGTTGTCAACCTGGCTTGACGGCGACGAACGCCTGGCCGGGTCGCCGCGTAGGGTCGGGCCGTGCCGTCCCTGCCGCCTGAGGGCGATCCCGCCCCGATCGACGGCGCGTTGCCACAGTCCGCGCTCGCGCACCTCGGCCAGCGGCCGTTCGGCATCTACGTGCACGTGCCGTTCTGCGCCACGCGCTGCGGCTACTGCGACTTCAACACCTATACGGCCGAGGAGCTCGGCGGCGGGGCGAGCCGTGCGACGTACGCCGACCAGGCCGTGGCGGAGGTGCGCCTCGCCCGCCGCGTGCTCGGCGACGTCGACCTCCCCGTCGAGACCGTGTTCGTCGGCGGCGGTACGCCGACCCTCCTGCCGCCGGGCGACCTCGGCCGCATCCTGGCCGCGATCCGCGCCGAGTTCGGCCTCGCGCCGGGCGCCGAGGTCACCACCGAGGCCAACCCCGACTCCGTGACGCCGGGGTCGCTCTCGGCCCTGCGCGAGGACGGCTTCACCCGCATGAGCTTCGGCCTGCAGAGCACCGCGCAGCATGTGCTGCAGGTGCTCGAGCGCACGCACACGCCCGGCCGCTCCGTGGCCGCGGTAGGCGAGGCGCTCGCCGCCGGCTTCGAGCACGTGAACGTCGACCTCATCTACGCGACGCCCGGCGAGACCGAGGCCGACTTCGCCGCCTCGCTGGAGGCTGCGATCGGGTCCGGCGCGGACCACGTCTCGGCGTACTCGCTCATCGTCGAGGACGGCACCAGGCTCGCCGCGCGGGTGCGCCGCGGCGAGGTGCCGATGGTCGACGACGACGTCGCCGCCGACCGCTACGCGCAGGCCGACGAGGCCCTGGCTGCCGCCGGCTTCGGCTGGTACGAGGTCAGCAACTGGGCGCGGCCCGGCGGCGAGTGCCGGCACAACCTGGGCTACTGGCGCGGCGACGACTGGTGGGGAGTGGGGCCGGGCGCCCACGCGCACGTGGGAGGCGTGCGGTGGTGGAACGTGCGCCATCCCTCGGCGTACGCCGGACGCATCGCCGAGGGTCTCAGCCCGGCCGAGGCGCGCGAGGTGCTGAGCGCGGACGACGTCCGGGTCGAGCAGGTGCTGCTGCGGGTGCGCCTCGCCGAGGGTCTGCCGCTCGACGACCTCGACCGGCACGGCCGTGCCGTCGCGGTGCGCGCGGCGTCCGAGGGCCTCGCCGACGTCAACGCACTGGGGCGGGGCCGGCTCGTGCTCACGCTGCGCGGCCGGCTGCTCGCCGACGCACTCGTGCGCGACCTCGTCGGCTGACCCGCGGAACGCGCCGAGGCCCGCCCCGCAGTCGCGGGACGGGCCTCGTGGTCGATCAGGCGCCTACTTCACGAGGCGCAGCGTCAGCGGGTAGCGGTAGAGCTCGCCGCCGTACGACTTGATCCCCGCGATGACGCAGAAGACCAGGACGTAGATGCCGAGGCCGAAGAACAGGACCCCGCCGATGCCCAGCGTCACGATGGTGATGACGATCAGCGCGAGCGACGCGATGATCACCGTGATCTGGAAGTTCAGCGACTCCTTCGCCTGGTCGTCGACGAACGCGGAGCGCTTGCCGAAGATGAGCAGGGTCAGCAGCGGCGCGATGAACCCGATGAAGATCGCCCCGATGTGGCCGAGCATCGCCCACAGGCGCTCGTCGTTCGCCGAGAGCGCGTCGCCCACGGGGGCTGGCGCTGCCGGAGGCGGCGGGGGCGGGGGGACGTCGCCCGGGGGCGGCGGGAGCTGATCGGACATGGGATCTCCTCGTGGGTCGGTGGGGCCGCCGCCGTCAGGCGGCGACCTCCTCGTTCTGCAGCGTGCGGTAGACGTACGCCGTGAACAGCGCGGAGAACGGCAGCGTCACGAGGGCCAGGAGCCCGAAGAGCAGGCCGCCGAGGAAGCTGGCGACGATGTTGACCAGCGCCGCGAGCACGACCGCACCGATGTTGCCGGTGACGAGGCGGTAGCTGTTGCCGAACGCCTCGCCAACCCCCTGGCCCTTGTCCAGCGCGAACAGGGGGGCGAACATGAACAGGAAGATGACGATGAGGCCGGGCAGGAAGCAGAGCACCAGGCCGACGAAGACCGCGATGCCGTAGACCAGCGCGACCACGATGTACGAGCCGAGGTTCTCCCCGGTGGTCAGCATCTGCATCGACGGCTCGACACCCTGGGTGCGGCGCAGCGCGGCGCGGTAGACGCCGATCGATGCGATCCAGGCCAGGGCGCCGAACACCACGGCGAGCACGAGGCTCACGCCGATGTTGGCGAAGAGCCCGCCGGTGGTGCTGGGCGTGTTGTTCGCCAGGACGCGCCCGATGAGCGCCTGGACGGCGTACAGGGCGAAGACCACGGCGGCGAGTCCGACCCACACACCGAGGTTCTGCTTGAACTTCTGCACCGCCCAGCTGAACGCCGAGCCGACCGTGTCGCCGGCGCTCGGGCCGGCAGGCGGCGCCGGAGGCATCGCGGGCGGGGGCGGCGGCGGAGGCGTGCTGGGTCCCCCGAGGACCGGGTCGTTGGCCGGCTGCTCCCCGAAGACGGGGTCGTCGCCGGGCGGCGTCGGGTTCTGGTCGGACATGATTGCCCTCCTCGGGCGCTGGAGCGGGTCGAGCCACGTGCGGCTCGCGACGACCGTAGCGGTCCCGTGTTACGCGCAGGGGGACGCTGCATCGGGTGTTCGGCCGGTGTCGCCCGCCCGGCCCACCGGATATCAGCGCTGCGTGATCAACCGTTCACGCTGTGACGACGTCGATGAGCTCCTCGACCCGAGCCAGCAGCGACGGCTCGAGATCGGCGTACGTGCGCACGTGCCCGAGCAGCCAGCGCCAGCCGTCGGCGACGTCTGCCGGCGTCGCATGCGGACGCCCGAGGGACGCGAGCACGCCCTCCTTCCACGGCTGCCCCTTCGGGACCACGGGCCAGGCGTCGATGCCGAGCACCTGCGGGCGGATCGCCTGCCAGACGTCGACGTACGGGTGGCCGAGGACCACCACGTGCGGGCTGTGCAGGCGGCGCACCTCCTCGGCGATGCGCGTCTCCTTGGACCCGGGGACGAGGTGGTCCAGCAGGATCCCGATGCGGCGGTCGCGGCTTGGACGGAAGGCGGTGACCGCGGCGAGCAGGTCGTCGGCGCCGTGCAGCGGCTCGACCACCACGCCTTCGATGCGCAGGTCGTGGCCCCACACCTTCTCCACGAGCTCGGCGTCGTGCAGGCCCTCCACCCAGATGCGCGAGTCCCGGGCGACCCGCGCCGTCGCCCCGGCGACGTGGAACGAGCCGGACGCCGTGCGCCGCGGGCCCGTCGGTGCGGCGGCCGCCGGACGCACCAGGGTGACGGTCTCGCCGTCGAGCAGGAAGCCGGCAGGCCGCAGGAGGAACGGCCGGCGCACGCCCGTGCGGTCCTCGAGCACCACGGCGACCCCGGTCGGGCCCTTGTCGATCCCGACGACAGCGCCGCAGAAGCCGCTCGTGGCGCACTCGACGACGAGGCCGGGCTCGGCCTCCACCTCGCGCACGACCCTCCGGCGCGGGGCATGCGGGTCGGACGACAGGACGTCGCGTCCGTAGCGGTCGGTCATGCGGCGGGGTCCTCCTCCTTCGCGGCCTGCCATCGTCGCCCGAGGACCCACACGCCCCAGACAGCCACGCCGGTGAGGATGAGCCAGGTGAGGGCGCCGCTGATGTGGACCTGCTGCGCGGTGGGCGTCGGGAGCCGCCCGGCCTGCAGCAGCGACGTCTGCCACTCGGACGCCGTGAACACCCACGTGAGCACCGCGGCGAGGCCGCCGGCCATGTCCCACAGCGCGTGCAGGCCGGACATCGCGAGGTACGTGACGACGAGCTCGCGCGTGATCCGGAACCTGCCGGTGGCCTGGGCGGACGCGAAGAGCGCACCACCCAGCACGGCGCTCCAGAGCCCGTGGCCCACGGGGGAGAGCACGCTGCGCAGCACCTCGATCTCGAGCAGCGCGCGCAGGTCGTAGCCGTCGAGCGTGACGAGGGCGTTGAAGGCGTACCCCGCCGTCTCGAACGCCGCGAAGCCGAATCCGACCGCCGCGCCGAGGATCATGCCGTCGCGCCGCGAGTGCCGCGTGAGGTCGCGCGCCACCCACCACATCGCAGCGAGCTTCGCGGCCTCCTCGATGAGGCCGACGCCGGCGTACATCAGGAGCGGCCGCTGCCCGGTGAGCAGCGCGGACTCCAGGACCGACGCGAGCAGCACGCCGAGCACGCCGCCGACAACGAACGCCTTGAGCACCACGGTGGGGGAGAGCGAGCTCCCCGCCCGCGTCTCGAACGCCCAGAGCACGAAGGTGGTGGGCACGAGGAAGCTGCCGAGCAGGATGACGGTGGGCAGCAGGGTGGGGTTCTCGGTCCAGTACGTGACGACAGCCGAGGCCGCCCACAGCACCAGGCCGACCGTGAACCACCCGCGCCAGGCCTCCCGCCTCACGCGCGTCCCGGTTCCCTGGCTCACGCGGCCGAGCCTAGGCGTCGGGGCGCCGAGGCCCGTGGCGCGGCTCGGAGGCGGGCAGCGACGGGTTCGACGTAGACTTGGCACTCGTCCGACGGGAGTGCCAGCGGAGGTGAGCCAGGGTGGTCGAGGATCGTCGTCTCGCCGTGCTGCGGGCCATCGTCGAGGACTACGTCGCCACCCATGAGCCGGTGGGGTCGCGGTCCCTCGTCGAGCGACACTCCCTCGGCGTGAGCCCGGCCACGATCCGCAACGACATGGCCGTGCTCGAGGAGGAGGGGCTTATCGCCCAGCCCCACACGAGCGCCGGCCGGGTGCCCACCGACCAGGGCTACCGCGTGTTCGTCGACCGCCTCAGCCAGGTCAAGCCGCTGTCTGCCGCGGAGCGCCGGGCGATCGGGTCGTTCCTCGACGGCGCGGTCGACCTCGACGACGTCATGCAGCGCTCGGTGCGCCTGCTCGCCCAGCTCACCCGCCAGGTCGCGCTGATCCAGTACCCCTCGCTCACCCGCTCGCACGTGCGGCACATCGAGCTCGTCGGGCTCGGTCCGAGCCGCGTGCTGCTGGTGCTCATCGCCGACACCGGCCGCGTCGAGCAGCGCGTCGTCGAGACCGGCGTCGCGATGACCGACGACCTGCTCGGCCGGGTGCGCAGCCGCATCCTCGAGCGGGTCACGGGCCAGCGCCTGGTCGACGTCGCCGACCGCGTGTCGGACCTGCCGGAGCAGTTCGCCGCCGACGAGCGGCCGGCGGTCACGGCGGTCGTGGCCTCGTTGCTCGAGACCGTCGTCGAGCGGCACGAGGAGCGCGTGATGCTCGCCGGCACCGCCAACCTCGCCGCGTTCGGCGAGGACTTCACCGGCACCGTCCGGCCCGTGCTCGAGGCCCTGGAGGAGCAGATGGTCCTGCTGCGCCTGCTCGGCGAGAGCCGCACCACCGACGTCCTGTCCGTGCGCATCGGACGCGAGAACGAGGTGGAGGGCCTCACGTCCACCTCGGTCGTGACGGTCGGCTACGGCCCGGGCGACGACGTGGTGGCGCAGCTCGGCGTCGTCGGCCCGACCCGCATGGACTACCCCGGCACGATGGGCTCGGTCCGTGCGGTCGCGCGGTACGTCGGGCGCATCCTGACCGAGCAGCAGTAGCACGCCCGTCGTACGACGACTCCGACCCCGACGAGAGAACGCGAGACCGTGGCCACCGACCTGTACGCCGTCCTGGGCGTCGCGCGCGACGCGACGCCCGAGGAGATCAAGCGCGCCTACCGCAAGCTCGCGCGCGAGCTCCACCCGGACGTCAACCCGGACCCTGCGACCCAGGACCGGTTCAAGGAGGTCACCGCGGCGTACGAGGTGCTCTCGGACCCCGACAAGCGGCAGATGTACGACCTCGGCGGCGACCCGCGCGGCGGTGCGGGCGGGTTCGGCGGCGCCCAGGGCTTCGGCTTCGGCGACATCATGGACGCGTTCTTCGGCACCCAGACGCGCGGGCCGCGCTCGCGCAGGAGCCGCGGCAAGGACGCCCTCATCCGGCTGCAGGTCGACCTCTCGGAGGCGACGTTCGGCGTCACCCGCGACATCACCGTCGACACCGCCGTGGTCTGCGGCTCGTGCTCCGGCGCGGGCACCGCGCCCGACACCCAGGTCGTCACCTGCACGATGTGCCAGGGCCGCGGCGAGGTGCAGTCGGTGCAGCGCTCGTTCCTCGGCCAGGTCATGACCTCGCGCCCGTGCCCGCAGTGCCAGGGCTTCGGCACTCTCATCCCGCACCCGTGCCCCGAGTGCTCGGGCGACGGCCGCGTGCGCACCCGCCGCACGATCACTGTGAAGGTCCCGCCGGGCGTCGACACCGGCACCCGCATCCAGCTCTCCGGCGAGGGCGAGGTGGGGCCGGGCGGCGGTACGCCGGGCGACCTGTTCCTCGAGGTGGTGGAGACCCCGCACGAGATCTTCACGCGCCAGGGCGACGACCTGCACTGCACGGTCACGCTGCCCATGACCGCCGCGGCGCTCGGCACGGCGATCGACCTCGAGACCCTCGACGGCGTGGAGCGCATCGAGGTCAAGGCGGGCACGCAGTCCGGCCAGACGGTCACCTTGCGGCAGAAGGGCGTGACGCACCTGCGCGGCTCGGGCCGCGGCGACCTGCACGTGCACGTCGATGTCGCCACCCCGACCAAGCTCGACGCCGCGCAGGAGGACCTGCTGCGCCAGCTCGCCGCCCTGCGCGGAGAGACCGCCACCACGACCGCCGTGCAGGCGGGCAGGGTCGAGCAGAGCGGTCTGTTCTCGCGGCTGCGCGATGCGTTCAACGGCCGCTGACGCATGACCGCACCGTTCTTCCTCGCCGACTCCGTGCCGCGGCAGGAGGGCGCCGTCGTCGTGCTCGAGGGGCCGGAGGGGCGGCACGCGGTGTCGGTGCGCCGCATCGAGGTCGGCGAAACCGTCCTGGTCGGCGACGGCTTCGGCGCGGTCGTGGAGGCTGAGACGATCGGGGTCGTCGGCCGGGACCGGCTCGAGGCCCGCGTGGTGGCGGTGCAGCAGCACGAACGTCCGTCGCCGCGCGTCATCGTCGTCCAAGCGCTCCCCAAGGGCGAGCGCGGCGACCTGTCGGTCGAGCTGCTCACCGAGGTCGGCGCCGACGTGGTCGTGCCGTGGTCGGCGTCCCGCTCGGTCGCGGTGTGGAAGGGCGAGAAGGCCCAGCGCGGCGTCGAGAAGTGGCGCACGACCGCGCGCGAGGCGGCGAAGCAGTCGCGGCGCCCGTTCGTGCCGGACATCGACCCGCTCGCGTCGACGTCCGACGTCGTGGCCCTGCTGTCGGCGGTCGCGGCGTCGGGCGGCGTCGCGCTCGTGCTGCACGAGGACGCCTCGCTGCGCATGGCGTCGGTGCGCCTGCCGCGCACCGGCGACGTCGTGCTCGTGGTCGGTCCCGAGGGCGGGATCAGCGACGACGAGCGTGCTGCGTTCGAGGCCGCCGGCGCGCTGTCGGCGCGGCTCGGGCCGTCGGTGCTGCGCACCTCGACAGCCGGCACGGTGGCCGCCGCCGTAGTCCTCGCCGGCTGCGGCCGCTGGGACTGACGCACCTCGCGGGGGATTTGCCCCCGTTTCGGTCGCTTCCCGTGCCCATCTGTCGTGTCTTCACGACCGAACCGGGGGCAGATTCGATGGAGGTGCGTCACCCTGCAGGTATGGGGGAGTCGTCGAGTTCCGTCCTGACCGAGCCTGCGCCCGTCGCGCCCGAGCCGCCGACGTGGTCGCGGGGGCGCCGTGCCGTCGCCGCGCTGGTTGTACTCGCCGTGGCGGCCGGTGCCGTGTGGTTCTGGGCCGGTTCGAGCGACGTCTCGTCCGGCAGCATGATCGGCCCGGGTTCGGGCATGCAGGAGCTGTCCGACGGGATCGAGCAGACGAAGTGGCTGCAGACGTCCGAGGACGGCGCGATCTACTTCACCGTCCGCAACGACGGCCGCTTCCCGATGGTTCTGGGCGTCCCGCCGGGCGAGGACGAGTCGTACTGGGTGGGGCCGCACCGTCGGATCGGGCTCGCCCCCGTCGACCTTCGCACCGGCGGTATCCCGGGCTGGCCGGCCGTTCCCGAGCTGTCGAGCGCGCTGACCCTCCAGCCCGGCGACGAGGCGTACGTCGTCTACCGCGTGCTGTACCCGTCCAGGTGCCTGCAGGTCGACGCGCTCGCGCACAACCCGACGTACTACTACGCCGAGAACGTCACCCTCAGCACGAGCACGCTGGGACGCACGACCGAGACCGTCGTGCCGCTGCCCTACCCCGTCTACACGCCGACCATCGTCAACATCGGGTGCACGCCCGAGGACTTCGCCGTCCTCGACGCCCGCTATCCCGTGCAGCAGTAGGGGTCTCGTCATGGGCTGGGTCATCCTGGGCACCGCCGTCGCGGGGTTCGTCTGGCTGTGGATCAAGGCGAGCCTCAGCCCGCGGGGCGGCGGGGAGGACGTCGCCCAGCAGGTACTGACGCACCAGTCGGCGAACCGCGGGCCGCGCCGGAGCGGCGGCCCGATGTAGTTCCCGCCCCGGGCGTGCCACCGCGCGGCAGGATGCGGGTATGGAGCTGTGGGAGGCGCTGCGGCGCAGGAAGTCGGTCCGCTCGTACTCGCAGGAGCCGGTGCCGCCCGATGTGCTCGACCGCGTGCTCGACTCGGTGCTGCGCGCGCCGTCGGCCGGCTTCACCCAGGGCAACGAGTTCCTCGTGATCTCCGACCCCGCCGAGGTGGCGTGGTTCTGGGACACCATCGACGACCCGACGAGCGCGCGGTCGGACGACGACCGCTCGCTGCTCGCGCCGGTCGTGGTGATCCCGCTCGCGCACAAGGCGGCGTACCTCGCCCGCTACTCCGCGCCCGACAAGGAGCAGTTCGGCCTGTCGGATGAGGAGCGCTGGCCTGTGCCCTTCTGGTACGTCGATGCCGGCATGGCCAGCATGTGCATCCTCCTGGCCGCCGTCGACGAGGGGCTCGGCGCGTGGTTCTTCGGCTTCTCCGAGGGCGAGGCCGCGGTGCTCGAGCACTTCGGCGTACCGGCGGAGTTCCGGCCGGCGGGCGCGATCGCCCTCGGCTGGCCAGCCCCGAGCGACCCGCTGTCGTCGGGGTCGTCGGCGCGCACGCGGCGCCGACGTACGACCGACGAGCTCGTCCACCGGAACGGCTGGTGACCGTGCAAGGCCTCAGCATCCAGGAGCGGCTGTACCCGGACATCCCGTGCTTCGGCTGCGGGGGCGGCAACCCGAAGGGCCTGCAGCTGCGCAGCTATCCGGCCGACGACGGCGACGGCACGGTCGCGGAGTTCACCCCGTGGCCCGAGCACGACAACGGCCTCGGGTTCCTCAACGGCGGCATCATCGGCACGGTGCTCGACTGCCACAGCGCGTCGGCTGTGATCCACGAGGCCGACCTGCGCGGGTGGCCGCCGCTGCCGGGTGCGGCGCTGTCGTTCGTCACGGCCGGGCTCGAGGTGCGCTATCTGCGCCCCGCCCCGCTGCACGACACGGTGCTGCTGCGCGCACGCGTCGTCGACCCGGGCGAGGACGTCATGACCGCCGAGGTGGAGCTCTGGCACGACGAGAAGATCCGCGCGTCGGCCACGGCGGTGTGGAAGCGCTGGCGCCCGCGCCCGCCCCGCACGGACGTCGGCTAGCGTCGGGCCATGAGCGACTGCCTGTTCTGCCGGATCGTGGCGGGGGAGATCCCGGCCACCGTGGTGCACGAGACCGACCGCGTGCTGGCCTTCCGCGACATCGCGCCGGCCGCCCCGACGCACGTGGTGGTCGTGCCGAAGGAGCACCATCAGGACGTCGCCGCGCTTTCGGCCGCTGATCCGGAGCTGGCCGCACAGGTGCTGGCGGCGGGCGCAGCCGTGGCGGCGGCCGAGGGCCTCGGAGACGGGTTCCGGCTCGTGTTCAACACGGGTGCGGACGGTGGCCAGACCGTGTTCCACGTGCACCTGCACGTCCTCGGCGGCCGCTCGATGACCTGGCCCCCGGGCTAGGCGTACGCCGGATCCGGCCGCAACCGGGGCGCCGGTCGCGCGGGGCCGCCGTACCATGGGAGGCCACCGACCACGACGACGAAGGGCAGTCACGGCCCGAGAGGCCGACCCATGACATCCCCCATCACGACACCCACCGACATCACGACCACCATCGTGATCCCGGCGTCCCTCGACATGGTCAGCATCCTCGGCTCGGGCGACGAGCTCGTCCGCGTCGTCGAGCGCGGGTTCCCCGAGGTCGACCTGCACGTACGGGGCAACCAGTTCACCCTCACCGGCGCCGCCGGCGAGGTCGCTCTCGTGGACCGCGTCGTGGGCGAGATGCTCGCGATCGTGCGCACCGGCCAGGGCCTCACCACCGATCAGGTGGAGCGCCTCATCACGATGCTGCGCGAGAGCGACACCACCCGCCCTGCCGACGTGCTGACCGCCAACATCCTGTCGAACCGCGGCCGCACGATCCGGCCCAAGACGCTCAACCAGAAGCGGTACGTCGACGCCATCGACGAGCACACCGTCGTGTTCGGCATCGGGCCGGCCGGAACGGGCAAGACCTACCTCGCGGTCGCCAAGGCCGTGCAGGCGCTGCAGTCCAAGGCCGTCAACCGCATCATCCTCACGCGCCCGGCCGTCGAGGCCGGCGAGCGGCTCGGGTTCCTGCCCGGCACGCTCAGCGAGAAGATCGACCCCTACCTCCGGCCGCTGTACGACGCGCTGCACGACATGATCGACCCCGACTCGATCCCGCGGCTCATGACCAGCGGCACGATCGAGGTGGCGCCGCTGGCGTACATGCGCGGCCGCACCCTCAACGACGCGTTCATCATCCTCGACGAGGCGCAGAACACCTCGCCCGAGCAGATGAAGATGTTCCTCACCCGCCTCGGGTTCAACTCCACGATGGTCGTCACGGGCGACACCACGCAGGTCGACCTGCCGAGCGGCACGGCCTCTGGCCTCAAGGTCGTGGAGAGCATCCTCGAGGGCATCGACGACGTCGCCTTCTGCCGCCTGCACAGCCAGGACGTCGTGCGGCACAAGCTCGTGGGCAAGATCGTCGACGCGTACGCGCGCCACGACGCCGAGCAGCAGGCCGCGGCTCGGAAGGCCGAGCGCCCCTCGCGCCGGCCGCGCCGGATCTGAGGGCGGCGGCATGAGCATCGAGGTCGTCAACGAGACCGACGTCGACGTCGACGTCGACGCGCTCGGGGCGCAGGCGCGGTTCACCCTCGACCGCCTGCGCATCCATCCGCTCGCCGAGCTGTCTGTCGTTCTCGTCGACGAGGACGCCATGACCGACCTGCACGTGAAGTGGATGGACGAGCCCGGCCCGACCGACGTCATGTCGTTCCCCATGGACGAGCTGCGGCCGACCAAGGACGACGAGGAGCCCGAGGAGGGGCTCCTCGGCGACATCGTGATCTGCCCGCAGGTCGCGGCGCGCCAGGCCGAGACGGCCGGCCACCGGTTCGAGGACGAGGTCGCCCTGCTGCTGACGCACGGGATCCTGCACCTGCTCGGCTACGACCACGCCGAGCCCGAGGAGCACGCGGAGATGTTCGGGCTGCAGGCCCGGCTGCTCGCCGAGTGGGTGGCGCACGCCGCCGGCGACCGATGACCGCCGAGGGCTGGTCGCTGCTCGTCGCGGCGGTGCTCGTGGTGCTCGCGGCGTTCCTCGTGGCGGGCGAGACGGCGTTCGGCCGCGTGTCGGTGGCCCGAGTCGAGGAGCTGCAACGCGAGGGCGTGCGGGGCGCCGCGCGGCTGCGCGGGCTGCTCGAGGACCGGGCTCGCTACGTCAACGTGCTGCTGTTCCTGCACACGCTGCTGTTCGTGTCCGCGACGGTGCTCGTCACCCGCGCGTTCCTCGAGCTCGTGCCGGGCGAGGTGTGGTGGCGGCTCGTCGCCGCGGCGCTCGTCATGGTCGTGCTCGGCTTCGTCGCGCTCGGCGTCGCACCGCGCACCCTCGGCGTCCAGCACGCCGACCGGATCGCCCTGCGCACAGCCGGTTTCGCGCGGGGGATCGCGGTGCTCCTCGGCCCCATCACCAGCCTGCTCATCCTCGTCGGCAACGCGCTCACGCCCGGGCGGGGCTTCAAGCGCGGGCCGTTCGCCTCGCAGGCCGAGCTGCGCGAGCTCGTCGACCTCGCGGGCGCGAGCGACCTCATCGAGGACGACGAGCGCCAGATGATCCACTCCGTCTTCGAGCTCGGCGACACCGTCGCCCGCGAGCTCATGGTGCCGCGCACCGACATGGTCTTCATCGAGGGCACCAAGACCCTCCGCCAGGCCATCTCGCTCGCCCTGCGGAGCGGTTTCTCGCGCATCCCGGTGGTGGGGGAGAACGTCGACGACATCATCGGCGTCGTCTACCTCAAGGACCTCGTACGCCGGACCTTCGAGCATCACGACTCCGAGAGCAGCGAGCGCGTGGCGAGCCTCATGCGCCCGGTGTTCATGGTCCCGGACAGCAAGCGCGCCGACGAGCTGCTCAAGGACATGCAGGCGGCCCGCACGCACCTCGCCGTCCTCGTCGACGAGTACGGCGGCACGGCGGGCATCGTCACGATCGAGGACGTCGTCGAGGAGATCGTCGGCGAGATCGCCGACGAGTACGACACCGAGGTGCCCGAGGTCGAGAAGCTCGCGCACGGCGCCTACCGCGTGCACGCGCGCATGCATGTCGAGGACTTCGCCGACCTCGTCGGCATCGAGATCGACGCCGACGAGGAGGGCGTCGACACCGTCGGCGGCCTCCTCGCCCTGCGCCTCGGCCGCGTGCCGATCCCGGGCGCGCGCATCACGGTCGACGGCTGGGACCTCACCGCGGAATCCGCTGCTGGCCGCCGCAACCGCATCGGTACCGTTCTCGCCGAGCCGGTGGTGCCGGTGGACGACGACGAGGACGAGGACTCCGATGGCTGACCGGATCACGGCGGGCACGCCGGCCGCCGACCTGTCGGCCGAGGACGCCAAGCTGGCGACGCTCGCGCGGGGCGCCCGTGGCCGGGTGGGCGCCGCCGAGGGCGCCGCCGTCCGCGACGAGACCGGCCGCACCTACTCCGGCGCCACGGTCGCGCTCGCCTCGCTGCCGCTCTCGGCCCTGCGGCTCGCCGTCGCGCAGGCTGCGGCGTCCGGAGCGCGAGGGCTCGAGGCCGCCGTCCTCGTGCGCCGCGATGCCGCGCTCGACGCGGCCGACGTCGAGGCCGTCCGCGACCTCGGCGGTGCCGGCGTACCGGTCATCGTCGTGGGCACGGACGCCGTCGTCCTCGACGTCGTCACCACCTGACGGCGTGAGCACCGACCAGGCCGTCGCGAGCGGCCGCGGCCGTGCCGTGCTCTCGGTCCTCGGCGCGGCGACGCTGTTCGGGACCACGGGCACGAGTCAGGCCCTCGGCCCGAGCGGCACCACCCCCCTGGGCGTGGGCGCCGCGCGCATCGCCATCGGAGGTGCCGGCCTGTTCGCCGTCCTCCCCTGGATCGGCGGGAGCAGGCGGGACGCGCTCGCCCTGTGGCGCACCCGCTGGGGGGTCCTGGCAGGCGTGACCACGGCGCTCTACCAGGTCTGCTTCTTCGGCGGCGTGCTGCGCGCGGGGGTCGCCGTCGGCACGCTGGTCACGATCGGCAGCGGACCCGTGTTCACCGGTCTGCTGTCGTGGCTGATCCTGCGCGAGCGGCCGCGGGCCAGCTGGGTGGTCGCCACGTCGGTGTGCGTCGTGGGGCTCGCGCTGCTCATCGGCAGCGGCTCGACGGGTGGCGACGCCGATGCCCTCGGCTACCTGCTGGCCCTGGCCTCCGGCCTCGGGTACGCGTTCTACACCGTCGCGTCCAAGCGCCTGATGAACGACGGCCACCGCAGCGACGAGGTGATGGCCGCGGCGTTCGGGCTCGGCGGCGCGCTCCTCGTGCCCGTGCTGCTCACCCAGCCGCTCGCCTGGCTCGCTACCCCGAGCGGGCTCGCGATGGCCCTCTGGCTGGGCCTCGGCACCACCACGCTCGCGTACGTGCTCTTCGGCCGCGGGCTCACGCATCTGCCCGCGGGGCCGGTCACGACGCTCGTCCTCGCCGAGCCGGTGGTCGCGACGCTGCTCGGCGTCCTCGTCCTGGGCGAGACCATCCCGCTGCTCGGCTGGGTCGGCGTGTGCTGCGTGCTCGCGGGCCTCGCGCTGCAGGGCGCGGCGTCCCGGCTGGGTGAGGGACAATCGCTCCCGTGACCGACACCCACCGCTCCGGCTTCGCCTGCTTCGTCGGTCGCCCCAACGCCGGCAAGTCCACGCTGACCAACGCGCTCGTGGGCGACAAGGTCGCCATCACCTCGAGCAAGCCGCAGACCACGCGTCACACGATCCGCGGCATCGTGCACCGCGACGACGCCCAGCTCGTGCTCGTCGACACCCCCGGGGTGCACAAGCCGCGCACCCTGCTCGGGGAGCGGCTCAACGCGCTGGTGCAGGAGACGTGGGCCGAGGTCGACGTCATCGGCTTCTGCGTGCCTGCCGACGAGCCCGTCGGCCCCGGCGACCGCTGGATCGCCACCCAGCTCGCGACGGCACGGCGTACCCCGAAGGTCGCGATCGTCACCAAGACCGACGCCGCCGACCACGAGACGGTCGGCGCGCGGCTGCTCGAGGTGTCGAGGCTGGCCGAGAGCCTCGGCTTCGAGTGGGCCGAGGTCGTGCCCGTCTCCGCCGTCGCCGGCGACCAGGTGCAGCTCCTCGCCGACCTGCTCGTCGGCCTGCTGCCCGAAGGGCCTGCGCTCTACCCCGAGGGCGAGCTCACCGACGAGCCCGAAGCCGTGATGGTGGCCGAGCTCATCCGCGAGGCCGCGCTCGAGGGCGTGCATGACGAGCTGCCGCACTCGATCGCCGTCGTCGTCGACGAGATGGTGCCGCGGGAGGGCCGACCTGCCGACAGCCCGCTGCTGGACGTCCACGCCTCGCTGTACGTCGAGCGAGACAGCCAGAAGGGCATCATCATCGGCCACAAGGGATCCCGGCTGCGCGAGGTAGGTACGACCTCGCGCAAGCAGATCGAGGCCCTGCTCGGCACGAAGGTGCACCTCGACCTGCGGGTGAAGGTCGCCGCCGACTGGCAGCGCGACCCCAAGCAGCTGCGGAAGCTGGGCTTCTAGTCGATCAGCCCGCGGGTGCGGGCGACGAGGGCCGCCGTACGCCGGTCGCCGACACCGAACGCCTTGTAGATCGCCATCGTCTCGTGCCGCACGGTCGACTCGCTGAAGCCGATGCGCTGGGCGATCACCCGGTTGGGCAGCCCGGCGGACATGTGCCGCAGCACGGTGATCTGGCGGGGCGTGAGCTGCGCCTCGTCCGGGACGGGGAGCCCGTGCAGGTGGCGGGGGAGCGGCACGGCCAGCGGCGCCGGCCACGCGCGCGAGGCGTGCAGCGCGAGCAGGTCGCGCACGACGACGAGGTGGTCGCCGACGGCCTCGACGTCGAGATCGCCGTCGAAGGCGACGACGAGCACCGCGACGGGCTCGCCCTGCGCGCTGATGCGCACAGCCGCGAGCGGCGAGGTGTCGGCGAGGTGCGGGAAGAGGGCGGCCACCGCGCGGGCGGTCTGCAGCACGAAGGGGTCGGGCTGCGCGAGCGCGCGGGTCGCGGGCGAGTCGTCGTCGGCGGCGATAACCGTCAGGTCGTCGGCGACGGCGATCCGGCCGAACCGGCTGACCACCACGAGCGCGCCGTCCGAGCGCAGGCGGGCCAGCAGCGCCGCCGACGCGCGGTGCCGGGCAGGCAGGTCCAGCACGACCGAGCGCAGCAGCCGGTCGTCGTCGGGGAACGACCCCACCGTGGCCACGAGCCTCGCGACGAGGTCGCGGACCTCGCGCCGGGTGTCGGTGGGGGTGGCCGGCGCCTCGGGCGCCCAGGTGGTCGGCATGCTGCTCACCCGACCAGGGTCGCGCGCGCGGGCTGACCGGTCATCCTCGAACGCGGGCTCTTGAGCCGGTGCTGAGCAGCTCTGGCGCTGGGCTCAGGGCTCGCTGCGCTGTTCGGGCGACTGATCCTCGCCGACGGGCTCGCTGACCGGGGTGCCGGCGGGCGCCACGACCTCGGGATCGCCGCCGAGCGCATCGCCCTCGCGCGCGGGCTTCTCGCCCCGGGTGCGCACCTGCAGCTCGGGGATGAGCTCGCGGCGTCTGCCGTACGTGTCCATCACGGCGAGCGCGGCAGCGGCGAGCGGGATGCCGATGATCGCCCCGATCGGGCCGAAGATCGCGACGCCGACGAAGACCGAGGCGAGTGCGAGAGCCGGATGGATGTCCATCGTCACGCGGCTCACGCGCGGGGTGAACACGTAGTTCTCGAGCTGCTGGTAGAGAGTGGCGAACACGACGATCCAGAGGACGTCGAGCGGCTGCTCGAACGCCGCGAACGCGGCCGGCACGATGATGCCGATGTAGGTGCCGATGGTCGGGATGAACTGGCTGACGACGCCGGCGAACACGCCCATCGGCAGCCAGTACGGCACGCCGATCACGAAGAACGCGATCGAGTGGGCGATGGCCGACAGGGTCGCCAGGATCACCTTGGAGACGACGAACCCGCCCGTCTTGGTGACCGAGATGTCCCAGACCGTGACGAAGACCTTCTGCGAGTCCAGCGGCAGCCACGAGCCGATCGCGCGGCGCAGGCGCGGGCCGTCGGCGGAGAGGTAGAACGCGAAGACGAGCATGGTCAGCGCGTCGAAGATCGTGCCGAACAGCAGCCCGAACACGCCGAGGACGCCGCCCGCGAGGTTGGTGGCGACCGACGTGATCTGCGACGGCGAGATCTGCAGCGTCTCGAGCACGTTCGCCGGGTCGAGGTTGAGGTCGAAGGTGGAGTTCAGCCAGTCGATGACCGCGGTCACGATCGCCGGGAGCTGCTGGACCAGGTCGGCGAGCTGGGTGAAGAACAGGCCGCCGAACAGGCCCAGGAACGCGAGCCCCACGATCACGATGAGCGTGAGCACGAAGCCGGTCGCCGCGCCGCGCCGCCAGCCGTGGTTGGACAGCCAGGCGACGCCGGGCTCCATCGCGATCGAGAGCAGCCACGCGAGCAGCAGAACGAGCAGGAAGTGGCTCAGCTGGCCGAAGAGCCAGATGCCGACGCTGAAGCCGAGGAACACCAGCAGCACGGAGATCACCGAGCGGCGCAGCGCCCGGTTCTCGAACCGCACCGGCACCGGCTCGGGCTCCGCCGCGGGGGCGATCCGGGCGGTGAGGTCGTCCTCGGCCACGGTCCCCTCCAGGCGGTCGTCGGCGCTGGGCCGACGCTACCCCGGCGCACGGCGGTGCGGGGCGGGCGCGCCGCCGTGTCACGGGAGGTCGTCGTGGGCGGCCCGGGGGAGAATGCGCGGGTGAGCCTCTACCGCGACGAGGGCGTGGTCCTGCGCGCCCAGAAGCTGGGCGAGGCGGACCGCATCATCACGCTGCTCACCCGCGACCACGGGCGCATCCGCGCCGTGGCCAAGGGGGTGCGCAAGACCACGTCCCGGATCGGCGCGCGGCTCGAGCCGTTCAGCCATGTCGACGTGCAGTTCTACGAGGGCCGCACGCTCGACGGCGTCACGCAGGTCGAGACGATCGGCTCGTACGGCGCCCAGCTCGTCCACGACTACGCGCGCTACACGACCGGCCAGGTCATGCTCGAGACCGCGGAGCGCATGACCGCGGAGGAGGGCGAGCCCGCGGTGCAGCAGTACCTCCTGCTCGTCGGCGGCCTGCGCTCGCTCGTGTCCGGCGACCACGATGCCGGCCTCATCCTCGACGCCTACCTCGTCCGCTCGCTCGCGGTGGCCGGCTGGGCGCCGAGCTTCGACGCCTGCGCGAAGTGCGGGCTCCCCGGCCCGCACCGGTCGTTCCACGTCGCCGCCGGCGGTGCGCTGTGCGGCGACGACCGCCAGCCGGGGTCGGCCTCGCCCGCGGAGGAGACGTTCGCGCTGCTCGGCGCGCTGCTGTCCGGCGACTGGGCGGTGGCCGACGCCAGCTCGCCGCGGGCCCGCAAGGAGGCGTCGTCGCTGGTGGCGGCGTACCTCTCCTGGCAGCTCGAGCGCGGCCTGCGCAGCCTCCCCCTCCTCGACCGCACCTGACACCTGGCCGGCCCAGTCCGGATGAAGGTGCCCCAGGCTGCCTCAGAGGCACCCAGGCTTCCCCTCATCGAGCACGAACACTGGTTACTTGACCGTAGGTTACTGATGGGCATACTTACGGCAGCGTAGGTAACGAAAGAGGTCAGGATGAGCCCGATCCGTCGCCGCACCGCGGCGCTCCCCGGTCACGAGATCGCGTACGTCGAGCTGCCCGGCACCGGGATGCCCGTGGTGCTCGTGCACGGCGTCGGCTCCTCGATCGACACGTGGGGCGACATCCCGCAGCGCCTCGCGGCCGAGGGCCGCGCCGTCGTGGCGGTCGACCTGCTCGGGCACGGCGGCTCCGACGTCGGCAACGGCGACTTCAGCCTCGGCGCCAACGCCAGTGCGATCCGAGACCTCCTCCAGCACCTCGGCCACGAGCGCATCCACCTCGTCGGGCACTCGCTCGGCGGGGGAGTGAGCCTGCAGCTCGCGTACCAGTACCCCCACCTGCTCGAGTCGCTCACGCTCATCTCCAGCGGCGGGCTCGGCGCCGACGTAGGCCTCAGCCTGCGGGCCGCCAGCCTGCCCGGCTCCGAGCTCGTCCTGCGCGCCGCCAGCAGCGAGCGCTCGGTGCGCACCGCGCGCTGGATCGCCGCGAAGCTCGCGGCCGTCGGCGTCGAGCCGGAGGCGCTCAACCCGCGGGCGCTGGCCAAGCTCGAGGACATGCGCGACCGCCGCCGCCTGGCGGCATTCCTCTCGACCGTGCGCAGCGTCGTCGGTCCGGACGGCCAGCGCGTGTCGGCGCTCGCGAAGATGTCGGGGCTCGACCCGAGCAGGGTCCTCATCATCTGGGGCGACCAGGACCCGATGCTGCCGATGCAGCACGGGGCCGACGCGCACGCGCTCCTGCCGGGCAGCAGGTTCGTCGTCGTCGAGGGCGCCACCCACCACCCGCACACGCACGCGCCGCAGCTCGTGGTCGACGAGCTGCTCGCCCACACGATCGACCGGGTGCCCGCGGCCGTCTGACCGGGTCGCGCACCGTGCGCGGCGTCGCGGGGTGCCACGATGGGCCCGTGGCCGTACGACGTACCCGGGGGCGCGACACCGCGCGCGCGACCCCGCGCAGCACGCCCGTCTCGACCCCGCGGCCGCACCCGAGCGGGGCCACCGCCCCGGACATTCCGGCCGACCTCGTGCCGAAGCATGTCGCGATCGTGATGGACGGCAACGGACGTTGGGCCAAGGAGCGCGGTCTGCCGCGCACAGCCGGCCACGAGGCCGGCGAGGCGTCGCTGCTCGACGTCGTGCACGGCGCGATCGAGCTCGGCGTGGGGTGGATCTCGGCGTACGCGTTCTCGACCGAGAACTGGAAGCGCTCGCCGGACGAGGTGAGGTTCCTCATGGGCTTCAACCGCGACGTCATCCGCAGGCGCCGCGACGAGATGCACGACCTCGGCGTCCGCGTGCGCTGGGCGGGGCGTCGGCCTCGGCTCTGGAAATCGGTCGTGGACGAGCTCGAGGAGGCCGAGCGGATGACCGCGGGCAACTCCACGCTCACCCTCACGATGTGCGTCAACTACGGCGGCCGCGCCGAGATCGCCGACGCGGCCCAGGCCATCGCGCGCGAGGTGGCCGCCGGGCGCATCGACCCGGCGAAGGTCGACGAGCGCATGATCGGCCGCTACCTCGACGAGCCCGACATGCCGGACGTCGACCTCTTCGTGCGGTCGTCCGGGGAGCAGCGCACGAGCAACTTCCTCCTGTGGCAGTCGGCGTACGCCGAGATGGTGTTCGTCCCCACGCTCTGGCCCGACTTCGACCGCCGCCATCTGTGGGGGGCGTGCGAGCAGTACGCCGGGCGCGACCGCCGCTACGGCGGAGCGGTCCCGAACGAGCTCCTCCTCCGCGACAGCGGCGCGCCGGAGTCCTGATGGGCGCAGGCCACGACCACACCCACGGGCCGTCGATCAGCGCCGGCGGCCAGCATCGCGGGCGCCTGCTCGCGGTCCTGGCGCTCACGTCGGTCGTGCTCGTCGCGGAGCTCGTCGGTGCCTGGCTCACCGGATCGCTCGCGCTGCTCGCCGACGCCGGCCATATGGCCACCGACGTCGCGGGCATCCTGCTCGCGATCCTCGCCGTCACGTTCGCCTCGCGCCCGGCGACGCCCCAGCGCACGTACGGCTATTACCGCCTCGAGATCCTCGCCGCCGTTGTGAACGCCGGACTGCTGCTCGCGGTCGCGGCGTACATCCTCGTCGAGGCCTGGCTCCGCTGGCAGGAGCCGCCGACCGTCGACGGCCCGCTCATGCTCGTGTTCGGCGTCGTGGGGCTGATCGCGAACATCGTCGGCGTCCTCCTGCTGCGCCAGGGCGCGAAGGAGAGCCTGAACGTCCGCGGCGCGTACCTCGAGGTGCTCGGCGACGGCCTGGGTTCGGCGGCCGTCGTCGTCGCGGCGGTGCTGATCGCGCGGCTCGGCTGGCAGCGGGCCGACGTGGTCGCGTCGGTGGCCGTGGCGCTGATGATCCTGCCGCGCGTGTGGTCGCTGCTGCGCGACGCCGTCGACGTGCTCCTTCAGGCCACGCCGAAGGACGTCGACATCGACGACGTGCGCGCGCACATCCTCGGCACCGACGGCGTGATCGACGCGCACGACCTGCACGTGTGGACCCTGACGTCCGGCGTGCCCGTGATGTCGGTGCATGTGGTGTGCACCGACGAGGCCCTGGCCGACGGCGGGGGAGCGCGCGTGCTCGATGCGCTCTGCGACTGCCTCGCGCACCACTTCGACGTCGAGCACTGCACGTTCCAGCTCGAGCCTGCCAGCCATCGCGAGCACGAGGCGCAGACGCACGCCTGAGGTCAGGGGCGGCAGCTCGCGCAGCGGCCGAAGATCTCGAGGGTGTGGCTGACCTCGTCGTACCCGTGCTCGGCGGCCATGCGGTCGGCCCAGGTCTCCACCGCCGGGCCGTCGATCTCGACCGTCGCGCCGCACGACCGGCACACCAGGTGGTGGTGGTGCGAGCCGCCGGCGCAGCGCCGGTACACGGTCTCGCCGTCGTCGGTGAGCAGCGAGTCGACCTCGCCGTCGGACGCCAGCGTCGCCAGGGTCCGGTAGACGGTCGACAGGCCCACGGCGTCCTCGCGCCCGGCGAGCTCGGCGTGGATCTGCTGGGCGCTGCGGAAGCCGTCGAGGTCGTCGAGCACCGCGCGCACCGCTTCGCGCTGCCGTGTCGTGCGCCGGGGTGAGGGGGTCTGGGCCATGGGCGGGTCCTCAGGCGAGCGACGTCACGGCGAACATGAGACCGACGCCGCCGAGGGTCGCGACCAGCGTCATGCGCGACGGGTGGTGGGCGTGCGCCTCGGGGAGGATGTCGGCGGTCGCGAGGTAGGTGAGCAGGCCGGCGAAGGCGCCGAGGTAGATCGCCAGCAGGCTGTCGGACGGCGTGATGGCCCCGGCCACCAGCACGCCCGCGATGGGCGCCAGGGCATCGAGGGCGAGCGCGCCGAGCGTGCGCGTGCGGTCGTGTCCGGCCCGCCGCATGAGGGTCACGGTGTTGAGGCCATCGGCGAAATCGTGGGCGAGAACCGCGATGGCGACCGCCCAGCCGACCGAGGTGTCGACCTTGAACGCGAGGCCGATCGCCAAGCCGTCCAGGAACGAATGGATGATGAGGCCGACCGCGCCGAGGGTGCCCGCGCGCGTATGCCGGTGCGCCCCGTACTCACTGTCGACGGGCTCGTGGACGCCTGCCGCTCGCTCGACGATGTGCAGGGCGAGGAAGCCGACGATGAACGCGACCATCGCCCAGGGGACGGGCCCGTGCGCGTGCACGCCCTCGGCCTCGGCGCCGGTCTCGGACAGGTGGAAGACCTCGGGCAGGAGGTCGAAGGCCACCAGGCCGAGCATCACGCCGGCGGAGGCCCCCAGCACCAGATGCATGCGGTCCCGGGCGCGCAGCGCGACCAGGCCTCCGAGGGCGGTGGAGAAGACCGTCGCGACGGCCAGCAGGAGCGGCATGGAGCCGAGCCTGGCCTAATTGAGAATGATTGTCAATGTCAGATCAGCGAGATGAACCGCGCGGTCGCGGCGGCGAGCACGAGGAGCACGACGATGAGGCGCATCGCGCGGCCGCGGGGCTGCAGCGCCGGCCAGGCGAGGGCGAGCAGCCAGGCGAGGAACGCCGCGACCGGGAGGAGCAGGAGGGCGGACCACGGCGACTGGATGGCGAGGCCGCCGACCAGGAGCAGCGCGAGCACCGCGGGCACGATCCACTTCGGCATGCGGCTGAGCAGGATCAGCGGCCCGGCGCTCGCGATCTCGAGCCGGCGACGGGCGGGCGAGGCGTTGCTCGTCGGCTCGGGCCGGCGGCTCGGGTTCGTCGTACGCGGGGAGTGCGAGGCCTTCGCGGGCCGCTTCTCCGGCCGGCGGGCGGGGTGTCGCTTGCTCTGGGGCACGGGCCCATCGTCGCATCCCGCCGGGCCGCCCTACGGTGGGGGCGTGCTCGTCGTCACCCGCCACCGCCTCCCGCTCGCCGGATTCGCCACCACGCCGGAGGCCCTCGAGGCCGCGCGCGACCTGCTCGCGGTGCTCGCGGACCTCCCGGGATACGTGAAGGGGTGGATCGCCCGTGCGGTCGACGAGCCCGACCTGCTCGTGCTCGCCACGGAGTGGGAGGACGTCGGGTCGTACCGGCGGGCGCTGTCGGCGTACGAGGTGAAGCTGCGCTGGCCGTTCCTGCAGACGGCGACCGACGAGGCCACGGCGTTCGAGGTGCTCGTCGCCCGCACGCCCGACGGTGTGGTGGAGCAGCCGTCCGCCCGGGGTGCGGACGCCGACGAGGTCGGGCTCGGGCACGCGGCCGCGCCGCATGTGAGCCGCGGCGACTTCGCCTGAGCCCGCCGTATCCCCGCGCAGGACGTGCGGGGCGTTCGCGTAGCCTGAACCCCCCGCACCGACCGCGTGCGGACCCTCGCCGACACACCAGCCGGATGGAGCTCGTTTCACCATGGCCCTCGATCGCGTCGATGCCGTCGTCAACCTGTCCAAGCGCCGCGGGTTCGTGTACCCGTGCAGCGAGATCTACGGCGGCACCCGCTCCGCCTGGGACTACGGCCCGCTCGGCGTCGAGCTCAAGGAGAACGTCCGCCGGCAGTGGTGGCGCGCGATGGTGCAGAGCCGCGACGACGTGGTCGGCCTCGACTCCGCCGTCATCCTCGCGCCGCAGGTCTGGAAGGCCTCGGGCCACCTCGAGGCGTTCGTCGACCCGCTGACCGAGTGCCTCTCCTGCCACAAGCGGTTCCGCGAGGACCACCTCATCGAGGCGTACGAGGAGAAGCACGGCAAGGCGCCCGAGGGCGGCCTGGCCGGCATCAACTGCCCCAACTGCGGCAACAAGGGCCAGTTCACCGAGCCGCGCAACTTCAACGGCCTGCTGTCGACCTCGCTCGGCCCGGTGCAGGACGACGCGTCGATCCACTACCTGCGCCCGGAGACCGCGCAGGGCATCTTCGTGAACTACGCCAACGTCGCGGGCACCGCGCGCAGGAAGCCGCCGTTCGGCATCGGGCAGGTCGGCAAGTCCTTCCGCAACGAGATCACGCCGGGCAACTTCATCTTCCGCACCCGCGAGTTCGAGCAGATGGAGATGGAGTTCTTCGTCAAGCCCGGAACCGACGAGGAGTGGCACGAGTACTGGCTGAAGACGCGCTGGGACTGGTACATCGACCTCGGCCTGTCCGAGGACAACCTGCGCTTCTACGAGCACCCGCAGGAGAAGCTCTCGCACTACTCCAAGCGCACGGTCGATATCGAGTACCGCTTCAGGTTCGGCGGCAGCGAGTTCGCCGAGCTCGAGGGCATCGCGAACCGCACCGACTTCGACCTCAAGACGCACTCGGAGCACTCGGGCGTCGACCTCTCGTACTTCGACCAGGAGACCAACGAGCGCTGGTTCCCGTACGTCATCGAGCCCGCGGCGGGCCTCACCCGCGCGGTGCTCGCGTTCCTGCTCGAGGCGTACGACGAGGACGAGGCGCCCAACGCCAAGGGCGGCGTCGACAAGCGCACGGTGATGCGCTTCGACAAGCGCCTCGCGCCCGTGAAGGTCGCGGTGCTCCCGCTCTCGCGCAACGCCGACCTCACGCCCAAGGCCAAGGACCTCGCCGCCGAGCTCCGGAAGTCGTGGAACGTCGAGTTCGACGACGCCGGCGCGATCGGCCGCCGCTACCGCCGCCAGGACGAGATCGGCACGCCGTACTGCGTCACCGTCGACTTCGACACCCTCGAGGACCAGGCCGTGACGGTCCGGGACCGCGACACCATGGCCCAGGAGCGCGTCGGCCTCGACGCCATCGGCGGCTGGCTCGCCCAGCGCCTCCCCGGCTGCTGACCCGCCGGTTCTTGCGGATGAGGGTGCCCCAGGCTGCCTCACAGGCACCTGGGGTTCCCCAACGGTGCCCGGCTCGGGCGTCGGGGGTGGCGGGCAGGATGTGCTCGTGCATCCGAACCGCGAGGCTCCCGGCGTCCGGCTCCGCCCGGTCCAGGAGGCCGACTTCGACGAGCTGTACCGCCAGCAGGCCGATCCCGCCTGGGCGGAGATGGTCGGGATGCCGTCGCGCGGGCACGACGACTTCGTCGCGCACATGCGCCGCGTGATCGCCAACTCCGACAACCTCAGCCGCGTCATCGAGGCCGACGGCGAGGTCGTCGGCAGCATCGGCACGTTCCCCGTCGGCGATGTCCGCGAGGTGGGCTACACCGTGGCCCGCGAGCAGTGGGGACGCGGGATCGCGTCGGCCGCACTGGCGCTCATCCTCGAGGAGGACCTGAGCCGACCGCTGCATGCCGGCACCGATCCGGGCAACGCGGCCTCGCGCCGGGTTCTCGAGAAGCTCGGGTTCGTAGAGATCGGGATCGACGAGGCGGACGGCTTCGTGGTCCTGGTGCTGGACGCCTAGCGGAGGTCGTCGGGGTGCAGCACGACCGGGCCGCCCGCCTGCTCGACGACCACCTCGACGACCCCGGCCGGGCCGTCGCCCGCGGGGAGCACATGCACGCCGTCGATCCCGCCGCCGAGCCATCGGCCGACCTCGTGCGCATCCCCGCGCACGACCACGGACCCGAGCACCGACGTGCCGCCCGGGTGCTCGACCGGCGCTTCGCCCGGCAGGGGTACGCCGTCCCCCCATGCGATGAAGAACGGCAGCGTCCGGTCCGAGCCGTCGTCGGGGACGCCGGCGAGCTGCCACGAGAGCGTGACGCCGTCCGGCCGCACCCGGCTCCCGGGGACGAGGGCGAGCCCGAGCCGTTCGGCGGTGGCCTCGATGCCGGCCGGCCGCACCGCCCAGCCCCACGCGGCCTCGCCGCGCGCCTGCGCGGCGACCCAGGATCCGAACGCGCTGCCGGCGGCCACGGCCGGGTCGACGACGGCGACGAGCTCGAGGTACGCCGTACCCAGGGGCACGATGCGGTTCGCCGTGCCCCAGTGCGGATGGGTGCCGCCGGGGAGCGCTGTCAGCCCGAGTCGGGCCAGCGCCGCCGACGCCTCGTCCAGGTCCGCCACCCCCATCACGACGTGGTCGACCTCGGCCGCGCTCATGTCTGGCGGACCCGGGCGAGCCAGTCGGCGACGAAGCGGAACGCGACCCCGCGCGGGCCGTCGGCGGCGAGCGCGAGGTCGTGGATGCCGTCGGGGACGGCGTCCACCTCGACGTCCGGACCGAGCATGGGCGCGAGGCGCGCGATGTCGTCGACGTCGAGCACGACGTCGGCGCGCTGGATGTCGTCCGACCATCCCTTCGGGCGCAGGCTGCGCTCGGCGTGCAGCACCAGCACCGGCCGCTGGATCGACAGGCCGTCCTCGACCTCCGCCTGCGCTCGGTGGATCGCGCGGATCCAGCCGGCGGTGGCGGGAAACCCGGCGAGGGGCTTCCACGCGAGGTCGAACGACCACGCGCCGCGCGCCGAGTCGTGGATGCTCTCGCCGTACAGCGGGTCGAGGCTCGGCAGCGACAGATTGGGCAGGACGCCGCCTACAGCCGACAGCAGCGGCTCCAGGAGGGCCTCCTGGAGGAACGGCAGATTCATGTCGAGGAACGGGCTGTTCAGGTAGACGGCGTCGATGCTGCGCTTGTGCCGGCCGCGGTGGGCGTCGATCGCGGCCGCCAAGCCGCCGGTGGAGTGGCCGTGCAGGAGCAGCCAGTCGACGCCCTCCTCCGCGCGCAGCACCTCGATCGCCTCGTCGATGTCCTCGACGTACTCGTCGATGCTGCGGCAGGTGTTGGGGTGCTGGTGCTCGCGCAAGGCGCGGCCGTGCCTGCGGAGGTCGAGCGCGTAGAAGCGCAGGCCCTGGCTCTCGAACCAGTCGGCGAGGTGCGCCTGGAAGAAGTAGTCGCCGAAGCCGTGCACGTACAGCACCGCCGCGCCGCCCGTCATCGCGGTGGCACGGCGTACCAGCACCGCTTCCACCGGTCCGTCCCACGAGTCGGGCAGGGGGAGCGTGGTCTGCTCGAAGCCGTCGAGCACGTCGGGCTGCCACGAGCGCACGGTGTCGGTCACGCCGCTCACCGTACGCATGCCGGAGGCCGCCCGCCCCTCCATCGGATTTCTGCGGGGCGCAGGGTGTCGGGGATGATGGGGGGATGACGCATCCGGGGTACGAGCTGCTGGCGCGCGGGGGCGTGCCGGTCGTGCTCGCGCCCATGGCGGGCATCACGAACCGTGCGTTCCGCCGGCTGGCCCGCGAGCAGGCCCGGGCCGCGACGGGCGGCGCCGCGACCGGCATCTACGTGACCGAGATGATCACGAGCCGCGCCCTCGTGGAGCGCAACGACGAGACCATGAAGATGATCGCGACGGATCCGGACGAGCAGCCGCGCAGCGTGCAGCTGTACGGCGTCGATCCCGCGACGGTCGCGGCGGCGGTCCGGATGCTCGTGGCCGAGGACCGCGCCGACCACATCGACCTCAACTTCGGCTGCCCCGTGCCCAAGGTCACGCGCAAGGGCGGCGGGAGCGCGCTGCCGTGGAAGCGCGGGCTGTTCCGCGCGATCGTCCGCGAGGCGGTCGCAGCATCCGACGACGCGGCCCGCGCCGTCGGGCGCACGCCGGTGCCGGTGACCGTGAAGATGCGCACCGGCGTCGACGACGACCACCTCACCTACCTCGAGGCCGGCCGCGCTGCCGCGGAGGAGGGGGCCGCGTGGGTCGCGCTGCACGGCCGCACCGCCAGCCAGCTGTACGGCGGCACCGCGGACTGGTCGACCATCGCGCGCCTGGTCGAGGAGCTCGCGCCGTACGGCATCCCCGTGCTCGGCAACGGCGACATCTGGACCCACGCCGACGCGCGCCGCATGGTCGAGCAGACCGGTGCGGCCGGCATCGTCGTAGGCCGCGGCTGCCTCGGCCGCCCGTGGCTGTTCGGCCAGCTCGCGGCGGGCTTCACCGGCCGCGCGGTGCCGGCCGACCCCGGCCTGCGCGAGGTGTCCGTAGTGATGCGCCACCACGCTGCGCTCCTGTCGGAGGTGCTCGGCCCGGAGAAGGGCCCGCGCGACTTCCGCAAGCACATCGCGTGGTACCTCAAGGGTTTCGCCGTACGCCGCGACATCCGCCAGGGGCTCGCGCTCGCCGACACGCTCGAGGAGATCGACGGCTTCATCGCGCAGATGGACCTCGACCAGCCGTGGCCCGGCGTGGTGAGCGAGGGGCCGCGTGGACGGACCCAGCCGGGGAAGCGGGTCGCACTGCCCGACGGCTGGCTCGACGACCCGGACGACCTCGACGGGTTCCTCTCCGAGATCAGCGCGGCCGAGCTGTCGGTCTCGGGCGGCTAGTCCTCGTCGGAGCCGGCGTCGACCGCGTCGGCGGCGTCGACCGGCGCCGGGACCGCGCAGACGCCGTCGACGCACGCGACGTCGTCATCGCCCGGCAGCACCCTGAACGGCGTCGGCGTGCTCATCGCGCGGACGCCTGGGCGAGCGCCTGCGCGAACAGGTCGGGGCTCTGCGCGCCGCTCACGCCGTACCGGCCGTCGATGACGTAGAACGGCACCCCGTTGATGCCGTACTCCATCGCCAGGTCGATGTCGGCGGCGACGGCGTCGGCGTAGGTCCCGACCTCGAGCGCGGCCGTCACCTCGGCGGGGTCGAGCCCGACGTCGGAGGCGAGCGAGGCGAGCTCCTCGATACGCCCCACATGGCGGCCCTCGACGAAGTACGCCGACAGCAGCCGCTCCTTCATCTCCTCCTGCTTGCCCTGGGCCTTGGCCAGGTGCAGGAGCTCGTGCGCCTTCAGCGTCTTGGTGTGGTGGAGCGCCTCGAAGTCGTAGTCGAGCCCCTCGCCCGCCGCCACCTGCTTCACGTGGCCGATGAGCTGGCGCACCTGCTCCACGGGCATGCGCTTGTGCTTGGCGAGGAAGTCGACCTCGTCGCCCTCGAAGTCCACGGGCGTGTCCGGCGAGAGCTCGAAGGAGTGGTACTCCACCTCCACGACGCGGTCGCCTCCGGCCTCGGCGTACCGGCGCACGCCCTCGGCGAACCGGCGCTTGCCGATGTAGCACCACGGGCAGGCGACATCGGACCAGACGTCGACCTTGAGCACGTCGCCCATACCTACTTGCACCTCTCGTCCGCCCGCGCGGGCACCTGTCCGGCCAACAGCCTCGCCGCCCCGGTGCATTCCCGCCCGGCGATCGGTGCCCGAGCCATGGGAGCTACTCCCGGACGAGGGCCTTGGCGCCTGCGCGTGCGACGCGCTCGTCCACGTCGTGCGGTGCGCCCGCGACGCCGATTGCCCCGATGCACTGCCCGTCGACGACGAGGGGGAACCCGCCGGGCAGCGGCGTCCAGCGCTCGGGGCCGGCCGCCAGGGCGATGCCGAGCCCGGTGGGCACGTCGATCGGCGCGCCAGCGAGTCCGGTCTCCTTGCGCATCGAGGCTGCGCAGGCGGCCTTGGTCGTGGCCGAGTGGACCGTGTGCGGCGCGGCGCCGGAGAGCCGCTCGAGCGCCACGAGATGACCGCCGGCGTCCACCACCGCGATCGACACGGGGGACGGTCCGGCCTCGAGCGCCGCCGCCGCGAGGACGGCGCGAGCGCCCTCCGTGGTGATCTGGAGGGCGCTCGCAACGAGGTCGGGCATGCCGATCAGGTGTCGAGGACGTCGGCCTCGGCGGGGTTCACGCGGACGTGGCCCCAGAAGCTCGGCACGTCGAAGCGGGGCGGCAGCCACTCGGAGTCGTCGATGAGCAGGCCGCCGGTGCCGAACTCGATCTGGAAGCCCGAGGGCGTGCGCGTGTAGAAGCTGATCATGTCGTCGTTGGAGTGGCGGCCCAGCGTCATCGCGAGCGGAGCCTTCTTCTCCTCGAACACCTTGTGGTACGCGCGGCCCACGACGTCGATGTCGTCGACCTCGAGCATGATGTGGCCGAGGCCGGCCGGCACGCCCGGGACGGCGGCGAAGGCCATCGAGTGGTGGCGCGGGTTGCAGTGCGTGAACGTCGCGGCGACCGGGCCGAAGTCGATGTAGTCGGAGAACTTGAAGCCGAGGCCGTCGAAGTAGAGCTTCTCGAAGGCCGCGTCGTCGGTGACGAGCTGGAAGATGTGGCCCATCCCGCCGCTGCCGGTCACGAAGCGCGCGCCGGTCGGCGACACGAAGACCGTCTTGTCCTCCTTGAACCCGTAGAACACCTCGATGCGCGTGCCGTCCGGGTCGTCGAAGGCGATGAGGCCGCTGACGAGGCGCTCGGCGTACGCGACCTTGGGGTCCTCGCGCTTGACGGCGTAGCCGATGGCCTCGAGCCGCTGGGCGATCTCCTCGAGCTGGGCGGCGCCCGCGACCTCCCAGGCGACCGTGTTCACGCCGTCGGCGTCGGCCTTGCGGATCTCGAGCCGGTAGCACTTGTCGTCGATGCGCAGGCGCAGCATGTCGTCGGTGCGCTCGGAGACCGCCATCCCGAAGATCTCGGTCGCGAACGACTCCCAGGCGTCGAGGTCGGTGGCGTCGACGACGACGTAGCCGAGGCCTCGGATGACAGCGGACATGGACAGCCTCCAGAGGAGTACGACGGGCGGGGCGCGGCCGGGGCGCCCTCCTGCTTGTGCACCGACCGTCGCACGGCCCTCCGCGAGGGCGGTAGGACGACGTGCCACAGGCCGGAACGAGCCGTTCCCGGTGGCGCGCGGCTCCCGCCTAGCCTCGCCGGGCAGCGCCGGGATGTGCCGGCACGCAGCGGGAGGCAGGTCGTGCAGGCGCCGGAGGAGACCGAGGTCGTCATCGTCGGGGCCGGCCCCGTGGGCCTCATGCTCGCGAACCTGCTCGGCGTCTACGGCCGGCGCGCCGTCGTCCTCGAGACCCTCGACAGCCTCATCGACTACCCCCGCGCGGTGGGTCTGGACGACGAGGCGTTCCGCCTCATCCAGACCGTCGGGCTCGCGGAGCGGATCGAGCCCCTCACCGGGCCGATGCACATCATGCGGCTGGTCGACGCGCGCGGCCGCGTGATCCTGCACAACGACCCGCAGCGGGCCGACTTCGGCTGGCCGCGCAAGAACGCGTTCAACCAGCCCCTCGTCGACGCCGAGCTGGCCCGCGGCCTCGACCGCTTCGACGGCGTCGATCTGCGGTTCGGGCACACCGTCGAGGACGTCGAGGAGGACGTCGACGGCGTCACCGTCCACGCGCAGGTCCGGCACCCCGACGGCGGCGTCGAGGTCCGGACGCTTCGGGCGCAGTACCTCGTGGGCTGCGAAGGCGGCCGCTCGCCGACGCGCAAGCGGATCGGCGTCGACTTCGACGGGCTGTCGCCCTCCACGCGCTGGCTCGTCGTCGACGTGGCCAACGACCCGCTCGGCACCCCGAACGTCTGGCTCGGCGCCGACCCGCGCCGGGCCTACGTCTCGATCGGGCTCCCGCAGGGCGTGCGGCGCTTCGAGTTCCGGCTGCGGGACGACGAGCCCGACGATGTCGTGACGCAGCCGGAGTGGGTCGCGGAGATGCTGCGCGAGCATGTGCCCGACCCGTCCACGCTGGAGTTCATCCGCTGGCGCGTCTACACGCACCACGGCCGGGTGGCCTCGTCGTTCCGTAAGGGCCGCCAGCTGATCGCGGGCGACGCCGCGCACCTCATGCCCGTGTGGCTCGGCCAGGGCTGGAACAGCGGCGTACGCGATGCGATGAACCTCGGCTGGAAGCTGGCCACCGTGCTCGCCGGCCAGGCCGACGACGCCCTGCTCGACACGTACACCGCCGAGCGCAAGCCGCACGTGACCCAGATGGTGAGCCTGTCGATGAGGATGGGCGACGTCATCAAGATGACGAACCCCGTGGCGGTCGCGGCCCGCGACGCCGCCGCGCGCGTGGTCAACCGCATCCCGGCATGGCGCGACTACTTCGGGGAGCTGCGGTTCCGGCCGCAGCCGCGCTACACCGAAGGGGTTCTCGCCGACCAGTCCACGCTCGCGCCAGGACGCTCGGAGCCGCGCCTGACCGCGACGTCGATCCCGTTCCTGCAGACGGCCGACAAGACCTCGGCGGTCGGCGTGCAGTTCCCGCAGCCGCGCGTCGCCACGGCCGCGGGCGACGGGCAGCGGCTCGACGACGTCCTCGGGCCGTGGTGGTCGCTGGTGCTCTGGATCAACGACGCCGGCAAGCTCCTCGACGGCCCGACCCTGGCCGAGCTCGGCAGGCTCGGGGCGCGGCTGGTCACCGTGGTGCCCGAGGCCCAGCGGCCGTGGGCCGAGGCCAACGCCTCGCCCGGCGTACTCGTCGTGGGCGACACGACCGGCCGGCTCAAGCAGTGGTTCGACACCCGGCCCGTCGGTGCGGTGCTGCTGCGGCCCGATCGCTTCGTGGCCGGCGCCTCCCTCGCCCAGCAGACGCCGCAGATGGTGCGCTCCGTCCTGACCGCGCTGCGGTTCACCGGCGCGGGTGGCCCACCGCGCCTCTCCCTCGTGCCCGCCCCCGAACGCCCGCCGGCCGACGTGGCCGCCGACCTGATGCTGGAGGAGATCCGATGACCGCCTGGTCGCAGGAGACCGTGGAGCTGCGCACCGGCGCGGTCGCGACGTACGCCGTGGCCGGGCCCGAGGGCGGTGCGCCCGTCATGCTGCTGCACGGGGGGCTGCCCGGCTCGTCCGGCACCGCCGGCTGGCGGTTCATGCTGCCCGTCCTCGCGGACGCGGGCTTCCGCGTGTATGCCCCGGACCGCCCGGGCTTCGGGCAGGCCGACACGCGCCCGGAGCACCGCCCGGTGCGCGGCTTCCTCAGCTGGGCGGAGTTCGTGCGCGACCTCGCGGACGCCCTCGGCCTCGACCGGTTCCAGCTCGGCGGCAACTCCCAGGGCGCGCAGACCGCGGCGTACTTCGCGGTGCAGAACCCCGAGCGCGTCGAGCGTCTGGCGCTCATCGCGTGCGGCGGCTGGAACCCGTACCTCGACATCCCGGCGGCCTCGCTGGTGCCCGGGGTGCCGTTCCCGAAGTTCGAGGGCACCGAGGAGTCGATGCGCTCGATGCTCACCACCATCGTCCACCGCAAGGACACGATCGACGACGCGCTCGTCGCCCAGCGCACACGCGACGCCAACGCGCAGGCTGAGTCGCTCGCTGCCGCCGAGGCCTGGAACCGGCGCGCGCTCTCCGATCCCCACATCGGCCAGGCGCAGCGGCTCCTCGGCCACCTCGACCGGCTCACGTGCCCGATCGTCTACGCGTACGGGCGGCAGGACGTGCTGAGCCCCGTCGAGAACGCGTACCTGCAGGAGGACCTGCTCACCAACATGCAGTTCTTCTACCCGGACGACTGCGGCCACCAGGCGCAGACCGACCAGCCCGACATCATCAACCGGCTGTTCGTGGAGTTCCTCGCCGAGGGCTCGGTCACGCGGGCGACCGCCGAGCTGGCCGGCATCTCGACCAGGCGTCCCGAGCACGCCTGGGCAGTCCGCGCCTGACTAGCGGATGCCGCGGAGAGCGGCGCCGGCATCGGCCAGGTCGTCCGCGGCCCACGCCGTGCGCACCGCGTCCAGCGCGGCGTCCACGTCGTCCAATACGAGGGAGAGGGCCGTGCGCTGCTTGAGCTCCCGGGCCGCCGCGTCGAACGGGTTGGCCGGGTGGCCCTGGGCGTGGCGCACCTCGCGTGCGCGCGCCGAGCCGTCGCGCAGATGGACGACGACGCGGGCGGCGAACCGGTCGTGCTCGGAGGTCGGGAGGTCGGCCGTCACGTCCACCCGCTCCCGCAGCGCGAGCACCTCGGCCCGGGAGATCGACGCCGGCGAGAACTGGGCCGGCCCGGCGGTGCCGTCGGAGGCCGCGACCGCGACCACCCACGACGGGCTGTAGCGGCTGTCGAACGAGTCGCTCACGATCGTCTCGCGCATGGTCCGGGTGACGGCGGGATCCACGTGCACCTCGATCCGCGCGATGTCGTCGGGCGCTACGTCCCCGGTGATGCCGACGACCGCGTCCACGGCGGCGTGCGAGCAGCCGCAGCTGGTGTACGGCTTCTGCACCAGCCCCATCGGCGTGGTGATGCCGTGCACGTCCAGCGACTCCCGCACGACCTGCGCCGCATCGGACGGCGCGGTGTCGCCGCCGTACGCCTGGAGCATCCCGTGGCGTCCCACCAGCCACGAGCGAGACGCGGTCATCCCCGCCGCAGCGAGCTGCGCGGCCAGGACGCCGGCGCGCGCAGCGAGCCCCGCGTGCAGGGCCTTGGTCGGAGTGCCGAACGAGGCCTGCAGCCCGCTGGCCGACGACGCCGCGATGCCGAGGGCAGCGGTCGCCTCGTCGAGGTCGAGGCGCATCAGCCGGGACGCCGCCGCGGCGGCGCCGAGCACCCCGATCGTGCTGGTGGCGTGCCAGCCGCGCGCGTAGTGGCCGTGCGAGAGCACCAGCGACGCCAGATAGTCCACCTGGTAGCCCACGAGGTACGCCTCTACCGCCTCGGCCCCGCTGCGGTGCAGGTGCTCGGCCAACCCCCAGACGGCAGGCAGCAGCACCGAGCTGCAGTGCCCGTGCATGGGATGCATGTAGTCGTCCCAGTCGAGTGCGTGGCAGGCGGTGCCGTGCAGCAGCGCGACATCGGCGACTGAGTAGCGCTGGTGGCCGTTCCAGGCGCGCACGCCGTCGCCGGTGGCCGGGAGCACCGAGCGCACCGCCGTCGGCGCGTGCTCGGGGAGCCCCGCGAGCCCGACGGCCAGGGTGTCGCACAGCGCCGCCAGCGCCAGCTCCCGCTCGGGTGCTCCGCCGGGGGCCCCGTCGACGACCACGGAGGCGATGAGGTCCTCGGCAGCGCTCATCCGCCGAGCATCCCGGGGGAGCACCGGCCCGCGCGAGCAGCCCGTGCCGCAGCCCGGACCGCGACCCGCGGTAGTCGTTCTGAGCGGTGTACCCCGCGTATTTCCTACCAGCGGGACGACTGCCGCGCGGTGGTGGTCCGTCCGTGATGCAGAGCGCGCGTTGCGATCACCGGCAGCACGGTCGGAAGTGTTCCGGTGGTCGGTACGGCGGGCCGACGTCGCACAGCGTCGATGCCTACGGTGGTCGCACAGGAGGCGACGCTTGAGCGCGGCTGGGATGCCGGAGGCAGCGGCCGGCACCGCGACGCGGTCCGGCACGTTCCGCGCGCTCCGCCACCGCGACTATCTCGTCTTCTGGCTCGGCGCGCTGGTGTCGAACATCGGCTCCTGGCTGCAGAACCTCACCGTGCCGTTCGTCGTCTTCCAGATCACCGGCAGCGCCTGGTGGGTGGGTGCCGCCACGGCGGCGCAGTTCGCGCCCGGCTTCGTCGCGAGCCCATGGGGCGGGCACCTCGCCGACACCCGGGAGCGGCGCACGCTGCTGCTCGTCCTGCAGTCGCTCATGGCGTTGGCGGCCCTAGGGCTCTGGGCGGTGTGGACGGCGGGCTCGCCGTCGCTGCTCGCCGTCCTCGGCCTCACCGCCGTCATGGGCCTGATCTGGGGGCTCACGCTGCCGTCGTGGCAGGCCTTCGTGAACGACCTCGTCCCGCGCGACGACCTGGTGTCGGCCGTGTCGCTGAACTCGCTGCAGTTCAACGCCGCACGCTCCATCGGGCCGGCGATCGCGGGCCTGGTCATCGCGGCGCTCGGCCCGGGCTGGGCGTTCGCGCTCAACGCGGCGTCGTTCGGCGTCGCTGTGCTCGCCGTGGCCCTGGTGTCCACGCGCTCGCGCGTCGAGGGGAGGGCCGACGCCGGGACGCGGATGCGGGAGGGGTTCCTCGAGGCGCTGCGCTACCTGCCCGGCCAGCCGGGGATCGTGATCGTGATCGTGCTCGTCGCCGTGCTCGGTGTCATCGGCACCCCGGTGTTCGGCTTCACCGTGGTGTTCGCCGGCTCGGTGTACGACGTCGGCGCGCTGCAGCTCGGCCTGCTCAACGCCGCCCTCGGCGTCGGTGCCGTGATGGCGGTGCCTCTCGTCGTCCGCTCGACGTCGCACGGCGGCCTGTCGGGCATGCTGCGCGGCGGCCTTCTGGCGATGGGGCTCGGCATCGTCGGATTCGGTCTCGCGCCGACGTACGTGCTCGGACTGCTCTGCCTCGTGGCCGTCGGCCTCGGGTTCCTGGCCACGATCTCGTCGGGCAACACGGCTCTCCAGCTCATTGTGGCGCAGCGGCTGCGCGGACGGGTGATGGCCGTGCGCCTCATGGCCTACATGGCATCGGTCCCCATCGGCGCGCTGGCGCTCGGGGCGCTGTCGGACCGCATCGGGCCGCGCCCGACCATGGTGCTGTCCGGCGCCGCCCTCGTGGGCGTCGTGGGCCTGCTCCTCACTCCGCGCGGCACCCGGGCGCTGCGTCGCGTCGACGATCCCCAGGACACCTCGGCCTGAGCCGGGTCGTCGCCCTCAGAGGGCGTCGGCCAGATGCTCGCCGATGATCCAGCCGAGGCCCAGTGCCGAGAGCAGGCCGTTGCCCGAGGAGTAGCCGCGCGAGCTCGGGCCGCTGATGCCCATCGCGGTGCCGCCGCCGGCGTACAGGTTCTCGACCCATGTCCCGTCGGCACGCAGCACCCGGCCGGTGGTGTCGACCTCGAGGCCGCCCTGGGTCGCGAGGATGCCGCTCGTGAGGGGGGCCGCCCAGTACGGCGCCTGCAGCGCTCGGCGCTCGCCGGTGACCTCGTCCCACCCGACGAACCCGGCGAGCGACTCGCGGAGCGCCGGCACATCCACGCCGAGCGCCGTGCCCAATGCGTCTGCGTCGTCGTACCGGCGGAACGCGCCCGCGCGCTCCGACTCGCGCATGAGCTCGCTCGCGAGCGACGGGCCGTGCAGCGCGTCGTCCCACACGAGCACCGCGCGGCGGGCGGGCAGAGCGCGCAGCACGGTTGCGAGCGAGGAGTAGCCGTGCTCGTGCTCGTCGACGAAGCGCCGGCCGTCGAGCCCGACGAGCATCGCGCCGCGGAAGGGGAGTGAGGGGTTGATGCGGGTGGCATACCCCGGCACGACCATGCCGCTGCCGAGGAACGAGCTCATGTTGCGCGTCGCCGCGCCGAGCGCGGTGGCCCAGACGAGCGCGTCGCCCGTGGACGTCGACACGCCCTGGAACACGTCCTCCACGGCCTCGGGCACGTGCTCGGCGACGAGCGCCGCGCTGGCGGCGAACCCGTCGGAGGCCAGCACGACGGCGCGCGAGCGCACGGCGGTGCGCTCGCCGTTCTGCAGCACCTCCGCGCCGATCACGACGCCGTCACGGTCGAGCAGTCCGACGCCGGGGGTGCCGTCGACGAATGCGATCGACTCGGACGCGGCGACGGCGCTGCGCAGGGTGCGCACGAGCGCCATGCCCCCTGCGCGCGCGGGGTCCGTGTGCAGGCGCGGCACGGACATCCCGTGCCGGCGCATGTCGCCGCCGAGCTCAAGCGTGTGTCCGAGGTCGTCGTCGAGCCAGTACAGGTACGACGGCGCAACGGCGCACAGAGCCTCGACGAGCGGTCGAGTGGACTCGTCGCCGCTCTCGCGCACGATGTCGTCGGCCTGCTGCTGCGGGGAGTCCTGCACCCCCGCGGCCTCCTGCCACCGGGTGCCGGCGGCGGCCAGCGATCCGCTGGAGACCTGCGTGTTGCAGCCGTGCTGCGTCGACTTCTCGAACAGCGCCACGGAGTGCCCGCCGCGCGCTGCCCGCAGCGCGGCCACCATCCCCGCGGCGCCGCCCCCGACGACCACGACGTCGACGTCGACCGCGCTCACCACAGGTCTCGGTAGAACGTGCGGGCGGCGTCGATCGCGCCGGCCGGCGGCTGCGCGCGGTAGAACCCGCGACGGGCAGGGCGCAGGCCGGTGCGGCGGTACTGCGCGCCGCGCATCTCCGCGAGCGCGAGGCACGTGCCGAGGGAGTCGACCACCGGGACGTCGTCGACGCGGGAGACGCCCTGGTCGGCGAGGAAGATGTTGAGCGGGCCCTCGCCCGGCACGATCACGTCGGCGCCCTGCTCGACGGCAGTGCGGGCCGCCCGCTCGAACGCTGCGACCAGGGGCGCGGGCTCGTCGTACGCCGCCATGATGTCGTGGAACGCCGTGTCGACCTGCACGACGGGCCCGACGAGGTCGGAGTAGCCGTAGGTCCGTATGTTCCGCCGGATCTGGTCGCGCAGCTCGGGGATGAAGTGCACGATGCCGACGCGGCTGCCGAGGGTCGCGGCGAACGCGACCGACGCGTTGCCGAACGACACCACGGGGATGTCGACGACCGCGCTGCACTCCTCGAACCCGGTGTCGGGGATGGTGCCGATGAGGAACGCGTCGTAGCCCTCGGCCTGCGCCTGCTGTGCCGCGCGGACGAACTGCTCCTTGTGCAGGCCGGCCATGTACGCGTAGCCGATGTGCACGCCGGGGTAGTCGCTGGGGTACGTGCCCGGCGCCATGCCGTGGAAGTCGATCTCCGTGCCGGGCAGGGCGACGGCGGCCAGGTGCCGGGCGAGCGCGTCGCGGTAGTGCGGGACGTGGTCCAGCACCGTGAAGCTCTGGTGCCAGATCCTCATGCGCCGACCGCCGCGTTGTGGCCGGCGATGCGGCCGAAGACCGCGCCGCGGAGCACGGACGTCGAGCCGGTGTAGTTCGTGTAGTACATGCCGGTGATCTCGCCGGCGGCGTAGAGCCCGTCGATGGCAGCTCCGGAGCGGTTGACGACCTGCGCGTCGGCGTCGATCCGCAGACCGCCGAAGGTGAAGACGTTCGCCGCGATGATCGGGTAGGCGCGGAACGGGCCCTGCACGATCGGCCGCGACCAGTTGGACTTCGGCACGTCGAGCCCGGTCGTCGCGAGGCCGTCGGGGCGGCTGTGGTCGAAGCCGGCCTCGTCCGGGCACGCGGCGTTGAACTCCGCGACGGTGGCGGCGAGCGCCGGGGCCGGCACGCCGATCCGCTCGGCCAGCTCCTCGATCGTGGACGCGGACACCGGCGGCTGGTCGGTGCGGATGCCGACGGAGATGTTGGGCACGTCCGCGCCGCGCTGGTCGTAGACCCACCACGCGATTCCGTCCGTCTGGTCGTGGATGCGGCGCGTGACCCGCTCGTACCACGCGTCGATCGTGCCGCGGGCCTCGTCGACGAAGCGTTCGCCGTCGGAGTTCACGAGGATGCCGTAGTTGAACGCGAAGATCGCGGCCTCGGCCACGCCGGAGCGCGGGTCGATGGGCTCGGCGTGGAACAGCGAGAAGTTGCCCGCCCCCGCCGCACCGATCGCGAGGGCCATCTCGATGCCCTCACCCTTGTTGTAGTGGCCGCCGCGCGCGACAGGCCGGGTGTTGATGGCTGTCGGGCCCAGGTAGCGGGCGAGCATCTCGGTGTTGCCCTCGAACCCGCCGGCGGCCAGGACCACCCGGCCGGACACGACGCCGGCGGGCGACGTGCGCACGCCGACGACGCGGTGGGCGTCGTCGAGCACGAGCGCGAGGGCGGTGGTCTCGTAGAAGTACGTCGCCCCCAGCGCCTGGGCGCGCGCCGTCAGGGTCTTCACCAGCTCCCAGCCGCCTCCGACCGGCGACATGCGCGGAGCGCCCTGGGTGAGGAACGGAGTCGGCAGGGCGTCGAAGCGGATGCCGTGGCCCGTCAGCCAGTCGAGCGTTGCCGGAGCCTCCCCCGCCAGGCGCATGACGATCTCGCCGTCCGCGACGTCGAGGGTGCGCATCGGCTGCGACCACGACGAGCGGTCGGCCATGGCGTCGGCGAGCACGCCCGGGTCGGGGTGGCCCATGTGGTCGCCGAGCAGGCGGTCCTCGAGGTCGTCCGAGGGCTTGTCCTGCGAGGCCATCCGGAGGAACGCCTCGGTGTAGCGGGTGTTGCCGCCGCTCTCCTCGGGCGTCGCGCGCTCGATCACGGCCACGCGCGCCCCGGCTTCGAGAGCGGAGATGGCCGCGGACAGCCCGGCGATGCCCGACCCCACGACCACGACGTCGAACTCGTGCGCCACCGCTCAGCCCTCCAGGGACGCGAGGTAGTCGTCGCTGGACACGACGGCGCCGAACATCGGCAGGATCGTGCCGACGGAGAACTCGTGGGCGGCAGGCGCGAACGAGGCGCAGAGGTCCTCGACCACCGTCACGTCGAATCCGCTGTCGCCGGCGTGGCGGACCGCGGACTCGACCGCGAGGTTGGTGGCGACGCCGGCGAAGGCGACGCGGCGGATCCCGTTGCCCAGCAGCATGTTCGCGAGCGACGTGCCGATGAACGGGTCGACGCTGCCCTTCACCACGACGGGCTCGTCGTCGGCCGGGGCGAGGGCCGCCACGATCTGCGCCGCGGGGGAGTCGGCGAGCATGGCGCGGTCCGCAGGGTACGAGTCCCAGCGCTTCGTGCGGTTCGAGCGCAGCTCGTACGTCGGGTCGAAGGCCAGGCGCACGTGCACGACGTACACGCCGGCCGCGCGGGCCGCTGCCAGTACCTTCTCCGCGCGCTCGATCACTCCGCGCTCGCGCACCTGGGCGGCGAGGGCGGGCAGCCGGCACAGGTCGCCCTCCTCGCACAGAGCGACCTGGTAGTCGACCAGGACCAGAGCCGAGCGCTCGCCGTTCACCATGCTGACCAACCGCCGTCCACGTAGAGGATCTGTCCAGTGAGGTAGGACCCCGCGTCGCTCGCGAGGAGCAGCAGGGGGCCCGTGAGGTCCGTCGCGGGGTCGCCGAGACGGCCGAGCATCGTGCGCGCGGAGAACCACTCGAGCCGCTCGGGGTCGTCGGCGAGCGGCGCGGTCATGCGCGTGGGGTAGAAGACGGCGGGCGCCAGGCAGTTGGCAGTGACGCCGTCGCGACCGGCCTCGGACGCGACGGCGCGCGTCACGTTCGCGATCCCCGCCTTCGCCGCGTAGTACGCCGACTCCGGGATCGGGCCGACGCGCTCGGCGTACACGGTGGAGAAGTTCACGATCCGCCCGTAGCCCTGCGCGCGCATGGGCGCGAGCACGGCGCGGTCGAGGAGCCAGGTGCCCGTGAGGTTCACGTCGATGATGCGCTGCCACTCGTCGGGATCGGTGGCCTCGATCTCGCGGCGGAGCATCGCGCCGGCGCAGGCGACGAGCACGTCGATGCGGCCGTGCTCGGCCAGCACGCCGTCGACCAGCGCCTGCACGGACTCGGCGCTGCGCACGTCCACCTCGTGCGTGGTGGCTCCGCCGCACGCGCCTGCCGTCGTGGCGAGGTCGGCCGCGCGCTCGGGCAGGTCCGCGAGGGCGAGCGTCGCGCCGGCGTCGTGCAGCGCGCGGGCGGCATACCCGCCGAGGCCGCCTTCGGCGGCGCCGACGACCAGTGCGACACGGTCCTGCAGCGAGAAGAGGGTGCTCATGCGCGCACCCCGGCGTGCTCGGCAGCAGCGAGGCCGGCCAGGCGGCCGAACACGCCGGACTTCCCGACCGAGGTGCCGGTGACGTACCCGGCGCCGTGGAAGCCGCCCGTCACCTCGCCGGCGGCGAACAGGCCAGGGATCGGTTCGCCGTACACGTCGAGCACCCGGGTCTCTGCGTCGACCGTGAGCCCGCAGTACGTCGCGAGCACCGACGCGCCGGACAGGTGCGCGTAGTACGGCCCCTGCTTCAGCTCCGTCGGTCTCGCGCCGGTGCCGGACAGCGAGGTGCGCCCGAAGTCGTCCTCGCGCTCGCCTCGCACCGCCGCGTTGTACCGCTCGACGGTGTCCACGAGCGTCCCGCGCGGGACGCCGATGAGGTCGGCGAGCTCCTCGAGCGTCTCGGCGGTCTGCAGCAGGCCCGTCGCGAGCCGGCCGGAGAACCAGTAGATGTGGACCTCGGGATCGTCCTTGTCCATCGTCTGCTGGTCGAAGACCTGCCACGCGACATGCTCGGGGAGGGCGAGGCACGCGTCGCCGATCGCCTTGTACGGCAGCGACTCGTCGACGAACCTCCGCCCCTGCAGGTCGACCGCGATGGCGCCCTTGTAGACCGCGAGGATCCCGGTGCCGTTCTCGCGCGGGTCGTCGCCGGGGTGGATCCCAAAGGTGCCCTTGACGTACGGCGTGTCCCTGAAGTCCGCGCCGGCCTTCCACGCCATGAGCAGGCCGTCGCCCTCGCTGCCGGGGGAGCCGCCGTGGATGGCATGCACCATCTGCGGCACGAACCGGTCGAGCAGCTCGAGGTTGCGGCTGAACCCGCCGGTGGCGATCACGACGGACCCGGCGTCCACAGGAACGAGGGCCCCACCGTTCTCCACGAGGACGCCGGCCACCGCGTCGTCGTCGTCGCGAAGGAGCTGGAAGGCGCGGACGCCGTGGACGATCCGCACGCCGAGCTCCTGGGCACGTCGGGCGAGCGTGTCGATCATGACGCTGGGGTCGGTGGCGTGCGAGCGAGGCACGCTCTGGCCCGAGGCCGCATGGACGTGGCCGTAGACGACGCCGAGATCCTTGAGCCAGCGGTACGTCGCGAGCTGCTCGCGGCAGTAGACGTCGACGAGCTGCTCGTCGTTGCGGTGCAGCCCGGTCGCGAGGATGTCGGCCTTGAGCAGTTCGGGGGAGTCCTCGATCCCGAGCGCAGCCTGCTCGTCCGTCCCGGCGTACGCCGTGAGTCCCGAGGACATCGCGGTGCTGCCGCCGGGATGGTCCAGCTTCTCGAGCACCAGCACGCGCGCACCCCGTTGGGCCGCAGCCACCGCCGTAGCGAGGCCAGCCTGGCCGGCGCCGAGCACCAGCACGTCGACGCCGCCGAGCTCTCCCACGACCTGGGACAGGGGTTGACGCACGACCGGTCCATCTCCCACAGTTCTGTAGCGCTTGTTACAGGACGCGGGGGAATGTAGGCGGCGCCCGTGGGCCTGTCCAGCGGTCGTGCGACCCAGCGGCACAGCGCGCGCGCCAGGGCGCGCGTCGGCTCTACGGTCGCGGTCCGATCGACCTACCACGAGGAGAAGCTGTGCCCGACATCGAGGTTGCACCGGTGCGCACCGCAGGCGAGCGTCGCGCGGACCTGCGCGGGCGCCTGGGGTCGGGCGAGCCGCTCGTGCTCCCCGGCGCCTCGGACGCAGCCGGCGCCATGCTCGTGCAACGCGCGGGCTTCGGTGCGTGCTACGCCACGGGCGCCGGCATCTCCAACGCCCAGTTCGGCCTGCCGGACATCGGACTGGTGAGCCAGACCGAGATCCTGGCCCAGGTCCAGAGGATGTTCGCCGCCACCTCGTTGCCGCTGGTGGTGGACACCGACACGGGGTACGGGAACGTGCCGTCGGTGATCCGGACGGTCCAGCTGTTCGAGCAGGCTGGTGCCTCGGCGCTCCAGTTGGAGGATCAGGCCTTCCCCAAGCGGTGCGGGCACTTCGACGGCCATACGCTCATCGAGAGCGCCGAGATGCAGTCCAAGATCGCGGCCGCGGCTGCGGCGCGTCAGGACGCCGGCCTCGTCATCATCGCCCGCACCGATGCCCGGGGCGTGCTCGGTATCGACGAGGCCCTGCGGCGCGGCCACGCGTACCTCGCCGCCGGCGCCGACGCGCTGTTCATCGAGGCGCCCCGCTCGACCGCGGAGCTCGAGCGGATCGGCCGCGAGTTCGCCGGGGTGCCGCTCGTGGCCAACATGGTCGAAGGCGGCAAGACGCCCGCCCGCAGCGTCGCGGAGCTGCACGAGCTCGGCTTCTCGATCGCGCTGTTCGCCAACTTCCTGATGCGGGCCATGCTGCATGCCGGCCAGCTGGCGCTGGCGCACCTTGCAGCGACAGGGGAGACCGACTCCTACCTCGACCGGCTCCTGTCCTGGCAGGACCGTCAGTCGCTGTTCCGGCTCGACGAGTTCGGCGCCCTCGAGGACTCGTTCCTCGCGGCGTGGGCGCCGTCTTTCGGTGGGTGAGAGATCCCGATGGTCACGGTTCGGCACCACCCCGACCAGCAAGGACGCGGTCCGGTAACGACGTGCCGACGTGCGGAACGGCCCGATTAACAGCCCCGAACCTTCTCTGTAACTTCTGCTCCACTCTCGGGCCGTGAGGCCTGCGTCACATCCGCCCCCCAGCGGACCGGACCCCGAAGGAACCTGATGACCACGAGCCTCAAGCGGTCGCTCGCCGCCGCCGGTGCGGCAGTCCTCGCGCTCGCCCTCGCCGCCTGCGGCGCCGGTGAGAGCGGCGGCACCACCAGCTCCGCCCCTGCCCCCTCCTCGTCCGGCGCCAGCTCGAGCGCGGCCGCGACCCCCGCGGAGGCGGCAGCCGCCATCATCGACCCGCTCCGCGCGCCGATCACGTGGCCGGCGCCGATGGCGCTCAGCAAGCCGGTCGACGTCAAGGGCAAGACGATCTGGTGGATCCCGATCGGCGACGCCGTCCCGGTCATCCACGGCTTCTACGAGGGCTTCAGCCAGGCCGTCACCGCAGCCGGCGGCACGGTCAAGCTGTGCGACGGCAAGTTCAACCCGGCCGACATCGGCAACTGCCTCAAGCAGGCGGGCGAGCAGGGGGCCGACGCGGTCGTCACGGCGTTCGTCGACTACGCGATGCTCCCCGCCGCGTTCGACGCCCTGACCGCCAAGAACATCCCCGTCCTCGTCGCCGGCGTGCCGCCGACGGGCGACAAGAAGCAGACGGAGAACTTCGCGTTCTTCGACCCGAGCGCCCACGTCAAGCGCATGTACGAGACGACGAGCGCGGCCGGCATCTTCGCCGTCGGCGATTCGGCGACGCCGAACGGCCTGTGGCTCAAGCTCATGGACTCGAGCCTCACGACCGGCTCGTCCGAGGCCGGTATCGCGGCGTGGAAGACGCTGTGTCCGGACTGCCCGCTCGCCGAGGTCGAGTACACGACCGCCAACGCGGACAAGATCCCGTCGGCCGTCAGCGCCGCCCTCGTCCAGAACCCCGACGTCAACGTCATCATGGTGCCGGTCGACTCGTTCGTGCCCCCGGTCACGCAGGCGCTGAAGACCGCCGGCAAGAACGACGTCAAGATCGTCTCGACCGGCGGCGACCTGCCCAACCTGCAGAACGTCAAGGCGGGGACGCAGGCCGGCGACCTCGGAACCCCCGTGATCTTCACCGGGTGGCAGTACGCCACGGGTCTGTTCCAGCTGCTCGTCGGCGACGAGGTCGTGCCGGACACGGGGCTGACGAACCGCTTCTTCGACTCGTCGAACATCGGTGACCTCACCCTCACCCCGGAGGCCTACCTGTCCAACGCGTGGTACGGCGACGACTCGTACCAGGCGGCGTTCAAGACCGCGTGGGGCCTCGGCTGAGGCATGGTCCAGTACAGGCTGGAGGCTCGCTCGGTCTCCAAGACGTTCGGATCCACCAGGGTGCTCGACAATGTCGAGCTCCTGGTGGAGCCGGGCGAGATCCACGCCCTGATCGGCCAGAACGGGTCGGGCAAGTCCACCGTCGTCAAGATCCTGACGGGGTACCACGCGCCTGACCCGGGCATGACGCTCGCGCTGGACGGGCAGCTCGTCGAGCTGCCCGTCCAGTGGGAGTCGGTGTCTGCTGCCGGGGTATCCGTCGTCCACCAGGACCTCGGCCTGCTCGACACCGCGACCGTCGCCGAGAACATCGGCGTCGGCGGCTACATCCGACGGGGCTTCCTGCGCCGGATCGACTGGAAGGCCCAGCGCGCGCTCGCCCAGACTGTGCTGGACCGTCTCGACGTCCGCGTCGACCCGGCTCTCCCGGTGGCGGCGCTGAACGCCACGCAGCGAGCCGAGGTCGGGATCGCCCGAGCCCTGCGGGACCAGCGTCCCGGCGAGGGCATCATCATCTTGGACGAGGCGACGCGCGCGCTCCCGCGCGAGGAGCTGGTCCGGTTCCACGGCTTGCTGAAGCGCGTAGTGGCCGAGGGCACCTCCGTGCTCATCGTGACGCACAACCTCGAAGAGGTGCTCGCCCTCGCCGACCGTGTCACCGTGCTGCGCGACGGGCGTGTCGTAGGCGCGGGCCTCGCCACAGCCACGCTCACCGAGCAGGACATGGCCAAGCTCATGCTCGGCAAGACCGTCGGCACCCTGTCGCGGCGTGCCGCCGCCGGCGAGCAGGCGGGCACTGCGCTCAGAGTCCGAGGCCTCGTGGTCGAGCCGGGCCGGCCCGCGCTCGACCTCGACATTCGCCGAGGCGAGATCGTCGGCATCACCGGCCTGCCCGGAACCGGGTACGAGGCCGCGCCGTACGCCGTCGCGGGAGCCCGGCCGGCCCCCGCCGGTTCGGCCACGACCGAGCAGGGCGAGGTCGACCTGCGCCGCGGCGACGTGGCGTCCTGCATCAAGGCCGGCATCGGTCTGGTGCCCGAACGGCGCGACCGCGACGGGCTCGCCTTCGAGATGAGCATCCGCGACAACATCGCGCTCCCCAACGTGCGGTCGCGCGGGTCCCGGTGGTTCGTCGGCCGAGGCTGGCAGACCGACGTGGCCGAGGCGGCCGTGACGAACCTGTCGATCAAGACCCGCAGCGTCGAGACCCTGGTCAAGGAGCTGTCCGGCGGCAACCAGCAGAAGGTGCTGTTCGCCAAGTGGCTCTCGGTGAGCCCGAAGGTCCTCGTGCTCCACGAGCCGACGCAGGCCGTGGACGTGGGCGCCCGCCAGGACATCCTCGCGAGCATCCAGGCCGTCGCTGACACGGGCGTCGGCGTCCTGCTCGCGAGCGGCGAGCCCGGCGACCTCGTCGAGGTGTGCGACCGCATCCTCGTCGTCGCCCGCGACGGAAGTGTGCGCGAGCTGCGCACCGACAGCGCCGACGACGTGCTCGAGGCCGTGTACGACGAACCCGCCCCCACCCCAGGAGGTCACGCGTGAACCCCGAGCCGTCGAGCGAATCGGCTGCGGTCCGGCTCTCCAGCGACGAGGACGTGACGGGTCGCATCATCAGCGACTCGGGCGAGACCGCCGAGCCGAGCGAGCCGCCGACCCGCGTGACCCTGCGCTCGCAGTACGAGCCGAAGTGGCTGCACACGATCACGAGCAAGTACGCGCTCGTGCTCGTGTGGGCGGCCATGGCGCTCGTCTACTACATCCTCATGCCCAAGAGCTTCGGCTCCATCGGTGCGGTGCGGGCCATCTTCGGCGGCCAGCCGGTCCTGGTCTTCCTCGCGATGGCCGCGCTCGTCACGCTGCTCGTGGCGGAGTTCGACCTATCGGTCGCGTCGATCATGGGCCTCGCCGCCACCATCGTCCCGGTGCTCACGACGACGCACGGCGTCAACGTGTGGGTCTCCTGCCTGATCGCCCTCGCGGCCTGCGCCGTCGCCGGGGCCATCAACGCCTTCTTCGTGGTGTACCTCGACGTGTCGTCGTTCGTCGTCACACTCGGCACAGGGACATTGCTCATCGGGCTGGCGCAGTGGATCTCCTCGAGCAACATCGTGTCGCTCAACGACCCGGTCTTCAGCGAGATCGCACTCAAGCAGGTCCTCGGCATGCCGGTGTCCTTCTACTACGGCATCGGACTCGCGCTGCTGATCGCGTACATCCTCGCCTACACGCCCCTCGGCCGGCACATGGTGTTCGTGGGCGCCAACCGCGAGGTCGCGCGGCTCGCCGGCATCCGCGTCAACGGCATCCGCACAGGCGCCTACATCGTCAGCAGTCTGCTGGCGGGCTTCTCGGGCATCATTCTCGTGTCCGCCCTCGGCGGCTTCGACCCCACCACGTCAGGGCAGTTCCTCCTGCCCGCCCTGGCGGCGGTGTTCCTCGGGACCACCGTCGTGCAGCCGGGCCAGTTCAACCCCATCGGCACGATGATCGCCATCTGGTTCCTCTGGACCGGCATCTTCGGCCTGCAGCTGCTCGGATTCTCCGGGTGGGTGCAGAACGTCTTCTACGGGGCGGGCCTGGTGGTCGCCGTCGCGCTCGCGAAGATCGTGCGCAACCGCTCCCGTACGGCCTGACCTGCGGCGGCGCAGCCGCCTGGACGCCCGAGGGGCCCCGACCCGCCGCGGATCGGGGCCCCTCGCCGTATGCCTTGGGGCAGTTGTGAAAGCGCGTTCATGGCGAGGTGGCGCACGACGTCGTGAATGCGTTCACATGTCGATGCCGACTCTGTAACGAATACTCCGGAGAATGCTTGACGCGGGTGTTATCGCATGCCATCCTCGCCGCATTGCCTAGAACGAGCGCTACATACAGCGAAACCGTTCCGACACACTCCCCAGGAAGCAGGTACCCGTGGCCGAGCTCACCAAGGCGTCGACCAGCCGCACCGTCCAGACCAAGTCGGGCACGGTTCACTACCAGGAGGCGGGGGAGGGCTACCCGCTGATCCTCATGCACGGCAGCGGCGCGGGTGCGACGGGCTGGGTCAACTTCTCCAACAACATCGGCCCGCTCGCCGAGAAGTTCCACGTGTACGCCGTGGACTGCCAGGGCTGGGGCGACTCCGACACTGTCACGTTCGAGGAGTCCGACCACGTCCAGATGCACATCGACTTCATGGACGCCCTCGGCATCGAGAAGGCAGCGCTGGTCGGCAACTCGATGGGCGGCATCACCGCGATCCGCATGACCGTCGTGCACCCGGACCGCGTCTCGCACCTGATCACGATGGGCTCAGGGTCGACGCGCGCGCCCAAGCTGTTCAGCGCCGGGGACGGGCCCACCGAGGGCCTCAAGGTGCTGCAGCTCTGCTACCGCGAGCCCTCGCTCGAGAATATGAAGCTCCTCTGCGAGATCATGATGTTCGACCCGGGCGACCACGTGGACGCCCTCGCGCAGGAGCGCTACGAGTCGGCGAACGCGCACCCGGAGCATCTGGCCAACTTCCTCGACGCCCTGAAGAAGGGCGGCGGCCCGATCCGCAAGTGGTTCACCGCCGAGGACCTCATGGCGATCCAGACGCCGACCCTGCTGTTCCACGGCCGCGACGACCGCGTCGTGCCCTACGAGCACTCGCTGCTCCTGCTGGCGCACATCCCGGACTCGCGCCTTGTCCTGTTCAACCGTTGCGGTCACTGGGCGATGATCGAGCACCCCGCCGAGTTCAACCGCATGGTCGCCGACTTCATCGCCAACAACTGACTCGCCCGACTCGGACCGGAGGACCCAGACCCATGCACCAGGCAGTCGAGCACATCCACAAGAACGCGGACCTCCTGCGCCAGCAGGCCCAGGCGAGCGACGAGGCGGGCAAGCTCACCGACGACACCGTCCGAGTCCTCAAGGAGTCCGGCGGCATCCGTCTGCTCCAGGCCAAGGACTCGGGCGGCTTCGAGGAGCACCCCAACCACTTCTTCGAGTGGGTGCGGGCCGTGGCGCAGTACTCGCCCTCCGCCGGCTGGATCGCCGGCGTCGTGGGCGTGCACCCGTGGGAGGTGGCCCTCATGGACCGCCGCCTGCAGGAGGAGATCTACGGCGAGGACCCGGACACGTGGACGGCGTCGCCGTATGCGCCGGTCGGCCGGGCGAAGCCAGTCGAGGGCGGCTTCCTCTTCAGCACGGACGTGCCCTACTCCACCGGCACCGACTTCTGCGAGTGGGTGATCCTCGGCGGCATGGTGACCGACGAGGACGGCAACGTCAGCACCCCGCCGGACATCCGACACTTCGTCCTGCCGCGCGCCGACTACGAGATCGTCGAGGGCAGCTGGAACGTCATGGGCCTGTCCGGCACCGGCTCGAAGAACGTGCGGATCAAGGACCAGTTCATCCCCGACTACCGCGTGGTCGAGGCGCCGAAGATGATCGAGGGCGTCTACGCAGCCGAGCGCCGCCCGGGCCAGCCGCTCTACGGAATGTCGTTCGGCTGCACGTTCGCCACCGCCATCGCCTCCGGGACGCTCGGCATCGCCCGCGGCGCGCTCGACGCGTACAAGGACTACATGGCCAAGCGCGTGTCGGCAGCAGGCGTCGTCGCCAAGGTGGACCCGTTCCAGCAGGCGGCGCTCGCTGAGGCCGAGGGCGACTGGAAGGCGGCGGTCGTCCTGCTCGACCACATGAGCGACGCGTTCTACCAGCAGGCAGTGCGCGGCGAGCCGATCACGACGGCGCAGCGCCTGGAGTTCCGCCGCGACCAGGTCCGCGCCGTGCAGCGCGTGCTGGAGTCCGTCGACAAGGTCTTCTCGGTCGCCGGCTCTGCGGCGGTGTGGACCGACAAGCCGCTCGAGCGGTACTGGCGCGACCTGCGCACCGGCGGCAGCCACATCTGCAACATCTACGACACCGCCTACACCTCGTGGGCCAACTACGAGTTCAACACCGGCGGCCCCGTCAACACCATGCACTGACGCACGACGGATCGACCCGAACGTACCTGCGCACGAGACGGCTGGTGCGGCGCGACCCCGGCGTCGCGCCGCACCGCCAGCCCCGACAGCCCCGACAGCAGGAAAGGGACCGACCGGCATGACGGCCCAGATGCACGAGCCCACCGCCCTCACCCAGCCCACGGGCGACCAGGGCGACAGCACCAGCACCGCGTCCGTGACCAAGGCGCTGCGCCTCCTCGACGTCTTCCGCAGCGAAGGCCCGGTCCTCGGCGTGAGCGAGCTCGCACGCCAGGCGGGCGTCGCGAAGTCCACCGCCTTCCGACTCCTCGCCCTCCTCGAGGACGCGGAGCTCGTCGAACGGGACGGCCGCGGCTACCGCCTCTCGTGGCGGCTCTTCGAGCTGGGGACGAGCGTGCAGCGGCGCTGGCCCAGCGGGCTGCGTGAGATCGCTGCCCCGTGGCTCACCGAGGTCTTCGTGCGAGCGGGCGGCAACGTCGTCCACCTCGCTGTCCTCGACGGCAACGACGTGCTCTACCTCGACAAGGTCAGCTCGCCCCGGTCCCCGCGCGTCCCGACCGCGGTCGGCACGCGGGTCCCTGCTGCCTGCACGGGGCTCGGCAAGGCGATGCTCGCCTCCAGCCCGTCCAGCGTCGTCCGGCCGATCGTCGAAGCCGGCATTCCGCGGCGGACCCGCTACTCGATCACCGAGCCCGGCCGCCTGCTGGCCGACCTGCAGCGCATCCGCCAGGCTGGCGTCGCGGTCGACCGCGAGGAGTCGACGGTCGGCATCAGCTGCGTCGCGGCGCCGATCATCATGGGAGCCAACGTCATCGCGGCGGTGTCGGTCTCCGGCCCCACCACGCAGGTGGACATCGCTGCGCACGGCCGGCTCGTCACCTGGGCCGCCCGCCGTATCGCCATCGATCTGGGTGCGGATGCTGCGGCGTCGACGGCTGGGCTCTAGCGAGATCGAGGTCGGCCTGCTCGGTCTCGGCGGCAACGTCTTCGGGCCGCCGCGGCTCGACCTCGGACGCAGCCGGGCTGTGCTCGACGCGGCCTCGGAGCTCGGCGTCGACTTCGTCGACACGGCCGACGTGTACGCGGGCGGCCAGAGCGAGGAGATCCTGGGCGAGCTCCTGACGGGCAGGCGGGATCGATGGGTCGTCGCGACGAAGTTCAACCTGAGGGATCTCGGCGACAGGGGCCTCGCCGCCCACGTGCGTTCGCGGCTAGAGGCTAGCCTGCGCCGCCTGCGCTCGGACCACGTCGACCTCTACCAGGTGCACCTGGCTCCGCCAGACTCCGTGGACCCGCTGGAGCTGCTCGCGGTGCTGGACTCTCTCGTGCGGGCGGGTGTGGTGCGGGCGGTGGGTGTCTGCAACGCGGCCTCGTGGCGCCTCGCCGTCTACGACGGCCTCGCGCGAGAGCACGGCCTCGTGCGCATCAGCACGGTCCAGAACTATTGGCACCTGCTGGCCCGCGGGGTCGAGTCCGAAGTCGTCCCGTACGCCGCGCGGGCAGGTATCGGGGTCCTGCCCTACCACCCGCTCGGCGGCGGGTACCTGACGGGCAAGTACCAGCCGGGGGCAGCGCGTCCCGCCGGGACCCGCGGGGCCGCCGGCAGCCCCATCATCGACACCCTCGACACTCCGGCGGTGCATGCCCGGGTGCAGGAGCTCGCGAGCCTCGCGGCCGCCCACGGCCGTACCGTCGGCGAGCTCGCGATCGCGTACCTCGCATCCCAGCCCGTCGTGACGTCGGTGATCGCCGGCGCGAGCACTCCCGCGCAGCTGTCGCTCAATGCCGCGGGTGCCTCATGGGAGCTCGATGCGGAGCTGCTGGCCTCAATCGACGCGTGCGTGGCAGCGCCGCCGAACCCCGAGGTGCTGCCCTACGCCGGCACCGCCCCGACGAGCACCCGCTAGCCCCCGCCGGGCGGGGCGTAGTCAGCCCGCCGCTCCCGAGCCCTCGACGAGGTCGACGGCGTCGACCTCGTCGGCCGCGACGGGTTCGTCGCCGGACCGGCGCGCCGGCAGCGCCACGAGGAACAGCGACAGCGTCGCGAGGATCAGCATGCTGCCCGCCATCTCGACTCCGGGTGAGAGCGACAGGGCGGCGAGGAGGCCAGCGACCACGCCGCCCACGGCGAACTGCAGAGTCCCGAGGAGCGCCGAGGCCGACCCGGCGCTGCGCTTGAACGGCTGCATCGACTCGGCAGTCGCATTGGGGAACACACCGCCGAGGCATGCCTTGACGACGGCAAGCGCTACCAGCACGGCCCAGAGCGGCGCCCGCGCCTCAAGCAGCGCCAGAAGGACGACCAGGGCCGTCACCTCCACGACCACGTAGACCCGCAGGAGCTGGTGGACGGGGCGACGGCGCAGCAGCACGAGGTTGAGCCGGATGCCCGCGATGAAGCACAGCGCGAGGAGTGCGAACACGAGAGCGAAGGCCGAAGGGCCGGCCCCGTACGTGGTCATGACGACGACGGACGAGGAGCTGATGTAGGCGAGCAGTGTTCCGGACCCGAGGGCCGCTATCGACGCCGGGAGCACGAACGACCGGTTGGCGAGCAGGCGCCCGTAGCCCGCGAGGGAGGACAGGAGACCCTGCTCGGTCCGTCGGTTGTGGGGATGCGTCTCGGGAAGCCGCAACGCCGCTACGAGGCACGCGGCGCCGAAGGCGGCGATGACGACGAACAGAACGCGCCAGCTCGTGGTTCGCAGCACCAGAGCGCCCGCGGACGGAGCCAGAAGCGGGGCGACCATGGAGACCGAGGCGATGACAGAGAAGGAGCGCGTGAGCTCTGGCCCGTCGAAGCCGTCGCGCACGATCGCGCGGGCGATCACCAACCCGGCGCACCCGCCGAGGCCCTGTACGAAACGCAGCGAGGTGAGGGCCACGAGGCTCGGGGCCGCAGCGCACAGAAGGGACGCGGCGACGTAGAGAACGAGCCCGGCTAGGAGGGGCGGTTTGCGGCCGAACCGGTCCGACAGCGGGCCGTAGACGAGCTGGCCGAGCCCCAGCCCGAGCAGGCACGCGGCGAAGGTGAGCTGCACGTCGCCCGTGGAGACGCCGAACGACTGCGCGATCTCGGGAAACGCCGGAAGGTACAGGTCAAGCGACACCGGGCCGAAGGCCGACAGCGCGCCGAGCGTGAGCAAGAGCCACCCCCGAAGGTGCAGTACGCGCTCCAGGGGAGGGGGAGCACCCGGAGGTGACTGCGCCGCACTATCGTCCGCCTCGCCCACGCGTCGATCCTGTCCGACGCGGGTGTCGTGGGCAGCACCGTGTTCCGCCAGCCGAGACCGTGCGGCAGGCGGGTCGATGCGCGTTCCAGCCATCGGCACGTGGCTATGGCGGCCCCACCCCCGGGTGCCTAGCGTGCGAAGCCGCTGCAGAGAGGACGTGCCATGACCGAGGTGCGCAGTCTCGGGTACGTCGTGGTCTCCACAGGCGACCTGGACGCGTGGCAGTCGTTCGCCACCGACCTGCTCGGGCTCCAGGTGTCCGAGCGGAGCCAGTCGCTGCTGCTGCTGCGCAACGACCGACACTGGTGCCGCATCCGCGTCGAGCGCGGGACGGCGGAGGGCGTGACCGCCCTGGGTTGGGAGGTCGAGCGGGCCGGCGACCTCGAGCTGCTCGCCGCGGACCTCGAGGCTGCGGGGTACGACGTGACCCGGCACGACGCGGCGTTCGCTCGCGCGCGCGGCGTCATGGGACTCGTCTCGTTCACCGACCCAGACGGCCTCGGCGTCGAGGTGTTCTACGGGCAGAAGGTCGACAAGCGCCGCTTCGTGTCGCCCACGGCTGCCCGCTTCGTGACGGGCGAGGGCGGCCTGGGGCACGTGTTCCAGCTCGTCGACGACGAAGAGCGCTCCCGCGAGCTGTACCTGGGGATCCTGGGGTTCAAGCTGTCGGACTACATCGAGTTCGGAACGCTCTTCGGCACCTTCACCCATTGCAACCCGCGGCACCACTCGTACGCCTTCGCAGCCGTGCCGGACCGGCCGCGCGGGATCGGGCACCTCATGCTCGAGGTCGACGACATCGACACCGTGGGCCGCGCGTACGACAAGGTGCTGCGCGAGGGCGCCGCGCCGCTGGCGATCTCCCTCGGTCGCCACACCAACGACCAGATGATGTCCTTCTACGTGAACAGCCCGTCCGGATTCCAGATCGAGTACGGCACCGGCGGGCTGCTCATCGACGACGCCACCTGGCGCCCGTCGAGCTACGACGCGCCGAACCAGTGGGGCCACGAGCATCAGCGGCGCACGGTGCCGGCATGACCGAAGTGCACGAGAGGAGCGCGACTCCGGTGGACGCGAGGCTGTTCCGCGACGTTCTGGGCCACTATCCGACAGGGGTGGTCCTGGTGACGGCGATCTCGCGCACGGGCGAGCCGATCGGGATGATCGTCGGGTCGTTCACGTCGGTGTCGCTCGACCCGCCGCTGGTGGCCTACCTGCCGACGACAACGTCCAAGTCGTACGCCGTGCTCCGCGAGGTCGACACGTTCTGCATCAACGTGCTGTCGGCCGAGCAGGAGATGGTGTGCCGCCGCTTCGCCTCGCCCGGCGAGGACAAGTGGTCGGGCGTCGCGTGGGAGCCGTCGCCAGGCGGCGCCCCGATCCTGCAGGACGCGGTGGCGTGGATCGAGTGCACGACGGAGGCCGAGATCCCGGCGGGCGACCACTACATCGTGCTCGGCGCCGTGCAGGACCTCGGCGTGCAGAACCCGTCGTCCCCGCTGCTGTTCTTCCAGGGCGGCTACGGCAGGTTCACCATGGCCTCCGTCGTGGCCTCGACCTCGCCCGACCTCATCGTGGCCATCCAGGCCGCCGAGAAGGCCCGCGACGAGATCGAGGCTCTCGCCTTCCGCACGGGGCTCGCCGTCGACGTCGTGGCCGCCGCGGGCAACGATCTCGTGTTCGTGGGCGCCGCGACCGCGACTGATGCGCCGCCGAGCGTGCCGACGCTCGGCACCCGCATCCCGCTCATGGCGCCGCTGGGCGAGCAGTACGTCGCGTGGGCGGGGGAGGCCGCGGCAGAGGCGTGGATCCAGCGCGCCGGGGTGGGCGACCCCGAGGCGCAGGCCGCCCTGAGGGAGCGGCTGCGCCTCGCCCGCGAGCGAGGCTGGTCGTTGTCGCGGCTCGACCCCGATCACGAGCTCGAGATGTACGAGACGCTGCGCGAGTATTCCGCCGGCGAGCTGGTGCCCACGCAGGAGCGGACGCTCCGCGACCGCATCCAGGCGTTCTCGCGCGACTACGAGACGGTGTCGCTCGAGCCCGGAGCAGAGCTGCACGTGCACTCGGTAGTGGTGCCCGTCCTCGGCCGGGACAACAAGCCGCTGCTGAACATCCGGCTGGTCAACCTGCCGCGCCCGGCGACGGGGGAGCAGGTGCTGGAGTGGGTGCAGGAGCTGCGCCGGTGCGCGGCGGCGGTGGCCAGCCGGCTGTCCGACGACGGTTCCTCGCGCAGCCAGCGGCTCGGCCTCGGCTCGCACGGGCCCGGCTGGGGCTGACCGCTAGCTGGCCTCGAGCGACTCGGCGTACGCCAGGGCGAGGTCGACCGTGCGCTGGAGGTGCTGCTCGTGCAGACGCACCGCTTCGTCCGCGTCGCCGGCGAGGACCGCAGCGAGGATCGCCCCGTGCTCGCTGTCGGCGGCCCGCGTTCCGCGGCGCGGACGGGCCAGGGCCGCAACCGACCAACGCCGGTACAGCTCCGAGGCGTCGAACAGCTCCTCGCACAGGTCGAGGAGCCGCGTGTTGCCGCACGCGGACAGGAGCTCGAGGTGGAAGTCGCGATGCGCCCGGCGGCCGTCCTCCGTGTCGGCCGCAGCCGATCGCAGGCGGTGGTGCGCCGCGAGCACGCGGGCCTGGTGGTCCGCGTCGCCCTTGTCCACCGAGAGGCGCAGAGCGGCGCCCTCCGCAATGCGCCGCAGGCCGAGCAGGTCCTCGATGCGGGCCCTGCTGGCGTCGAGGACCCGGAAGCCGCGGTTCGGCTCGATCGTGCCCAGCTGCTCGGAGGCCAGCCTGCCGAGCGCCTCGCGGAGCACGCCCGGCCCGACGCCGTAGCGGTCGGCGAGCTCGGCCGGCACGAGCCGCTCGCCGGGGGAGTACTGGCCGGCGAGGAGGTCCGAGCGGAGCTGGGCGTAGGCGTCGACGGACAGCGTCTGGGAGTCGCCGCGTCTCACCATGTTCCGCACGCTAGCACGCAAGGCGAAAGATCTTCGAGAAATGCTTGTATTTTCGAAAACCAGCGACTGTAATGATCGCTCCAGCAAAGCACCGCCAGCCGAGGAGACACCGTGCGCATCGTCAGCTACCAGTGGTCCGGCACCGAGTCCTACGGCGTCGTCGTCGGCGAGCAGGTGGTCGACCGCTCGGCACTCGGTCTCGCGGCGCCCACCGTGCGCGACCTCATCGCCTCGGGTGAGCTGCCCACCGCCGACCAGGTCGCCGCCGCGACGCCGATCGCCGCGCTCTCGGACCTGTCCCTCCTCCGGCCGCTCGTGCCCGGAAAGATCCTCTGCGCCGGGGTCAACTTCCCGACGCACCGGGAGGAGACGGGTCAGGCCCCGGAGAAGCCCGAGTATCCGGTCATCTTCAGCCGCTTCGCCGACAGCCTTGTCGCCCACGGCGAGGAGGTGCGCCGCCCGGCCGAGACCGAGAAGTTCGACTACGAGGGCGAGCTGGCAGTCGTCATCGGCACGCGCGCCTTCCACGTCTCGGAGGAGGACGCGCTGAGCCACGTGTTCGGCTGGTCGGTGAGCAACGAGGGCAGCGTGCGCGACTGGCAGCGGCACAGCCCGCAGTGGATCCCCGGCAAGAACTTCTGGCGCTCCGGCGCCCTCGGGCCCGAGCTGGTGACCGTGGACGAGGTGCACGACATCGGCGCCTCGCGGCTGCAGACGCGCGTCAACGGCGAAGTCCGCCAGGAGGCGCTGATCAAGGACATGGTCTTCTCGATCGCCGAGCTGATCGCCTACTGCTCGACCTTCACCCCGCTCGAGGCTGGCGACGTGATCCTGGCCGGCACTCCAGGCGGGGTGGGGCTCTTCTTCGACCCGCCGAAGCTGCTCTCGGACGGCGACGTCGTCGAGATCGAGATCGACGGCGTCGGGCTGCTGCGCAACACCGTCCGCCAGGCCTGAGGGAGTACGCGATGGCTCTGCACGGTCTGACCACGCTGACTCTTGGCGTCCCCGACGTCGACGCGGTCGGTGCCTACTACGAGGACTTCGGCCTCGAGGCGCTCGGGGAGGGGCGCTACGGGACGGTGAACGGCGGCGAGCAGCTGCGCCTCGTCCCCGCCGAGCGCCGGAGGGCCGTCGCCCTGGGCGTGGGGTGCGACGACGCCGACGACCTCGACCGCGTCGCGCACGGGCTGGCCGCGCTCGGCTTCGAGGTCGCGCGCGAGGAGGCGGCGGTCGAGTCCTTCGATGGGGGCACCGGCGTCCGCGTGCGGGTGGAGATCGCCGAGCGCATCGTCGAGCAGCCCGAGCCCGCGGTCACGTACAACGGCCCCGGCGACGTGCGACGGCGCAACCTCCGGTCCGAGGCGCTCGACAGGGACGAGTCGGTCCTGCGGCCGCGCAAGCTCGGCCATGTCGTGTTGTCGTCCCTCGACGCCGAGCGCTCGCACGCCTTCCTCGTGCACGGCATCGGCTTCAAGGTCAGCGACACCACCAAGGAGGGGCTCGCCTTCCTGCGCTGCTCGCCCGACCACCACAACCTGGCCGTCCGCCGGGGGCCCCTTCAGTTCGTGCACCACACGTCCTGGCAGCTCCCGGACGTCGACGCCGTGGGCCAGGCGGCGATGACCATGATCGCCAAGGACCAGGACCGGCACGTGTGGGGACTCGGCCGCCACTACCTGGGCTCGAACTACTTCTGGTACTTGAAGGATCCGGCGGGCAACTTCTCGGAGTACTACTCCGACATGGACGTCATCATGGACGACGACGAGTGGGTCGCCGGGCTCTGGGAGGGCACCCGGTCGTTCTACTCGTGGGGACCTCCGCCGCCGAAGCAGATGCGCGAGCCCGAGGACCTCGCCGCGCTCATGATCGGGGCGCACTCGTCGTGATCGACAAGGTCCGCGCCGACGTCCTCGAGATGCTGTCGATCGTCCCCGACGGGGCATCGCTGGCGGTCGGAGGGTTCGGGCTCACGGGTGCGCCGATCATGCTGTGCGACGCTCTCTGCGAGCTCGGTAAGAAGGACCTGCACATCGTCGCCAACAACGCCGGCATCGACCCGACCGGGGTCGGCCGGCTCGCGCAGGAGGGCCGGCTCCGCAAGTTCACGGGCTCGTTCCCGTCGAACAAGAACTTCTTCGCGCTCTTCCACGGCGGGCGCGTAGAGCTCGAGCTCGTCCCGCAGGGCACCTTGGCCGAGCGGATGCGGGCGGCCGGCGCGGGGATTCCGGCGTTCTACACACCGACGGGCGCCGGCACGGATCTCGCCACGGGCAACTACCCGGCACGCTACGACGAGAACGGCGACGTCGTGGAGTGGCTCGCCCCCAAGGACGTCCGGGTGTTCGGCGGGCGGCCCTGCGTGCTCGAGACGGCGCTGGAGTGCGATTTCGCCCTCGTGAAGGCGCATCGGGCCGACCGGCTCGGCAACCTCGCGTTCCGGCTCGGGTCGCGCAACTTCAACGTGCCAGCGGCGATGGCCGGCAAGGTCACCTTCGTCGAGGCGCAGAACATCGTGGAGGTCGGCGCGATCGAGCCGGACTCCGTACACCTGCCCGGCATCTTCGTCCAGCACGTGGTGCAGTCCACCGGCGGCTGGGTCGGCAACCCCAACCCCCCGGGAGCGTCGTGGTGAGCGTCGACGAGCGGATCGGCTGGACGCGCGACGCGCTCGCCCAGCGGGCGGCGGACGACGTGCCCGACGGCGCGTACGTCAACCTGGGCATCGGGATCCCCATGATGATCCCGTCCCGCCTGCCCGAGGACAGGGAGGTGTGGTTCCACACCGAGAACGGCATCCTGGGCCTCGGGGGAGTGCCGGAGCCCGACATGATCGACCTCGACGTGCAGAACGCGGGGAAGGAGTACGCCACCATCGTGCTCGGCGCCTCGACCTTCGACTCCTCGCTGTCGTTCGCCATCGTGCGCGGCGGCCATCTCGACATCGCCGTCCTCGGCGGCATGCAGGTCACGCCGTCCGGCGACCTCGCCAACTGGACGGCGCCCGGCCGCACGCCGGGGGTCGGGGGGGCCATGGACCTCGTCACCGGCGCGCGCCAGGTGTGGGTCGTGCTCGACCACACCGACCGCGCCGGGCGCGCCAAGCTCATGCGCAGGTGCACCCTGCCGCTCACCGGCGCCCGCTGCGTCACCCGGATCTACTCGACCCTCGGCGTCTTCGCGCCGGCCGGCTCGCACTTCGAGTGCCTGGAGCTCGCGCCGGGGGTCGACGAGGAGACCGTGCGCGAGCTCACCGACGCCGACGTCGTGTTCGCGGGCGGTTCCCGATGAGCAAGCGGCCTTCGGCGTACGTCGCCGGCATCTACGAGCACCCGGAGCGCGTCATCCCGGAGAAGTCGCTCGCCTCCGTCTACCTCGAGATCGTCGCCGGCGTCCTGGCCGACGCCGGGCTGTCGATCTCCGACGTCGACGGGTTCCACACCTCCCTCAACCCGGGCGGACTCCCCGCGATGGCCGATCTGCTGGGCCTGTCCGGGATCCGCCACTTCGACGGCACCGACCTCGGCGGAGCCACCTACGTGTCGTCGCTGGGCACCGCCGCGCGCGCCATCGCCGCCGGAGACGCGAGCGTTGTCCTGGTCGTGATGGCGGGTCTGCCGCGGCGCGGGATGTTCAACCGCGCGGTGCCGGGGCCGCACGCCGTGTACGAGCAGGTCCACGGGTCGACGCTCGTGGCGCAGTACGCGCTCGCCGCCCGGCGCCACATGCACGAGTTCGGCACCACCCGCGCCGACCTCGCCGAGATCAAGGTCGCCTCGTCGTACCACGCCTCATTCAACCCGCACGCGATGCTCCCCGAGCGCGTCACCATCGAGCAGGTGCTCGAGCAGCCGCCCATCGCCGAGCCGCTGCACCGCATGGACTGCTGCGTGGTGTCCGACGGCGGCGGTGCGTTCCTGCTGGTCAACGAGGAGGTCGCCCGCTCGCTGGGCAGGCCCCTCGTCGGCGTCGTCGCCCAGGCGGAGACGACCCGCAACTGGGACAACGGCCGCATCGACCTCACGCACACGGGCGCGATCCAGACCGGGGCGCAGGTGTTCGCCGAGGCCGGGCTGCGGCCCGCCGACATCGACTACGCCTCGATCTACGACTCGTTCACCATCACCGTCCTCCTCTCTCTGGAGGACCTCGGCTTCTGCGCCAAGGGGGAGGGTGGCCGCTTCGTGCGCGACGGCGCGCTCCTCTCGCCGAACGGCGTCCTTCCCCTCAACACCGACGGCGGCGGGCTGTCGAACAACCACCCCGACATGCGCGGCGGCATGGTGCGCACGATCGAGGCCGTGCGCCAGCTGCGCGGCGAGGCGCATCCCGAGCTGCAGGTGCCGTCCTGCGAGATCGCGCTCGTCCATGGATCCGGTTTCTCGCTCGGCACCCGCTCCATGTCGGCCACGAGCATCCTGGTGAGGGAGTCATGAGCGACCTGCCCGGCGTCGAGCTCACGCTCTACCCGGAGGACCTGCCGTTCTTCGACGGCCTCGACCGCGGCGAGGTGGTCGTGCCCTGGTGCGAGCACTGCGACGACCACGTGTGGCCGCCGCGCAGCCACTGCATCCGTTGCTACACCGCCGTGGCCGTCTCGCGGACCCTGCCCGGCACGGGTGAGCTCTACTCGTACGCCGTGGTGCACCGCGGCGAGGGGGCGTTCGCGAAGCGCCCCCCGTACGTTCTCGCGTACGTCGCGCTCGACGGCGGTCCGACGATCATGGCCGACGTCGTGGCCGGCGACGCGGCGCTCGAGGTCGGTGCACGGGTGCGGCTCGTGCACCGGCCCGCCCCCGAGACCGGGCGGGCGGGGGCGCTGTTCGCGGTCGACCCGTCCGCCTGATGGGGTGGTGCCGTGACCAGCGCGGTGCCCCTCCCCGACCCGGCACGGCTGCTGTCGCCGTTGCGGGTCTCCAAGGCCTACCGCCTGCTCGTCTCGGGGCAGCTCGCGACCCAGACCGCGATCTGGGTGCTGACGGTCGCCGCGCAGGTCGTGATGGTGGAGCGCGGGGAATCGACCCTCGTCGTGGCGATGGTGCAGTCGGCAGTCACCCTGCCGTTCCTGGTGTTCACCATCCCGTCGGGCGTGCTCGCCGATCTCGTGTCGCGGCGGGGCGTCCTCGTGGTCACCAACCTCGCAGCAGTCGTCGTCGGCGTCGTCCTGACCATCAGCAGCGGCGCGGACGTGCTGGGAGCGCCGCTGCTGCTCTGCCTCACGTTCCTCCTCGGCCTGGCCTGGGCGGTCAACGCACCGTCGTTCACGGCGGTGGTGCCGGACATCGTGGCGCGCGAGTACATCCCGGCGGCCGGGATGCTCGCGAGCATCGTCTTCAACGCCGCCCGCGTGGTCGGCCCGGCGCTCGGCGGCCTCGTCATCGCGCTGCTCGGCCCGACCGCGGCGTTCGGCCTCAGCACGCTGGGCTACCTCGCCTTCGCGGTGGCGGCCCTGCTCGCCGACGTCCCCGAGCGCCGCAGCGCGTCTCGCCGGTTCTTCCCGGCGCTGCGCACCGGCCTGCGCCACGTCGTGAACGCCGAGCCGTTCCGCCGCCTCGTGACGGTGACCGCCGCCTGGTTCGTGACGGGCAGCGCCATGTTCGCGCTGCTCCCGGTGGTGGCCCTGCGCGAGCTCGACCTCGGCCCGGACGAGTACGGCTGGGTCCTCGCCATGCTCGGCGGCGGCGCCATCGTGGGGACGATCCTTCTGGCGCCCTACCGCGCTCGGGTGTCATCTGCGCGCTACGTCAGCGTCGTCATGCCCGTGTTCGCCGCGTGCCTCCTCGCACTGGGGCTAGTGCGGGCTCCGTGGATGCTGTTCGTGCTGCTGCCGGTGATGGGTGCTGCGTGGACCGCCGTGGGCGCCGTCCTCCTGGCGCTGGCTCAGCAGCTGCTGCCCGGATGGGTTCGCGCGCGCGGCATGGCGTTCTACCTCATGGCCTCCCAGGGCGGCATGGCCGCAGGTGCGTTCCTCTGGGGCGCGCTGGGCAACCGCTTCGGCACGGCGGCGGCCTTCGCCGTCGCGGCCGTCGCCGTGCTTCCTATCTGGGCCGTCGCGCTGCGCGGCCGGTTCCCCGAGGTGCGCGTGCGCGGCGAGGTGGACGGCTGGCCGCTGCCGGAGTCGATGCCCGCGGACGACGAGCTCGACCGCCGCGCGCGTGTCGACGTCGAGTGGGAGGTGCCGGCCGACCGGCGTGCGGAGTTCCTGGCCGCGATGCCGGCTCTGCGCCGGTCGCGGCGACGCACGGGCGCGCGGCGCTGGACGCTCTCCTCCGATGTCGAGCGGCCGACCCGCTTCGTCGAGTCGTGGACCGTCGACTCATGGCACGACCACCTCGAGCAGCACGAGCTGCGCCAGGAGCCTGAGGACGCCGAAGCCTCGCGCGCGGTGCGCCGCATCGTCGGGCCGCCGGTCGAGATCCGGCACTTCGTCGACGAGGTCGACTGACTCTCAATCCGACGTGCGCCAGTGGTCGGCGCCGGCCCGCGCCGCGGCCGCATCCTGGTCGGGGTGGGCGCCGCTGCCCGCCACCGCGCCGAGCACGGCGCCGGTGGCGTCCTTCACCACGACACCGCCGCCGAGCGTGGTGACCGTGTGGCCCACCTGCTCCTCGATCACGCGCAGCAGGCCGGGGTGCGCGGAGTCCAGGCCCGCGAGCTCGGCCGAGTCCATGCCCATGGCCACGCAGGTCTTGGCCTTCGTGCGGGCGATGTGCGGCGTGAACCACGGTGCCCCGTCCATGCGGAGGGTCAGCACCTCGTGTCCGCGCTCGTCGGCGACCGACAGCGAGAGCCGTACGCCGATCTCCTCGGCGTGCGCGACCGCGGCGGCCAGCACCTGCTGGGCCAGGGACAGATCCATCATGCGCCTCCTGCGCTTCGGCCGCCGTCGACGGGAAGGGCGACCCCGGTGATGAACGATGCATCATCGGAGGACAGGAACGCGATCGCTGCGGCGACATCGGCGCCCGTGCCGAGGCGCTTCATCGGCAGGTTGGCCGCGTTGCGGGCGTAGCGCTCGCGCACCCACTCCTCGTCCGCGCCCGGGATGTTCTTCAACAGGCCGGTGTCGGTGGACGTCGGGAGCACGCAGTTGACGCGGACCTCGGGCGCCAGCTCGAGCGCGAGGCTCTTCGTGAGCGAGATCGACGCCGCCTTGCTCGCGGCGTAGTAGCTCGCGCCGGGCCGGATGACCACGGCGCCGATCGACGCGACGGTGCAGATGGAGCCACGTCCGCTCGCCCGGAGGTGCGGCACCGCGGCGTGGGCTGTGTGCACCACCGACGCCGTGTTGACCGCCAGCATGCGATCGAGCTCGGAGACCGGCAGGTCCATGGCGTCCTGGAACAGGTGGTGGACGCCCACGTTGTTGACCAGCACGTCGAGGCGGCCGAACGCGTCCAGGGCGTCGCCGACCATGCCGGCCACCTGTGCGGGGTCGGACACGTCCACGGTCGTCGCCACGGCGCGGTCGCCGAGCTCGGCGGCGTACGCCGCCGCCGCCCCGCCGTCGATGTCGGCGACGAGCACCGACGCGCCCTCGTCGACGAACCGACGGGCGATGTCCCGCCCCATGCCGTTGCCGCCTCCGGTGACGATGACGGCGTACCCCTCGAACCTGCCCATGCCTTCGCTCAGCTCCTCGCGCGTGTGCCCGCCGCACGATCGGCGGCGGCGGTGATGATGTCGACGACGATGTCGACGAAGACGGCGACCGGCGGCTCCCTGCCGTCGATCTGGACCCCCAGGAAGTAGCCGTCGGTGAACGCCACGACGGTGCGGGCCAACGTGCCCGCGAGGTGGGGGACGGCCTCGACAGCTTCTGCGGGCAGGACGGCCGAGAACCAGTCGCGGATCCCGTCCAGGATCCCCGTGCGGATCGCGAGGAACCGGTCGCGAGCGGCGACGTCGTCGCCCTCGAGGGTCAGCATCATGCCGATACGGAGGAACGACGGCGCGTCGACGAGGCTGCGCACCGCGCCGTCGAGGATGCGCCGGAGTTGCTGGGGCCACGTGGAGAGATCGTCCGGCGGCACCCACCAGGGCTGACCGGCCTGCCACTCGTCCCAGGACCGGGTCACCACCTCGGCGAGCAGGTGGTCCTTGTCGTCGAAGAACCAGTACAGCGACGAAACCGGCAAACCCGCCCGGGTGCAGACGCGCTTGATCGTCGTCCCCCGGTAGCCCTGCTCGGCTGCCACCTCGGCGGCCGCGTCGAGGAGCTTCTCGCGCGACTCCTCCGCTGGGCGCGCCGGAGCGGTCCTGCGTCTCGGGGATCTGCGGGCCGGCCTGGGACCGGCGGCCACGCGCGCCTCGCGGACGTCCGCCATCGCCTCCGCTACGACGACGTGAACCTGGTCGATGGGCAGGGCGGGGTCGGCCCGATGAGCCACGAACATCCCGTCGACGAACGCGAGATACATGCTCGCGAGGGTGTCGACGAGCACGGGGTCGGCTGCGGTCGACTTCAGGTCGAGGCTCGCCCACCAGTCGCGGACGATGCGGCGCGTCTCTCCGCGCACCTCGATGAACCGGTTCTGGGCGGCGATGCCGCCTGGTCGTTGCAGCAGTGCGAGGGTGAGCCCGAGCCGCCAGTACTCGAGCTCCTTCTCCACCGAGGCGAGCGAGTAGCCGAGGCGGGCGCCGATGCGCTCCCGGGGCGTGCCCGTGTAGCTGCCCGCCTGCCAGGTCGGGCCCTCGGACCGCCAGCGGCGATACGAATGGTCCAGGGCCTCGGCAAGCAGGTCGTCCTTGTTCTTGAACTGCCAGTACACCGAGGACGCCGGTAGCTCGGCGCGCTCGGTGACCAGCGCCATGGTCGTGCCGTCGTAGCCGCGCTCGACCGCGATAGCCAGTGCCGCCTCGAGGATGCGCTGGCGGCTCTCGAGGCCCTTGCGGTGCCGGCGTTGAGTGCGCGCAGGCATCGAGGTGGGCTCCCGCTCCGGCAGGCCAGCCGGCCGGCCCGGGCGAGCCCCGGGCGAGTCCGGTCATCGTGGCAAACGCTCGTTACAGGGACGTACTCCACCGTTCCAGGGAGCGGCACGCGAGCGGTCGCGTGCTCAGCGCGCGGCGACGACCGCCTCGAGGACCTCGACGAGCAGGTCGACGACTGCGTCGAGGTCCCACTCCCAGCTGTCGATCTGCTCCGCGAGGAAGAGCCCGTCGGTGACGGCGACGACGATGCGGGCGAGCAGGGTCGCGAGGGCCTTGTCGCCTTCCGCGGCGCTGCCGTCGAACGAGGCGAGGAACCAGGCCGCGACCATCTTCTCGGTGTCCCGCCGGATCGACAGGAACAGCTGCCGCGCTGCGGTCTCCTCCTCCTGCCGGGCCAGGCTGACGCTGTGGCCGATGCGCAGGAAGTCCGGCGCCCCCACGAAGCTGCGCGTGCCCTCGCGCAGGATGCGCCGCAGCTGCTCGTCACGCTGTGCGGCGCCGCGAGCGGGCTGCCACTCCGGCTGATGGGTGACCCACGACTCCCAGGACGCCTGCACGACGGCCGCGAGCAGGGCGTCCTTGTCCTCGAAGTACCAGTAGACCGAGCTCACCGGGAGCCCGGACACCGCGCAGACCTTCGAGATGGTGGTTCCGACGTACCCGCGCTCCGCGGCGACCCGGCTCGCGGCCCACAGCAGGCGCTCGCGCGAGTCCTCAGGGGCGTCGGCCGGGACGGGGGCAGGCAGCGGCTTGGGCTTGCGGCGGCGCCGCGGGGCGGGCTCGCCAGCGAGGCGCACCGCCACCTCGCCCGTCGCGCGGCCGAGAGCGTCGGTGATCCGCGGGACCGACCAGCGCGAGTCGATCTGCGCCGACATGAACAGGCCGTCCCCGGCCGCCATGGCGAACTGCGTGAGGAGGGCCGGCAGCTCCGGGTGGCGCGCCACGGCGTCGGCCCCGAGGACCGACCGGACCCACGACAGCGTGACGTCGATGGTCTCCTGGCGCAGCTCGAGGAACCGATCGCGCGCGGCGATCTGCTGGTCGCCCGAGAGCAGCGCGAGGGTCAGTCCGAGGCGCCAGAACTCTGGGCTGTTGCTCACGCCTGTCCGCACGCGGTCGAACCGGGACCGGAAGCGCGCCCGCGCATCGCCGTCGTCGTGGGCGCGGTACTCCTCCTCGCCGCGGCGCCACTGCAGGTAGCTGTACTCGAGCACCTCGGCGAGCAGCGCGTCCTTGTTCTTGAAGTGCCAGTAGACCGAGGAGGCGGGCAGGCCGCTGCGCTCGGTCACCAGCGCCATCGTGGTGCCGTCGTACCCGCGCTCGGCCGCGATCTCGAGGGCTACCTCGAGGATGCGCTCGCGCGACTCCGCGCCCTGGCGGTGGCGTCGTGATGTCCTCGGTGGCACAGCGTCCTCGTGTCGTCCGGCGGCGTCGGGAGAGAGCCTAGAACCTCGTGGCCGGGTGTGCCGGAGAGCGGATCGGCGCGCTTCGCCGCTGTCGACGCCGGAGGTTGGATGCCGTGGAGGAGGTGGCGCGGTGGCCAAGCGCGGCGCGGTGGTGGTGGGGGCCGGTCCGGGGGTCGGCCGGGAGCTCGCCCTCGTCGTGGCGAGGGAGGGCTACGACGTCGCGCTCGTGGGCCGTCGCAGCGAGCCGATCGAGGCGATCGCCGCAGAGCTGCGCGCATCGGGAGCGTCGGTCGAGACGCTGCTGGCGGACGCCGCCGATCCGTCGTCGATGGTCAACGTGCTCCGTGAGCGCGACGACCGGGTGCCCACCGAGGTGCTCGTGTACAACCCCGTGAGCCGGTCCGACCTCACGCTCGCGCGCATCGGGGTCGATGCGCTGCGCTCCTCGCTCGACGTCAACGTCGTCTCGGCGGTGGCGGCGGTGCAGGCCGTGCTGCCCTCGCTCATGGCGACGGAGGGGGCGGTGCTCGTCACCGGCGGTGGCTCGGCGCTCAACCCCAGGGCTCCGTACGGCGTGCTATCGGTCGGCAAGGCCGCGGAGCGCGCCGCGGTCCTCGCCCTCGCCGACGAGCTCGCACCGCTCGGGGTGTCCGTGCGGACGGTCATCATCGCCGGGCTCATGGCCCCGAAGGGGCCGCTCGATCCGCAGCGGGTCGCCGAGCTGCTGTGGGACATGCGGCGCTCAGAGGAGGTCGAGGCCGTCTACAGCGGCTAGCGCAGCAGGCACTCCTGCGTGCTGGTCGCGACGAGCACGCCGTCCTGGTCGAACACCCGCGCCTCGTTGAACGCGCGGGCCCGGCTGCGGACCAGGCTGTGGACCTCGACGTACAACCAGTCGTCCGCGGCGAGCTCGCGGTGGAACCACAGCGCGTGGTCGAGCGAGGGCCCGGGCCGGATGGGCGTCTCGGGAACCATCCCGAGCCGCGCCGTGCGCACCATGAGCAGGTCCGTCATCCACGCGAGCGCCGAGGAGTGCTCGACGGGGCTGGTGCCCAGCTGCTCGCGCCAGCGCATCCAGAGCCGGATCGCCGGCTCGTCGCCCCGCAGTATCCCGACGACGCGCGCCTCGACGTGGTCCCAGACCGGCGAGGCGCCGATCGAGGCGAGGTCGAGCGCCTCGCAGGCGGAGGCCGGGGGCACACCCTGCGCGTGCACGCCGTGCTCGTCGCTGTGCTCGGGCGCATGGAAGGACGACGTGGACGTGGCCAGGACCCTGCCGTCCTGCACGGCGTCTACGCGCACGATGGTGAAGGACCGGCCCGCCCGGACCACGGAAGGTATGTACCGCACGAGCTTCCCCGCGTCGCCGGAGGCGACGAAGTGCAGATGGATCGAGTGCGGCGCGAGGGCGCCTCCGGTGGCCGAGGCTGCGGCCGCGACGCAGTGCGCGCTCAGCTGGCCCCCGAAGATCTGCCCGTTCCTTCCGCGCGCCACCTCGGCGTGCAGGCCCTCGGCGTCCTCGTCCAAGGACAGCAGCGCCGGTCGACTCATGCCGGCTCGGATCCCGCGGCGTAGCGGGCGATCTCGGTGTGGTCCGCGCCGTCGCCGAGCGCCGCGAGCGCGTCGGCCCAGCGGGCGAGCGAGGCCTGGCCGAGCTCGGCGGGCAGGCCCAGCTCCTCGGCCAGCGACGTCGCGATCCGCATGTCCTTCACGAGCAGTGCCATGGCGAAGCCCGAGTCGTACGACTCCGGCACGACGAAGCGCGGCCACTTGAATTCGGTCGACCAGCTCCGTCCGGTCGAGGAGTTGATGACGGCCAGCATCACCTCGTCGGTCAGCCCGAAGCGGCGGCCGACGTGCAGCGCTTCGCTGGAGATCAGCAACGTCGTCGCCGACAGCAGGTTGTTCAGCGCCTTGAGCGCATGGCCCGATCCCACAGCACCGGTGCGGGTCACGTTGCCGGTGGCGGCGAGCAGCGGCTCGACCCGGTCGAGCACGGCGTCGTCCCCGCCGGCCATCACCGTCAGGCTGGCGGCCTCGGCGCCGACCACGCCGCCGGAGACCGGGGCGTCGACCATCGCGATGCCGCGCGCCGAGAGCTCCTCGGCGAGTGCGCGCGTCGACAGCGGCTCGGACGACCCCATGTCGACCACGACGGAGCCGGCGCGCAGGGCGCCGCCTGCGGATCCGCGCAGCACGCTCTCGACGTGCCGGGAGCTCGGGAGCATGAGGATCAGCACGTCTGCGCCTGCCGCAGCGGCGTCGAGGTCGTCCACCACCGCGATGCCGGCCGAGCTCGCGGCGGCGCGCGCCGTGGGGGAGAGGTCGTAGCCGACGAGCTCTCCGCCGTGCGCGGCCAGATGGTCGCGCACGTGGCCGCCCATCGGCACGCCCATGCGCCCGAGTCCGACCAGCACCACCGAGGTCATCGCGGCCCGGTCACTCGGAGGCCGCGGACAGCGCACCCTCGGCGAGCAGCACCTCGTGCGCGTTCTTGAACGCCTCGAGGCCGGCCGGGATGCCGCAGTACGACGTGGCGTGCAGCAGCGTCTCGCGGATCTCCTCGACGGTCACGCCGTTGCGCAGCGCTCCCCGCACGTGCAGCCGCAGCTCCGCGGGCTTGCCGAGCGCCGTGAGCATCGCGAGGTTGAGGAGGGAACGGGTACGCCGGTCCAGCCCGTCGCGGTTCCAGGTGTAGCCCCAGCACCACTCGGTGGTGACGCGCTGGAACGCCATCATGAAGTCGTCCGCGCCCTCGAGGCTGCGGTCGACGTACTCCGCCCCGAGGACCTCGCGGCGGGTGCGCAGGCCCGACTCGAACAGTTCGCTCTCGCTCATGGGGCCATGGTCATCACACGGCGGCGCGACGGCGCCGCCCACGTGCCGAGGGGTGGAACGTCAGCGCGAGAGGGCGCGGGACAGCGCCAGCGCCGCGGTGCGCACGGCCGGGGCGAGCCTCCCCGGCTGGAGCTGGCCGGACGGCACGCTCACCGACAGCGCCGCCACGGGCTCGCCGCGCACGAGCACGGGCGCCGCGACGCAGCTGACGCCGAGGGCTGCCTCCTCGTGGTCGTAGCCGACGCCGGCGGCGCGGATCGTGGCGAGCTCGTTCTGCAGCACCGCAGGATCGGCGATCGAGTGCTCGGTCAGGCGGCGCAGCGGGCGGGAGACGACCTGGTCGACGAGCGAGCCGGGGGAGAAGGCCAGCAGCGTCTTGCCGACCCCCGTGCTCGACAACGGCAGCCGGCCGCCGACGCGCGAAGGCATGTCGACGCCGGAGTGGCCCCGGATCTTCTCGGCGTAGAGCACGTCGAGGTCGTCGCGGACCGCGAGGTGCACGGTCTCGTGCGTGGCCTCGTAGAGGTCCTCCATGAACGGCAGCGCCGTCTCGCGCAGCCGCCGCTTGATGGGTACGAGCTCGCCGAGCTCGAACAGCGCACGGCCGAGCACCCAGCCCTCGGGAGTCCGCTCGAGCAGGCCTTGGGCGGCGAGCACGTCGACGATGCGGTGCGTGGTGGACTTCGGCAGGTCGGTGCGCCGGGAGATCGCGGACAGCGTCTGCGGCTGTCCCGTAGGACGGAACGACTGCAGGATGTGGACACCGCGCTCCAGCATGGTGTCGCGCGATTCGGTGAGGCTTCCCTTGCCCTCAGGCGGGCGCGTCGTGGCGGTGCTGATCGGGGAGGCGCTGTTCCGTGCCATGGAACGCAGTCTGCCGCACAGTGCCCGGTGCGTCCATCCTGGGCGGCATGACCTCCCCCACCCCGGATCCGCGCCAGGCCGCGGCCGACCGCCTCTGGGCGGCCGCCGAGTGGCGCACGCCCTGCCCGCCGGTGCGCGACCTCATCGCGTCGGACGACGTGGAGTCGGCGTACGCCGTCGCCTCGATCAACGTCGGCCGACGCATCGACGCCGGCGCCCGGCGCATCGGCCGCAAGATCGGGCTCACCTCCCTCGCGGTGCAGAAGCAGCTCGGCGTCGGCACCCCCGACTTCGGCTCGCTCTTCGACGAGATGGCCGTCTCGCCCGGCGGCACCGTGCCGGCCGGAGCGCTCCTGCAGCCGAAGGTCGAGGCCGAGGTCGCGTTCGTGCTCGCGGCCGACCTCGATGGCCCGCTCGACGACGTCGCCGAGGTGCGCGCCGCGATCGGCGGCGCCATGGCCGCCATCGAGATCGTCGACAGCCGCGTCGCCGACTGGGACATCTCGTACGCCGACACCGTTGCCGACAACGCGTCGTGCGGTCTCTTCGTCGTCTCCGACACGGTCGTGCCCCTCACGCAGGTGGAGCCGGTCGAGGTGCGCATGACGATGTCGGTCGACGGCACGAAGGTGTCCGAGGGCGACGGCGCCGCGTGCCTCGGCGACCCGCTGCTCGCTCTGCTCTGGCTCGCCCGCACCGTCCGCGACCTCGGCGACCCGCTGCGCGCGGGCGAGGTCGTGCTGTCCGGGGCCCTCGGCCCCATGTCCGTCGTCCGTCCGGGCGACGTCGTCGAGGCCGACATCACGGGCCTCGGCACGATCACCGTCTCGTTCTCCGAGGAGGAGGCAGCATGACGCGCAACAAGGTGGCGATCATCGGGTCCGGCAACATCGGGACTGACCTGATGATCAAGGTGCTGCGGCTGTCGCAGACCCTCGAGATGGGCGCGCTGGTCGGCATCGACCCTGCCTCCGACGGCCTCGCCCGCGCGGCGCGCATGGGCGTGCCCACGGTGGCGACCGGCGTCGACGGCCTCCTCGACCTCCCGCACTTCGACGAGATCGGCTACGTCTTCGACGCGACCTCGGCCGGTGCGCACGTGCACAACGACGCCAAGCTCGCGGGCACCGGCGTCCGCATGATCGACCTGACGCCCGCCGCGATCGGCCCGTTCGTGGTGCCAGCCGTGAACCTCGACCAGCATCTCGACAAGAGCAACGTGAACATGGTGACCTGCGGCGGGCAGGCCACGATCCCGATGGTGGCCGCCATCTCGCAGGTCACGCCGGTGCACTACGCCGAGATCGTGGCGTCGATCGCGTCGAAGTCCGCAGGCCCCGGCACCCGCGCCAACATCGACGAGTTCACCGAGACGACGTCGCACGCGATCGAGAAGGTCGGAGGCGCGGCGCACGGCAAGGCGATCATCATCCTCAACCCCGCCGAGCCGCCGCTGATCATGCGCGACACCGTCCTCGCGGTGGTCGACGAGTGCGACGAGCAGGCCGTGGTCGACTCCGTCGAACGCATGGTCGCGAGGGTCTCGGCGTACGTGCCCGGCTACCGCCTCAAGCAGAAGGTGCAGTTCCGCAGGGTCGGCAAGGACGCGCCCGAGCGCGTGCTCGTGCCCGACCAGGCGCCTGCGGACCGGCTCGTCGTCTCGGTGTTCCTCGAGGTCGAGGGCGCCGCGCACTACCTGCCGGCGTACGCCGGCAACCTCGACATCATGACCTCGGCCGGCCTGCAGGTCGCCGAGCGCATGCTCGCCCAGTCGGCTCTGGAGGTCGTCGCATCATGACCCGTCTCTACATCCAGGACGTGACCCTGCGGGACGGCATGCACTCCGTCCGGCACCAGTACACCGTCGAGCAGGTGCGCGAGATCGCCGCCGCGCTCGATGCCGCAGGCGTCGACGCGATCGAGGTGACGCACGGCGACGGGCTCGGCGGGTCGAGCCTCAACTACGGCCCGGGGCGCCACACCGACTGGGAGTGGATCGCCGCCGCGGCGGACGTCGTGACGAGCGCCAAGCTCACGACGCTGCTGCTGCCGGGCATCGGCCGCATCGAGGACCTCGAGCGCGCGCACGACCTCGGCGTGCAGTCGGTGCGTGTGGCCACGCACTGCACGGAGGCGGACGTCGCCATCCAGCACATCGGCAAGGCGCGCGAGCTCGGCATGGACGTCAGCGGCTTCCTCATGATGAGCCACATGGCCGAGCCCGACGTGCTCGTGAAGAACGCGAAGATCATGGAGGACGCAGGTGCGCTGTGCCTGTACGTCGTCGACTCCGGCGGCCGCCTCACGATGACGGGCGTGCGCGACCGCGTCCGCGCGTTCCGCGACAACCTCAAGGCCGAGACGCAGGTCGGAATCCACGCGCACCACAACCTCGGCCTCGGCGTCGCCAACAGCGTCGTCGCGGTGGAGGAGGGCGCGTACCGCGTCGACGCCTCGCTCGCGGGCCAGGGCGCCGGCGCGGGCAACTGCCCGATCGAGGCGTTCGTCGCCGTCGCCGACCTCACGGGCTGGCAGCACGGGTCCGACGTCATGGCCCTCATGGACGCGGCCGACGACCTCGTGCGCCCGACGCAGGACCGTCCGGTGCGCGTGGACCGCGAGACCCTGACGCTCGGCTACGCCGGCGTCTACGGCTCGTTCCTGCGGCACGCCGAGCGGGCGGCCGAGACGTACGGCCTCGACACCCGCACGATCCTCGTCGAGGTCGGACGCCGCCGTCTCGTCGGCGGCCAGGAGGACATGATCATCGACGTCGCGCTCGACCTCGTCGCCGCGCGCGACGCGGCCGCCGTGACGGTGTGACGCAGTCCTCGTCCGCATGAGTGCGGTTACACAACGTTCAACCACCGTTCGCCCGTCGTCCGGGGCTAACGTCGCGGAGGGGGTCGGACGGTCCACGGCGGACCGGTCGGCCGAGGGTCAGCTCGCTCGGAGGGATCAGGTCATGCCAGGAGCACCGGCGTACGTCTTCGACTTCACCCAGGGGTCCAAGGACCAGAAGGACCTGCTGGGCGGCAAGGGCGCGAACCTCGCCGAGATGACGAACCTGGGGCTGCCGGTGCCGCCAGGCTTCACGATCACGACCGAGGCGTGCCGCTCGTACCTGGCCAAGGGCAAGGAGCCGGGCGAGCTGCGGGTGCAGGTGACGATGGCGCTGCGGCACCTCGAGGACCAGCTCGACCGGCGCCTCGGGGACCGGCACGACCCGTTGCTGGTGTCGGTGCGGTCGGGGGCGAAGTTCTCGATGCCCGGCATGATGGAGACGGTCCTGAACATCGGTCTCAACGACGCGTCCGTCGAGGGCCTGGCCGAGGCGAGCGGCAACGAGCGGTTCGCGTGGGACTCCTACCGCCGTCTGATCCAGATGTTCGGCAAGACGGTGCTCGACATCGACGGCGACCGGTTCGCGGACGCCCTCGACGGCGCCAAGAAGGCCAAGGGCGTGGTCAACGACACCGAGCTCGGTGTGGAGGACCTGCAGAAGCTCGTGCAGGAGTTCAAGGACATCGTGCGCGAGGAGTCGGGCCGGGACTTCCCGCAGCACCCGCGTGAGCAGCTCGACCTCGCGATCCGCGCGGTGTTCGACTCGTGGAACACCGACCGCGCGCGGCTGTACCGCCGGCGCGAGCGGATCCCGCACGACCTGGGCACCGCGGTGAACATCTGCACGATGGTGTTCGGCAACATGGGCGAGGGCTCGGGCACGGGCGTCGCGTTCACCCGCGACCCGTCCACCGGGGCTCCCGGCTCGTACGGCGACTACCTGGAGAACGCGCAGGGCGAGGACGTCGTGGCCGGCATCCGCAACACGCTGTCGCTGGACGACCTCAAGGACCTGCAGCCCGAGGCCCACGCCGAGCTGATGACCGTGATGCGGCGCCTCGAGACGCACTACCGCGACCTGTGCGACATCGAGTTCACGATCGAGCGCGGCAAGCTCTGGATGCTGCAGACCCGCGTCGGCAAGCGCACCGCCGCGGCCGCGTTCCGCATCGCCACCCAGCTCGTCGACGAGCACCTCATCCACGAGGACGAGGCCCTCGACCGCGTGACGGGGGCGCAGCTCGCGCAGCTGATGTTCCCGCAGTTCGACACCACCGCCGAGCGCACGCTGCTGTGCAAGGCCGGCGCGGCGTCGCCGGGCGCGGCGGTCGGCAAGGTCGTGTTCGACTCCGCTGCCGCCGTCGCCGCCAAGGAGCGCGGCGAGGACGTGCTGCTCCTGCGGCGCGAGACCAACCCCGACGACCTCGAGGGCATGATCGCCGCGGTCGGCATCCTCACCGCGCGCGGCGGCAAGACCAGCCACGCCGCCGTGGTGGCCCGCGGCATGGGTAAGACGTGCGTGTCCGGCGCCGAGGACCTCGACATCGACACCCACCTGCGCCAGGCCACCTGCGGCGACATCACGATCAACGAGGGCGACGTGCTCTCGATCGACGGCTCGACCGGCGAGGTGTTCATCGGCTCGGTGCCGGTGCGCCCGTCGCCGGTGGTCATGTACCTCGAGCACGGCCTCGACGCCGCGCTCGCGGACGCCGACGAGGACACCGCCGCGCTTGTCACGAGCGTCGACCGGATCCTCGGGTACGCCGACGACATCCGCACGCTGCGGGTACGCGCCAACGCGGACACCGCCGAGGACGCCAACCGCGCCCGCCAGCTCGGCGCGGAGGGCATCGGCCTCACCCGTACCGAGCACATGTTCCTCGGCGACCGGCGGGTGCTGATCGAGCGGGTGATCCTGTCCGACGACGAGGACCGCCAGGCGGCGCTGGACGCTCTGCTCCCGCTGCAGCGCCAGGACTTCGTCGAGCTCCTGACCGAGATGGACGGCCTTCCCGTCACGATCCGCCTGCTCGACCCGCCGCTGCACGAGTTCCTCCCCAACCTCACCGAGCTGTCGGTGCGGGTCGCGGTCGCGGAGGCCAACGGCTACTCCGAGGCCGCCGACCTCAAGCTCCTCGCGGCGGTGCAGCGCCTGCACGAGTCGAACCCGATGCTGGGCCTGCGCGGCGTGCGCCTCGGCCTGGTCGTTCCGGGTCTGTTCGGGCTGCAGGTCCGCGCGATCGCCGAGGCCGCCGTCGAGCGGATCAAGGCCGGCGGCTCGCCGAAGGTCGAGATCATGGTGCCGCTGGTCGGCTCGGTGATGGAGCTGCACCTGGTGGCGGACGAGACCGACGGCATCGTGCACGAGATCGCGGCCCGCGAGGGCGTCGACCTGCACATCCCGATCGGCACGATGATCGAGCTGCCGCGCGCGGCGCTCACCGCGCACCGCATCGCCGACGTCGCGGAGTTCTTCTCCTTCGGAACCAACGACCTCACCCAGACGACGTGGGGCTTCTCGCGCGACGACGTCGAGGCGGAGTTCTTCGCCACCTACCTCGACAAGGGCGTGTTCACGGTGTCCCCGTTCGAGACCCTCGACGCCGACGGCGTCGGGCGCCTGGTCAAGATCGCGGCGGAGGAGGGGCGCAAGACCCGCCCCGACCTCAAGCTCGGCGTCTGCGGCGAGCACGGCGGCGACCCGGAGTCGATCCACTTCTTCCACTCGGTCGGACTCGACTACGTGTCGTGCTCGCCGTTCCGCGTGCCGGTCGCCCGGCTCGAGGCCGGCCGCGCCGCGATCGCGATGGCGTCGTCCGACACCCGCTGACGCGGCCGAGGCACAGGACCGCGACGAGGGCGGCCCCGGGATCCCCGGGCCGCCCTCGTCGTACGTAGCGCTCGTCCGGCCGCGTCAGCCGCTCGCGCCGGTGCCGGTGTGCGACGGCGGCTGCAGCTGCTGGGTGCCGCCGCCGAGCTGCTGGCCCGACGTGCCGGACTGGCCGGGCAGCGCGCCGGGGCCGCGGTCGCCGTCGTGGCCACCGTCCGGTCCGCCTCGCCGGCCGCCATCGCCGTCCTGATCGCCGAGGCCGATCCCCGAGCCCTGGTCGTCGCCCGGGACCGCGGCGCCGACCGAGGGCGTCTGCGCTGCGGAGTCCGACGTACCGGCCGCCGCAGCGCTGGCCACGCCGCCGATCACGGCGCCGCCGACCAGGCCTGCGGCAGCGAGGGCGAGCGGGAGGCCGATCCGGCGCAGGCCGTCCTGCTTCGGTGCGACGTGCTGTTCGTCGGGTGCCGCGGCCATCTCCTCCGGCGGCACGAAGCGGGGGCCGTGGTCGGTGCGGTCCGGCTCAGGATCGCGCGGGGTGTGCTGGTCCATGGGTGCTCCTGTGGTGTGTGCGGTGCTCATCCCGCCGGGCGGCGGGTTCGGGTGCGCGCGGCGTACCGCTCGCGCGTCCACGGTGGAGCACCGACCTGTGAGCACCCGGTGAATCGGCCGGGTGGGCGCTGAGGCTCAGGCGTCCGCGGCCGCGGTGGTCGGAGCGGCGGCGGAGGACACCACGACCGGGTCCGCCGTGGTCGAGCCGGCCAGCACCGGCCCGGGGTGCGCGGACGCGCCGGCGACCACGAGGCCGGCGGCCACGAGCGCCGCTGCCCCCGTGGCGGCGGCAGTCCACCAGCGCGACTCGTGCTGCACGTCGAGGTCTGCTGTGCTCATCGCCGCTCCTGCCGCCGGGACGCCGCCGTCGGCGTCGTGCTCCGACCCTGCGGGCGGTTCCTGTGCGCACGATGTGAGGAGCGCCGCGTCGGGGCTGAGCGTCGACCGGTTCGGCGATGTCGGCTTTCTCGGCGACACTGGAGGCATGGCGGTGGGGACCCAGACGCAGGCCGAGGTGCGCACGCGCCGTCGGTCGCCGCTGCGCGTGCTCGTGCGGCTCGTCCTCGCCCTCGCCGTCCTCTTCCTCGTGCTGCTGCCCGCTGCTGCTGCTCTGACGGTGGTCGTCGCGTCGCGCACCGACGACCGGACGCCCACGGATGCCATCGTGGTGCTCGGCGCCGCGCAGTTCTGGGGGGATCCGAGCCCGGTGCTCGAGAACCGGCTGCAGCATGCGGCCGACCTGTACGCCGACGACGTCTCGCCGCGCATCATCACGGTCGGGGGCAAGCAGCCGCGCGACATCACGACCGAGGCCCAGGCCGGCCGCGACTGGCTCGTCGAGGCCGGCGTCCCGCGTACGTCGGTCACGGCCGTGCCCACCGGCAGCGACACGCTGACGAGCCTGCAGGCCGTGGCGGACAAGATGGCGGTGAAGGGCTGGACCTCGGCCACGATCGTCACCGACCCTGCGCACGAGGCCCGGAGCCTGGCCATGGCACGCTCGCTCGGGATCGACGCGCACGGCTCGCCGACCGCGTCCGGCGCCGGGTCGTCGCTTACCCTCGACTACCTCGCCCGCGAGACTGCCGGGCTGCTGTACTTCTGGACGATCGAGCGCTGGTCGGTCGTGCCCGTCGTCGGGCAGTGACTCGAGCAGTGGACGCGCGCTTCGGTCGCTAGGGTCGGCGGTGATGACGCACCCCGACGACGACCGCCTCTCCGACGGCTACGCCTCGCACGACGAGCAGCGCTGGGTCGTCGAGGCCCCCAAGCGCGCTGGGCGTACCGCGTTCGCCCGCGACCGCGCGCGCGTGCTGCACTCCGCGGCGCTGCGCCGTCTCGCCGCCAAGACCCAGGTGCTCGCCGCGGGGGAGAGCGACTTCCTTCGGACGCGGCTCACCCACTCGCTCGAGTGCGCGCAGGTCGGCCGTGAGCTCGGTCTCGCGCTCGGCTGCGACCCCGACCTCGTCGAGGCCGCGTGCCTGTCGCACGACCTCGGCCACCCGCCGTTCGGCCACAACGGCGAGGACGCGCTGAACGACGCCTGCCGCGACATCGGCGGCTTCGAGGGCAACGCGCAGTCGCTGCGCATCCTCACCCGGCTCGAGGCGAAGTCCTTCAGCCCGGACGACGGCCCTCGTCCCGGTCTTCCGGTCGGCCTCAACCTCACGCGAGCCGCGCTCGACGCCGCCACGAAGTACCCGTGGCCGCGGGAGGAGGGTCGGCGCAAGTTCGGCGTGTACGCCGACGACCTCGACGTCTTCGCCTGGCTGCGCGACGGCGCTCCCGAGGGCCGCAGCTGCTTCGAGGCGCAGGTGATGGACTGGAGCGACGATGTCGCCTACTGCGTGCACGACGTCGAGGACGCCGTGGTCGCCGGGCATCTCGACATCCGTGCGATCGGCGGTGCGGTCGACCGTGCGGGGCTTATCGACGTGGCCTCGGCGTACGCCCCGGGCGCCGCGGCCGCCGAGCTCGATGCCGCCGTGGACCGGCTGACGGCGCTGCCGTTCTGGCCCGCGTCGTACTCGGGCTCGCTGCGCGACCTGGCCGCGCTGAAGAACCTGACCTCGCAGCTGATCGGGCGGTTCGCCTCGGCCGCAGAGCGCGCGACCCGCGCGTCGTACGGCGGCGGACAGCTGACCCGGTACGCGGCGTCGCTGGAGGTGCCGCGCGAGCAGCGGCTCGAGGTGGCGGTGCTCAAGGCCGTCGCGAACCTCTGGGTGATGCAGCGCGAGGGCGCGGAGGACGTCTATGAGCGCCAGCGCTCGGTAATCGACGAGCTCGTGGCCGCGATCCGGCTGCGCGCGCCCGACGTGCTCGACCCTGTGTTCCGCGCGTCGTGGGATGCGGCCGCCGACGACGCCGCGCGGCTGCGCGTGGTGGTCGACCAGGTCGCGAGCCTCACCGACCGCAGCGTGCTCGCCTGGTACGCCGACCTCTGCTCCTGAGGCCGCCGTTCGAGCTGGTCTCTTGCCAGACGCGGACATGCCTCGGAGCCCTGCACCGATGGGGTGAGGGCTGCGGGGCGGGCGGGCTAGAAGGGTGGCGGGTCGTGGTCGGTGTACGCCGGTGCCTGCGCCGGGGCTGTCTCGGCGGCGGGTCGGGGGCGTCGGCGCGGGGGCAGGGCGAACCGGACGGCCGGCTGCGCGGCGGCGAGGTCGGAGTCGCGGTCGGGGTCGTCGAGGTACGGGGGCGGGGTGGAGGTGTAGACGATCCCGGCGGGGGTGCTGATCTCGACCTGCCCGTCGGCGCGGCCCTGGACCCGGAGGTGGTCGGCGGTCTTGCGCTGGTGGCAGTCCCGGCACAGCCACCACTCGTTCCAGGGCGCGGAGGGCCCGCCGGACAGGAACGGGACGAGGTGGTCCATCTCCCCGCGGGTCGCGCGGCGCCCGCATGCCCGGCAGGTGGCGCGGTCGCGGGCCTTGACGTGGCGGCGCTGGGCGGGCGAGAGGTAGGTGGCGGTGCCGGCGTGCACGAGCCGGCCGTCGCGGGCGTCGACCAGGATCCGGGCCACGACGTCGGCGCCGACCATCAGCCTGCGCGCGATCCCGGCGCAGACCGGGTCGGTGCCGAGGCGGGCGAGGTTGTCGCGGATCCCGGCGGCGGTGGGGGCGTCGATGACGAGCTCGAGGCGGGTGGTGCGGTGCTCGCGCGGCTCGTAGGTCACGGTGCCGTCGGCGTCCACCCGGCCCAGGAGCGCGGCGACGACGGCGTCGGAGCGGGCCTGCCCCGCGGTCAGCCGCTCGCGGCCCGGGTCGCGGGTGCTGGCGTCCTTGTCCGCGGCCAGCAGCTGGGCGGCGGCGTCCTCGACCAGGTCCCGGACCGCGTCGACGTCCTCGGTGCGCCCGACCACGGTCATCGACGACACCCCGTCGCCCAGCGAGGAGAACGTGACCCGGCGCTGGCGGCGGGCCTGGCGGCGGCGCTCGGCGGCGTCCGGGTCGTGCCGGGCGATCAGGCGCCGCAGCGACGTGCGGAACCGGCCCACGGACTGGGACTGCGCGAACCCCAGCGCCTTCCCCGCGATCCTCGCGAGGGCGTCCGGGTCGGTGACGACGAGGGTCTCCTCGTGCAGGGCGTAGCAGTGCCCCAGCGTGACCTGCCCCGCGGTCAGCGCCTCCACGAAGCCGGGGAACTCGGCGACCAGCCGCCGGTACAGCGCGATCCGCGCCTGGGCCTGGTCCTTGGTGCGGCCCATCGCGAGGGCGACCTCGTGCCGCATCGACCGCTCGCCCATCGCATCCGCCCGCTCGGACTCCCCGGCGAGCTCGACCACGTCGCGGACCGTCTCGCCCTCCAGGAACGACACCACCCGGCGTGTGGCCAGCACCCTCATCAGCCGACCGGTGTCGTCCAGCGCCGTCTCGCGCAGGCCCGCCAGCAGCCGCAGGTCGTCCCAGCACGGCTCCCGGTCCAGCATGTCGACCAACCGGCCGACCGCCCGCTCGGCCTCCAGCTCGGCGGAGATCCGATGCCATTCCGACTCCACGAACGACACGGCGACGCCGGCCGGGACCGGGGTCACCTCGACGACGGGGAGAGGGCGCATGGAAGGACAGTAATCGAACACACGTTCGATGTCAAGAGGTTGGCTCCAGCGACATCCTTTCCTTGCGCCCCAACGGATCCCGGGAATCGGTCCGCAGGTTGGCGCCCCAGGGGCGTTGCCCGCGACGCGTCCTGACCCCCAACCACCGACAACCTGCAGGACTACCAGCCGTCGTGGTGCGCGTAGTACTGCCCTTGGCGCAGTCCTCGTCTGCGATTCCTTCGACTCATCCAGGGGAAGCGCTCAGAGAGCCACTCGTCCACGGCAACCTCGTCCCGGCTCGTCCACGTTCCCTGCAACCGGCGGTGCTCGTGCGCCACGTGCGATTCGACCTCCGATCGGCAGGAGGCCACCGCAAGCGCGATCGACTCGTAGAACTCCGGCGACCGACCAGGCAGGCGTTCGGCGGCCAACTGCGCCACCGGGCGGCGCCAATCGCTCCCGAACTCCAGCGAAGCGTCGTAGACGAGGTTGAGCTCGTCATCGGTGAACGCTCCCACGGAGCCGATCCTGCCGCTTCCCGCGCGGTTCAGGCGAGGCCTAACGCCAGGTCTGCGCGGTCTCGTGAGGAGCGGTCCAGCAGCCGATGCTCGCGTCATCGGGGAGGACGGTGAGGCTCCTCTCCGCGCGCCGGAGCCGGCGCAGCACCCCCTCGGGGCCATCCTCGCGCAGCATGGTGACGAGGCCGGGCCAATCCGTGACGCGGTAGGGCTCGACCAGCCGTGCGGCTCCGTTGCTCAGGACAGCGACGCAGCCGCCAGCGGGGAGGTTCAGTCGGCCGATCACGGCGTGCAGCGCCGCGTCCGGGTTCTCCTTGGCGATCCAGTAGCCGCCGACGCGATTGCGACGAGCGCGCAGCGTCTCGATGGCCATCTCCAGCTCGCGATCGTGCTCAGCGGTTCCGGGAGCGAGGCCGTCGAGCCGACGGGTCGCTGCGCTGCGGACCGCGACCTCCCGCCCGTCCGTCAGCACCAACGGTTCCTGGCCCTCGACCACCACGTAGGCGTCTCCCAGCACCAGCCAGTCGAGATCCGAGCCCGACCGCCGGACCACGGCCACTGACGCTTGAGGGCTGCTGGGGTCTGCCACCTGACAGGTGTCGCTATGCATCGCTGTGACCCGCGCGATGGAGTCTCTGAGCACCTCCGGCAGCGTCGCACCTGGTCGCTCGTCGAGTCTGCGGAGCAGTTCCGTCCCCAGGTTGCGTGAGTACCAGGCAACACCGTGCTCGCAGAGGTGCTCAGCGCCACGGATGCCAGCACCGTCCACCATGACCAAGGCGCCATCGGATGCAGCGACGAAGTCTTCGTTGGCACGCTCCGGGTGACCCGCATTCGAGGCCGTGGCTGCGTTCATCTAGGCGACGGTGGTGCGGACGGCGGTGCGGACGGCGGCGAGGAGGGCGGCGATATCGGCGTCGTCGGTGTAGACGTGCGGGCTCACGCGCACCTGGCCGTCGATGCCGTGGTCGCGGAAGTCGCGCAGTGCGTAGTCCGGCGCCGAGTGGCTCACGTTGACGCCGGCCGCCTTCACGGCGCGGGCGATCTCGCCGGCGTCGCGGCCCTCGACCGTGAAGACGACGATGCCGGTGCGGACTGTGCCGCGGTCGCGTACGACGACGCCGGGGATCTCCGCGAGCCCCGCGCGGATCCTGTCCGCGGCCGAGGTGATGAGCTTGCGGGTCACGTCGAGCCCGAGATCGAGCGCGTAGTCGGCGGCGGCGCCGAGGCCGAGGAGAGCGGCGTAGTTCTTCTCCCACGACTCGTACCGGCGCCCGCCCTCGGCCACGACGTACTCCTGGTCGTCGACCCACGTGGCCGCGTGCAGGTCGAGCAGGCCGGGCTCGAGCTGCAGCGCGCGCGGCGACACCGCGAGGAACCCGGTGCCGCGCGGGCCGCGCAGGAACTTGCGGCCCGTGGCGCTGAGGAAATCGCAGCCCAGCGCGTCGAGGTCGAGCGGGATCTGGCCGACCGACTGACAGGCGTCGAGCAGGTACCACGCCTCGCTTCCGCTCTCGCGCAGCACGCGTCCGACCCCCTCGGCGGGGTTCAGCAGGCCGTTCTGGCTGGGCGCATGCGTGACGGCCACCAGCTTCACGCGCTCGTCGAGCATCGAGCGAAGCGCCTCGACGTCGAGCACGCCGTCGGCGTCGTCGGGGATGGTCTCGACCGTGGCTCCGACGCGGCGCGCGACCTGCAGCAGAGGGATCACGTTGCTGGCGTACTCCGCCTCCGACACGAGCAGCCGGTCGCCGGCGCCCACCGGGATGGACGTGAACGCGCGCAGCCACGAGTCGGTGGCCGATGCGGTGAGGGCGATCGAGGACGCCGGTGCGCCCACGAGCCGGCCGAGGGAGGAGTACACGGCGTCGATCCGGTCGCCGGCCTCGTCGTGGGCCTCGTAGCCGCCGATCTCGGCCTCGCGGCGCAGGTGGTCGACGACGGCGTCGACGACCACGGTCGGCGGCAGCGCGGAGCCGGCGTTGTTCAGGTGCACCTGGGTGAGGCACCCGGGGGTGTCGGCGCGGAGGCGGGCGAGCAGCGCGGCGTCGGTCATGCCCTGATCCCACCACAGCGGCCCGTGGCTCAGCCGCACCTGCCACGCGCCTCAACATCCGCTCAGGTTGTGGCTGCTCGCGCCGTCGTCAGTCGATGGAGGCGCAGGGCGTCGGGACACTGATCGCCAGACCAGGAAGAGGTATCCCGTGCGCCGTATCGCCGCTGCCGTCACCGTGTCGCTGCTCGCCGCGACCGCGCCCGCCGTCGCCGTGAGCGCCGCCGCGGCGCCCATCGCTGCAGCCCCGGTCGCGGCCATGCCCGCATCCGTCCCGGGCGAGCTCGTCGTCGGGTACGACGCGGGCGTCGGCACCGCGGCCTCCACCGCCGTGCGCGCCCGCACCGGCAGCCGGCTCGTCGAGCGCCTCGTCGCGCCGAAGGCCGGCCGCCGCGCGGTCGAGCGCGTGCGCATCCCCGCAGGTCAGTCGCAGGCCGAGGCCATCGCCGTGCTCGAGGCGCAGCCGGGCGTGGCGTACGCCGAGCCCAACTGGATCCTCACGAAGTCCGACGTCTCGAACGACCCCAGCTACACGGCCGGACAACTGTGGGGCATGGGCGGCAACCTCACGACTCCGGCGAGCACGTACGGCAGCCAGGCGGCCGAGGCGTGGGCGGCCGGCGCGACCGGCTCGTCGTCGGTGTACGTCGGTGTCATCGACGAGGGCATCGACGTCTCGCACCCCGACCTCGCGGCCAACGTGTGGCAGAACCCGTACGACCCGGTCAACGGCATCGACGACGACGGCAACGGCTACATCGACGACACCAACGGCTGGGATTTCGTCAACAACGACCGCGGCGTGTACGACGCCGGCGTCGACAACCACGGCACCCACGTGTCCGGCACGATCGGCGGGGTGGGCGGCAACGGCATCGGCGTCGCCGGCGTCAACTGGAACGTCACCCTCATCTCGGGCAAGTTTCTCGGGTCGGGCGGCGGCTCGATCGCCAACGCTGTCAAGGCCATCGACTACATGACCGACCTCAAGGTGCGGCACGGCCTCGACATCGTGGCAACCAGCAACTCCTGGGGCGGTGGCGGCTACTCCCTCGCGATGCAGGACGCCATCAACCGCGCGGCGAAGGCCGACATCCTCTTCATCGCGGCGGCCGGCAACTCCGGCACCAACAACGACACGACCGCGGCGTACCCGGCGAACTACTCGTCGCTGACCAACGGCTCGGCCGTGAGCGCCGCGACGTACGACAACGTGGTCTCCGTCGCGGCGATCGACAGCGCTGGTGCCCTCGCATCGTGGTCGCAGTACGGCGCGACGACCGTCGACCTTGGCGCGCCTGGCGTGTCGGTGCTGTCGACGCTCCCGGGCTCGACGTACGGCGTGTACTCGGGCACCTCGATGGCCACGCCGCACGTGTCGGGCGCGGCGGCGCTCATCGCGGCGACCTGGGGCCTGCGGGGCGCAGCTCTCGAGACTGCGCTGCTCAACGCCGTCACCCCGACCACGTCGCTCGCGGGCAAGACCGCGACCGGCGGGCGCCTCGACCTCTCGCGCGTCGCGCCCGGCCCCGACGTGACCGCGCCGACCGTCGCGATCAGCTCGCCGGCGAACGGCGCGACGATCACCACGGGCACGACGGTCACCGTCGCCGCCCCGGCGTCCGACGACCGTGGCGTGGTGTCCGTCGCGCTCTGGGCGACCCCGCCCGGGGGCTCGGCCACCAAGCTCGCAACCGACACGGCCGCGCCGTTCTCCTTCGCCTGGACACCTGCGACTGCGGGCACCTGGGCCCTGTCGACCGTTGCCACCGACGTCTCGGGGCTCGCGACGACCAGCGCCCCGGTGAGCGTCACCGTGTCGGCCCCGGTCGTCGCGACCGGGCTGCGCGTGTCGTCGCTGACCACGGTCGTCTCGGGCACGTCGCTCGTCGTCACGGCGACCATCACGACGAACCTGGGCACGCCGGCGAAGTCGGCGAACGTCGCGGTCTCCCTCTACAAGTCCGGTGCCACGAAGGTCTACAAGAGCTTCACCGGCACGACCTCCAGCGCGGGCGTCATCTCGTGGAAGGTCAGCTCGATCCCGACGGGCTGCTACTCGAGCAAGGTCACGTCGGTGAAGTCGGGCAGCCTGGTCTGGGACAAGGTCAGCCCGCCGAGCGTCACGAACCCCTGCCGCTGACGGCTCTGGGGACGGACGGCGGGCCCCGGTTGGACGGGGTCCGTAGGATCACGACGTGGCTGGCCGGATCCGTGACGAGGACGTCGCCCTCGTGCGCGAGAAGGCACGGATCGAGGAGATCGTCCGCGACTACGTCACCCTGAAGTCCGCCGGCGGAGGCAGCCTCAAGGGCCTGTGCCCGTTCCACGACGAGCGGAGCCCGTCGTTCTCGATCAGCCCCGCCAAGGGCGCCTGGTACTGCTTCGGGTGCGGCGAGGGCGGCGACGTCATCGGCTTCCTGCGCAAGATCGACCACCTGTCGTTCACCGAGGCGGTCGAGAAGCTCGCCGGCCGGTACGGCGTGACCCTGCGCTACACCGAGGGCTCCGCGGCCCCCGGCCGCCAGGCGGGCAACCGAAGCCGCCTCGTCGAGGCCAACAAGGCAGCGGCGGCGTTCTTCGTCGAGCGGCTCGCGAGCCCCGAGGCCGAGATCGGACGCCGGTTCCTCACCGAGCGCGGCTTCGACGCCGAGGCCGCGCAGAAGTTCGGCGTGGGCTACGCGCCCAAGGGCTGGGACGTCCTCCTCGGGCACCTTCGGGGCAAGGGCTTCACCGACGACCAGCTCGTCGAGGTGGGCCTCGTCGCCCGGGGCGGCCAGCGCGGCATCTACGACCGGTTCCGCGGGCGGCTCGTCTGGCCCATCCGCGACACGAGCGGCGACGTCGTCGGGTTCGGCGCGCGCAAGCTGTACGACGACGACGAGGGGCCGAAGTACCTCAACACCCCGGAGACGCCGCTCTACAAGAAGAGCCAGGTGCTCTACGGCATCGATCTCGCCCGCAAGGAGATCGCCAAGCGCAAGCAGGCCGTGATCGTCGAGGGCTACACCGACGTCATGGCCGCGCACCTGTCGGGCGTCGAGACCGCGGTGGCCACCTGCGGCACGTCGTTCGGGGCCGACCACATCAGTGTGCTGCGCCGCCTCCTCATGGACGACGGCGTGTTCACCGGCGAGGTCGTCTTCACCTTCGACGGCGACGCCGCGGGCCAGAAGGCAGCGCAGCGGGCGTTCTCCGAGGACCAGCGGTTCACCGCACAGACGTACGTGGCCGTCGAGCCGAGCGGCATGGACCCCTGCGAGCTGCGCATCGCCCAGGGCCCCGACGCTGTGCGCGAGCTCGTCGAGCGCAAGGTGCCGCTCTTCGAGTTCGCGATCCGCACCGAGCTGAAGGGCCACGACCTCGGCCGTGCCGAAGGCCGGGTGGCGGGCCTTCGCGCAGCGGCCCCGGTGGTGGCGCGCATCCGCGACGAGGCGCTGCGACCCGAGTACATCCGCCTGCTCTCGGGCTGGCTCGCCATCCCCGACGACGAGGTGCGCCGAGCGGTGCAGGCGGCGGGCAAGGCGCAGCCGCCCGCCAGCCGGCGCCCGCCCGTCGAGCAGGCGCCGGTGGAGCAGCCCGCCGGGCCGCCGCGCCTGCCCCGGCCCGACCCGCGCGACAAGGTGGCGGCCGTGGAGCGCGAGGCGCTGAAGGTGGCGCTGCAGGCGCCCCAGCTCGCGGGCACGTGGCTCGATGCGGTGGAGACCGAGGCCTTCCGCGCACCGGCGTACATCGCCGTGCACCAGGCGGTCGTGGCCGCCGGGGGAGCGGCGGCCGGGCTCGAGGACCGCGCGTGGCTCGACGCCGTGCTCGCGGCCTGCCCGGACGACTCCGTCCGCGCGGTGGTGCACGAGCTGGCGGTGGAGCCGTCGCCGGTCGACGAGATCGACGCACGGTACGCCCAGTCGGTCGTCGCGCGACTGCTCGAGATCGACGCGTCGCGGCGGATCACGGACCTCAAGGCACGTCTCCAGCGGATCGAGCCGAGCGCCGAGCCCGACACCTATCAGGCGCTGTTCGCCGACGTGCTGGCCCTCGAGCAGTACCGGCGGGGCCTGCGCGAGCAGGTGGCAGGGGGGCCGTCGTGAGGCTGCGGCCGCCGTCCGAGGTACGGGCCCGCGCGGGCGGCGAGCGGGTGCTCGCCTGGCTGCCCAGCGGCTCGTCGAGCCTGCTGGCGACCGACATGGCGCTCGTCCTGCCCGAGGGCATGGAGCCGGCGCGGATCCCGTGGGACCTGGTGCTCCGGGCGCAGTGGTCCGAGAACGCCCTCGACGTCACGGCGCAGACCGGCCCGGGAGGCCGCCCGGTGCTGCTGCATGTGCCCGTGACCGGCGACGTCGGCACGCTGGCGGGCGTCGTACGCGAGCGCGTCAACGCCAGCATCGTGATCCAGGACCACGTCTCGCTCACGGCGAGCGCCGGCGCGCGCGTGGTGGCGCGCCGCGTCCCCGGCTCGACCGACCTGCGCTGGTCTGTGGTCTTCGACCCCGGCCTCGACCCGTCCGACCCGGCCCTGCGCGCAGCGGCCGACGCCGCGCTGGCCGAGCTGCGCGCCACGCTCGGGGTGTGAGCTCGCGGAGGGATCTCGATTTCGATCGGACCCGCTGGTGTTGCTATCCTCCTCGGGCTGCTCCTCGCACGGAGCGGTGCACGATCCCGCGTAGCTCAACGGCAGAGCTCCCGACTGTTAATCGGGCGGTTTCTGGTTCGAATCCAGACGCGGGAGCCCATCTGGACCCTGAGGACCCCGGGGCGGAGTCGCGTTGATGCGGCCCGCGTAGAGGTCCGCCACCGTGCAACCGAAGTAGCGGGCCAGCGCGTCGACCTCGGTCGCCGTCCAGCCACCGTGAGCGAAGCGACGCATGAACGTCCGCTCCGTGACCCCGATGGACGCGGCGACAGACCGCCTCGACACGTCTCGTGAGGCGCACAGCCCCTTCACGGCGGCACCGATGGTGCGGTCAGTTGCGGCGAGTTGCGGCATCTGCATGATCTCGGCCATGCCTCGATAGTCCTCCCTGCCAAGAAAATTGGCAAGGAAATCTCACCCGAATGGGTTGACACTGACAAAAATGGCAGGCAATCTGCCATCCGTGACGCCACTCCAGATGCTCCTGAGCACCAAGCTCGGCGACCTCGACGCCTTCGTCACCCGCCGCCGAGACGCCGGCAAGTCCTGGCGGGCGATCGCGCTGGAGATTCGCGACCAGACCGGTATCGAGGTCACGAACGAGACGCTGCGCAGCTGGTCCCTGGAGCGTGCGTCGTGAGCGCGGCGCCTCGTGAGCTGCACACGTTCGACCTGCGCGCGGAGATCGCCCGGATCCAGGCCCGGGGGGTGATGGACCCGGCCGTGGTCGTGGGGGAGCTGCTCGCGGCGATCCCGCCAGCGGAGGTCTCGTTCGTCCTGGCCGCGGCGCTGGACATCGTGGTGCGCGGGTCGATGCGCCCGACGCCGCCGGTGCGACGCCAGCGTCCAGGTGCGGGCGACCCGCCGGCCGGGTCGGCGAAGGTGTCCGCGATCCGGTCCGCGTGGCAGCAGCCGTTGGGGGAGTTCGCCTTCACCGGCTACGCCGGCCGCCCGACGACGCTCCTGGATGCCACGTACCAGGACCTGCTGACCGCCGCCGCCGACCGGCTCGCGATGTCGCAGCTCGCAGCGAAGGAGGGCGCGTTCCTGCGCGGTGTCGCCAAGGCCGTGCACGGGCACGGCGTCGAGCGGGTCGCGGACCTGCCGCAGTCTGTGCAGCGCGCGATCGCCGAGCGGATCCCGTCATGAGCGCCCCGACCGTCGTCCCCGGCCGAACCAGATCCGAGGCCCAAGGTGGTCCCGCCGGGGGCGGCGCCACACCGACCGCTCGCGCCGCCCAAACTTCTTCCGGAACCCGTACAGCTCGTGGCGGCGCGAGCGGCCCCATCGACCGCGGCGACCTGACACCCATCGACGCCCGTAGATCCAGCGTCGCCGCGCCACCGTCCGCCCCGGGCCAGGCCATGGGAGCTGCGCCATCCGACGTTGCGGCGCCTGGCCCGGGGCCGGTCCTGCTCGACGCGACACTGCTCATGGCCGCGACCGTCGTCGACGACCTCGAGCGCACCCGCATCGCGAACGAGAACCGGCTCCGGCAGCTCACCCGCGACGAGACCGACAGCGACGGCGAGGACCGCGGCTTCGGCCTGTCCCTGGACCACCCCGACGTCGCCCGCCTCGCCGGCATCGTCGCCGCGCTCGCCGACCTCGAGCACCAGGCCGTCCTCGGGCTGCAGCGCGCCATGCGCGCCCACCCCCTCGGCCCCTGGGTGAAAGCCACCCGGGGAGTCGGGGAGAAGCAGGCCGCCCGCCTGCTCGCCGCGATCGGCGACCCGTACTGGAACACGCTCCACGCCCGACCGCGCACCGTGTCCGAGCTCTGGGCCTACTGCGGCCTCCACACGCTCCCCGCCGGCCTTACCCGAACCGACGACCACGACACCCCCGCCGGCGGGGACACCAACGTCGCAGCCCGACGCATCAAGGGCCAGCGCGCCAACTGGTCCTCCGAGGCCAAGACCCGCGCCTACCTCGTCGCTGTGTCCTGCATGAAATCACCCGGCTCCCCGCACCGCGAGGTCTACCTCGCCCGCCGAGAGCACACCACGACCACCCACCCCGACTGGACCGCCGGGCACTCCCACAACGACGCCCTGCGCATCACAGCCAAAGCCGTCCTGCGCGACCTGTGGATCGCGGCCCGCGACCAGCACACCGCCAGCGCCGACGGACAGGTGCGTGCAGCATGACGATGCACGCGCCCGTCGCGGCCGAAGCCGCCACCGGCTGGGGATGGCGCGCCCGCTGCACGTGCGGCTGGCAGGGCCGACGCATCCACCTCAGCGAGTCCGCCGCTCAGGTCACCGCGACCGCTCACGCCGCCCGACGCAACCTCGAGCACGCCCGCAAGGCCTGCGGCAAGGTCCGCTTCCCCACCCGGGAGGACGCCGCCGCCGCGCTGCTCAAGGCCAAGATCCAGCACTCCCTGCGCCACAACCCGAACCGGCGCGAGCAGCGCACGTACTGGTGCACGCACTGCCGGGCCTGGCACCTCACCAGCCAGCCCGAGCCCGCGACCGCTCCACCTCCCTGAGCACCGGTCGGGCGCGGGGCACATCCCCCGACCCGCGCCCGACCGGCCACACAACCCCGCCCCGCGCACAAGCCGGGGCCCCGGTCACCCGCCTCCAACAGCAGCGACCAGGGCCCACGAACAGGAAGCAGGATCCCATGACCCCTCCCACGCACAACCACACCGAAGGCCGCGCGCCGCGGCCCTCCCTGAACACCATCGCGTTCGGCCTGCAGGAGCTCATCGACCACGAGGTCGGGGAGATCCGCGCGAGCCTGGAGCGCATCGGCCGTGCGCAGGCCTCCCTCGACGCGATCGACGGGCTCCCCGCAGATCTGCGCGGCACCTACGAGGACGGCGTCGAGGTCGGCAAGGCCTGGGCCGTCCACCAGGCTTCCGTCGACAACGTCGAGGCGACCACCAAGAACATCTGGGCGAGGATCGCCGACGACCTGCTCCAGGCCGCCGGCCCACTGACCGACACCGGGGCGGCGAGTGCGACCGCTGACGCGGACGGCAGGGATCTGGCGGTTCACGCCGACGCCCCCGCCCCGGTGTCGCCGGACGAGCCGGGCGCGCAGCTGGCAGATGGACTGATCGAGATCGACGAGGACGCCGAAGGCATCCACGTCCTGCGCCTCGCGTTCTACCGCGAACCGCACCTACCCGCCGCTGAGCGCGACCGCATCCTCGAGGCGCTCAAGCCTGCGCTCGAATCCGCGCTCGCCGCCGCGTCGATCCCCGCCGACGAGGCAGGCACGTCATGACCGGCCACACCAAGGCCCGCCTGTGGGCCGCCGCCGGAATCGTCCCCGCGATCTGCGTCGCGACGTGGGCGACCGGCCCGACCGCCCCGGAGACCGCCGCGCTGCTCGTGATGGCCGCCCTCGGCTGGGGCTGGGTGTCCGCGGTGATCTCCGAGCACCACTGGCAGGCCCCGACTGTGAAGTGGCTGGAGCGCCGCAACCGGCAGCTCGAGGAGCAGCTGGCCGCGACCGAGAACGCCATGAAGGTAATGGCCCGGCGCCAGGCCGACACCGAAGCCAGCGCCGTCGTCGACCTCCGCGAGGACGGCACCCTCACCCGCCACGCGGCGAAGCAGCAGTCCGAGATCCGGCGCCGCGTCGAGGAGGCTCGCGCCGCCGAGCATGTACGCCTCGACGCCGAGCCCACCGCGGCCGAACTCGCTCAGGCGCAGGCCGAAATCGCGGCCGCGTTCGTCGACCCCGGCGCCCGCTACCGGGACCAGCCGTGACCGGCCAGAGGGTCGCGCCCTACGCGGTCGAGGTCATCGACGCCAGCCCCGCGGAGGTCGACGCGGTCGCCCGCGCCGTGTCCGCGGCCTACGACGACGCCCCCGTCGTCGTGCGGTACCGCACCAGCGACCGGGTCGTGCGCAACCGCCTCACCGCGTTCACCCTCGCCCTGGTCGTCGCGGCTCTGCTCGGGCTCAACGGGCCGCTGTGGGCCGCGATGCCGTGGGCGGTGGCCCCATGAGCCGCGGCAGCCGGGTCAAGACCGGCACCAAGGGCCGCGCCTGCACCGGCAAGCGCCGCTTCGAAACCCGCGCGGGAGCAGCCGACGTCCTGGCGCGCATGCGCCGGCAGAAGCACGCCGGCCCGCTCATGGGCGTCTATGCGTGCCGCCACTGCGGCGGTTTCCACCTGGGCCACAAGCGCACCAACGCCAGGAGCTCCTCATGACTGCGTTCATGTGCCTGGGCTGCGCGGACTCCGGCGAGGACTGCCCTGTCTGCCAGCCCGCGACCAGCCCAGAGGTCACCGGCCTGCTGCTCTCCCTCGTCCTCATCGTCGTGGGCGTCGCGATCACGGTCCTGTCCTGCCGAGCGAACTGGAGGTGGTGGCTGTGACCCCCTGCCGCTGGAAGGTGTACCGCTCGGAGATCACGGGCCACTGGGTCGCCACGGACTGGCGCCTGCACCTGGCCCTGTTCGACCCCCAGGAGCGCGCGTTCGCCTACGCCGACCACATGGCCCGCAACGGGGTGGCGGCATGACCGAGCAGATGGACCTCGTCGCCGAGCTCGACGTGATCGCGAAGGGCCACCCGGTCCTCGGGCAGGACGAGTACGACCGCATCGAGGCCGCGATCCGCGCCGCGGCCGCCAGCAACGACGGCGTGGTGAACCCCAACCACGTCCGCGACCTGCTCACCGACCCCGCCACCGGAGCGCTCACGGTCAACCCCCGCCGCCTCGCGGCCCGGTACAACGACCGCCAGCTGCTCGAGCCCCAGGGCGAGGTCCGCTCCACCGACACCCGCGGCCGCAACCGCGGCACCTGGCTGAACCTCTACCGGCTCAAGGCGGCGTCATGAACCGCCGCGACCTCGAGGGCCTGTCCGACGAAGCGACCGGCGACGCCCTCGTCGGAGTGCTCGAACGCCTCGCGCACCTGCGCCCCTGGCGCCCACCCGTCGACCGGTTCGGTGCGTTGGACGCCGAGATCGTCACCTGCAGCTGCGGGAACCGGGTCCTCGGTCACCGCGCCTGCGGCGTGTGCCGCACTGTCCCGGCAGGTGCGCCATGAGCAGCGAACCCGCACGCGTCCCCGCGGTGTGCCCTTCCTGCCTGGAACCCATCCAGCCCGGGGACGACGTGACCGGCGACGGAACCCACGTCACGTGCCGGGGCGGCGCGCCCCGCCTGGTCACCACCCTGGCCCGACCGGGCTGATGCCCGAGATACCCGCAGCCCGCCGCGAGCAGAACCCGGCACCACCGGCGCCACGCAACGCCTGGTACTGCCGGTACTGCCCCGGCTACCCCAAGCCCAAGGGCTACGCCCAGAACGCCAAGGCCGCCGAGCTCGCCGGCCTGCGCCACTTCCACATCTTCCACGACTTCCCACCGGAGAAGGACCCCACCCCATGACGACCGTGACCGTGACCGTGAGCGAGCTGCACTGGATGCTCGCCGCGACCATCCCCCACACCGACGACGACGAGCTGTTCCCCATGCTGTCGTGCGTCGAGCTGCGCATCACCTCCCAGACGCTGACGGCCACCGCCACCGACCGGCACACACTCGGCCACGCCGCCGTGCGCCTGATCGACAGCAAGCCCCGCGCCGCGACCCTGCTGCTGCCCGTGCAGTTCGCCCGTGAGCTCCGCAACCTGCTGCGCACCGAGATCGACACGAGCGGGCTCGCGACCGTGGCTCTCACCCTCGACGAGGAGAACCTCGTCGCCCACCTCGAGGCAGGTGCCCTGAAGCGGTCCTACGCCGGGTCGATCTTCGGGCCGTTCCCGGACTGGTCGAAGCTCGCAGCCCGCTGCGCCGACGCCTTCACCACCCCCGCGCCGGCCTCGTTCGCCGTCGACCCGCGCCTGCTCGCCCGCTTCACCAAGGGCTCCGTCGACGGCTCGATCGGGGTCATGGCGACCGCCGTCCCCGTCCCCGGCGCCATCGGCAGCGCCACGCCCATGGTCGCGGTACGCATCGGGAACCCCGGCGACGCCCGCTACTTCTTCGGCCTCATCGCGCAGCTGCTCTACCGCGACGTCATGGACCACAGCTCCTGGGCCGCCTGGGCCGCCGGGCTCGACGGCGCCCGTCATCGCACCCAGGAGCAACCCTCGTGAGGGCGCCCGACCTCGGCTCCCACGTCGTCGTCCTCGAGCATCCGCGGGAGAAGGAGCTGCGCGACCGCCGGGTGTGGACGGTGTGGTCCCAGTCCCCGACGGGCTGGTGGATCTTCCGCAAGCCCGAGGGGGGGGGGCTCCGTCGAATGGGACGACCAGCCCGCACGGCTCCTCGCGCGCGCACCCGCGGGGGGCGGTGACCTGACGTGAGCAGCGACCGGTGGTCCATCGACTGGGTCCCCGACCACGACACCTCCTACGTCCGACCGGTCGGCGACCTCATCGACCACGCCGAATACGACGACTGCCCCTGCGGACCCACCACCGAACCCGTGCCCCGACCCGACGGCACCGTCGGCTGGGTCGTCACCCACCACGCCCTCGACGCCCGAGAAGCGACCGAACCCGACCCCCTCAAGGAGAACCGACCGTGAGCTACAACCTGGAGATCACCACCGACGCCGACGCCGGCCTCGTCACCCTCACCATCAACGGCACCGCGATCGAGATCGTCGACGCCGACATCCCCCGCTGGTCGCTGGAGTGCCTGCCGCCGCGGCTGACCATCACCGGGCACCACGTCCAGGCGGACGAGGACGGCACCGAGTGGGTGCGCACGACCGCCGCCCGCAGGGGCATGACCCGCGACAACGGGGAGGGCAACCCGTTCACCCAGCTGTACACGACCGTCGTCGTCGGCGATGCGGAGGTCCCCGTGGACCGCACAGGTTGGATGCTCCCGACCGGGCCCAGCGCGTTCGACGACACACTCCCGGAACAGCCCGCGGACGCCGACCCCGGCGACATCGCACGCGACGCGACCCCTGAGGAGATCGCAGCCGGCGCCGCGTCCATCCCGCACCACGACGACGCCAACGACTCCGCCGTCGACGGCGGCTGAGACTTCCCCCTCCCAGCCCACGATCGAGGAGATGCCATGGGCAAGTACCGAAAGATCCCCGTCGTGATCGAGGCGACCCAGTGTTTCATGAACGGCGTACAACC
>JBFWNE010000014.1:0-98378 GCA_050251215.1 Candidatus Nanopelagicales bacterium
CTGGCAGAAGTCGCACCGCCGCGAGCACTGGCTGCCGCCGATCAGGAACGTGGCCTCGGCGTCCTCCCAGCACTCGTAGATGTTGGGGCAGCCCGCCTCCTGGCACACCGTGTGCAGGCCCTCGGACTTCACCATGCCGGAGATCCGCTGGAACTCCGGGCCGGTCCTCAGCGTGGTCTTGATCCACGACGGCTTGCGCTCGATCGGCACCTCGGCGTTGCGCGCCTCGATCCGCAGCATCCTCCGGCCGTCGGGCGCGGTCGACACCATCGGTGCGGTCATGAGCCGTCCTCCTCACGGGCGCGGCGGCGCGCCAGGGGGCCCCACGGCTCCCGCGCCGAAGGCGCACCCGCCTCCGAGTGGCCGCGCTCGTCGTCGTGCTCGCTCATTGGTCCTCCTCCAGCACCGGCGGATACGCCGCCCTTTCGCCGTACCAGATATTCACTGCGTGGGTAGGGTGTCGGTTATGGCGGACGATGCAGCACTGAGGCTGGTCACGAAGGCCGCGCGGCTCTACCACACCCACGGTCTGCGGCAGACGGAGATCGCGGCGAGGCTCGGCATCTCCCAGTCCAAGGTCTCGCGCCTCCTTCAGCAGGCCGAGGAGTCGCGCATCGTGCGCACGGTCGTCGCCACCCCGCTGCATCTCCACCCCGAGCTCGAGGAGGCGGTCGAGGAGAAATTCGGCCTCGCGGAGGTGCACGTCGTCGAGGCGGTCGACGACGCCGACGACTCCGAGCTTCTGCGCGATCTCGCGTCCGCGGCGGCAGCGCTGCTGGGCGACCTGTCCCAGGATGCGCCGACCGTCGCGTGGTCGTCGTGGAGCCGGACGCTCCGGGCGACCGTCGACGCGATGATGCCGCTGCGCCTCGGCACCAAGCACGTGGTGGAGATGGTGGGCGATCTCGGGCCGCCTCACCTGCAGCACGAGGCCGCGCGCAGCACCCAGCAGCTCGCCTCGCTCCTCGGCGCCGAGCCCGTGTTCCTGCGCACGCCCGGCGTGGTGCCGACCGCCGAGGTCGCGCGGCTCATCGTCGGCCAGGACGGCTACGCCCACGACGCGCTCGACCTGCTCGACGACCTCGACCTCGCGCTCATCAGCGTCGGCGCGCTCGACCCGTCCAGCCCGCTCGAGCCAGGCCGCGGCTTCTTCAGCAAGCAGCAGATCGCGGAGGTGCGCAAGGCGGGCGCGGTGGGCGAGGTCTGCATGCGCTACGTCGACGCCGACGGCAACGCCGTCGAGTCCTCCCTCGACGACCTCACGATCGGCGTCACCCTCGACCAGCTCGCCCGCGCGCGCCGCCGCTGGGCTGTCGTCGGCGGCCGCAGCAAGCACGCGGCGATCCGCGCGGCGCTCGCCGGCGGCTACGTCGACGTCCTCGTGACCGACGTCGCGACGGCGCGCCAGCTCACCGACGACAGCTCGGGCCGCCGCAAGCGCTGACGTACGGCCGCCGACGACCGCCATCACGTCGTCGACGACGCCGCGCGCCGCCGCCCCCTGTCGTGCACGACGTCCCGCGACTCGGGGGCGCGGCTGCGCAGCGCCTGGGCCGTGGTGTCGTCGGGCACCCGCTGCGACTCGAGCTCCTGCTCGACCCGGCCGAGGTACGCCGCGATCTCGCGCGCGATGTCGGCCTCGGACCACCCCAGCAGCGGTGCCACCAGCCGCGCCGCGGCCTCGGCGGACTCCGTGCCGCGGTGCGGGGTGTCCAGGGCGATGCGCGTACGCCGGCCCAGCAGGTCGTCGAGGTGGCGCCCGGCCTCGTGCGTGACGGCGTAGCGGAGCTCGGCCATGACGTGCTGCGGCGCACCGGGGACGGGCTGCGCGAGCGACGGGTCGTCGACGACCGGCGCCAGCACCTCCTCCACGAGGTCGCCGTACCGCCCGATCATGCGCCGCACGAGCGTCTCGGGCACCCCATGCTTCGCGGCGAGCGCACCTGCGCGGTTGCGCACGGCGACCAGCCCCACCGCGCCGAGCAGCGGGACCTCCTCGGTGACGCACGGCGGCGCATCGATGCCGAGCTGCTCGACGACGACGTCGACGGTGTCCTTCGCCATCACGCGGTACGTCGTGTACTTCCCGCCGGCCACGGTGACGAGCCCGGGCACCGCCGTCGCCACCTGGTGCTCGCGCGAGAGCTTCGTGGTCTGCGCGGCCCCGGCGTCCGGCGGCGCCAGCAGCGGCCGCAGACCGCAGTAGACCCCGACGATGTCGCCGTCCCCCAGGGGGCGGCGCAGCACCGAGTTCACGTGGTCGAGGAGGTAGTCGATGTCCGAGCGCGTGGCGGCGGGGTGGGCGAGCTCGAGGTCCCACGGGGTGTCGGTGGTGCCGATGACCCAGTGCTCGCCCCACGGGATCACGAACAGCACCGACTTCTCGGTGCGCAGGATCAGGCCGGTGTCGCTGTCGATGCGGTCGCGCGGCACAAGCAGGTGCACGCCCTTGGACGCCCGCACCCGGAAGGGGCTGGGTACGCCGGCCATCTCGTGCAGGCCGTCGCTCCAGACCCCGGTGCAGCCGACCACCGTGCGCGCGGTGACGGTGCCGGTGCGGCCGTCCTCGACGTCGCGGATGCGCGCACCGGTCACCCGGCCGTCCTCCAGGACGAGTCCCACGACCTCGGTCGAGGTGCGGACCGCCGCGCCGTGCGCGGCGGCCGTGCGCGCCACGGTGAGAGTGTGCCGAGCGTCGTCGGTGGCGGCGTCGTAGTAGCGCAGGGCGCCGGCCAGCGAGTCTGGGCGCAGGGAGCGGCAGCGGGTCAGCGCCTGGCCGCGCGTGAGATGACGGTGACGCGGCATCGGCGAGCGGCCCGCGAGCAGGTCGTACAGCGCGAGGCCTGCGCCGACGTACGGCCGCTCCCATCCCCGGTGCTTCAACGGGTAGAGGAACGGGACCGGCGTGACGAGGTGGGGGGCGATGGTGCTGACCATCAGGTCGCGCTCGTGTAGCGCCTCGCGCACGAGGGCGAAGTCGAGCATCTCCAGGTAGCGCAGGCCGCCGTGGAAGAGCTTGCTCGAGCGCGACGACGTGCCGCTCGCGAGGTCGCGCGCCTCCACCAGGCCCACGCGAAGTCCGCGCGTCGTCGCGTCGAGGGCCACGCCGGCGCCTGTGACGCCGCCGCCCACGACGAGCACGTCGAGCTGGGTGCTGGTCAGCTCGGTCCACGCCTGCTCGCGCTGCCGCGGCCCGAGGGCCGCGCCGGGTCCGCCGAAGCTCATGACTGCTCTCCTCCGCCAGTTGAGGGGGCCGGGGCCCACGCGGCCAGCCAGCGCGCGCCGCTGCGCGGCCACGCCTCGGCTGCCCAGGGGCCGAAGGGGGTTCCGGACAGCGACGCGCACGCCACCCCGGCGGGCCGGTCGACCCAGACGAACGACCCGGCCTGGCCGAAGTGCCCGAACGCCGAGGGCGAGGCGCCCTCGGGCATCCAGTGCGGAGCCTTGCGGCCGCGCAGCTCGACGCCGAGGCCCCAGTCGTTGGGGTCCTGCCGGCCGAACCCGGGCAGCACGCCGGCCGCTTCGGGGAACGTCGGCGCCACGGCGGCGTCCACCCAGCCCGCAGGCAGCACGCGCGGTTCGAGGAGTTCCGCGGCCAGGCGGACGAGGTCGTCGAGCGGCCCCTCGAGCCCATGAGCCGTAGGGCCGACCAGCCGGGTTCCCGTCATGCCGAGCGGCACGAGCACGCACGTCGTCAGCAGCTCGGCGGCAGAACCCGCACCCGACCGCCGGCAGGCCTCGTCGACCACGATGTCGATGCCCGTGTTGCTGTAGATCCGGCGTCGGCCGGGCTCGGACAGCACACGGCCGTCGTCGAAGGACAGGCCCGACGTGTGGCCCAGCAGGTGCCGCACGGTCGCGCCGGGAGGACCCGCCTCGTCCTCGAGCCGAAGGCGGCCGTCGCGGACGACGTCGAGCACGGCGAGCGCTGCGACCACCTTGGACACCGACGCCCACGGATGAACCGCCGTGGAGTCCCCCGCGGCACCGACGACGCCGGCGCGGGTCAGCACCACGGCTGCGGCGCCCGGCACCCCCCAGGTCGCGAGCTCTTCGGCGACGACGCGGTCGCCCGTCGCGCGGTCGAGCGGGGCCGGGCGCAGGAGGGAGGCCGTGCCCGTGGCGGCGTCGGTCATCGCGGGTCCCACGGGGTCGGGAGCTCGCGACCCGACACGAGGTCGGGCGCCGAGAGGCGGAGACGCTCGGCGAGCGCGCCGCCCACCGCGTCCTCGACGTCGGCGAGGGTGACACCCGGGACCGACTGCGACACCGAGCCCACGCTGCGCGGGTCGAAGGCGAGACCGAGGCGTTTGTAGGCATCCCCCATCGCCTCGGCCAGCGGCTCGGGGTCGCCCACGACGATCACGGCCGTCAGCAGGACCGCGCCGCGGACCAGGCGCTGACCGGTGCCTACGAGCTTGGTGCGGCCGCCGGCGTTGACGCTCCACTCCCCCGGGCAGTACTCGTCGGGCACCGCGCCGGTGCGGGCGTCGACGCCGAGGCGGCCGAGGCCGACGGCGATGGTGTCCGCCAGCACGCGGAAGCGCGCGGTGGTGCCGGGGCGGGGATCGGCGTTGCGCACCAGCAGATCGAGGACCAGCGAGCCGTCGTGGTAGCACGCGAGCCGGCCGCCGACGGGGCGCACGAACGGCTCGAACCCCCTGAGCCGGACGGACTCCACGGCATCGGCGAAGCCGGCAGAGCGCTCGTCGCGCCGGCTGAAGGCGGCGCTCCGCCCGGGCCGGCCCCACTCGAGCACGCCCCAGCTGTCCGACGCGGCGACCTCGCGCAGCCGCGCCACGGCGGCTGCGGTGCGGTCCTCCACGTGGGCGGGGGCGCCCTCGAGCAGCGCGGTCATCGCCGTCAGTCCACCGACTCGAGCTCGGTGCGCAGGGTCGCGAGGAAGCGGGCGCCGGTGGCGCCGTCGAGCGCGCGGTGGTCGCACGTGAGCGTGAGCCGGGCGGTGGGCCGCCACGCCGTCGCGCCGTCGACGAGCACCGGCACGTCCTTGGTCGCCCCGACGGCGAGGATCGCGACCTGGGGCACGTTGAGGATCGCGTCGAACTCGTCGACGCCGAGCATCCCGAGGTTCGACACCGTGAAGGTGCCCCCGGTGACGTCGGGCATCTTCAGCTCGCCCGCGTTGGCGCGTGCGACCACGTCGCGGCGTGCGGCGGCGAGGCCGGGCACGTCGAGGCGGTCGGCTCCGTGGATGACGGGCACCATCAGGCCTGCATCGGTGGCGACGGCGATGCCGACGTTGACGTCGTCGAAGACCGTGACCGCCTCGTCCTCGTAGTGGGCGTTGACGGCGGGGTGCGCCTTCAGCGCCACGGCGACCGCGCGCACGAGCAGGTCGGTGACGGTCACGCCGCCGCCCTTCGCCGCGAGCGCGGCGCCCATGTCGACCTCGACGGTCAGGTGGAAGACCGGCGCCTCCCAGGCCTTGACCATGCGGCGCGCGGCCGTACGGGCGAGGCCTTTGAGAGGGCGGGCCTCGGGAGCGGCGGCGGGCTCGACGACGGCGGTCACGCGAGCACCGCCGAGCGACCGGCGCAGCCGTACTCGCGCAGCTTCTCGATCGTGGCCGCCACCATCAGCTCGCGGCCGGCGGCCATCGCCTCCTCGAGCTGGCGGTCGCCCTGCGACCACACCTCCTCGATCCCCCGGCGGAACGCATGGCGCAGGTCGGTGTCGGCGTTGAACTTGTGCACGCCCGCCTCGATGGCCGCCGCGATCTCGTCGGCGGGGATGCCGGAGGCGCCGTGCAGCACCAGCGGGACGCCCGTCACGTGGCGGATGGCGCGGATGCGGTCGATGTCGAGGGGCTGCGGCTCGCCCAGGGGCACGCCGTGCACGATGCCGACCGAGATCGCGAGGGTGTCCACACCGGTCTCCCGCACGAAGCGCTCCGCCTCGGCGACGTCGGTGTAGTACGCCGTCCAGTCGTCGACCTCCTGGTCGGCGTCGGGGATGCGGCCGAGCTCGGCCTCGACGATCACGCCGAACGAGTGCGCGATCTCCACGATCCTGCGCGTCGTCGCGATGTTCTCCTCGAACGGCAGGTGCGCGCCGTCGTACATGATCGACGTGTAGCCGAGCTGGATGGCCTCGAGGCACTCGTCCCACGGGCCGTGGTCGAGGTGCAGCACGAGCTCCGCGCCGGAGCCGTCCGCGACCAGACGGGTCATCGCCGTCGCGGCGCGCAGCCCCATGTGCGGGACGACCGCGCGGCCCACCTGGAGGAAGACCGGCGACGCCGACTCCTCGGCGGCCGCGACGAGCGCCTCGGTGGTCTCGACGTTGTGCATGTTGAACGCGCCGACCGCGTACCCGCCCTGCTCGGCGGCACGGATCAGGCTCATCGGGTCGACCCAGGCCATCGGTCAGCCCACCTCGATGAGGGCCACGACGGTGCGCACCTCGACGGTGTCGCCCTCGGGCACCTTGATCTCCACGAGGGTGCCGGTGGCCGGCGACTCGAGGGTCTCCTCGACCTTCTCGGCCTCCACCTCGGCCAGCGGCTCGTCCTCGGCGACGGTGTCGCCGACTGCCTTCAGCCAGGTGGTGATCGTGCCCTCGCTCATGCCCATGCCCCACTGCGGGAGCAGCACCTCGACGGTTGCCATGACGTTCTCCTCGTGTCTCTCGTGCTGGGTAGGGGTCGTGACGCCGGTCAGGAGCCGACGGTCTGCAGCTCGGCCGGCTTGAGGCCCGCCACGCGGCGGATGCCGGCGGCGATGGTGCTGCTGCTGGGGTAGAGCTGCTTCTCCAGCGCAGGGCTGAAGGGGATCTGGGTGTCCGGCGTGGCCACGCGCACGATGGGCGCCCGCAGCGACTCGAACGCCTCCTCGGCGACGATCGCCGAGATCTCGGCGGCGGCGCCGCAGGTGCGGTGGGCCGGGTCGGCGACGACGAGACGACCGGTCTTGGCGACCGAGCGCACGATGAGGTCGACGTCGAGCGGCACGAGCGTGCGCGGGTCGATGACCTCGACCGACACGCCCTCCTCGGCGAGCTGCGCAGCAGCGGCGAGCGCTTCGGGGACGGCGCTGGCGATCGCGACCACCGTCACGTCGGCTCCCTCGCGGGCCGTGCGGCCGACGCCGAAGGGGATGCGGAACTCCTCCTCGGGCACGTCCTCCTTCAGGCCCCAGAGGGTGCAGGCCTCGAAGGTGAGGACAGGGTCGTCGAGGTCGACGGCCGTGCGCAGCAGGCCCTTCGCGTCGGTCGGGCTGGCGGGGACCATGATCTTCAGGCCGGGCACGTTCATGAACATCGGGTACGGCCGGTCGCTGTGGTGGGCGCCGGTGTTCAGGCCGTAGAACATCGCCGAGCGGAACACGACGGGCATGGACGCCTGACCGCCGAACATGTAGCGGTTCTTGGCGACCTGGTTCACGAACTGGTCCATCGCCATGTACAGGAACGACGAGTACGACAGGTCGACGATCGGGCGGAGCCCCGTCATCGCCGCGCCGGCCGCAGCACCCACGATGACCTCCTCGGAGATCGGGGTGTTGCGGATGCGGTCGTGGCCGAACATCTCGAGGAAGTCGCCCTTGTCCTTGCGCGACTTGCCTGCACCGGTGGTGCCGTAGACGTTGGCCTCGACGTCCTCGCCGATGATGATGACGCGCTCGTCGGCCTCCATGGCCTCGCGCTGGGCGGCGCCGATCGCGCCGAGGTAGCTCATGACAGCCATGGGTCAGGCTCCGATCAGGGGGGCGGACACGCGCAGCGGCGTGGGCTCGGTGTAGAGGTCGGCGAACGCGATCTCCGCGTCGGGGAACGGGCTCGCGTCGGTGAAGGCGACGGCCGCCTCGACCTCGTCGAGGACGGAGGCCTCGAGCTCGTCGAGCTCGGCCTCGGTGGCGATGCCGTCGGCCACGAGGCGCTGACGGAACAGCACGATCGGGTCGCGCTGCAGCCACTCCTCCTTCTCGGCCGCGTCGCGGTAGTCGGTGCCGAGGCGCAGGCCCTCCGAGTGCTCGTGGAAGCGGTAGGTGACGACCTCGACGAGGGTCGGGCCCTCGCCGCGGCGGGCCCGCTCGACGGCCTCGAGGACCGCGTCGTACACCTTCAGCACGTCCTGGCCGTCCTCGACGCGGACGCCGGCGATGCCGAAGCCGGCCGCGCGGTCGGCGATGACGCCGGAGGTGACGGTGTGCGCCGGGGTCGACAGCGCGTACTGGTTGTTCTCGCAGAGGAAGATGACGGGGAGCTTCCACGTGCCGGCGAGGTTCATCGCCTCGTAGAGGCAGCCCTGGTTGGCCGCGCCGTCGCCGAAGAAGGCGAGGGAGACCGCACCGGTCTTCAGCAGCTTCGCCGACAGTGCGGCGCCGGTCGCGATCGGGATCGACGAGCCGACGATGCCGGACTCGCCCAGGCTGCCTACCTGGAAGTCGGCGAGGTGCAGCGAGCCGCCCTTTCCGCCGCAGACGCCGCCGGACTTGCCGACGAGCTCGGCCATGAGCGGGCCGAGCGGGGATCCCTTGCCGATCGGGTGGCCGTGGCTGCGGTGGTTGCCGGTCATGTAGTCGCCGTCGCCGAGCGCGAGGCAGGCACCGACGACCTGGGCCTCCTGGCCGATCGACGTGTGCACGGTGCCGGGGATCTGGCCGCGCTTCACCATCTTCGACGCGCGCTCGTCGAAGTGGCGGATCCGCAGCATGCGGCGCTGCGCCTCCAGCAGGTCGTCCTTGTCGAGAGCCATGCTCGCCTCCGCATACAGATTCATTGTTTGCATGAAGATTCTTGCACGGGGTAGAGATGCACGCAAGACCCTGCAGGGGTCGGATTCCGATCGGTGGGAGAGGCGTCAGCCGGCGAGGAGGCCGGCGACGGAGTCCAGCACGTAGCTGGGACGGCGGGACGCGTCGAGGGCGTCCACCATGTCCGTCGTGCTCTCGCCCGTGAGGACGAGGGCGGAGTCGATCCCGGCGTCGACGGCCATCGCGACGTCGGTGTAGAGCCGGTCGCCGACCATGATGCAGCGCTCGGCCGGGAGGCCGAGGACGTCGAGCGCGGTACGCAGCATCACGGGGTCGGGCTTGCCGAGATTGGCCTCGCACCGGACGCCGGTGCACGCCTCGATCGCCGCGAGGATCGCGGCGGCGTCGGGCTCGCCGCGCCCGCCCGGCATCGGGCAGTAGGCGTCCGGGTTGGTCGTGACCAGCCGGGCCCGCCCGTGCAGCCACAGGGCGTCGAAGGCCACCTGCAGCTTCGAGTAGTCGAACGAGGTGTCGTAGCTCGCGACGACGACGTCGATGCGCTCGGGGTCCTCGCTCAGCGTGCAGCCCGCCCGCACCACGGCCCGCCGCAGCGGCTCCGAGCCGATCACGAAGACGTGGGCGCCCGGCGTCTCGCGCTGAAGCCACGCGGCGAGCGTCACCAGCGGGTTGACGCACTCAGCGGGCTCGGTGGGGATGCCCAGCCGCGTGAGCTTCGCGGCGTACATCTCCGGGTCCTTCGTGGGGTTGTTCGACAGGAAGAGCGTGCGGCGGCCCATCTCGCGCAGGCTCGTGATCAGCCGATGCGCCCCGGGCAGCAGCTCGTCTCCGAGGTAGACGGTGCCGTCGAGGTCGAACAGGTAGCCGTCGTAGTCACGCACCCGCGTGCGCACGGCGGTGGTCATGTGCCGCCCCCGGCACCCGGTTGGGCCGCGACCAGCCGGCCGAACAGCGGCTGGAGCGAGGGGTAGATGTCCTTGTAGACCGCGTAGAGCCGGTCGTACTCGTCGGACCGCCGCGGGGAGGGCTCGTGCCGGCGGGAGATGCCGCTCATCGCCTCGGCCGCCGACGGCAGGTCGGGGTGGATGCCCGCCGCGACCGACGCGAGCATGCCCGCACCGAGGCATGTGCTCTCCGGCTCGCTCACGACCTCGACCGGGCGGCGCAGGACGTCGGCGATGATCTGGCACCACACCGAGCTGCGCGAGCCGCCGCCGAGCACGATCACGCGCTCGACCGGGTCGTCGAGCACCTCGACGAGGCCCTCGGTGAGCAGCCGCTGCTCGAAGGCGATGCCCTCGAGGAGCGCGCGGTAGACGTGCGACTTCCCGTGCACGCCCGTGAGGCCCACCATGACGCCGCGTGCGTCGTGGTCCCAGTACGGCGTGAGCGCCCCGGTCCAGTACGGCAGCACCATGAGGCCCTCCGAGCCGGGCGGCAGGTGCGCGGCAGCGGTCTCGAGGATCGATTCGGCCGAGACGTCGAGGCCGAGCGCCCGCGGGTCGACGGCGGAGAACCGCTCGACGAACCACGTCAGGTTGAACGTGCCGCCGCCCATGAAGGTCTCGAGGCTGTACTTCCCGGGGGTCGCCGCGCAGAGCGTGCGGTACTCGCGCCCGTAGGAGTACGTGTCGCTGACCGTACCGGACACGATGCCGCTGCCGAGGTTGAGGAACGCCGCACCCGGCCCGGTGATGCCGGTGCCGAGCTGGGCCGCCTGGCCGTCGCCCGCACCGGCCACCACGCGGGTGCCGCGCCGCAGGCCGAGATCGTCGGCGAGCTCGTCGAGCACCGCGCCGACGACGTACCCGGGTGCGACCAGCTCGGGCACCTGGCTGCGGTCGAGGCCGGCCGCGGCGAGGAGGGCGTCGTCGTAGTCGCCGGTCGAGAGGTCGACGAGCCCGAGCGGGTCGGCCGAGGCGACCGAGGTGATCCAGCGGCCGGTGAGGCGGTGGACGACGAACCCGTGCAGGTCGACCACCTTGCCGACGCGGGCCATCGTCTCGGGCTCGTGCTTGGCGAGCCAGAGCAGCTTGTACCAGCCAGGCGTGGGGTTCGGGGGCTTGCCGGTGACGCGGTGCACGTCCTCGGTGCCGAACTCCTGCACCTCATGCGTGGCGCGGCCATCCAGCCACAGCATCGCCGGCCGGATCGGCTGCCCGTCGGCGTCGAGGCACACGAACGACTCGCGCTGGTGGGTGAGGCTGAGGGCCGCGATCCGGCTCGAGTCGACGGTCTGCACGGCGCGGCGCACCGCGTCGCTGAACGCGGACCACCAGTCCTCGGCGTTCTGCTCCCCCCAGCCCGGGCGCGGCTGGCTGAGCTCGTAGGGCACGCGGGCCGACGACACTGCGCGACCTGCGGCGTCCCAGACCACCGCCTTCGCCGCAGTCGTGGAGCAGTCGACTCCGACGACGAGGTCTCCGGTCATGGCTGCATCTCCGGGATCGAGACGGCGTGCCGCACGCGGGCGAGCACGTCGTCGACGTCGCTGTCGTCCCACCATCCGAGGACGGTGAGCAGGTCCACCACCGTGAACCGGTCGCGCATGAGTGCGCAGCTCTCGACCGCCCAGCGCGCCACCTCGGGAGCCACATCGAGGTCGGCGAGCGTGATCGGCGCCCCCGCCGCGCGGAGCCCCGACACGATCACGTCCGACGGGCGGGTGAGCGACACCAGCTCCGGCGCGACCTGCGACCACCGGGCGACGACGCCGTCGATCGTGGCGCGCTGCGCGCGGACCCGGTCGAGCTTGCGCCCGTAGTCGCGCCAGCACTCCGGGACGATGCGGCCGCGGGTGTCGAGATCGCCGAATGCCGCGCGGACCCGCTGCTCGGCGAGCCCCGCGTCCAGGGCCCGGTCCTGCACGCGGCGGCCGGGCTCGGCCTCGAGCCGCTCGTGCAGCATCTCCCAGGCGCACGCGGCGATGACCGATCCGACGCCGACCTGCTCCCCGTGCAGGCCAGTGGGCAGGCCGAGCTCGGCGGCGCGCAGGTCGAGCATGTGGCTCACGAGGTGCTCGACGCCGGACAAGCAGGCCGAGGTGCCCGCGACCCCGGTCGCGATGCCGCGCAGGGCGAGGGCCCAGGTGAGCTCCTGAACGGCCCGCGGCTCCCCCTCGGCCACGCCGGGGGCGCACGCGTCGAGCTGGTCGGCGAGGGCGCCGAGCAGGGTGATCGGGCCGGAGTGGTACGACGGGTCGATGCCGAGGAGCTCCGCGAGCCGCCAGTCGGCGGGTGCGACGTACATCGAGGTCATCTCGCCGTAGCCGGCGCGGTTCATCCGCGCGGGGGCCTCGGCGACGGTCTCGGCGTCGGCGAGGACGACGTCGGGCCAGACCGACGGCACTGTGCGCTTCACACCGTCCTTCAGCATCACCGAGACGTTGTCGGTGTAGCCGTCCACGGACGCCGCGGTCATCACGGAGATGAGGCGCAGACCGGGCCGCTCCGCGACGACGAGCTTGCCGATGTCGCTGATGGTTCCGCCGCCGAGCGCCACGACGACCTCGGCGCCCTCGACGCCAGCAACGCCGTCGGCGACCACCTCGGGCGTCACGTGCAGCTCGGAGTGCCCGTCGGACAGGACGACCCGCCGGACCTCGGCCATGGTGCCGAGCAGCTGCTCGGCGACCTCCTTCACGTCCCGGCCCTCGCGCTGGATGAGCGTCTCGTCGACCAGGAGCACGACCTGCGGACGATCGGCGCCGTCGCCGACGAGGCGGCCTACCACGTCCGGCAGCGCGGACAGCGCGCCCGGCCCGACGACGAGCTCGCGGAGCTCGCAAGCCACGAGGGCGGCCTGCGGATCCTGCTCGGCCAGCAGGTCGAGGACCTGCGGGAGACCGGTCAGGGCGGCCATGAGGCCTCCAAGTGCGCTGGCAGGAACTGGGGAGATCGATGCGTCGTACCCTTCCCTTGCATCGATATTTGATGCTAGCATCACTACTCATGCTGAGGGCAAGACCCTCGGCCGACATGGTGGCCGATCCGAGGGCCCGTGGACGAGGGGATGGACCTCATGACCGTGGAGCAGCGTCGCGACGGCGCACGCACGGCGGACGCCCGAGCACCCCTCGCCTCCCTGTCCGAGACCGAGGCGCTGCGCCTCGTCACGCGGGTGGCGTGGCTCTACCACGTGCGCTCGATGAAGCAGAGCGAGGTCGCCGACGAGCTGGGCCTCTCGCAGTCGCGCGTGTCCCGCCTGCTCGACGCCGCCGTCTCCCTCGGCATCGTCACGACCACCGTCCGCGTGCCGCCCGGCCTGCACGTGGAGCTCGAGCACGCCCTGCAGGACGCCTACGGGCTGCGCGGCGCGTACGTGTTCGACCTGCCGGCCGTGTCCGACGACAGCGACTACCTCGTCGACCTCGGCCGCACGCTCGCGGCGTACCTCATCGAGAACCCGCTCGTCGGCGACATCATCGGCTTCACGTCGTGGAGCCGGACGCTGCGCGAGACCGTGCGCGTCCTCGAGATCACCAACCCCGCGACCGCGTCGTACGTCGTGGAGATGCTCGGCGACGTCGGTCCGCCCGAGGTCCAGCACGGCGCCGCCGACGTGACCCAGCAGCTGGCGCGGATGACCGGTGCGCAGCCGCGCTTCCTGCGTGTGCCCGGCGTCGTCACCTCCCGCGAGGTGCGCGACACGATCCTCGGCCACGACAACCACGCCCGCGAGACCCTCGCGATGCTCGACCGCGTCGACGAGGCGCTCGTCGGCATCGGCACCTGCAAGGTCGATGCGCCGATCCGCCCGGGGGAGAACTTCTTCACGCTCGAGCAGATGGAGCACGCGCGTCAGCTCGGCGCCGTCGGGCAGGTCAATCTGCGCTTCATCGACGAGGCGGGCAACGCCATCGAGAGCGAGCTCGACGAGCTCGTCATCGGGGTGCGACTCGACCAGCTCCGGTCCTTCGAGCGCAGCATCGCCGTGGCCGGCGGCCCCGGCAAGTACGCCGCGATCCGCGGCTCGCTGCTCGGCGGATGGGTCAACACCCTCATCACCGACGTCGCCACCGCCCAGCACCTGGTGGCGAAGGCTCCCTAGCCTCGCGACAGCACGACGACGAAGGCTGCGCCCTCCAGGGGCGCAGCCTTCGTCGTCGTGCTGCGGGCTCGGACCAGTCCCGCGTGTTCGGCGGCGGTATCAGCGCCCGCCGCCGAGGACGGTGGCCACCGCGGTGCACCAGCCGTCGTAGAGCTCTGCGCGGCGGCTCTCCGCGAGGCTCGGCTCGAAGGTCCTGTCGGCGACCCACTGGGCCTCGACGTCGGACATGGTCCACATCCCGATGCCGACGCCGGCCACCTGCGCGACCCCCAGCGCCGTGCGCTCGAGCTCGGTCGGGCGCACGACGGGGATACCGAGGATGTCGGCGGTGAACTGGCACAGGAGGTCGCTGCGCGACGCACCGCCGTCGACCTTCAGCTCGGGGATGGCGGTCCCTGCGGCGACGAGGGCCTCGACGTTGTCGCGGGTCTGGTACGCCATCGCCTCGACGCCCGCGCGCACGACGTGCGCGCCGGAGCTCTCGAGGGTGAGCCCCACGACGCCGGCGTGGGCGTCGCGGTTCCAGTGCGGCGCGCACATGCCGGCAAACGCGGGCACGACGTAGACGCCGCCGTTGTCGGGAACGCTGCCGGCGATCTGCTCGATGTCGTCGCCGTCGCGCAGGACGCCGAGCTTGTCCCGCATCCACTGCAGCGTCTGGCCGGAGTGGAACACGACGCCCTCGACCTCGTACGCCGTCACTCCCCCGACGGTCCATCCGACGCTGCCGGTCAGACCGTCGGGGATGGAGGGCCGGTCGCCAGCATTGCCGGTGAGCACCCCGGCAGTGCCGAACGTGTTCTTGGTGGAGCCTGGCGTGAAGCAGGCCTGGCCGAACATGCCTGCCTGCTGGTCGGCCATCACCGACAGCACCGGAACCGCGGCCATGCCGGGGAGACCGAGGTCGTCCGGGCGCACCTCGCCGAAGAACGCGTCCGAGGGCAGCGCCGCGGGCAGGAGCTCGTGGGGGACGCCGTACGCCTCGATGAGCTTGTCGTCCCAGTCGAGGGTCTCCAGCGACAGCATCGCCGTGCGAGAGGCCTCGCTGTGGTCGGTGAGGTGCGACCTGCCTGCCGTGAGGTTCCAGAGCAGCCAGGTGTCGACGGTGCCGAACGCGAGCTCGCCGCGGTCGGCGCGCTCGCGGACGCCCGGGACGTTCTCGAGGATCCAGGCCGCCTTGGGCGCGGAGAAGAACGAGTCGTTGAAGAGGCCGGTGCGAGAGCGCACATCGTCGTCGAGCCCCGCCTCGCGCCAGCGCTCCACGATCCCGTCGGTCTGCTTGGACATCCACATGACCGCGTTGTGCACGGGCTCGCCCGTGGCGCGGTCCCAGATCAGCCCCGTCTCGCGGTGCGTCGTGACCCCGATGGCGGCGATGTCATCCGTGCGCAGCGACAGGTCGGCCATCACCTCGCGCAGGCAGTCGAGCTGCGCCTGCCACAGCGCCACGGGGTCGAGCTCGGTCCAGCGCGGCTTCGGGAATAGCGGCACGACCGGGCGGCGGCGCTCCCCCACGATCCGGCCGTCGCCGTCCACGACCGCGGCCCGGCAGGACGACGAACCCTCGTCCAGGGCGACGACGTAGCGGCTCATGCCGGGCTCTCGAGGGACGAGGCCGAGCCCGCGTGCACGGCGAGCGGGACCGACAGCCGGTCGACCCACGCGCGGTACTCGACGATCTGGGCCTGCTGCTCGGCCTCGTCCCAGCCGAGGAGGTCGGACAGCCGCGTCACGGCGCGGTCGACCGACTCGTAGCCGTGGCCGGGCTCGAACGCCAGCAGCAGCCGGCGTGCGAGCACGTCCGTGAGCGTGGTGGCCAGCTCCTCGCGCACCGCGAGGACCAGCTCCGCCTCGAGGGCGCCGGTGGGCTCGTGCAGCACAGACAGCAAGGAGGGGTCCTTGCAGCCGAGGTCGACGACCGCCTCGGCGCGGGAGCCGTAGAGCGCGACGAGCCGGTACGCCGTGCGCTCGGACACCCCGCCGCTCATGAGCCGGGCCACCAGCGCCGACGAGTCGGCCACCGCGCCCGGGAGCGCGCGGTCCTTCGTGCCGCACGGCGGCGCAGTGCGGCCGAGCCGGCGGAACGCGTCGTCGACCGCGTCCTCCGCGAGCTGCCGGTACGTCGTGAGCTTCCCGCCCACCACCGTGACGAGACCGGGGAGCGAGGGGGCGTGGTCGTGCAGCACGTGGCTGCGCGGCACCTCCCACTCCGACACGTCGGGCGCGTACGGGAGGGGCCGCACGCCGGAGTACGTGAAGAGCACGTCGTCGGGCGTGAGGTGGGCATCGGGGACGAGCTCGTTGACCTCGGTGAGCAGGTACTCGAGCTCGTCGGCGTCGCAGCGCGCGCCGTCGGGGTCGTCGTCGAACCGGCGGTCGGTCGTGCCGATGAGGTAGCGGCCCATCCACGGGATGACGAGCACGAGGCGGCCGTCGCTGCGCGACTCGTAGTAGACGACGTCGGTCGGCGACCCGGGGAACCGGTCGACGATGAGGTGGCTGCCCTTGGTGCCGCCGTTGAGGCGCGGCTGCTGCGGCGCCTCGGGTCCGAGGATCCGGTCGATCCACGGGCCGGCGACGTTGAGGACGACCGGGGCCCGCACCTCGCCCTGCTCGCCGGTGCGGGTGTCGGTGAACCCGACGCCGACGACGCGCCCGCCTTCGATCACAGCACGGTCGACCTTGGCCTTGGTCCGGATCACCGCGCCGGACCGGACAGCCTGGAGCGCTACCTCGACGCACAGGCGCTCGGCGTACTCGACCTGGCCGTCGGTGAACACGAACGACCCGGTGAGGCCGTCCTGCGCGATGCCGGGGAACCGGCGCAGGGTCTCCTTGAGGCTCAGCACCTCGTGCCGCGCCGTCTTCTTGTCGAAGCTGAGGACGTCGTACGCGATCATGCCGAGCCGGATGAGCCACGACGGGCGCCGGTTGTGCTTGAACTGCGGCATGAGCAGCCGGACCGGCTTCACGAGGTGCGGGGCGTTGCGGAACAGCCGCTCGCGCTCCTTGAGCGACTCGCGCACGAGCGCGAAGTCGTAGTGCTCGAGGTAGCGCAGCCCCCCGTGCACGAGCCGGCCGGACCAGGCCGACACGCCGCTGCAGAGGTCGTCCTTCTCGAGGACGACGACCGTCAGCCCGCGGGCCGCGGCGTCGGCGGCGATGCCGAGCCCGTTGATCCCTGCACCGACGACGATGATGTCGGCATCGGTCCGGTTGTCCTGCACGGCTGCGCCTCTCTCGTTCCCTGGTCGTGCGATGTCGTGCGCGGGGCGGCTACAGGCCCCACGCCTTCCCCGAGCAGCCGTAGAGGTCCATCTTCTTGACGGTGGCCGCGGTCATGCGCTCGCGGCCCTCGGCCATGGCCTCCTCGAGCTGTCGGTCGCCGGTGCCCCACACGGCCTCGATCCCGGAGCGGAACGCGAGGCGCAGGTCGGTGTCGGCGTTGAACTTGTGTACGCCGGCCGCGGTGGCGGCGCGCACCTCGTCGTCCGGGACGCCGGAGGCGCCGTGCAGGACGAGCGGGATGCCCGTGACGGCCTTGATCTGCTCGATGCGCTCGATGTCGAGCGGCTGCGGCTCCCCCAGCGGCACGCCGTGGACGATGCCGACGGAGATGGCCAGGTAGTCGATGCCGGTCTCGGCGACGAACTGCTCGGCCTCGGCGACGTCGGTGTAGTACGCCGTCCAGTCGTCGACCTGCTGGTCGGCGTCGGGGATGCGCCCGAGCTCGGCCTCCACCGGGATCCCGAACGAGTGGGCCACCTCCACCACCTGGCGGGTGGTGCGGATGTTCTCCTCGAACGGCAGGTGCGCACCGTCGTACATGATCGAGCCGAAGCCGAGCTTGATGGCCTCGAACACCTCGTCCCACGGGCCGTGGTCGAGGTGGATCACGTAGGCGGCGTCGGACTCCTCGGCGATCCGCCGGGTCATCTCGTACGCCCGCCGCAGCCCCATGTGCGGGACGATCGCGCGGCCGACCTGCAGGAACACAGGGGCGTTGGCCTGCTCGGCCGCAGACACGAGCGCCTGCGTGGTCTCCTCGTTGTGCATGTTGAACGCACCGACGGCGTACCCGCCCTCGACCGCGCGCTCGATCAGCGCCCGCGGGTCGACCTGGCCGGTGATCTTCTTCTGCCTCGACATAGCTGTCACCTCCTCCGTTGCTCGTCTGCGCGGGCGCGGTCAGCCGAGACGGCTGACGACCTCGCGGACGAGCGGCCACACCTTGGCGACGGACACGTGGCTCACCGACTCGGCCGGCGAGTGCAGGTCGTGCAGCTCGGTGCCGATCGAGATGATGTCCAGGCCCGGGACCTTGCCGCTGAACATGCCGAGCTCGAGCGAGCACTGCGACACCTCGACGTTCGGCTCGTCGCCGAGCACGTCGCGGTAGGCCTGCACCGCGAGCGCGAGCAGCGGCGAGTCCGGCTTGTAGGGGAACTCCGGCGCATCGAGGCCGAACTCCTCCACCGTGACGCCTCCGCCGGCCAGCGCCGCGAGCGTCTTCACGCGGCCGAGCACCTCGTGCTTGCGCGAGGTGACCGCCGACGTGATGGTCGACATCAGGCGGGCGCCCTCGTCGGTCGTGCGGATGGTGCCGAGGTTGTTCGACGTCTCCACGCGGCCGGGGACGTGCAGGTTCCAGCTGATGACGCCGTGCGGGATCAGCGTCGTGATCGCGGCGACGCGCTGGGTGGCGCCGGCCGAGAACACGCGGGAGGGCGCGTCGGCGGCGTCGAGCTCGAGACGCACGCCGGGGTCGGCGAGCTGGTACTCGTTCTTCAGCGCAGCGTCGTAGTCGGCGACGATGTCCTCGAGCGCCTTGACGTCCTCGGGCCGCAGCGACACGACGACCTCGGCGTCCATCGGGATCGCGTTGTTCTGGGCGCCGCCGTACGGCGAGCTGATGCGGACGTCCGACGACGCGAGCGCCGCGTTGAGCACGCGGGTGAGGACCTGCAGGGCGTTGGCGCGCTCGAGCTGGATGTCGAACTCGCAGTGGCCGCCGTTGAGGCCGCGCACCTTGAGCGACCGCGTCTCGGTGTGCGTCGCGGGCACCGGCTCCCACTCGGCGGGGATGTCGACGATGAAGGTCACGTCGCCGGAGCAGCCGGCGAGGATCTCCTTGTCGGTGATCCAGTTGAAATCGATCATCCGCTTGCCCGTGAGTCGAGAGGTGTCGTACTGCTGGGCGCCGTACTTGCCCTTCTCCTCCATAGCGGTGAGCACGGCCTCGAGCGGCGGGTGCGGGATGTCCGTCGAGGCGAGCAGCGCGAGGATGTACGACACGCCGATGCCGTTGTCGGCGCCGAGCGACGTGCCGTCGGCCTTGATGTAGTCGCCGTCCACGACCAGCGTGATCGGGTCGTTCTCGAAGTCGATGACGACGCCCTCGGCCTTCTCGCAGACCATGTCCATGTGGCCGTGGAGGATCAGCGCGGGTGCGCCCTCCAGGCCGAGCTGGCCGGGCTTCTTCACGAGCACGCAGTTGAGCTCGTCGCGGCTGGCCTCGAGGCCGAGATCGCGGGCGAAGCTCACGACCCAGTCGGCCACCTGGCGCTCGTTGCCCGAGCCTCGCGGGATCGAGGCGAGGGTCTCGAAGTACTGGAAGATCTCGCGGGGCTGGAGGGACTCGAGGACGGTCATGGCTGTCGGTTCCTTCGATGGTGAGGGGCTGGGAGGGTGAGCCGTGGGGCTGCCGGGGTCAGGGTCGCGCCGTCACTTGACGACGCCACCGGACTTCCTGCCGACGGTCAGCGCGACGGCGATGATGATCACGAGGCCGTAGACCATGCTCTGAGCGGTGCTCGGGACGTTGAAGACGGCTGCGGCGATGGGGACGAGCGCCACGGTGAGGGAGCCGAAGATCACCAGCAGCGGGTTGGTGGCCCCGCCCGTGATGGCTGTGCCGCCGACGATGGCAGCGGCGATGCCGGGGAGCAGCAGGTCGCTGCCCAGGCCGAACGACGACGCCGCTCCGCCCTGGGCGACGATCATCACGCCGGTGAGGCCGGCGAAGAAGCCGGAGATGGTGAAGGCTGCGATCTTCACGCCGCGGTTGCCGATGCCGGAGAAGATGGCGCCGGTCTCGTTGAGACCAACCGCCTTCATGGCCTGCCCCAAGCGGGTGAACTTGAGGACGGCCCAGAGGACCACGGCGAGGCCGAGCGAGAACCAGAACGCGAGCGGCAGCTTGCCCATCATCGTGCCGAACAGCGGGTTGAGGACCTGGGAGTTGCCGGTCACGTAGATGGTGCTGGCGTCGCTGATGACCAGCGATGCGGACTGCAGGATGCCGAGCGTGCCCAGCGTGAGGGCGAACGACGGCACCTGCGTGTAGGCGATGAGTGCGCCGTTGATCGCGCCGATGAGGGTGGCCACGAGCACCGAGACCACGAGGGCCGCGGGGCCGAGGCTGCCCAGCGTCATTGCCAGGACCATCGCGGAGAACACGGCCATCGCCGCGTTCGACAGGTCGATGCTGCCGATGTTGAGGACGGTCGACTGGCCCAGTGCCATGAGCAGGATGAAGGTGGCCTGGAGGGCGAGGATTCCGGGGCCGCCGCCGGTGAAGAACGCCGGGTTGCTCGCGGCCACGACCGCGACCAGGGTGAGGCACACGGCCACCGGACCGATCGTCTGCCAGATGCCGAGGGCCGAGAAGCGGCGGGCCGACGGGGCCACCACCGTGGGGGCGTTGTCGACGGCCACGGGCGCGTCGTTCGCGATGTCGATGCTCATCGCCTCACACCATCCTTTCCAGCAGGTCCAGGGTCGTCGTGGTGTCGACGGAGAGGTCGTACGACGCCGTCACCTCGCCGTCGCGCATGACGACGACGACGTGGGCGGACTCGAGCGCCTCTTCGAGGGTGTCGGCGATCAGGAGGACTCCGACGCCGCGCGCGCAGGCCTCGCGGATCTGGGCGTTCACGGTCTGCGCGGCGCCCGCGTCCAGGCCGCGGAGCGGGTGGTCGAGGACGAGGACCTGGAGGTTCTCGGACTTCAGCCACTTGGCCATGACGACCTTCTGCTGGTTGCCGCCGGAGAACCGCTCGAGCTTCAGCTCGGGCGACAGCGGTCGGACGTCGAGCGTCTCGAACCACTCGGCCGCCAGGCGCTTGCGCTGGCCGGGACGCAGGAACGGTCCTGCGGCGGCCGAGCCCGGGTTGGCCAGGATGAGGTTCTCCGAGGCCGGCAGCCCGCCCACCATGCCCTCGACCTTGCGTTCGGCCGGCACGTAGCCCATACCGCTCCGGACCGCCGTGCGCATGGTCCAGCGACGGATGTCCTCGCCGGCGAACAGGATCTCGCCCGAGTCGTAGGAGTCCGCGCCGAACGCCGCACGGCAGACCTCCTCGCGGCCCGAGCCGAGCGTGCCCACGATGGCCACGCACTGCCCGGGGTGCACCGTGAGGGAGACGTTCCGGTAGGCGCCCTTGCGCGAGACGTCCCGCAGCTCGAGTGCCGGCGCGCTGTCGGCGAAGGTGCGGTCGACGGCGCGCTGCGGCGCGGCCGATGCGTGGCCGACCATGAGCTGGAAGAGGTCCTCCTGGGTCACCTCGGAGACGAGGCGGTCCGCCACGAGCTTCCCGTGCCGCATCACCAGGATCCGGTCGCAGATGCGCAGGATCTCGTCGAGGCGGTGCGAGACGAAGACGACGGACCCGAGCTCGCGGAGCTTGCGGATCTCCCGCTCGAGCGTCTCGGTCTCGTCGCGCTCCAGGACGGCGGTCGGCTCGTCGAGGATGACGACCGGCGGGACGTTGGTGACCTCGTCCACGCGGAGGGCGCGGGCGATCTCCACCATCTGCCGCTGGACGAAGGGCAGGTCGCCGACGATCGCGCGCGGGTCGACGGTGGACCCGACGCGTGCCAGCACCTCCTTCGCCGTCTGGTTGAGGCGCTTCCAGCGGTACCAGCCGAGCGTGATGCCCTTGTCCTTGTGCGCGACACCGCTCATCGCGATGTTCTCGGCCACGGACAGGTTGGTGAGCAGCGACTGCTCCTGGTGCACGACCGCGATCCCGGCGGCGAGGGCGTCCTGCGGGCGGCGGAACTTCACCGCGTGCCCGTGGGCCTCGATGGTGCCGGAGTCTGGCTGGTAGATCCCGGTGAGGATCTTGAGCAGGCTGGACTTGCCCGCACCGTTCTCGCCGATGAGGCCGACGACCTCGTTGCGACGGATCTCGAGCGAGACGTCGTCGACTGCAACGACCTTGCCGAAGGACTTGCTGATGCCGGTGAGGCGCAGAGCCGGCGCCTGGAGATCCGGGGCGACGCCGTTCGCGAAGACTGGAGTGGTCATTTCATGATCCTTAGGCGGCTGCGGTGCGGCCAGGCCGCGATGACGATCGCCACGACGAGGATTCCGCCGGAGACGGCTGACTGGAGGTTGGGGCTGACGCCCGACAGGATCAGTCCGTTGTTCAGCACCGTGAGGATGAGGACGCCCACCGTGGTGCGGAGGATGCCGCCCTTGCCGCCGCCCAGCGACGTGCCGCCGATGACGACGGCGGCGATCGTCAGGAACAGGGTGCCGATGCCGATGCGTGCCGGCGCCGAGCCGAGCTGCATCGTCACGAGCATGCCCGCGATGCCGCTGCATCCGCCGGCGATAGTGAAGACGGCGATCTTGTACTTGTTGACCGGAACACCGTTGTCGCGGGCGATGAGCTCGCTGTTGCCGATCGCGTAGGTGTAGCGGCCGAGCCGGGTGTACCGGCTGACGACAACACCGAGGACGACGAGCGCCCCAGCGAGCCAGAACGAGTGAGGGACGCCCAGCGTCTGCTCGCTGGGCCAGGTGCCGAGCGTCTCGTCGTCGAGGAACGGGAGCTGGTCCTCGCCGAACAGCAGGGTCGCGATGCCGAAGGCCACGAAGCCCATGCCGAGGGTCACGATGAAGGAGGGCACCTTCAGCAGCGTGTGGACGAGCCCGTTGGCGAGGCCGAGGGCGAGACCGAGGGCGAGACCGACCGCGAGAGCGCCCGGCCCCAGGTCGATGTCCGTGCGGCTGTTGGCCGCAGTGAGCACGAACGCGACGCCGCAGGCGCTCATCAGGCCCTCGACCGACAGGTCGATGCAGCCGAGCAGGATCACGAGCGTGGCGCCGACACCCACGATGAGGGGGACGGAGGCCTGGTCGAGGATCGTCTGGACGTTGACGACGGTGAGGAAGGTCGAGGGGTTGAGCGCGGTGAACACGGCGATGAGTGCGAGGAGGGCGGCGATCTCGCCGCCCTTGCGGAAGTCCACGCGCCGACGGGGGCGCGGGGCCTCCGACGTCGCCGTCGGCTGGGGCCGGTCGGCCACCGCGACGGGCGTGCTGGTCTCGGTCATGGTTCCACCTGGGTTGGTCCGAGGGGTCAGAAGGTCGTGCGGCCCGCGCTGATACGGGCTAGGGGCTCTGGGTGAGGCCGTCCGGCCGCGTGCCGCGTGGGCACGCGGCCGGACGGTGATCTCGTGGTGCGAGGTGGTGCAGGGGTGACCGTCAGGTCACTGCGCCGGCAGCACCTCGGGGCCGCCACCGACCAGCGGAACGGGGTCGGTGTCCCACGGGCCGTTCGCGATCAGCGTGTCGATCCAGGCGTCGATGTTGTCGTCGTACTTGGTGAACTCGGCGAGGTTCTGGGGCGTGACGCAGCTGATCTTGAAGAGGCTGTCGCGCTTCTCGTGGGGCAGCTCGGAGGGCTTGATCTGGCCGGTCGCAGCGAGGTAGGCGGTGTAGAGGCCGATCGCGGAGGCCATGTAGCCGCGGTGGAAGGTCTCGCCGACGATGGGGTTGTCGGCCGACTTCATGACGTCGATGACCGGCGGGTAGAGGCCGTCCGAGGAGAACTTGACCTTGCCCTTGAGCGCCGACTTGTCGACGGCCTCCTTGGCCCCGATGATCATGCCGTCGTCAGCAGCCCAGATGCCCTTGATCTGGTCGCCGTACTTGGCGATCATCGCCTGGGTCTCCTGGAACGCGAGCTGCGGGTCCCAGTTCGCCGGGCGCACCTCGAGCAGCTTCGCGTCCGGGTGGTTCTTCAGCTCGGCCTGGAGGCCCGCGATACGGGTCTGGCTGGTCGTGCTGTCCTGCACGCCGCCCAGCGCGATGATGCCGCCGCTGCCGATGCCGTCGGCCAGCGTCTGGGCGGTGCACTGTCCGCTGTCGACGCCGCCGTGCTTCTGGAACGCGACGAAGTTGTCACCCTGGTCCCAGGGCTCGTAGTTGTCGGGCTTGTTCCACCAGATGGTGCAGTAGGCGTTGGCCTGCTTGCACGCGTTGATGATCGGAGGCACGTCGGAGCTGGCAACGGTGTTGACGAAGACGATGTTGGTCTTGTCGCCCTGGGCCAGGATCGCCTGGATCTTCGAGATCTCCTTCTGCGACGAGCCCTCGGAGTCGACGATCTTCACGGGGATGTTCAGCTTCTTGCCCAGGGCCTGCGCGCCGGCGATGTTCGACGCGAAGTAGGGGTTGGTGGTGTTGATGACGGACGCGACGATCTGCAGGTTGCTGGTGTCGACCGTGCCGCCCGACGCGGCCGGTGCGGCCGTCGTGCCGGTGGACGAGCTGGAGCACCCGGTCGCGAACGCAACGACGCTGGCCATGGCCAGGACGCTCGCGAGACCCCGGCGCAGGGTCTTCTTCTGGGACATGGTCATCTCCTCTGGGGGGACAAGTGCATGAATATTTTGTTCATGCATTGGAATGTAGTGTGAGCGCGGCCACAGGGGGTGTCAAGGGCTTCTGGGAAACAATTTTGTTGCCGCATGTTCATTCACACACGCGGAAGGCTTTGCAGCACAGACGTTTTCGTACTGTGGTGGACACGTTGAGAGTCCGTTGATGGACCGCGTCTGACACTGATGGCCGCGCCCCCTCTGCACCCCACGAAGGCTGTGGTCAGGGCCGTCGGCACCCTGCTCCCCCGCACGACGACGGAGCCCGCCCCGCCCTCCAGGGCGGGACGGGCTCCGATCAGCGGGACGCTGTGCCGGGTGCTCCGGCCGGCGGTCAGCGGAACTGGCGGAAGAAGGTCGACACGTCGTCGACGTAGGTCTCGGGGACCTCGAGCGGCGCGAAGTGGCCGCCGTCGTCGTGCACCCGGTACTGCTGGAGGTTGAAGTACTTCGACGTCCAGGTCATCGGGGGCTTGTAGATCTCGCCCGGGTAGATGCCGATGGCCGTGGGGGCCCCGACGACCGGGAAGTTCGTGTGCGAGGGCGTCCACGGGTTGCCCCGGCACTCCCAGTAGTAGCGGGACGACGTGCCGCCGGTGTTGGTCAGGAAGTACACCGCCGCCGTGGTGATGAGGTCCTCCTTGGGCCAGACGCGCTCGAACGCGTCCGTACCGACACCGCGCTCGGCCAGGCCCCAGAAGTAGCGCTTCTCGGTGATCCACGCGAGCTGGCCGGCCGGAGAGTCGGCGACCAGTGCCGCCAGGGTCTGCGGCTTGGTCAACTGGATCTCGCCGTAGCCGCTCTCGTTCTGGACGAAGAGCTGCCCGCGCTCGAACCAGCCCTTCTCGTCGTCGCTGTACTCGCTCTCGGCCGGCAGGCCCAGCAGCGGGTCGAACTGGACGCCGGGAGGCGCGTCCGGGTGCTCCGCCAAGTAGTGGCTCATCTGCGCCGGGAAGTGGGTGTAGACGCCGAAGACGTCGGCCTCGTACTTGTGGCCGTGCTGCTGGGCGATGAGGGCGCCCCAGTCGCCGCCGGCGGTGGCGTACTTCTCGTAGCCGAGGACGTCCTTCATGAGGGTGTTCTCGAGGTCGGCGGTGTGCCACCAGTTCCAGCCCGACTCGGTGAGCGGGGAGGAGAAGCCGTAGCCGGGGAGGGAGATGAGCACGACGTCGAACGAGTCGTTCGGGTCGCCGCCGTACGCCGCGGGGTCGGTGAGCGGGCCGATGACCTTGCGGACGTCCCAGAAGGTCCAGGGCCAGCCGTGGTGCAGCAGCAGCGGCATCGGGTTCGGGCCCTTGCCCTTGACGTGGATGAAGTGGAGCGGGACCCCCATGAGGTCGACCTTGTAGTGGGGGAGCTCGTTCATCCGGCGCTCGACGTCGCGCCAGTCGTACTCGTTGATCCAGTAGTCGACGAGCGTGCGGTGGTAGTCGGTGTTGTAGCCGTACTTCCACTCGTCGTTGTTGAAGTCGTTGGGGAACCGGGTGCGGCGCAGCCGGTCCATCATGTCGTCGAGGTCCGCCTGGGGGATGTCGATCGTGAACGGGCGGACGTCGTAGTCGCTGGGAGCCATGACGCAGATACCTTCCTGGGTCGTCCCTGCGGCGGGCCGACCACCGAGGGGATATGTATTCCCGTCATGAGAATACATGCATGGTGGAGGCACGCGGCACCGCTGTCAAGGGATTCCGGAGGCTCGATCCGGCTGCTCCGCGACTGAGCGGCTGTGGCCGGGCTCAGCGCTCGCACAGGTCCGTGACATGCGGGCCACAGGGGCCGGGCGCACCGTGGAGCCGGAGCCGCGCAGCCGCGACGGCTCCCGGACACCGCAGAACCGGGGTGATCCTCGTGAGCGCCATCGTCCTGCCGACGCCCGCGTCCGCGGGGAGCAGCATCGTCCCCGAGCCTCGCCTGGCCGTCCCGCACGAGCACGCCTTCTACGCGCACGAGGATCCGCGCTGGCTGATCTGCGACTGCGGGCAGTTCGCCGTGCGGTCCAGGACCGTGGCCGGCGAGGCCAGCGTCCGGCTCATCGAGACGCCTCATCCAGCGCTCGCCGGCCCGGCCCCAGCGGCGCCAGCTCGGCTCCCGCAGCCGCGCCCTGCCACGGCGCCGATCCGCGTACCGATCGGGGCATCGACGGCCCAGCCCGACGTCCCAGCCGCGAGCAGATGCCGGACCGTGCTCGCCTCCGTGAGCGACTTCGTGGTCGAGGTGGACCCCGTGATGATCGTCCGATGGGCGTCGCCCTCGCTGACCGACGTCCTCGGCTGGCGACCGGACGAGTGGGTGGGGACGCCGGCGAGCCGCTGGTTCCCCGACCTGACCGACGCGGAGTCGTGGCAGATCCTCGCGCGGATCCTCCACGGCGAGAGCGTCGCCGGTCTGCGGCGGGTGCTGGCCGCTGACGGCACCGAGTGCTGGGTCGACCGTGCCGCGAACCCGCTGCGCGACTGGACGGGCGAGGTGGTGGCCGTGGTCACGGCGTTCCATCTGCTCGCCCGGCCCGACGCGCCCCGCCCCGCCTGATCGCCGGCCCTCGGATTCGCAGGCACCGAGACGGTGCGCTACCTCAAGGTCCGCTCACGATCCTGCGTCCGAACCGGGGACGTACGCCGATGACGCACCTGCCGTCCGAGGGCGGTGCCATGCTGCGGGCATGGCGGGGAAGGGGCTGGTCGACGACGTGCGCAGCCCCGCCGTGCCCGCGTTCGACGACGCCGGCAACCCGCTCGACGACTCCGTCGAGCACGAGCTCCTCGACTGGACCGGCACGGGGATCCGCTGGCCCGGCGGAGCGATGGAGACGACCGTGGTCCTGCCGAACCCCGACGTGCCGTGGCGTCGTCGCTGGGCGACCGGCGGTGCCCTCTGACCCCCCGCGTGCTCGTCAGTACTGCTCGAGGAGCTTGCGGGCCATGACGATGCGCTGGACCTGGTTGGTGCCCTCGTAGATCTGGGTGATCTTCGCGTCGCGCATCATGCGCTCGACGGGGTAGTCCTTCACGTAGCCGTAGCCGCCGAGCACCTGGACGGCGTCCGTGGTGATCTCCATCGCGGCGTCGGAGGCGAAGCACTTGGCGGCCGCGCCGAAGAACGTGAGGTCGGCGTCGTTGCGCTCGCTCTTCGCGGCAGCGGCGTACACGAGCTGGCGGGCCGCCTCGAGCTTCATCGCCATGTCGGCGAGCATGAACTGGATGCCCTGGAACTCCGCGATCGCCTTGCCGAACTGGCTGCGCTCCTTCGCGTACGCCGCGGCCGCGTCGAGCGCGCCCTGCGCGATGCCCACCGCCTGCGCACCGATGGTGACCCGGGTGTGGTCGAGGGTCTGCATCGCGATCGCGAAGCCGGAGCCGACCTCGCCGATGCGGCGGGAGTCGGGGATGCGCACGTTGTCGAAGTAGAGCTCGCGGGTCGGGCTGCCCTGGATGCCGAGCTTGCGCTCCGGCGCCCCGAACGAGAAGCCCTCGTCGCCCTTCTCCACCACGAACGCCGTGATGCCGCCGCGGGTGCGCTTCTCCGGATCGGTGAGCGCCATCACGGTGTAGTACTCCGAGACCCCGGCGTTGGTGATCCAGCGCTTGGCGCCGTTGAGCACCCAGTCGTCGCCGTCGCGCACGGCCTTGGTGGTCATGCCGCCGGCGTCCGAGCCGGCGCCGGGCTCGGACAGCGCGTACGAGAACATCCCCTCGCCGCGGGCCAGCGGCGGGAGGTACGCCTGCTTCACCTCGTCCGATCCGGCGAGGATGAGCGGCAGCGAGCCGAGCTTGTTGACCGCGGGGATCAGGGACGACGACGCGCAGACGCGCGCGACCTCCTCGATCACGATGCACGCGGCGAGCGCGTCGCCGCCGGCGCCGCCGTACTCCTCGGGCACGTGGATCGCGTGGAAGTCCGACGCCGTCAGTGCGGCAAGCACGTCGTGCGGGAACTCGTGCGACTCGTCGATCTCGGCCGCGCGCGGCGCGATCTTGTCGACGGCCAGGGCGCGGATCGCCTCGCGGAGCAGGTCGTGCTCCTCGCGCGGGCGGTAGAGGTCGAACTCGCTGCTGCCGGCCATGACGGGCACCTCTCTCGATCGGTACCCCGATGTTAACGAGCGGTAACCCCGGTCGGGTGAGGGGCCCGTCACCCGGCCGAGTGCCCGGGAAACACCTGCGACATGCCCGCGCCGATAGGCTCGGGAGGTGACTTCGAGCGAATTCGTGCCCCGTCGTGTGACCGTCGTCGGCTGCGGCTACCTGGGTGCGGTGCATGCGGCAGCGATGGCGGAGATCGGCCACGACGTGGTCGGCTTCGACGTCGACGAGGCGAAGGTGGCGCTGCTCAACACGGGCCGCACGCCGTTCTACGAGCCCGGGCTCGACGAGCTGCTCGAGCGCACCCTCGCGACCGGCCGCCTGCGGTTCACGACGTCGTACGAGGAGGCGGCCGACAACGGCGACGTGATCTTCCTGTGCGTCGGCACCCCGCAGCGCAAGGACTCCAACGCCGCCGACCTCGTCTACGTGCGCTCAGCCGTCGAGAACCTCGCGCCGCTGCTCACCAAGCCGGCGCTCGTGCTCGGCAAGTCGACCGTCCCGGTCGGCACCGCGGAGTGGGTGCGCGACACCCTGCGCGAGCTCTCCCCTGCCGGCGACGCCGTGCGCCTGGCCTGGAACCCGGAGTTCCTCCGCGAGGGCTTCGCGGTCAAGGACACCCTCTCCCCCGACCGCCTCGTGGTCGGCGTCGACGACCCGGCGGACGCCGAGGAGCTCGCGCGGGTCTACGGCCCGATCCTCGAGCAGGGCATGCCGTGGGTCGTGGTCGACCTCGCGACCGCGCAGCTCGTGAAGAACGCGGCCAACGCGTTCCTCGCGACCAAGATCTCGTTCATCAACGCCATGGCCGAGCTGTGCGAGGCCACCGGCGCCGACGTCGTGGCGCTCGCGGACGCGATCGGCCACGACGCCCGCATCGGACGCCGCTTCCTGCAGGCCGGCGTCGGCTTCGGCGGAGGCTGCCTGCCCAAGGACCTGCGCGGCTTCATGGCCCGCGCCGAGGAGCTCGGCGTCGACCAGGCCCTCGCGTTCCTCTCGGAGGTCGACGACATCAACCTCCGACGCCGCAAGCGCGCGGTCGACATCACGGCCGAGCTGCTCGACGGCGACGTCAGCGGCAAGACGATCGCCGTGCTCGGCGCCGCGTTCAAGCCCGACAGCGACGACATCCGCGACTCGCCGGCGCTCGACGTCGCCGGCACCCTGCACGACATGGGCGCCATCGTGCGCGTGCACGACCCGAAGGCGCTCGACAACGCGCGCCGCACCCGCCCGGGCCCGGAGTACGTCGACGACGTGCGCGAGGCGCTCGCCGGCGCGGACGTCGTCCTGCACCTCACCGAGTGGCGCGAGTACCGCGAGCTCGACCCCAAGGAGCTCGGCGACCTCGTCGCGGGCAAGAAGCTGCTCGAGGGCCGCAACGCGCTCGACGTCGACCGCTGGGTCGCCGCGGGCTGGGACGTCAAGGCGCTCGGACGCCCGCGCGTCGGCGGATGACGTGAGCCGCGACCCCGACCTCTACGGCGACGACGCGACGGCCGAGCGGCTGCTGCGCGACACCGACGTATGGGTCGTGGCCGGGCTGTCGCAGGACCAGTCGCGCGCTGCGTACGGCGTCGCCCGCCTGCTGCAGAGCCGCGGCAAGCGGATCGTGCCCGTGCACCCGCGCGCCCAGACCGTGCACGGCGAGCAGGGCTACTCCACCGTGCAGGACGCCGCGTTCGCCGTCGGCCCGATCGACGTCGTCGACTGCTTCGTGAACTCGCGCCGCGTCGGCGAGGTCGTCGACGCCGCGATCGCCGTGGGCGCCAAGGCCGTCTGGCTGCAGCTCGACGTGATCGACGAGGACGCCGCTCGGCGTGCGCGAGACGCCGGCCTCGATGTCGTCATGGACCGCTGCCCCGCCATCGAGTACCGCCGCCTCGGCCTCTGACCCACGCGAGCAACTGCCCAAAGTGGGGCTTTGGGTGCTCCTAGAACACCACTTTGGGCAGTAACTCGAGGAGCTAGAGGGAAGCGCGGAGGGTGGCGCCCTTGTCCTTGGCGCTTTGGTTGAGCTGGGCCTGGAAGGCGGCCATGCGCTGACGCAGCACGGCGCCGCGCTCGTCGTCGCCGGCCGCGAGCATGCGTACGGCGAGGAGCCCCGCGTTGCGCGCGTTGCCGATCGCCACGGTCGCGACGGGCACGCCGGCCGGCATCTGCACGATGGAGAGAAGCGAGTCCATGCCGTCGAGGTTGGCGAGCGGGACAGGGACGCCGATGACGGGCAGGGGCGTGAGGGAGGCGAGCATTCCGGGCAGGTGCGCGGCGCCGCCGGCGCCGGCGATGACCACGCGCAGGCCGCGGTCGATCGCGGTGCGGCCGTACTCGACCATCTCCTCGGGCATGCGGTGGGCGGAGACCACGCCGATCTCGTGCGCGACGCCGAACTCGGCGAGGGCCTCGGCCGCAGCCTTCATGACCGGCCAGTCGGAGTCCGAGCCCATCACGATGCCGACGAGCGGCACTCCGCCGACCGCGGTGGTCAGGCCGTCACTCATCGATGACTCCCGTGAGGTAGTCGGCGGCGTGGTGCGCCCGCCCGAGCAGGTCGTCGAGGTCGTCCCCGACGACGGTCACGTGGCCGAGCTTGCGCCCCGGCCGCACGTCCTTGCCGTACATGTGGATCTTGATCCCCGGGTCGCGCGCCATGCAGTGCAGGTAGGCGCGGTAGAGGCCGTCCTCCTTGTCGCCGCCGAGCACGTTGACCATCACGGCGTACGGCGCGATCGCGGACGGGTCGCCGAGCGGGAGGTCGAGCACCGCGCGCAGGTGGTTCTCGAACTGCGAGGTGACAGCGCCGTCGATCGACCAGTGGCCGGAGTTGTGCGGACGCATCGCGAGCTCGTTGACGAGCACGCGGCCGTCGCGGGTCTCGAACATCTCGACCGCGAGCATGCCCACCACGTCGAGCGCCTTGGCCACGGTGAGCGCGGCCTGCTGCGCGGCGACGGCCTCGTCGTCGGTGAGGCCGGGCGCCGGCGCGACCACCTCGGTGCAGATGCCGTTGGTCTGCACGGTGCGCACGACCGGATAGGCCACGGCCTGGCCGTGCGGGCTGCGGGCGACCTGCGCCGACAGCTCCTGCACGAAGTCGACCTTCTCCTCCGCGAGCCAGCGGGCGCCCGGGTTGAGCGTGGTCGACGCGATGAGCGCGGCAGCCTCGGCGTACGAGTCGACGACCCACACGCCGCGGCCGTCGTACCCGCCGCGCGAGGTCTTCAGGATCAGGGGCCAGCCGGCCTCGGCGCCGAACGCCTCGAGCTGCTCGACCTCGTCGATCGCAGCCCAGAGCGGGCACGGCACGCCGGCGGCGGTGAGCGCCTCGCGCATGATGATCTTGTCCTGCGCATGCACGAGCGCCCGACCCCCGGGGCGTACGGCGACACCCTCGTCCTCGAGCGTCTTCAGCAGCAGCGGCGGCACGTGCTCGTGGTCGAACGTGATGACGTCGCACCCGGCCGCGAACCGGCGCACGTCGTCGAGGTCGTCGTGGTTGCCGAGCCGCACGTCGCGCACGGCCTGGGCCGCGCTCTCCTGCATCGACGTCGCGAGCACGCGCAGCCCGACGCCGAGCGCGATGGCGGGCTGCTGCAGCATGCGGGCGAGCTGGCCGCCCCCGATCACGCCCACGACGGGGAACCCGGGCGCGACGTGCGCGTCGACGGACGAAGTCACTCCCCGAGCCTAGTGGGACGCCGTCGGAGCTCGATCTCGTAGACCGCCGTCACGGCCTCCCCCGGCTCGCACGTGCGCAGCGGCCACCAGCCGCGGAAGGGGTCGGTCGGCGCGGTCATCGGCTCGACGCACACCGTGTCGAAGATGAGCGGTGCGAACACGACGGCCACGTCGTACCCCTGGACGTAGCGGACGACCACCTCGCGCGGGCCGGCCGCGACCGTGACCTCGGTGCCGTCGGCGACCTCGAGGAAGACGTCGTCGAGGAAAGTGCCGCCCAGCGCGCCCTGCGGCAGCGGGGCCTCGGTGACCTCGCCCGTCGGGATGTTCTCGGCGTCCAGCGTGGCCCGGCGGTGCAGCGGGCCGTGCACCTGCCACTCGGCGCGGGGGACGTCCGGGAAGTCGAACCACGGGTGCCAGCCGAAGGCGACGGGCACGGCCTGCTCCCCCACGGCGTCGAGCTCGGTCGTCACCCGCAGCACTGTGCCCGCGAGCTCGACGGTCACCACGAGGTTGTGGCGGAAGGGGAACTGCGGGAAGCAGTCGAGCGACTCGTCGAACCGCAGCCGGGCGCGCAGCACCGCCGCGTCGTCGGAGGCGCCCGCATGCTCCACCTGCCACTCGGCGGCACCGGCGAGCAGCCCGTGGATGGGGAGGCCGTTGTCGTCGCCGTGCACGCGCGGGTCTCCCACGGCGACGGTCCACGACACGTCGCCCACCTGCTGCTCCGGCGTCGACAGGCGGTTGGCCCACGGCGCCAGCAGCGGGATGCCGTACGTCGAGCCCTTGCCGAGGTACGCCGTCATCCCGCCCCGGCGGGCGAGCACGTCGACGCCGTCGAGGGTGAGCGACGTGCCGACCATCCCGGCGCCGGGCACGAACGTGGCGTCTACGCCGTCGGGCGAGACGAGCGTCACGCTCGCCAGGCCGGGCACGTCGGGGTCCGACCCGTGGCGTACGCCGTACCCGCCCTGACCTGCGCCCATGCCGTCCTCCGAGTCCGCCTGCCCTCGTCCGCACGGGGCAGCCAGAGGCTAGCGGGAGCGCTCACACGGTGCGGGTGAACCGGCGTACGGCGGGTACCATCGCCGGGTGAGCGAGACGACCCAGACCCGCCGCGGTCTCGTGCGCGGGCTGATCGACGGCGTCGACAAGCTCTGGCACGAGGTCGCCAAGTTCGGCGTCGTCGGCGCCTTCGCCTTCGTCATCGACGTCGGCCTGTTCAACCTGCTGCGGTTCGCCGGCGGCGAGGGCCCGATGTACGACAAGCCCCTCACGGCCAAGGTCGTGAGCGTGGCGGTCGCGACGACGTTCGCGTACTTCGGCAACCGCTACTGGACCTTCCGCCACCGCGGCCGCACGAGCTTCGGCCGCGAGTACGTGCTGTTCTTCGTGCTCAACGGCGTCGGCATGGCGATCTCGGTCGGCTGCCTCTGGATCTCGCACTACGTCTTCAACCTGCGCGGACCCATCGCCGACAACATCAGCGCCAACGTCATCGGCCTGGCGCTCGGCACGATCTTCCGGTTCTGGTCCTACCGCCGCTGGGTGTTCCCCGACGACGCCGAGGCCGCCGAGGAAGCCGCCGTCGCCACCTCCGCCTGACCAGCCCCCGCACTTTTTCTGGTCAATGTGGCTTTCACTGCCATCCGCAGAGAGATCCTCACATCCTGAAATCGGACGCGCGCCGAGGCTCCAGGTTTCGATGTGGCGTTATCTCTGCCTTAGGCAGTGAAAGCCACATTGACCTACAAACGGCGTGAGGGTGTGGGCGTGGCCGGGGATTCGGTGCGGGCAGGGGGCGCCGGAGGTTCCGACGCGTCGGTGGGGCGCGCGTCGGTGGGGCGCGCGTCCGTGGTGCCGAGCGTGGCGCGGGGCTCGGGGTCGGGCAGGGCGGGCAGGAAGATCGCGAACACCGCGGGCCGGGCGGAGATGAGCTCGAGCCGGCCGCCGTCGCCGCTCACCAGCGTGCGGGCCACCGCGAGGCCGAGGCCCGACGAGCCGCCGCCGCTCACCGCACGGTCGAACACCCGCCTCTCGAGCTCGAGCGGGACGCCGTCCCCCTCGTCGGCCACCTCGATCACGGCCCAGCCCGAGCTCAGCCGGATCCGCACGGTCGTGAGGCCCGCGCCGTGCGCGAGGGAGTTCTCCAGCAGCGTCGCGAGCACCTGCGCCTGGGCGCCCGGCTCGGCCACCACCCGGATGCCGTCCCGCCCGCTCACCTGCAGCTCGCGCCCCGCCGCCCGGTACGCCGGCAACCACTCCCCCACCTGGTCGCGGACCATCGCGTCGACCGCGAACTCCGACGGCATCGACGAGCGCTGCCCGCGCATGACGCCGACCACCTCGTCGACCACGCCGGCGAGCCGCTCGACCTGCGCCAGCGCGACCTGCGCCTCCTCGCGCGCGACGTCGAGGTCGTCGGTCGTCGTGATCTCCTCGAGCCGCATCGAGATGGCCGTCAACGGCGACTTCAGCTGGTGCGAGGCGTCCTGGGTCGCCTGCCGCTCGCGCTCGAGCATCTCGTCGAACCGGCTCACGCCGGTGTCGAGCACCTCGGCCACCATGTCGATCTCGGGCAGGCCGTAGCGCTTCTTCAGGCCGCGCCGGTCGCCGGTGGCGACGGAGGCGATGAACTCCTTGAAGTCCTCGAACGGCTGGGTGAGGCGCCGGCTGTAGAACCAGGCCACCGCCATCGCCGCGGCCAGCGCGAACGCGGCCAGCAGCAGCACGATGACGCCCTGCCCAGCCACCTGCTGCACCCGGCTCGCGGTCGAGATCTCCGCCGTGGCGCTGACGTTCTCGTCCGAGCCGCGACCGATCCACCCGCTGCCGTCGAACGGCTCGCCCGCGCTCAGGTCGAAGGCCTGCCAGGTCTCGCCGGCCGGCACCTGGACCACGATGTAGGCGCCGTTCGCCTCGGCCAGCGGGGCGATGATCGATGCGGTCGGCTGCACTCCGCTGTCGAGCTCGGCATGCACGGCGGTCGCGGCCTGGGCGGCCGCGCTGTCGACACGGGCCTGGGCGGCCAGCGCCATCATCTGCCAGATCACGACCATGAGGACGACGCCGAGCAGCGTCAGCGCGAACAGCGTCGTGCTGAAGACGAGGAGCAGCACCCGCCGGCGCATGTCAGGCCGCCGAGTCCAGGCGTAGCCCGATGCCGCGGACCGTCGTGATCTGGGCGCCGGCCGGCCCGAGCTTCTTGCGCAGCGTCGACACGTGCATGTCGAGCGTCTTGGTGGCGCCCAGCCACTCCGTGCGCCACACCTCGCGCATGATCACCTCGCGACTGACCACCTGCCCCGCGCGGCGCATGAGGAGCAGCAGCAGGTCGTACTCCTTGGGCGTCAGACCCGCCTCGCCCGGGACGCCGTCGACGGTGACCCGGTGCGACGACATGGCGACCGTGATCGCGCCGACCGTGATCGCGTCGTCGTCGCCGGTGGTACGCCGCAGCTGCACCCGCACGCGCGCGAGCAGCTCGGCCAGCCGGAACGGCTTGGCCACGTAGTCGTCGGCCCCGGCGTCGAGCCCGATCACGAGGTCCGGCTCGGACGTCCGCGCGGTCAGCACGAGCACCGGCAGGTCGACCCCGCGCGCCCGGAGCGTGCGGCACACGTCGAGCCCGTCCATGCCGGGCAGACCGAGGTCGAGCAGCAGGAGGTCGGCGGTGCCCGACAGCCCGCCGGCGAGGGCCGAGGGCCCGTCGACCACGTGGCGTACGTCGTACCCCTCGCGCCGGAGCGCGCGCAGCAGCGGCGTCGAGATGTCGGGGTCGTCCTCGGCCAGGATCACGCGCGGCACGCGGGCCGCCATCGTGCTCATCGGTGCAGCGCCACGGCCACCGCCGCGCGCAGGACGTTGGCGTACGGCCTCATCGGCGCCGACAGCTCGTCGCCCACCACCTCGACCAGCCAGGCGGCCGCGCCCACGTCGGCGCCGCCGCTCATGAGCATCTCCGAGAGGCCGCCCGCCATGAGCAGCGCGGTCTCGGCAGGGTCGGACCGCGGGTCGTCGACATCGACGACCACGACCTGGCCGGAGGCGGCGGCGTACGACGCGGGGAACTCCTCCACCGGGAACTCGTCGATCGCGAAGAACCGGGAGGAGTCGCCGAGGTCTCCGGCGCGCGCGACGGCCGACTCGACCGTCTCGATCGTGCCCAGCGACTGCATGACGCGGGACACGAACCAGCCGGCCGCATCCACGGTCTCGGCGAGCACCTTGGCCACCACCACGAGCCGGCCGACGGAGTCGAGGTCGGGCACCTCGTCGAGCCGCGCGAGCGCGACGTCGAGGAACACGCCGGGCTCGCGGGTGCCGCGACCGCGGAACGCGCGGCGGTCGGCGTCGGGCCCGGCGGGGTCCGTGGGCTCCGACGGCGTACGCCGGCCCGCCACCACCGGCACGAGCGACTCCGACCGCTTCGCGCGGTACTGCGCGGCGTCGGCCGCGCGCAGCAGCCGCGCGGGCGAGCTGGCAGCGGACCCGAGGTCGTCGGTGGTCGCGACGCCGCAGGCGACGCCGTGCTCGAGCTCCTCGTGCGCGCGGCGGCAGATGTCGTCGGCCAGGGCCAGCACCTGCTCGGCGGGCAGCCCGACGGCCAGCGCGCAGAACTCGTCGCCGCCGAGCCGGGCGGTCAGCACGCCGGCGTGCACGGCGGCGGCCGCCGAGAGCTCGCTCGCGAACGTGGTGAGCACGAGGTCGCCGGCGTCGTGGCCGCGCGCGTCGTTGACGGCCTTGAGCCCGTTCACGTCGGCCACGATGATGCCGACCGGCACTCCCGTCTCGCGGTGCTGCCCGAACGCGATGTCGAGGTGGTCCTCGAACGCCCTGCGGTTGGCGAGGCCGGTGAGGTCGTCGGTGTAGACGAGCCGCTCGACGCGGGCCACGTGCTCCGCCTGCGCGATGCCCGCGCCGACCTGGGTGGCCACGAGCCGGCCGAACGCGACGTCGTCCTCGGTGTACGGCGGGTGGCCCTCCGCGCGACCGGCCCACAGCTCGCCCCAGACGCGACCGTCGAGGTGGATGGGCACGGACAGCACGCTGATGAGGTGGTCGCGCGCCAGGATCCGATCCACCGAGGCGTCGCCGCCCTCCTCGCCGAGGGTCTGCACGAAGGCCGCGCCCTCGGTGAACATCCGGACGGCGAGCGGGTGGTCGGCAAGGCCGTAGACCTCGTCGGTCGGGTGCCGGTCCTGGTGCGCGGCGAGCGTGCCGACGTTGACGAGGGTGCGCACGAGCCCGCGCTCGCGCTCCCAGATCGACAGCGACACAGCCGTGGCGCCGAGGGCCTGGCGCGACTCCTCGGCCATGACGTCGAGGAGATCGGCGTAGTCGCGGGACGCGGTCACCAGCGACACGAGCTCCATGAGCGAGCGCATGCGGACCGAGTCCTCGTCGCCCACGCGGGCCGACGGGACGACGGCTCCTCGCTCCGCCCCCACGCTCACCCCCGAAGTATCGACCACGACGCCGGTTCCCTGGAGACCCGGTGCCCTGTGCGCCCGCTGAGAACGCTCAGCCGCCCGGTGCCCGGCCGAGCAGCACCGGCCGCACGAGGCCGATGCCGCGGACCGCCCGCGGCGGCACCGGCCGCAGCGTGAAGGCCTCCTCGTCGTGGAGCACCTCGGCCGTCACGGCGTCGACGAGCACGGTGTCGGGCCGGGCGACCGCCGTGAGGCGGTTGGCCAGGTTGACCGTGGTGCCGAAGACGTCGCCGCGCCGCGTCACCACGACGCCCGTGGCCAGGCCGATCCGCAGGCGGGGCATCTCCTCGTCGGCCTCGTGCTCGGCGATCAGCCGCAGAGCCGCCTCGGCGGCCGCGGCCGGGTCCGCGGACACGAACAGGATCTCGTCGCCCAGCGTCTTGATGACGCGGCCGCCGCTGGCCACCACGATGTCGGCGGACCGCGACTCGAACCGCTCGACGAGCTGGGCGAGCTCGTTCTCCTCGAGCCGGCGCGAGAGCCGGGTGAACCCGACCTGGTCGGCGAAGCCGACCGTCAGGTGGCCGGTCTCGACCTCGCCGTCGGCCTCGGCGTCGGCGAGGCCGCGCTCGAGCGCGGCGGCGAGCTGGCGGCGCCACACGTGCACGAGCAGCTTCTCGAGGACGGGCAGCAGCTGGTCGAGCTCTCGGCCGAGGCCCTCGGCCGAGGCCGGGCCGAGCGGGTCGTCGCGGTCGAGCGCGCCGCTCTCGACGAGCAGCCGCCCGAACGTGTCGGCCTGCCAGTCGGCCAGCCGGCTCGTGGTGAGGCCGAGCGCCCGGGTCACCTCGACCGCGTCGTCGCGGTCGAGGAGGTCGCGCACCACGAGGCTGTCGAGGGCGCGCAGGGCCTCGAGGTCGCCCGCGGTGAAGGCGACGGCGTCGCCGACGTCCGCGAAGCCCATCGCCCGCCAGAGCCGCCGGGCCTCGGCGAGCGGTACGCCGGACTGCTCCGCGACCTCCTCGCGCCGCAGCGACCGAGGGTCGCCGAGCACCTTCTCGACGAGGGCGTCGACCACGTCCTCCGGACGCGGCGTGGTGTCGGTCATGGGGGTCGCGGCGCGATCAGGCGTCGCGGCCGGGCTTGTTGCGCCGGCGCTCGTCGTCCTCGTCGTGCAGCCGGTAGATCTCGCGCTGGATGTCCTCGACGTCAGGCACGCTGCTGATCACGAGCTGGCCCTGGGTGCCGGCCGACTCGATCATGAGTGTGCCGCAGTTGAGCAGCCGCTCGATCGCGCCCTTCTTGAACGACACGTCGTTGACGCGCGAGAGCGGCATGTCGCGCCCGGACCGGGAGATGAGCCCGGTGCGCACGATGATCCGGTGGTCGGTGATCACGTACTGCGTGGTCAGCCAGTAGAGGAACGGCCGCACGACCCACGCGATCAGGATCAGCAGCATGATCACGACGATCGTCCAGCGCACGCCGCTGTTGTCGAACTTGGCGATCGCGAAGATGCCGAACCCGAGGGTCAGCAGCAGTACGAACACCGGCATGACGAGCGCCCGCCAGTGCGGCTTGAGCTCGTGCACGATCGACTCGTCGTCAGCGAGGAGCTTGGTCGGGTAGCCCATGCGCCGATCGTGTCAGATCAGGCGCGCAGATGTTCCACGTCCCCCGCAGACAGCGCGTGCTCGGCGCCGTCGTCGCCGCGGACGAGCAGCCGACCAGACCCGTCGACGTCGAGCGCCGCGCCGAGCAGCTCGCCGCCTCCCGGCAGCAGCACGCGCACGCGCGCGCCGAGCGACAGGCACGCGGCGCGGTACGCGTCCAGCAGGCCCGACCGCTCCGGGTCGCCGGCCGCGAGCTGCCAGAGGAGGTAGTGCCGGCGCAGCGCCACGAGCACGTCGACGACCAGTTGCTCGCGCTGCACGTCGACCCCCTCGAGACGCGTGGAGGTGGCCCGCGCGACCGGTGCCTCCTCGGCGGTCAGGTCGACGTTGACGCCGATCCCGACGACGACCGCAGCGCCCGAGCGCTCCGCGAGCAGCCCGCCGAGCTTGCGCGGTCCGGGGCTGCCGTCGCGCGCATCGCCGTCGACCACGACGTCGTTGGGCCACTTCAGCCGGGCCGCCACCCCCTGCTGCGCCAGCGCCTCGACGACCGCGACGCCGGTCAGCAGCGGGATCCAGCCCCACGCCGCGTCCGGCACCATCGGCCGGAGCACGACCGACATCGCGATGCCCGCGCCGTACGGCGAGGTCCACGCCCGGCCGAGCCTCCCCCGGCCCTCGGTCTGCTCGTCGGCGACGACGGTGAAGCCCTCCGGCGCACCCTCCTGCACCTGGTCGACGGCGTCGGCGTTGGTCGAGCCGGTCGACGGGATCACGGCCACCGGGCCCCACGCGGAATCGCCCGCGCGGTCGAGCGCCTCCTGCAGGGCGTCGTCGTCCCAGGACCGGGGGTCGCGCCCGTCGTGCGAGGTGCGTCGCACCTCTCCGGAGGGGCGGTCGTCGGGGGGAGCCACGTGGCTAAGGTACGAGGGACGGGCGGCTTCGGGCCGCACCGCCGAGCTCCACCGAGTCGTGCTCCTCTAGGGAATTGGGTGACGTGCGGTGACCGCAGCGCCGGAGATCCAGGGCCAGACCCCTGCACCGACCACCACGGCGGGCAAGATCGCCGACTTCGAGAGCCGCCGCGAGGCCGCGGCGCACGCAGCTCCGGAGAAGTCGGTCCAGAAGCAGCACGACCGCGGCAAGGCCACGGCGCGCGAGCGGATCGAGATGCTGCTCGACGAGGGCTCGTTCGTCGAGCTCGACGCCCTCGCCCGGCACCGCTCGAACGCGTTCGACCTCCCCGACAACCGCCCGTACGGCGACGGCGTCGTCACCGGCTACGGCACGGTCGACGGCCGCCCGGTCTGCGTGTTCGCGCAGGACTTCACCATCTTCGGCGGCAGCCTCGGCGAGGTCTTCGGCGAGAAGATCGTGAAGGTCATGGACCTCGCCATGAAGACCGGCGTGCCGGTCATCGGCATCAACGACTCGGGCGGCGCCCGCATCCAGGAGGGCGTGGTCTCCCTCGGCCTTTACGGCGAGATCTTCCGGCGCAACGTCCAGGCGTCGGGCGTCATCCCGCAGATCTCGCTGATCATGGGCCCGTGCGCCGGCGGCGCGGTCTACTCCCCCGCCATCACCGACTTCACGATCATGGTCGACAAGACCTCGCACATGTTCATCACCGGCCCCGACGTCATCAAGACGGTCACGGGCGAGGACGTCGGCTTCGACGAGCTCGGCGGTGCGCGCACCCACAACAGCAAGAGCGGCGTGGCGCACGCGATGACCAGCGACGAGGCCGAGGCGATGGACCTGGTCAAGGCCCTCCTCGGCTTCCTGCCGAGCAACAACCTCGACGAGGTGCCGGCGTTCGACATCGAGGCCGATCTCGCGGCGTCGGAGGGCGACCTCGCCCTCGACACGATCGTGCCGGACTCGCCCAACCAGCCGTACGACATGCACAAGGTCATCGAGGCCGTCCTCGACGACGAGGACTTCCTCGAGATCCAGCCGCTCTGGGCGCCCAACATCATCGTCGGGTTCGGCCGGGTCGAGGGCCGCTCGGTCGGCGTCGTCGCCAACCAGCCCATGCAGTTCGCCGGCACGCTCGACATCGAGGCCTCGGAGAAGGCTGCGCGGTTCGTGCGCACCTGCGACGCCTTCAACATCCCGGTGCTGACCTTCGTCGACGTCCCGGGCTTCCTGCCGGGCACCGACCAGGAGTGGAACGGCATCATCCGGCGCGGCGCCAAGCTGATCTACGCGTACGCCGAGGCCACCGTGCCGCTGGTCACCGTGATCACGCGCAAGGCGTACGGCGGCGCGTACGACGTCATGGGGTCCAAGCACCTCGGCGCCGACGTCAACCTCGCCTGGCCCACCGCGCAGATCGCGGTCATGGGCGCGCAGGGCGCGGTCAACATCCTCTACCGCCGCGAGCTCGCCAAGGCCGAGGACCCCGACACGATGCGCGCGGACTACATCGCGGAGTACGACGAAACCCTCGCGAACCCGTACATCGCGGCCGAGCGCGGCTACATCGACGCGGTCATCAAGCCGAGCGAGACCCGCGCCCAGGTGACCCGCGCGCTGCGCGCCCTGCGCAGCAAGCGCGCGTCGCTGCCGCCCAAGAAGCACGGGAACATCCCGCTGTGAGCGGCGACGAGAGCACCGACCGCCCGGTCCTGCGGATCGTGCGCGGCGCGCCGAGCGCCGAGGACGTCGCGGCCCTCGTGGCCGTGGTCGCCGCGGCGTCGGCGTCCGGCGTCGAGCGCCCGCGCACCGCTCCGGCCTCCGCGGGCTGGGCCGCCCACCAGCGCACGGTGCGCGGCGCCCTGCCGGCCGGCGGCTGGCGCGCCTCCGCCGCCCCCCGCTGAACCCCTACTCGTACGCGAGTAACCGCCGTTGTCCTCGGTTTCGGGCACCGAAATCCGAGGACACGGGCGGTTACTCGCGGCCGTGACAGGTTCTGAGAGGGTGGAGCGGTGACCCGTCCGCTCGTGCTCGCCTCGGCCTCCCCTGCCCGCCTCACGCTCCTGCGCGGCGCCGGCATCGAGCCGTTCGTGCGCGTCAGCGGCGTCGACGAGGACGCGATCGAGGCCGCGCTCGCCGCCGAGGGCCGGGCCACCCCGGCCGACGTGTGCTCCGCCCTCGCGGTGGCCAAGGGCGACGCCGTGCTCGCGGACCTCGGCGACGACCTCTCCGACGCCGTCCTCGTCGCCTGCGACTCCGTGCTCGACCTCGACGGCGCAGCGCTCGGCAAGCCCGCCGACGCGGACGAGGCCGTGGCCCGGTGGCGCGCGATGCGCGGCCGCACGGGCGTGCTGCGCACGGGGCACCACGTCGTACGCCGGGACACCTCCGACAGCGTGACCGCGGTCGTCTCGACCACGGTCCGGTTCGCCGACCTCGACGACGCCACGATCGAGGCGTACGTCGGCACCGGCGAGCCGCTGCGCGTCGCGGGCGCCTTCACGATCGACGGGATCGGCGGGCCGTTCGTCGAGGAGCTCGAGGGCGACCACTCCAACGTCGTCGGGCTGTCGCTGCCGTTCGTGCGGTGGGCGGTCGAGGAGCTCGACGTCCGCTGGACCGACCTCTGGACCTCGTCATGACGAAGGGCGACAAGCGCCGCGCGTCGGCGTGGGCGTTCTCCGACCGGCTCACCCGGCTCGCGGCCAAGGTGGTCGGGCCGGCGCAGATCGGCGACGTCGACCACACCACGGTCGTGAGCTCGACCCTGCCGTCGACCCCGTGCTCCGCGTGCGGGAAGCCGCTGTCGGACCACGTTCTCGAGCGCACGACCGACGCGAAGATGCGGCTCTACTGCCCGGTGTCCGAGAAGCCCACGACGGACGAGGCGCCGCCGGAGTAGCCGGCGACGACCTCGAGGGCGAGCGTCTCCCGCTCGATCCAGGCGAGGTCGTCCGGGTCCTCGGCGGTGTCGGTGCTGAGCGGCGCTGCTGCAGTCCGCCGCGCGTCGCGCAGCGCGCGGTTCGACTCCAGCGCCACCTGCACCTCGACCCAGACCGGCTCGAGCTCGAGGGTGCGCTCGCGCAGGTCGTGGTCGACGTCGGCGAGCCCGTCGTGCACGTCGCAGCGGTAGAACCGCGACTCCTGCGCGAAGACGGCGCCAGGCTCGCGGGCCGGCCGCTCGTCGACCACCGTCAGCAGGTGCTCGTCGACCCGCAGCAGCCGGGCGCCGCACTCCTCGAGCAGCTCGCGGGCGAGGTTGGACTCGAGGCTCTCGCCCTCGTCGAGCCCGCCGCCGGGGAACCGGTAGTCGCCGCTGCGCGACCGCAGCAGCAGCAGCGACTCCCCGTGGAGCACGACCGCGCGGGTCGCGAGGCGGCGGATGCGGGGCGCATCCGTCGCAGGCTCGTCGCCGTGGACGATGCGCATGACCCGGGTCACGCCGTCTCCCCTCGGGCATGGGCGAGGCCCCTCGCACGGGGAGATTGAGGGGCCTCGCGGGCGAGCCTAGCGGGCCGCGCACGGGCGCCCGCGTCAGCCGAAGGGACGGTATCCGGTGTGTCGCAGCCGATCCCGGCCGTCGTCCGCAGACGCAGCGTGCGCATGGCGCGACAGTACGTGATCGCGTTCGCTCAGACGGGTGGTACGCCGTGCCGGCGCTCGCTGAACCGCCGGTCCTTGCGGGCCGCCGAGCGAAGGCGTACGTCGATCTCCCGCCGGAGCTCCCCCGGCTCGACGACGGCGTCGATGACGAGGTCGTCGGCGAGGCGCAGCAGGTCGATGTCGGCGAGGTACTCCGCGCGCCGCTCGGCGACGAAGGCCGCGCGCTCGTCGGGGTCGGCGATCTCCGCGATCTTGTTCGCGTAGACGGCGTTGACCGCGGCCTCCGGGCCCATGACCGCAATGCTCGCGGTCGGCAGCGCGATGCACGCGTCCGGGCCGAAGCCGGGACCGTCCATCGCGTAGAGGCCCGCGCCGTACGCCTTGCGCACGACGACCGACACCTGCGGCACGGTGGCCTCGCTGACGGCGGTGATCATCTTCGCGCCGTGCCGGATGATCCCCTCGCGCTCGACCTGCGAGCCGATCATGAAGCCGGGCACGTCGGCGAGGTAGACCAGCGGCACGTTGAACGCGTCGCACCACCAGATGAAGCGCGCCGCCTTGTCGGCGCTGTCGCCGAACAGCACGCCGCCCTTCACCGCGCTGTTGTTCGCGACGACGCCGACGCTCCGGCCCTCGATGCGGCCGAACCCCACGACGAGCTCGCCGGCGAAGAGCGGCTTGATCTCGAAGAACGAGCCGTCATCGACGATGCCCTCGACGATGTCGCGGATGTCGAACGGGACGCTCTCAGGCATCGGCACGCAGTCGGCCTCGAGCACGCGCTCGGGCGGCTCGGCGGCGTACACGGGCGGGTCCTCGCGCCAGCACTGCGGGAGGTACGACAGCACGAGGCGGGCCTGCTCGATCGCGTCGGCGTCGTCGTCGGCGAGGTTGTCGCCGCAGCCGGAGACGGTGGCGTGCATCCGCGCGCCGCCCATCTCCTCGAGCGAGACCTTCTCGCCCACGACCATCTCGGCCATGCGCGGGCTGCCGAGGTACATCGACGCGTTGCCCTCGACCATGATCACGACGTCGCAGAACGCGGGGATATAGGCGCCACCTGCCGCCGACGGGCCGAACAGGCAACAGATCTGCGGAACCTTGCCCGAGAGCGCGACCTGGTTGCGGAAGATGCGCCCGGCACCGCGGCGGCCGGGGAACAGGTCGACCTGGTCGGTGATGCGGGCGCCGGCGGAGTCGATGAACCAGAAGAGCGGGATCTCCTCGGCCAGCGCCGCCTCGGTGATGCGGATGATCTTCTCGACCGTTCGCGCTCCCCACGACCCGGCCTTCACGACCGGGTCGTTGGCCACCACGAGCACCGGCCGGCCGTCGACCGTGCCGCGGCCCGTGACCACGCCGTCGGCCGGGTAGCCCGGGGTGCCGGCGTGCGCGAGCTGGCCGTCCTCGACGAACGAGCCCGGGTCCACGAGCAGCGCGATGCGCTCGCGCGCGTGCAGCTTGCCCTGGGCCGCGAGCTTGGCCGCGGCCGCGGGTGGCACCTCGTGCGTGGCCGCACGGGCGGCGCGCACCGCGTCCCTGGTCATCCCTGCTCCTCGACCCGCTTACCTTGACGTTGACGTAAAGGTGAAGGTAGCGCTTCACTGTCCCCGACGCCAGAGCCGCGAGGAGCCGACCGTGACCACTTCGACGTACACCGTGGGCGAGCTCGCGGCCGAGCTCGGCGTCACGACCCGCACGCTGCGCTTCTACGAGGAGGCCGGCATCGTCACGCCGGCCCGCACCGGCTCGGGCAGCGTCCGCACGTACGGCGCCCGAGACCGCGCCCGGCTGGTGCTCGCGCTGCGCGGCAAGCGGTTCGGCATGTCGCTCGCCGAGATCCGCGAGATCGTCGACATGTACGACGCGGAGCCGGGCGAGAGCGGGCAGATCCGCCGCCTCCTCGCCTCGCTCGAGCGGGTGCGTGCCGACCTGCACGTGCGCCGCGAGGAGCTCGAACGCACCCTCGCCGAGGTCGACGACGTCACCCGTCGATGCCTCGCCCGGCTCGAGGAGATCGACGCCTGAGCAGGGGTGACAGATATCCCACGACGGGTCTTGCACCCGCCCCGCGCAGAGGTACCTGCGTCCGGCAAGATCGGACCCGGTGCGCGTGAACCGCACCGCCCATCCGCGACAGGAGCAGCACCGCGATGACCATCTCCAAGGTCCTCATCGCCAATCGTGGCGAGATCGCCATCCGAGTCGCCCGGGCCTGCCGTGACGCCGGCATCGCGTCCGTGGCCGTGTACGCCGACCCGGACCGCGACGCGCTGCACGTCAAGGCGGCCGACGAGGCCTACGCCCTCGGCGGCTCGACCGCCGCGGAGACCTACCTGGTCGTGGACAAGCTGCTCGACGCCGCCCGCCAGTCGGGTGCGGACGCCGTGCACCCCGGCTACGGGTTCCTCTCCGAGAACGCCGACTTCGCCCAGGCCGTGATCGACGCCGGGCTCACCTGGATCGGCCCGCCCCCGCAGGCCATCCGCGACCTCGGCGACAAGGTGTCCGCCCGCCACATCGCCCAGCGCGCCGGCGCCCCGCAGGTCGAGGGCACGCCCGACCCCGTGAAGGACGCCGACGAGATCGTCGAGTTCGCCCGCACCCACGGCCTGCCCATCGCCATCAAGGCGGCGTTCGGCGGCGGCGGCCGCGGCCTCAAGGTCGCCCGCACGCTCGAGGAGATCCCCGAGCTGTTCGACTCCGCCGTCCGCGAGGCCGTCGCGGCGTTCGGCCGGGGCGAGTGCTTCGTCGAGCGCTACCTGGACAACCCGCGCCACGTCGAGACCCAGGTGCTCGCCGACCAGCACGGCAACGTCGTGGTCGTCTCGACCCGCGACTGCTCGCTGCAGCGCCGGCACCAGAAGCTCGTGGAGGAGGCGCCCGCGCCGTACCTCTCCGACGCCCAGCTCGACGAGCTCTACCGCGCCTCCAAGGCGATCGTGAAGGAGGCCGGCTACTACGGCGCCGGCACCTGCGAGTTCCTCGTCGGCCTCGACGGCACCATCTCGTTCCTCGAGGTCAACACGCGCCTGCAGGTCGAGCACCCGGTGTCCGAGGAGGTCGCCGGCATCGACCTCGTGCGCGAGCAGTTCCGCATCGCCAACGGCGAGGAGCTCGGCTTCACCGACCCGCCGCTGCGCGGGCACTCGTTCGAGTTCCGCATCAACGGCGAGGACCCGGGCCGCAACTTCCTGCCCGCCCCCGGCGTGCTCACGGTCTGGGAGCCCCCGTCGGGCCCCGGCGTGCGTCTCGACGCCGGCTTCCAGCAGGGCGACGTGATCGGCGGCAACTTCGACTCGCTGCTCGCCAAGCTCATCGTCACCGGGAAGGATCGCAAGGAGGCGCTCGAGCGCTCCCGCCGGGCCCTGGACGAGTTCCAGATCGACGGCATCGCCACCGCGCTGACCTTCCACCGCGTGGTCGTGCGCGACCCGGCGTTCGCCACCGACGACGCCACGCCCTTCTCGGTGCACACGCGCTGGATCGAGACCGAGTTCGACAACCAGATCCCGGCGTACGCCGGCGCCCCCGCGGACGTCGAGGACCCCGAGGAGCGCCAGACGCTCACGGTCGAGGTCGGCGGCAAGCGGGTCGAGGTGTCGCTCCCGGGCGGCATCTCCTTCGGCGGCGGCGGCCACGCCGGTCCCAAGAAGGCCCCGAAGCGCAGCGCCAAGAAGTCCGGCAGTGCGGCGTCCGGGGACGCCGTGGCCGCCCCGATGCAGGGCACGATCGTCAAGGTCGCGGTCGCCGAGGGCCAGACCGTGGCTGCCGGCGACCTGGTCGTGGTGCTCGAGGCCATGAAGATGGAGCAGCCCCTGACCGCCCACAAGGCGGGCACGGTCACCGGCCTCGCGGCCGAGGTCGGGGCGACGGTCCCCAGCGGCACGGTCCTGCTCGAGATCAAGGACTGAGCCCGGCGCTCTTCGCTGCTGGCGGACGCCCCTCGACCCGGGAACGGGCGGGGGGCGTCGCGTCGTCAGGAGAAGTGTGAGGATGACTCCCATGCGCCACCGTCGCTCGACCGCCGCCCGCCTCGTCGCCGCCGCTGCCGCTGCCCTGGCCGCCGGCGCCTCGCTGCTGTCGCTCGCCCCCGCCTCCGCCACGACCACCACCTCCGGGGTCGACGAGGCCGCGCGCGTCCTGCGCAGCGGCGAGTCCGTGTACGTCGACCCCGCCGCCGACGGCCTGATGAGCGCGTCCGAGGCCGACCAGCTCGCGGCCCAGATCCGCGACAGCGGCCAGGTGTTCTTCATCGCCGTGCTGCCGCGCTCGGCGGCCGTCAACGACTCGTCCAACGACACGCTCCAGGCCCTCTACGAGGGCGTCCGCATCGCAGGGACCTACGCCGTCTATCTCGGCGACGAGTCGACGAGTGCGTTCCGCGGCAACAGCACAGAGGTCAACGTCAGCCAGATCTCCACGATCGCCTACCGCGACAACAAGGACGCCGGCGCATTCGCGGTTACCAGCGCGTTCGTCACGGATGCGACGGCGGCGTTGAGCGGCGGCACGCCGGGGTCGGGGTCGTCCGACAGCGGAGGCGGCGTCGGCATCCTCGCGTTCTTCGCCGTCATCGCCGCCGCGATCGGCGGCGGCGCCTGGTGGATCAGCCGCAAGGCCAAGAAGGCCAACGCCGAGCGCGTCGCGGCGCTGCGCCGCGTGGTCGACGAGGACGTCACGTCGTACGGCGAGGCCGTCGCCCGGCTCGACGTGGAGGACCCGCGCCTCGACGAGGCCGGCCGTGCCGACGCGCAGCGCGCCCTCGACTCCTACGAGCAGGCGAAGATGCTCTCGGCCCGCATGGGCCGGCCCGAGGACGCCGGCTCGGTCACCGCGGCGCTCGAGGACGGCCGGTTCGCGCTCGCCTCGGTGGAGGCCCGCATGGACGGCCGCCCCCTGCCCGAGCGCCGCCCGCCCTGCTTCGTCGACCCGCGCCACGGCCCGAGCGCCGAGGACGTCGAGTGGGCACCCGACGGCGGCGCCGTGCGCCCGATCCCGGTGTGCCTCGCCTGCGCCACCACCCTGCGCAGCGGCGGCCTCCCGCAGGCCCGCGAGATCGAGATGGCCGGCGGGGCGCGCGTGCCCTACTGGCAGGGCGGCCAGGCCTACGCGCCGTACGCCGGGGGCTACTTCGGCGGCGCCGGCATGAACGCGATGTCGATGATCTTCATGGGCTCGATGCTCGGCGGCGCGTTCTCCTCCCCCACCGTGATCGCCCCGCCGGACACCACCTCCGGCTTCGGCGACACGGGCGGCGGCTGGAGCGGCTGGGACGGCGGCGGAGGCGGGGGCTTCGGCGGCGGAGGAGACTTCGGCGGCGGCGGAGACTTCTGATCCACCCGCGCGGGCGAACGGGCGCCGGGCGGCCCGTGCCGATGATCCCGGCATGAGCAGTGCGCGGTCGGCCCGTCTCTCCGCGCTCGCGGCGCTGGCCGCGGGCGCCTCGCTGGCGGCGCTCGCCGCACCTGCGACAGCCACGGTCGCCGCGCCTGCCGCTGTCGTGCGGACCTCGGCGTACATCCCGGGCACGTCGTGCCCGGCGTTCCCCGCGACCAGCTACTGGCACACCGACATCTCGAAGCTGAAGGTGCATCCGCGCTCGGCCCAGTGGCTGTCGCACATGTCGCCGACGCGGAACCTGCACGCGGACTTCGGCCCGTCGTTCGGTGCGCAGCCGGTGCCGTACGGCATCCCCATCACGGTCGTGAACGGCGCGCCGCGGGTGAAGGTGACCTTCGGGTACGCCGACGAGAGCGACAGGGTGCTCTACCCGCTGTCGAGCACCACGAAGATCGAGGGCGGGTCGAGCGCCACCGGCGACCGGCACGCCATCGTGGTCGACGCCGCGACCTGCACGCTGTTCGAGACGTGGGACACCCACAAGCGCACGAGCGGGTGGTACGCCGGGTCCGGCGCGGTCTGGAACCTGAAGTCGAACCTGCTGCGCCCCGTCGGGTGGACCTCCGCCGACGCGGCCGGCCTGCCGATCCTGCCCGGCCTGCTGCGGTACGACGAGGTCGCGCGCGGCAAGGTCGACCACGCGATCCGGTTCACGACGAACATCACCGACAAGCGGTGGCTATGGCCCGCCCGGCACCAGGCCGGCTCGGTCAACAGCATCTACTACCCGCCGATGGGCGCGCGGTTCCGCCTGAAGGCGTCGTACGACATCAGCGGCTACCCGGCGCAGGCGCGCGTGGTCCTGACGGCGATGAAGAAGTACGGCCTCGTGCTCGCCGACAACGGCAGCCCCTGGTACTTCCAGGGCACGTCCGACACTCGCTGGACGAGCGACCTCGTGAGCGCGCTCGGCCGAGTGCCGGCACGGGCGTTCGAGGCCGTCGACGTGCTGCCGATGCGCGTGAACACGGGCAGCGGCGCGGCCAGGCAGTTCTGACCGCGCCGCGTGCCCGTGCGATGGATCAGGTGACCGGCACGAACGCCGACGGCGCCACCTTGTAGACCGCCCCCGGACCGCCCGAGAGCGGCATGGAGCCGACGACGACCATCCCGAGGCCGATCTCGACGTCCGTCGGGAACGGCACCTGCGCGGCGCTGGTGCTGCCGTCGCGGCCGATCCGCAGGATCGTGCCAGCGAAGATCGACGACGCGTAGATCGTGCCGTCCGACGCGACCGCGATGCCGGTGAGCGGCGGCAGGCCGCCCCACGTGCGCACGATCTCGCCGGTCCACTGGTTCACCTTGTAGATGTGGCCCTCGACCTCCGCCCCGAGGCCGGAGACGTAGAGGTAGCCGTCAGGGCCGAGCTCGACGTCGGTCGGCACCGGGTCGCACGAGGTGTCGCCGTTGTTGTTGAGCTGGCACCCCTCGGCCGTGAAGGTCGGGAACACCGTGAGCGCCGTGACCTTGCCGTGCCTCACGACCAGGAGGTCGTTCGCGCCGGCGTCGGCCACGATCGTGCGGTGCTTCAGGGCCAGGACCGAGTACGGGTTCGACAGCGAGTCGGGCGTGTCCTGGTTCTGGCCGTCCGGGTTGTTGGCCTGCTCGAACGCGAGCAGGTCGGCGAGCTGCCACTTCTTGCCCGCCTGGTTCACCCCGATGAGCGAGGTGGGCAGAGGCTGGCTCGGATCGCCAATCGACAGCGTCGCCTTGATGGCGCCGTTCGAGCCGACGTCGATGCCGGGCAGCGGCTGGGTGCCCTGGAAGAGCGTCGTGCGCACGCCCGTGCGCAGCTTGATCTTCTGGATCGACGCGGTGAACGCGTCGGCGACGTACAGCGTCTTGCCGGGGCCGAACGCCAGGTGCAGCGGCGACACGAAGTCGCCGCCGATCGGCGTCAGGGCGGGGGCCGGGTCCGCGGAGGCGGCCGGCGTGGCGGTGAGGGCGGCGGCCGCGAGTGCGGCCGCGGACAGAGCGATGACGGCGGAACGACGTCGTCTCATGGATCCCCTTCGGCTCGTGGCGGTCGGACGACCGCCTCACGTGCCCCCCACACCGCACTCCCGAGGGAGGTGCGGCGCGACCCGGGGGACGCTAGTCCGATCAGGTGACCCTTACCAGGGGTTCGGTCAGAACTTTCAATGCGTGTGGAGCTGGCGGGCGGCCTCGGCGATCGAGCCGGACAGCGACGGGTAGACGGTGAACGTCGCCGCCACGTCGTCGACGGTGAGGCGGTGCTTGACCGCCATCGTGATCGGGTGGATGAGCTCGGACGCGTGCGGCGCCACGACCACGCCGCCGACGACGATGCCGGTGCCCGGGCGGCAGAACAGCTTCACGAAGCCGTCCGACAGGCCCTGCATCTTGGCGCGGGCGTTGGTCGCGAGCGGCAGCTTCACCGATCGGACGTCCTCGGCGCCGGAGTCGGCGTCGGCCTGGGTCACGCCGATGGTCGAGATCTCGGGGTCGGTGAACACGTTGCTCGAGACGGTGCGCAGGTCGAGCGGATCGACGGCGTCGCCGAGCGCGTGCCACATCGCGATGCGGCCCTGCATGGCCGCGACCGAGGCGAGCATGAGCACGCCGGTCACGTCGCCCGCGGCGTACACGCCCCGCGCGCTCGTGCGCGAGACGCGGTCGACCCGGATGTAGCCGGAGTCGTTGAGGCTCACGCCGCTCTCGACGAGGCCGATGCCCTCGGTGTTCGGCAGCGAGCCGACCGCCATGAGCACGTGCGAGCCCTCGACGGTCGAGCCGTCGGCAAGGGTCACGACGACGCCGTCGGCCGTGCGCACGGCCGACTGGGCGCGCGAGCGGCCGAGCACCTTCATGCCGCGGCGGGTAAAGACGTCCTCGAGCACCTGCGCGGCGTCGGGGTCCTCGCCCGGCAGGACGTGCTCGCGGGAGGAGACCAGCACGACCTCCGAGCCGAGCGCGTTGTACGCCGAGGCGAACTCCGCGCCGGTGACGCCGGATCCGACGACGACGAGCTTCTCGGGGAGCACGTCGAGGTCGTAGACCTGCTCCCACGTGAGGATGCGCTCGCCGTCGGGCTCGGCGCCCGCGACGACTCGCGGGCGAGCGCCGGTGGAGATGAGGACCGCGTCGGCCGGGAACGCCGTCTCGTCGCCGGTGTCGTCGGTCGCGACGACGACGGACGGGCCCTCCAGCCGGCCGAGGCCCTTCACCACGCGGACGCCCTCGCGGCCGAGGCGGGCCTCGATGTCGGCGGACTGCGCGGCCGCGAGGCTCTTCACGCGGGCGTTGACCGCGGCGAGGTCGACCGAGACGCCGGCCGTCGTGCCGCCGGCGATCCGCACGCCGAGGGGCCCGGAGTCGGCCGTGGCCGTCATGAGCTCGGCCGTCGCGATGAGCGTCTTGCTCGGCACGCAGTCGGTGAGGACGCACGAGCCGCCGAGGCCGTCGCGGTCGACGACGGTGACGTCGGCCCCGAGCTGTGCGGCGACCAGCGCCGACTCGTAGCCACCCGGTCCGCCGCCCACGATCACCACGCGCGTCATGGCGCCCATCATTCCGTACGCCGCTTGGCTACTCTCACCGTGTGACCCTGTACGCCGCGTACGGCAGCAACATGGACCCGCTCCAGATGCTCCTGCGCGCACCGCACTCCCCCGCCCGCGGCACCGGCTGGCTGCAGGGATGGCGGCTCACCTTCGGCGGCGAGTCCCTCGGCTGGGAGGGCGCACTCGCGACCCTCGTCGAGGAGGAAGGCTCGCAGGTCTTCGTAGCGCTGTACGACCTCTCGCCTGCCGACGAGGCCGCGCTCGACGAGTGGGAGGGCAGCGACCTCGGGCTCTACAACAAGATCCGGGTCCGCATCGCCACGCTCGAGGGCGACGTCACGGCCTGGCTCTACGTCCTCGACGACTACGAGGGCGGCCTGCCCTCGGCCCGCTACCTCGGCATCATCGCCGACGCCGCGGAGGCGGCGGGGGCACCGGACGACTACGTCCACGACCTGCGCACGCGACCCTGCACGAGCACCGGGTGACGCGGGTACGTCGTACCCCTTGACCCTGACACCGTGTGAGGCGGGAGAACTCGAGTCGTGTTGATCTCGGACTTCGCCCGGCTCGGGCAGGTGTCGGTGCGGATGCTCCGGCACTACGACGCGATCGGGCTGCTCGTGCCCGACCGCGTCGACCCGTCGAGCGGGTACCGGTCGTACTCCCCCGAGCAGCTCCACGACCTCAACCGGATCGTGGCGCTGAAGGACCTCGGCTTCACCCTCGAGCAGGTGCGCGGCCTGCTCGCGGACCCGGTGGGTGCCGAGGAGCTGCGCGGCATGCTGCGGCTGCGGCGCGCCGAGCTGCTCGAGGAGGCCCGTGCCGTCGACGTGCGCCTGACCGCCGTGGAGTCCCGCCTTCGGATGATCGAGCAGGAGGACACCATGACCGGCGACTACGTCGTGAAGACCATCCCCGCGGTGCGGCTGATCGCGCAGACGCGCACGATGCAGCGGGAGGAGATCGGGCAGAACCTCGAGGCCATGTTCGACGGCGTCACACGCGCGATCGGAGACGTGCCCGGTGCGTTCGAGACGCCCATCGCGGCCTACCGCGAGGTCGAGGAGGGGCTCGAGGTGGTGGCCGGGTTCACCGGCAACGGCCCCGCGCCCGACGGTTGCGAGCTCGTCGACCTCGACGGCGGCTCGGCGGTGTGCGGCGTGCACCTCGGCGACATGAGCCGCATCGGGGAGTCGTGGCAGGCCCTGCACCGATGGCTCGTGGAGAACGGCTACGAGTACGCCGGGCCCTGCCGCGAGGTGTACGTGCGGGCCGTCACGCCCGACCAGTCGGACTGGGTCACCGAGCTCCAGCAGCCCGTCACGCGCTGACGCCTCAGCGGGTGCCGACCGCCACGCGGGCGAGCCCGGGCACGCGCACCCCGTCGCCGACCACGTACGCGTCGAGCTGCCCAACCACGCGCTCGCGGACGCGGGCGCGTGCGGCGTCGTCGAGCCGCGCGAGCGCCGCGGCCGCCGGGGCGACGTGCTCGCTCAGCACCTCCCAGCCCAGCTCGGGCGAAGCGGCCTCGACCACGACCGGCACGTCGACCTCCTGCACGTCGCGGAGGCCGGCGTCCGCGAGGAGCGAGGGCACCAGACCCCGTGCGCTGCAGCGGAAGACGCCCGGTGCGCCCGGCGGCGGCGCCGGCAGCTCGATCTCCTCGCCGACGGCGTCGACCACGAGCGTCGCCCACGGGTTGTCCTCGCGCCCGGCCCAGACCGATGCGGTGAGCCGCCCGCCTGGCCGCAGCACCCGCGCCATCTCGGCGGTCGCCGCGTCGAGCTCGGGGAAGAACATGTAGCCGAAGCGGGCGGTCACGCCGTCGAACGACGCTTCGGCGAACGGGAGGTCGTCGGCGCTGCACGTGGCCGTCTCGATGTTGGCCAGGCCCTGCGCGGCAGCACGGCGTACGGCGACCTCCAGCATCTGGGGCGAGAGGTCGGAGAGAACCACCCGCCCGCGCGGCACCTGCGCCGCGACCGTGAGACCGGGCTCGCCGGTGCCGCTCGCGACGTCGAGCACCTGGTGGTCGTCGCGGGCCCCGAGCGCCGCGACCATGGCCGCGCCCACGGGCGCGAGCTGGCGCATGATCACGGCGTCCCACTTGTCCCACATGGTCGACAGGTCGTCCCACGTGCGCCGCTGGGTCTCGCGGATCTCGTCGCTGCTGGACATGCACCCTCCCGAGGACCCCCGGGGGCCATCGAACCGCACCCGGACCGTCGCCGGAGGACGTGACGGAACAATCTCCGGGCACGGGCGCGGGGGGCGTCGGCGAACGGCTAGCGTCGCTCTGTGACCCAGACTCTTCTGCTCCAGGACCCGAAGGCCGCGGCCGTGGAGGCCGCCGCCGAGCTCGCCCGCATCACCGGTGCCCCGACGCACGACGTCGCGCTCGTGCTGGGATCGGGCTGGGTCCCCGCCGTCGACCTCATCGGCGAGACGGTGGCCGACTTCGCGATCACCGACCTGCCGCACTTCCCGGCCCCGGGCGTGCAGGGCCACGCCGGCCGCGTGCGCAGCGTGCAGGCGGGCGGCACGCGCGCGCTCGTCTTCCTCGGCCGCAACCACTACTACGAGGGCCTCGGCGTCGAGGCCGTCGCGCACGGCGTACGCACCGCCGCCGCCGCGGGCTGCCGCGTCATCGTGCTGACCAACGGCTGCGGCGGCCTCAACCCCGCCTGGACGCCGGGCACCCCGGTGCTCATCAGCGACCACATCAACCTGACCGGCGCGTCGCCCTTGCGCGGCGCCACGTTCATCGACCTCACCGACCTCTACTCCGCGCGTCTGCGCGCGATCTGCAAGGAGATCGAGCCCGGCCTCGCCGAGGGCGTGTATGCGCAGTTCCGCGGACCGCAGTACGAGACCCCGGCCGAGGTGCGCATGGCAGGGATCATCGGCGCCGACCTGGTCGGCATGTCCACCACGCTCGAGGCGATCGCCGCCCGCGAGGCGGGCATGGAGATCCTCGGCATCTCCCTCGTGACCAACCTCGCCGCCGGCATGACCGGCGAGCCGCTGAACCACGAGGAGGTGCTCGAGGCCGGCAAGGCCGCCGCCGAGCGCATGGGCCGGCTGCTCGCCCAGGTGGTGGCCTCGCTGTGACCGCGCACGCCGTCGACCCCACGCTCGTCGACCGCGCCCGCGCCTGGCTCGACGACGACCCCGACCCCGACACCCGGCACGCCCTCGACGCGCTGCTCGACGCCGCGGGCAGCGGCGACGAGGCGGCCGCGGCGGAGCTGCTCGACGCATTCACCGGGCGGCTCGAGTTCGGCACCGCCGGGCTGCGCGGCGCGATCGGGCCCGGCCCGAACCGCATGAACCGGGCCGTCGTCTCGCGTGCAGCGGCGGGGCTCGCGGCGTACCTCGGCCAGCGCGGCGGCGGCACGGTGGTGGTCGGGTACGACGCCCGCCACAAGTCCGACGAGTTCGCCCGCGACACGGCGGAGGTGATGGAGGGCGCCGGCCTGCACGCGTACGTGCTGCCGCGCCCGCTGCCCACGCCCGTGCTTGCGTACGCCATCCGCCACCTCGGCGCCGCAGCCGGCGTGATGGTGACCGCGAGCCACAACCCGCCGCAGGACAACGGCTACAAGGTCTACCTCGGCGACGGCACCCAGATCGTGCCGCCCGCCGACCATGAGATCAGCGCGTGCATCGACGCCGTGGGCGCGGTCGCAGAACTCCCGCGCGGCGACGGCTGGGAGCACCTCGACGACTCCGTGCTGACGGCGTACCTGCGCGACGTCGCGGGCCTCGTCGACCCCGCATCCCCGCGCGAGGTGGCGATCGCGTATACGCCGATGCACGGCGTCGGCGGCGACGTCATGCTCGAAGCCCTTGCGGCTGCTGGCTTCCCGGCCCCGCGCGTGGTGCGCGCCCAGTTCGCGCCCGACCCCGACTTCCCGACGGTGTCCTTCCCCAACCCGGAGGAGCCGGGCGCGATGGACCTCGCGATCGAGGAGGGCCTCGACGCCGACGCCGACGTCGTCATCGCCAACGACCCCGACGCCGACCGCTGCGCCGTCGCGGTGCCGACCCAGGACCGCGGGGCCGGCGGAGGTCCGGCGTACCGGATGCTGCGGGGCGACGAGGTCGGCTGGCTGCTCGGCTGGTGGCTGCACGAGCGCGGGGCCGGCGGGCCGTACGCCAACTCCATCGTGTCGTCGTCGCTGCTGTCGAAGATGGCCGCGGCGTACGGCATCGAGCACCACGAGACGCTCACCGGCTTCAAGTGGATCGGCCGCATCCCCGGCCTCGCGTTCGGCTACGAGGAGGCGCTCGGCTACTGCGTCGACTCGGCGCACGTGGCCGACAAGGACGGCGTGAGCGCCGCGCTGCGCATCGTCGAGATGGTCGCGGCGCTCAAGGCCGAGGGCCGCACCGTGCACGACGTGCTCGACGACCTCGCCGTCGCGCACGGCCTGCACGCGACCGACCAGCTGTCGGTGCGCGTCGCCGATCTGTCGCTGATCACCGACGCGATGGCGCGCCTCCGCGCGCACCGACCGATCGAGGTCGCCGGGCTCGCCGTCGAGGGTTTCGACGACCTCGAGGACGGCGCGGGCGGCCTGCCGCCGACCGACGGCGTGCGCCTGCACCTCGCCGAGGGCACGCGCGCGATCGTGCGGCCGAGCGGCACCGAGCCCAAGCTCAAGTGCTACCTCGAGGTGGTCGTGCCGGTCACGAGCGACGTCGAGGCCTCGCGCCTGGTGGCGCAGCACCGGCTCGCCGCCCTGAAGGACGGCATGGCCGAGGTGCTGGGGCTGTAGCCGGCGTCAGTCCGCGACGGCGATGACGAGCTTGCCGCGCACGTGACCGCCGCGGCTGGCGGCGAACGCGGCCGGCAGCTCCTCGAGCGGGAGGACCTGGGCAACCGGCACCCGCAGCTGCCCGGCGTCGGCGAGCCGGCCGAGCTCGGCCAGCCCCTCGGTCGACGGCCGCACCCAGAACCACGAGCCGCCGGTCTCCAGCACGGTCGAGTCCGCGATCGACGCGTGCCGGCCGCCCGCGGCGAGCACCGCCATCGTCACGTCGCGCACCCCGCCGACGAAGTCGACGACCACGTCGACGCCGTCGGGCGCGATCGCGCGGACGCGCTCGACGACGCCGTCGCCGTACTCCGCGGGCGTCGCGCCGAGGTCCGACAGGAAGTCGTGGTTGGAGGCCGACGCGGTGGCGATCACCCGTGCGCCACGGGCTTTGGCGATCTGCACCGCGAGCGCGCCGACACCGCCTGCGCCGCCGTGCACGAGGACGGTGTCCGTGGCCGAGACGACGAGGCGGTCGAGCGTCTGCAGCGCGGTGAGCCCGGCGAGCGGGAGGCCGCCCGCCTCGTCCCACGTGAGCGACGCGGGCTTGGCCGCGACCCCGCGCACGCTCATGGTGACGAGCTCGGCGAACGTGCCGCCGTGCACGACGTCCTTGCGGGCGTACGCCACGACCTCGTCGCCCACCTCGAACTCCGGGGTGTCGATGCCCACCGCCTCGACGACGCCGGCGACGTCCCAGCCCGGGACGACCGGGAAGACCGCATCCATCAGCCCGTCGAGCCCGCCGGACATGACCTTCCAGTCGACCGGGTTCACGCCTGCGCGGCGCACCCGGATCCGCACCTCGCCGGGACCCACCTTGGGGTCGGGCAGCTCGCGCAGCGCGAGCACGTCGTCGGATCCGTACGCGTCGTAGGCCATGGCTCTCATGCCACGACGCTAACCCCGATCGGACGCCCGCAGCGCGGACGCGGACGTGAGCCTCCGGACACGCCGGAGGGGAATGCGCTCAGCCGAGGTCGACCGGCAGGATCGAGTAGCCGTAGAGGTCGTGCCGGCCGTCGGCCCGCTTCTGCGCCGAGCGCAGCACGCCCTCGCGGGTGAAGCCGGCGCGCTCGAGCGACTTCTGCTCGGCGACGTTGGTGACATCGGTCGAGGCCTCGATGCGCTCGACGTGGGTGGTGGCGATCAGCCACCGCGCGAGGAGCCGTTGCGCGACGGTGCCGACACCGTGCCCGCGTGCGGCGTCGACGAGCTCGATCCCGATGTTCCACGCGTGCGAGCCCGGGTTCGGGCCGTACGTCACGAGATGCCAGGAGACGACTCCGGCGTACGCCCGCACGCCGTCGGGATCGACGATGTCGACGATGAGCCGCCCCAGCATCGGCGGCGGCGGGTCGCGCGGCTCGTCCTCGGGCCAGGCGTCGTACTCCGACTCCACCCGCACGGCGCGCTCGTCGTCCCACGGCACGAGCTCCACCCGGAGCCCGCTGGCCGTCCAGCCCTCGGCCGAGCAGGCGGCGTCGGGCCCGACGTGGACGACGTCCGCGCTCGGATCGCTCATGCCGCTCATCCCAGCAGAAGGAGCATCGCCCAGGCGACCGCGTTGACCACGCCGACCACGGCGACGGCGAGCGCGAGCCGGTCGACCTCCCACACCGGCGGCGCATCCGAGGCGTTGCCCCCGCGCAGGCTGTGCGCGCGGTCCTCGATCGCCTCGACCACGTCGTACGTCGTGGTCGACCCGCGCACGGGCTCGGAGTCGTCGGCCGGCAGCGGACGGCCGCCGAACGCCGAGGCGAAGCCGCTCACGATCGGCCGCTTGTCCCTGCGCGGCAGGCTGAAGCAGCGCACCACCTGCTCGCCGGCGTGGATGCGGATCACGTCGTCGGCGTCGACCTTGGTGATCGAGCTCCACGTGATGGTCCACGTGCGCAGCGGGTTGCGGACCTCGAGCACGGTCGGCAGCTCGACCACGGCGGGTCGCACGCCGAGCAGCCACGCGGCGCAGGCCACGGCGACCGCGGCCGTGACCGCGAGCCAGCGGCCCGTGCCCTCGCCCGACCACAGCGCCTGCGCGGCGAGAGCGCCGACGATCACGAGCACAGCCCAGGCCAGCAGCCGGCCGTTGCCGAGCCGGTAGGAGCGCAGGGGCGCCGGGTCGTATCCGCTCATCGCCCCATCCTCCCCCGCGCGTGGCGTCCGCGCGTCACGCGGTGGTCGCCAGCACCTCGCGCACCATCTCCATGGTGGTGCCCGGGTGCAGGAACGCGAAGCGCCCGACGGTCTCGCCCTCCCACGTGGTGCTCGTGATGAACGCGACCTGGTCGGCGAGCAGGCGCGCACCCCAGGCGTCGTAGTCGGCGGCGGTCCAGCCCGTACGCCGGAACAGCACGACGGACAGGCCCGGCTCGCGCAGCAGCTCGAGGTGGTCGGCAGCCTCGATCTCCGCCGCGGTCTCGCGGGCCAGTGTGATCGAGTGCTCGATCGCGTCGGTGTACGCCTGGGTGCCGTTGACGACGAGCGAGAACCACAGCGGCAGGCCGCGGGCGCGGCGCGTCAGGTGGTACGCGTAGTCGGTCGGGTTCCACTCGTACGAGCCGTCGTCGTGGTGGATCGCATCGAGGTACGACGCGTCCTGCGTGTGCACGCGCTTGGCGAGCCACGGCTCGCGGTAGAGGAGCGCCGCGCAGTCGAACGGCGCGAACAGCCACTTATGCGGGTCGACGATGAACGAGTCGGCGAGGTCGATGCCGTCGTACCGCTCGCGCACCGACGGCGCGAAGAGGCCGGCACCGCCGTACGCGCCGTCGACGTGGAACCACATCCCGCGCTCGCGCGCGACGGTGCCCACGCCGCGAAGGTCGTCGACGATGCCGGCGTTGGTGGTGCCCGAGGTCGCTACGACGGCCACGATCGTCTCGGGGTCGGCGTCGGCCTCGATCGCCTCGCGCAGGGCGTCGCCGGTGAACCGGTGGTCGGCGGTGCGCACGACGAACGGGTCGACGTCGATGATCGACAGCGTGTTCTTGATCGACGAGTGCGCCTGGTCGCTCACCGCGATGCGCAGGCGGCGGTAGCGGGCCTGGTCGCCGTCGCGCTCGACGAGGCGGCGGCGCGCGGTGTCGCGGGCCACCACGAGGGCCGACAGGTTGCCGGCCGAGCCGCCGGAGACGAAGGCGCCGCCGGCCGTCTGCGGGAGGCCCGCGGCGTCGGCGATCCAGCGCAGCGCCTGGTTCTCCGCGGCGACCGCACCGGCGGCCTCGAGCCAGGAGATGCCCTGCAGCGACGCGGCGGAGACGACCATGTCGAACAGCAGCGCGGCCTTGGTGGGCGCGGCCGGGATGAAGGCGAAGAAGCGGGGCGAGTCGGCCGACAGCACCGTCTGGCTCAGGTGGTGCTCGTACAGGTCCATCACGACCGCGGGGTCGGTGCCTTCGGCGGTGATGAGCCCGTCGAGCAGGCCGTCGATCGCGGCCTTGTCGCCCGGGTGGTCGAGCGGCGTCTCGGGCAGCGAGAGCCGGTCGCGGACGTAGTCGAGGATGAGGGAGACGAGCCGCTCGTCGTTCACGTGCATCCGCTGCTGCGGCGGGGTCACATGCGGGGCGGCGGGGCTGTCCGGCGTCATTCCGGGGCCTTCCAGGAGCACGGCGCGCCGATGGCCCATCCACGCAGCAGGCGCCGGAGCGGCACTCTAACGCCCAGGACCGGGCCTGCACGAACTCCTCGCGGATCCGCCGCGCGGACTAGGATCGATCGGTGACCCGCTCCCCCAGCAGCCTGCTCGCCGACCCCGGCGTCCTGGCCGACGCGACCAGGTCCGACGCCGCCCTCCGACGCTTCCTCGGCGGCCTCCCCGGGGTCGACCAGGTCGGCGCCGAGGCCCGCGCGGCCGCCCTGTCGACGCGCTCGATCAAGACCACGGCCAAGGCGTTCGCGATCGACCTCGCGATCTCGATGATCGACCTCACGACCCTGCAGGGCAACGACACCCCGGGCAAGGTCCGCACGCTCTGCGCGAAGGCCCGCCGTCCCGACGCGCACGACCCCTCGGTGCCCGCCACCGCGGCCGTCTGCGTCTACAACGATCTCGTCGGCCTCGCGAAGTCCGAGCTCGGCGACAGCGGCGTGCACGTGGCCGCGGTGACCACGGCGTTCCCGTCGGGACGCGCCTCGATGGCCGTGAAGCTCGCCGACACCCGCGACGCCGTGCAGGCGGGCGCGGACGAGATCGACATGGTGATCGACCGCGGCGCGTTCCTGTCCGGCCGCTACCTCGAGGTGTTCGAGGAGATCGTCGCCGTGCGCGAGGTGTGCCACGAGGACGGCGCCGACGCCCACCTGAAGGTGATCCTCGAGACCGGCGAGCTCGTGACCTACGACAACGTCCGTCGCGCGTCGTGGCTCGCGATGATGGCCGGCGCCGACTTCATCAAGACGAGCACCGGCAAGATCTCGCCGGCCGCCACGCTGCCGGTCACGCTCGTGATGCTCGAGGCGTGCCGCGACTGGTACGACGCGACCGGCAGGCACATCGGCATGAAGCCCGCCGGCGGCATCAGCACCACCAAGGACGCCATGAAGTACCTCGTGCTGGTCAACGAGACGGTCGGCACCGACTGGCTCACGCCCGACCTGTTCCGGTTCGGCGCGTCGAGCCTGCTCAACGACCTGCTCCTGCAGCGCCAGAAGCTCGCCTCCGGACGCTACTCCGGCCCCGACTACGTCACCGTCGACTGACGCGGAGGATCCCGTGCCCACCCCCTTCGAGTACGCGCCGGCCCCCGAGTCGCGCTCCGTGGTCGACATCGCGTCGTCGTACGGCCTGTTCATCGACGGCGAGTTCGTCGACGGCACGGGCGGCGCCCTCAAGAGCATCAACCCCGCAACCGAGGAGGTGCTCGCCGAGGTCGCCGAGGCGAGCGCCGCCGACGTCGACCGCGCGGTGAAGGCGGCACGGCGCACCTACACGCGCGTGTGGTCCAAGACCTCCGGCAAGGACCGCGCGAAGTACCTCTTCCGCATCGCGCGGCTGATCCAGGAGCGCTCGCGCGAGCTCGCGGTGCTCGAGTCGCTCGACAACGGCAAGCCGATCAAGGAGTCGCGCGACGTCGACATCCCGCTCGTCGCGGCGCACTTCTTCTACTACGCCGGCTGGGCGGACAAGCTCGAGCACGCCGGCTTCGGGCCCGATCCGAAGCCGCTCGGCGTGGCCGCGCAGGTCATCCCGTGGAACTTCCCCATGCTGATGCTGGCGTGGAAGATCGCGCCGGCGCTGGCCGCGGGCAACACGGTCGTGCTGAAGCCCGCGGAGACCACGCCGCTCACGGCGCTGTTCTTCGCCGACATCTGCCGCCAGGCCGACCTGCCGCCGGGCGTCGTCAACATCATCACCGGCGCGGGCGACACGGGCCGCGCGCTCGTCGAGCACCCCGGCGTCGACAAGGTCGCGTTCACCGGGTCGACCGAGGTGGGCAAGGCCATCGCGCGCGCGGTGGCCGGCACCGACAAGAAGGTCACCCTCGAGCTCGGCGGCAAGGCCGCGAACATCGTCTTCGACGACGCACCCATCGACCAGGCGGTCGAGGGCATCGTCGCGGGCATCTTCTTCAACCAGGGCCACGTGTGCTGCGCCGGATCCCGCCTGCTCGTGCAGGAGACGATCGCCGAGGAGCTCGTGGCCCGGCTCAAGCGCCGCCTCTCGACGCTGCGCCTCGGCGACCCGCTCGACAAGAACACCGACATCGGCGCGATCAACTCCCTCGAGCAGCTCGAGCGGATCCGCCACCTCGCGGGCGTCGGCGACGACGAGGGGGCCGAGCGCTGGACCGCAGACTGCGACCTGCCCGACAAGGGCTTCTGGTTCGCGCCGACCGTGTTCACGGGCGTCTCGCAGGCGCACCGCATCGCGCGCGAGGAGATCTTCGGCCCGGTGCTCTCGGTGCTCACCTTCCGCACGCCGAGCGAGGCGGTGGAGAAGGCCAACAACACCGCGTACGGGCTCTCGGCCGGCATCTGGACGGAGAAGGGCTCGCGCATCCTGAAGGTCGCGAGCCAGATGCGCGCAGGCGTCGTGTGGGCCAACACGTTCAACCGGTTCGACCCCACGAGCCCCTTCGGCGGCTACAAGGAGTCCGGGTACGGCCGCGAGGGCGGCCGGCACGGGCTCGCGGCGTACCTCGACGTGGTGTGACGGAGGATCTGGACATGGCACGCATCGAGGTCCGCAAGACCTACAAGCTCTACATCGGCGGCGCGTTCCCGCGGTCGGAGAGCGGCCGCACGTACGAGGCCGCCGACACCAAGGGCCGGTTCCTCGCCAACGCGGCGCTCGCCTCGCGCAAGGACGCGCGCGACGCCGTCGTGGCCGCGCGCAAGGCGCAGCCGGGCTGGGTGAAGGCCACGGCGTACAACCGCGGGCAGGTGCTCTACCGCGTCGCCGAGGTGATGGAGGGGCGGCGCGCGCAGTTCGCCGAGGAGGTCGTGGCGTCCGAGGGCCTCACCGCCCGCCGGGCCGAGGCCGTCGTCGACGCCGCGATCGACCGCTGGGTCTGGTACGCCGGCTGGGCCGACAAGCTCGCGCAGGTGCTCGGCTCGACCAACCCGGTCGCCGGTCCGTACTACAACTTCTCGGTGCCGGAGCCGACCGGGGTCGTCGCGGTCGTCGCGCCGCAGGCGTCGTCGCTCCTCGGCCTCGTCTCGGTCATCGCACCGGTCGTGGTCAGCGGCAACACCTGCGTCGTCGTGTCGTCGTACGAGCGCCCGCTGCCCGCGATCACGCTGTCGGAGGTGCTCGCGACGTCCGACGTGCCCGGCGGCGTCATCAACCTGCTCACCGGATCCGCGGCCGAGATCGCGCCGTGGCTCGCCTCGCACATGGACGTCAACGCGATCGACCTGGCGGGAGTCGACGACCACGACCTGCTGACCTCGCTCGAGGTGGCCGCCGCCGACAACCTCAAGCGGGTGCGGCGCCCTGACACCGACGACTGGACGGCCGACCCCGGCCTGACCCGCATCCGGTCGTTCCTCGAGACCAAGACCGTGTGGCACCCGATCGGCGTCTGATGGCGACGTACGACGAGGCGGCCGACTGGTACGCCGACATCCGCCGCGCCCGCGCGGGCACGGTGGTCGACCTCGCCGAGGGCGCGTGGGCGCTGCTCTCCCCCGAGCACGCGAACTCCTTCGTGCACAACACGATCCTGGCCCGTCGCGACCCCGGCGGCGAGCAGCTCATCGCCTGGGCCGACGACGTGCTCGGCGGCGCCGGGCTCGCCCACCGCCACCTCGTGCTGCAGACACCGGTGTCCGGCGCGACGGCCGCTGTGCTCGTCGAGGCCGGCTACTCGATCGAGCCGGAAGTCGTGATGAGCCGGCCGTCGTCGCTCGGCCCGATGGCGGCCCCCGACGGCGTCGTGGTCGAGCAGGTCGAGCCCGAGGCGACGTGCGACTTCGAGGCGCGGCTCTGGCGCGAGGAGTGGGTCCCGGGCATCGGCGACTCCGAGCTCGGCGACCTGCTGTCGCGCCGCTCGCACATGGACGTGGCCGGGCCGTACCTCACGTACGTCGTCCGCGACGCCGACGGCACGATCGTCGCGGCCGCCGACATGGCCGTGCGGGGCGACGGCGCCGAGATCGACGGCGTCGCGACCTGGCCGGAGCACCGCGGCAAGCGGTACGCCGACGCGCTCATCGCGGCCTGCGTCGGCGAGGCCATCGCGCGCGGCATCCCGGACCTGCACCTCGAGGCGCTGACCGACGACTGGCCGCGGCACTGGTACGCCCGGCGCGGATGGGCCGAGCTCGGTCCCTTCACCTCGGCCACCCGGCGTCCCGCGTCCTGATCCCGTTTCCCGGCGGCCCCGGCGGGGTATGCGCACGGGCATGAGCACCCCCACCGAAGGCCCGAACGACCCGATCGCCGACGAGCGCGGCGAGCAGGGCACCAACTACCCCCACGGCGTCGGCGACGCGCCGGACGCCGGCAACCCCGACGCCAACCCTGCGGACGAGGTCGACCTGCGCGAGGGGTAGGCCTCAGCCCTCGTCGTCGACGGGGTGGCCGAGCTCCTCCTCGGTCTCCCCGGACAGCGACCGCTCCACGCCGGCGAGCTGCTCGTAGTAGTGCCAGCGCTCGTCGATGTCGGCCTGCGCGAGGTGCAGCAGGTGCTCCGCGCGGTCGTGGTCCGTCCGCTCGAGCGCCGTGTAGCGGGTCTCGGAGTGCACGAACTGCTCGAGCGTCGTGGTCGGCGCCTTGCTGTCGAGCGCGAACGGGCGCGTGCCCGGCTCGGGGCTCGGGTGGAACCGGTAGAGCGGCCAGTAGCCGCTGGACACGGCCTCCTTCTGGTGCGCCATCGAATCGCGCATCTCGATGCCGTGGGCGATGCACGTCGAGTACGCCAGGATCAGCGACGGCCCGGGCCAGGCGGCGGCCTCGAGGATCGCGCGCACAGCCTGGGTCTCGTTGGCGCCGAGCGCGATCTGAGCGACGTACACGTCGCCGTACGCCTGGGCCAAGAGGCCGAGGTCCTTCTTCTTCGTGGCCTTGCCGGTGCTGGCGAACTTCGCGGCCGCGCCACGCGGGGTCGACTTGGACGCCTGGCCCCCGGTGTTGGAGTAGACCTCGGTGTCGAGCACGAGGATGTTCACGTTGCGACCGCTGGCCAGCACGTGGTCGAGGCCGCCGAAGTCGATGTCGTACGCCCAGCCGTCGCCGCCGACGATCCAGACCGACGTCGGCACGAGCGCGTCGGCGATCGAGGCGAGCGAACGGGCGCGCGGGTCGTCGACGTCGGCGAGCGCGTCGCGCAGTCGCTCCACCTGGGCGCGGCGGGCGATGATGCCGGCCTCGTCCTCCACGCCGGGCTCATCCTCGACGAGAGGCGCGACGACATCGCCGGGCAGGTCCTCGGCGAGCGCCCGAAGCAGGCGGTGCGCCTCGCTGGTCTGGCGCTCGACGCCGAGCCGGATCCCGAGACCGAACTCCGCGTTGTCCTCGAAGAGGCTGTTGACCCAGGCCGGGCCGCGGCCGTCGCGGTCCTTGGTCCACGGCGTGGTCGGGAGGTTGCCGCCGTAGATCGACGAGCAGCCGGTGGCGTTGGCCACGACCATGCGGTCGCCGAGCAGCTGGGTGACGAGCTTGAGGTACGGCGTCTCGCCGCAGCCCGCGCAGGCGCCGGAGAACTCGAACAGCGGCCGCAGCAGCTGGGAGCCCTTGACCGTGTCGCGGCGTACGAGGGTGCGGTCGACGTCCGGGATCTCGAGGAAGTGCTCGTAGCGCGGGCGCTCGACGTCGCGGTGCTCCGCGGCTGGCGCCATGTCGATCGCCTTGTGCGACGGGTCGAGCTTGTCGCGCACCGGGCAGACCGCCACGCAGATGCCGCAGCCGGTGCAGTCGTCCGGCGCGACCTGCACGGTGAGGAGCATCCCCTCGCCGAGCTCCTTGCCGGAGTACGGCTTGGAGGCGAACCCCTCCGGTGCGCCCTCGAGCGCCTGCGGCGAGTAGGCCTTCATCCGGATGGCCGCGTGCGGGCACACGATCGTGCACTTCCCGCAGTCGATGCAGATCGAGGAGTCCCACACGGGGATCTCCTCCGCGAGCTGGCGCTTCTCGAGCACCGACGTACCGGTCTCGAACGTGCCGTCGACGCTCATCGCGCTGACCGGCAGCGAGTCGCCCAGCCCCGCGATCAGGGTCTGCACCACCGACAGGTCGCTGTCGGCGACGTCGGCCGCGTCGTCGATCGCCCCGACGGGCACCTCGACGCGCTGCATGCCGGCGAGCGCGGCGTCGATCGCGGCCATGTTGCGCTCGACGACCTCCGGGCCGCGGTGGCCGTACGCCTTGACGACGCCGGCCTTCACGAGCTCGATGGCGCGGTCGACGGGCAGGACGTCGGCGAGCGCGAAGAAGCACGGCTGCATGACCGTGTTGATGCGCGGGCCGAGGCCGGCGTCGCGCGCGATGGTGGTCGCGTCGATGACGTGCACGGCCAGGTGCTTGCGCACGATGTGGGCGCGCGCGTCGGCGGGCAGGTGCTCCCACACGCTGTCGGCGTCGTACGGCGAGTTCAGCAGCACCGTGGCACCGGCGCGGGCGTGCGCGAGCACGTCGACCCTGGCGAGGAGCCCGAACTGGTGGCACGCGACGAAGTCGGCTTCGTCGATGAGGTACGCCGAGCGGATCGGGTCGGGCCCGAACCGCAGGTGCGACACCGTCATCGAACCGGACTTCTTCGAGTCGTAGACGAAATAGCCCTGCGCCTGCATGTCGGTGTGCTCGCCGATGAGCTTGATGCTGTTCTTGTTCGCGCCCACCGTGCCGTCGCTGCCGAGGCCGAAGAACATCGCCTGCACCGCGCGGGTCGGCAGGCGGAACGCCGGGTCGACCTCGAGCGAGAGGTGCGTGACGTCGTCGACGATGCCGACGGTGAACCGGTGCCGCGGCTCGGGCTTGGCGAGCTCGGCGTACACGGCCATGGCGTCGGCCGGCGTGAACTCCTTGGAGCCGAGGCCGTAGCGGCCGCCGCTGATGATGGTGCCGGACTCCTCGGAGAACGCGGCCATCACGTCGAGGTGCAGCGGCTCGGCCGGGGCGCCGGGCTCCTTCGTGCGGTCGAGCACCGCGATGCGCGTGACGGTGGCCGGGAGCGCGGCGCGCAGTGCGTCGGACGGGAAGGGGCGGTAGAGGCGCACGACGGCGACGCCGACCTTCTCGCCGCGGCGGACGAGCTGGTCGACCGTCTCGCGCAGGGTCCCGGTGACCGACCCCATCGCCACGACGACGCGCTCGGCCTCGGGGTGGCCGTGGTAGTCGACGAGGTTGTAGCGGCGTCCGACCCGTTCGCCGAGCTCGGCCATGACCTCGGCGACGACTCCGGGCACGGCGTCGTAGTGGGTGTTGGACGCCTCGCGCGACTGGAAGAACACGTCGGGGTTCTGGGCCGAGCCGCGCATGACCGGGGCCTCCGGCGTGAGGCCGTACGCGCGGTGCGCCAGCACGTCCTGCTCGCGCACGAGCGCACGCAGGTCGTCGTCGTCGAGCATGCGGATGGTCGCGACCTCGTGCGAGGTGCGGAACCCGTCGAAGAAGTGCAGGAAGGGCACGCGCGAGCGCAGCGTGGCCGCGTGCGCGACGAGCGCGAAGTCGTGCGCCTCCTGGACGTCTGACGCGCAGAGCATCGCCCAGCCGGTCGAGCGCACGGACATCACGTCGGAGTGGTCGCCGAAGATGGAGAGCGCGTGCGTCGCGACCGCGCGGGCGGCCACGTGCAGCACGGTCGGGGTGAGCTCCCCCGCCACCTTGAACATCGTCGGGATCATGAGCAGCAGGCCCTGGCTGGCGGTGAACGACGTCGCCAGGGCGCCCTTCTGCACCGCGCCGTGCAGGGCCGCAGCGGCCCCGCCCTCGGACTGCATCTCGACGACCTCGGGCACCGCGCCCCACAGGTTGGTGCGGCCGCCGGCGCTCCACGCGTCGGCGAGCTCGCCCATGGTCGAGGCGGGCGTGATCGGGTAGATGGCGCAGACGTCGGACAGCCGGTGGGCCACGGTGGCCGCGGCCTCGTTGCCGTCGAGGCAGCGCACCCGGGGCCCGGGCGGAGCGGTGAGGTCGACGACGTCGCTGCCAGGTACTGGAGGCTCTCCCATGCCTCGCAGTCTGCGCCGGTACCCCCGGGGGTCGCAGGTCGTCCGGCGCACGTCACGCGAGACACTGATCACGTCGTCAACCATTTCCCTGATTCCGGATGAGGGTGCCCCAGGCCCCCTCAGAGGCACCTCTCGGGACCCACTGGCTCCACGCGCCGTCCGCCTCGCGCCGCGAGTGGGGAACCCTGGGTGCCTCTGAGGCACTCCGGGGCACCCTCATCGGGAAATCTGGGCGGATAGGGTCGGGCCGTGGATGGGACGCCGGCCTGCGTGGTGCTGCTGTGCGGCCCCTCCGGCTCCGGCAAGAGCCACATCGCGGGGCGAAGCGGGCTTCCGGTGTTCCGGCTCGACGACTTCTACCGGGACGGCGACGACCCCGCGATGCCCCGCTCCGAGGAGCTCGGCATCATCGACTGGGACGACCCGCGGTCGTGGAAGGCGGACGACGCGGTCGCGGCTCTCGTGACGCTGTGCCACGAGGGCCGGGTGCAGGTGCCGACGTACGACATCCCGCAGAACCGCGCGGTGGGCACGGCCGTGGTCGACCGCGGCGACGCACCGGCCGTCGTGGCCGAGGGCGTGTTCGCCGCCGAGATCGTCGGCGCGCTGCGCGAACGCGGACTCCTCGCCGACGCCGTGGTGCTGCACCGATCGCCGTGGAAGAACTTCGTGCGCCGGTTCGCCCGCGACCTGAAGGAGCGGCGCAAGCCGCCGCACGTGCTGTGGCAGCGCGGGCGGCTCCTGATGGCCGCGGAGCCCTCGATCGTGCAGGCGGCGTGCGACCGCGGCTGCCGACGCGTCGCTGCCTCCGAGCTCGCCGCCCTCCTGCGCGACCTGCGCGCCGACGACGTGGCGAGGCGTCGTACGCCGTGACCGTCCGCTTCACGCTCGTCACGGCAGTCGAGGCGCCCCCGGAGCCCGTGTTCGACCTCTCGCTCGACGTCGACCTGCACCTGCGTTCCATGGCGGCCTGGCGCGAGCGCGTGGTCGGCTCGCCCTCCTCGCCGCTGGGCCTTCACGACGAGGTCACCTGGACGGCCCGGCATTACGGACTGCCGTTCACGATGACCTCGCGCATCACCGAGCTCGAGCGTCCGCACCGCTTCGTCGACGAGCAGGTGCGCGGACCGTTCGCGCGGTGGCGGCACGAGCACCGGTTCGAGCAGGACGGCGAGGGCACGCGCATGACCGACCACGTCGAGTTTGACGCGCCGCTCGGCCCGCTCGGCGACCTCGTCGAGTCGATGACCCTGCGACGACGGCTGCGGCACCTCATCGAGGTGCGCAACGAGGTGCTGGCCGCCGCGGCCGCTGCTGCCGGCGCCTAGGGTCGGCGCGTGCAGTTCGTGCTGGCGGGTCTCGCGCTCGGGCTCGGCGCGGGTCTCGCTCCCGGCCCGCTGATGGCGCTCGTCGTGACGACCGTGCTCGCGTCCGGCTTCCGCGCCGGGGTGCGGGTGGCGTTCAGCCCGCTCGTGACCGACGTCCTCGTGATCGCGGTGAGCGTGCTGGTCGTGGGCGCGCTGCCCGATCGTGCGACGGCGGCGCTCGGCGTGGCCGGCGGGCTGTACGTCGTCTGGCTCGGCATCGAGGCCCTGCGCGACCGCCCGGTCGATGTCGAGGTTCCGCCATCTGTCGCAGCGCCCGGGCACGACGCTGCCGGAGAGGACACCACGGGTCAGGGCGCGGCGGATCGGCGTACCCCCGACCCGCTCCGGCGCGGCGCGCTGCTCAACCTGCTGTCGCCGCACCCGTGGGTGTTCTGGCTCGCGGTCGGCGGACCCCTGCTGGTCGCGGCGTGGGCGTCGTCGCCGCTGGCCGCGGCCGGGTTCCTGCTCGCGTTCTACCTGCTGCTCGTCGGCTGCAAGGTGCTGCTCGCGGCGGCTGTCGCCGGCGGGCGCCGGCACCTGTCCGACCGCGGTCTGCGCATCGCCCACGCCGCCGCCGGCGTGCTCCTGCTGCTCACCGGCGTACTCCTCGTCGCCGAGTTCGCCCCCGCCCTGCTCGGCTGAGTCTTCGAGTTACTGCCCAAATGCACGGTGAACAAGACTCTTCAACGAGCATTTGGGCAGTAACTCAGGTCAGAGACCGAGCTTGCGGGCGATGCGGCGGAGCACGACGTCGCGGCGCTCGGAGGTCGTCCATCGGGCGAAGGTCCAGCCGGCGTCCTGCAGGTCGGCCTGACGGGCACGTTCGGCGCGCACCGACTGAGCCACCTCCTCGCCGGTGCGGCCGTACTTCTCGACGCCGTCCACCTCGCCCAGCACCCGCTGGTCGACCCAGGCGAACTCCGACCAGTACCAGGCGCCCGACGCGCCCTGCACGCGGTACGCCGTGAGCGGCATGGGCAGCTTCGCCTCGTACATCCAGCCGCGGCTGCGGCTCTCGTACGGCGACTCCGACGCCGGATCCATCAGCTCGATCGCCCCACGGACGGCGACGGTGCCCGGCCAGGTCCAGACCGAGGCGAACGCGTGCTGCAGCGGCTCGAGCGCCAGTGGCAGCAGCTGGGCGCGGCGCGACAGGTCGCGCAGCACTCGGAGGTCCTCGCTGGACGCCTGCGCGATGAGCAGCCGCGCAGCCGAGTCGACCACGAGCATCGCGTCCGGCAGCGTCAGGCCGCGGGCGACGTCGACCGCAGTCCGCGCGATCGTTGTCACCGGGATGCCGTCGAGATCCTCCACGAACTCGTCAGGAAGCCGCGAGCCGTGCAGCCGGACGCCACGATGCGTCCGCTCGATCGCCCCCGGCCGCGTCAGCTCGATCAGCGATGAGGACTTCCCGGGCAACCAGAAGCCGCGCAGGACGCCCGCTGTGCGGTGGCTCGCGGCGGCGCCCGTTCCGGCCTTCGCGAGCGCAGCGCGCACCGCCGTGCCTACGTCCGGCGGGCCCGCCGCGTACACCCCGTGCTGCAACCGCACGAGCCGACCTGCGCGCACGGCGGCACTGATGGCGGATCTCGTCCATCCCTGATCGACCAGCTGCTGCCGACCCCATGGCCCGGGTCCGCACGCTGCCATCAGTTGCTCGACTCGCTGCAGGGAGCATCGGCTTTGACGCACCAACCGACGATGAAGGATGTGGCTGATGTCCTGCCCGGCTCGTCCACAGGTAGGCATGGAGTCACTGCCCAAATGCACGCGGATGAACTCGCTTAAGCGTGCATTTGGGCAGTAACTCGCGGAAGATCCGGACGTCAGGCGAGCTCGGCGGCGAGGGCGGCGTAGCGGGGCTTGACGACCTGGTCGATGAGGGCGAGGCGCTCGTCGAAGGGGATGAACGCGGACTTCAGGGCGTTGATGGTCACCCAGCGCATCTCGTCCAGGCCCCAGCCGAACGCCTCGGACAGCGCGAGGAACTCGCGCGACATCGACGTACCGGACATGAGGCGGTTGTCGGTGTTGACGGTCACGCGGAACCGCAGGCGGGTCAGCAGCCCGATCGGGTGCTCGGCGTACGACGGCGCCGCGCCGGTCTGGATGTTCGACGTCGGGCACATCTCCAGCGGGATGCGCTGGTCGCGCACGTAGCGCGCGAGCCGGCCGAGCGTCGGCGACCCGTCGGGCTCGATCGTGATGTCGTCGACGATGCGTACGCCGTGCCCGAGCCGGTCGCAGCCGCAGAACGCCACGGCCTCGTGGATCGACGGCAGGCCGAACGCCTCGCCCGCGTGGATCGTGATGTGGCAGGACTCGCCGCGGATGTAGTCGAACGCGTCCTGATGCCGCGACGGCGGGAAGCCCGCCTCGGCGCCGGCGATGTCGAAGCCGACGACACCCTTGTCGCGGTACGCCACGACGAGCTCGGCGATCTCCCGGGATCGCGCCGCCGTACGCATCGCGGTGAGCAGCGTGCCGACCCGGATGCTGTTGCCCGCGGCCGCTGCCGCCGCCTCCCCCTCGCGGAAGCCGGCGAGCACCGCCTCCACGACCTCGGTCAGGGCGAGGCCGCGCTCGACGTGCAGCTCCGGCGCGAAGCGCACCTCGGCGTAGACCACGCCGTCGGCGGCGAGGTCCTGGGCGCACTCGGACGCCACCCGCGCCAGCGCCTCCGGCGTCTGCATGACGCCGACGGTGTGGGCGAACGTCTCGAGGTAGCGCACAAGCGAGCCGGAGTCGGCGGCCTCGACGAACCAGCGTCCGAGCTCCTCGGCGTCGGTGGTGGGGAGCTTGTCGTACCCCGTCTCGGCCGCGAGCTCGACGATCGTCTGCGGTCGCAGTCCGCCGTCGAGGTGGTCGTGCAGCAGCGCCTTCGGCGCACGGCGTACGACGTCGGCCGCCAGCACGGCACGGGAGCCGGCGGCAGGATCGCGCGGGGCGGGGGCAGGGTGGACAGGTCCGGTCTCGACGCTCATTCCTGCACGCTAGCGCCCCGTCGTCACGGACGGTGACCTGGCGGGGCACGGCGTACGAACAGGCGGGTTCGCAGCGGCGTCCATGATCACGAGTACGGGTCAGATCGTGCAGTGCAACTGCCGTGATCGACCCAAGGGGCCGGAACGTGCAGCGGCGTGAAACTGGGGTGCCGGGAGCGCTCAACCTGGGGCGGGAGGTGCCGAAGACACCCGTATGGAGCAGACGTCCGCATCCCGGTTGCAGGAGCAGGTCGAGATCATCCGACCTGCCGCCGTGCTCGAGAGCCGTGTCGCCACGCAGGTGCTCAACCACCTGCGCGACCAGGACGTGTCGCTCGGCGGCGTCTGGAACGCCTCGGCATCGGTCTGGCAGCGCTACGACCAGCCGTGGAACGGCGTCGGGGGAACCCGCGGCACGTCCGTGCTCCTCGGCACCGTCGCGGTCATGTACGACACCCCCGTGCGGCACGAGGTCACCATCTACCGCGTGACGGTCACGCCGGCCGGCCAGGAGTACGGCATGACGGTCGAGTCGCTGTGCGACGACGCGCTGCGCGTCGCCGGACTCACCCTCGCCGCCTGCCCGCGCGCCGAGGTCAGCAACATGCCGCGGGTGGACCCGTTCAAGGCCCGCGTCCCCGGCCAGTAGGCCGAGCCCGTCCGGTACGCCGGACCCTCAGTCCTCGCGGTTCACGAGGTCCGGGCCGAACGCAGGCAGGCAGACCGCGACGTACTCGGCTCCGTTCTCGGCCGTGGAGTAGCGCACCCGCTCCCCCGCCGAGGTGATGACGGCCTGTCCGGCGTGCACGGCCAGCGTCCCTCCGTCGTGCTCGACGAGCACTGTGCCCTTGAGCACCAACGTGATCTCGTCGAACTGCGGCGTCTGCGCCGGCTCCTCCCAGCCCGCGGGCGCGACCATGTGCGCGACCGACACCGACTCGGTGCCGGAGTTCACGCGGCCGACGTACTCGTCGATCGTCTTGCCGCCGGGCACGGGGATGCGCGTGGGGGCGTCGAGCACGCGGGGCATGGTCACGATCCGATCTGGTCGATGACGAGCGGGAGGCGGTCGACGGGAGACCCCGGGTCGCCGATGGCGATGCCGCCCTCGAGGTCGGCGAGCGCGGCGGCGAACCGGTCGGGGTCGTCGGCGTGCAGCGTGAGGAGCGGCTGGCCTGCGGCGACCTCGTCGCCGGGCTTGGCGTGCATCTCGATGCCGGCACCGGCGCTGACCGGGTCCTCCTTGCGGGCGCGGCCGGCACCGAGCCGCCACGCCGACACCCCGACCGCGAGCGCGTCGAGGCGCGTCAGCACGCCCGAGCGCTCGGCGACCACCACGTGCTGCTCGGGCGCGACCGGGAGCGGGGCGTCGGGGTCGCCGCCCTGCGCCGCGATCATCCGGCGCCACGCGTCCATGGCGCGCCCGTCGCGCAGCACGTCGGCCGGGTCGGGCCCGTGCACGCCGGCGAGCTCGAGCATCGTCCGCGCGAGCACCAGCGTGAGCTCCACGACGTCGGACGGCCCGCCGCCGGCGAGCACCTCCACCGACTCGCGCACCTCGAGCGCGTTGCCCGCGGTCAGGCCGAGCGGGGTGTCCATCGCCGTGAGCAGGGCGCGGGTGCGTACGCCGGCGTCCTCGCCGAGCGCGACCATGCGCTCGGCCAGCGCGCGGGCGCGCGCCTCGTCCTTCATGAACGCGCCCGACCCGACCTTCACGTCGAGCACGAGGGCGCCCGTGCCCTCGGCGATCTTCTTGCTCATGATGCTGCTCGCGATGAGCGGGATCGCCTCGACCGTGCCGGTCACGTCGCGCAGCGCGTAGAGCTTCTTGTCGGCGGGGGCGAGCCCGTCGCCGGCCGCGCAGATCACCGCGCCGACGCCGCGCAGGACGTCGAGCATCTCCTCGTTGGAGAGCGTCGCGCGCCACCCGGGGATCGACTCGAGCTTGTCGAGCGTGCCGCCGGTGTGGCCGAGGCCGCGGCCCGACAGCTGCGGCACCGCGGCGCCGCACGCGGCGACGACCGGCGCGAGCGGCAGCGTGATCTTGTCGCCGACGCCCCCGGTGGAGTGCTTGTCGGCGGTCGGGCGCCCGACGGTGCTGAAGTCCATGCGCTCGCCGCTCGCGATCATCGCGGCGGTCCACCGCGCGATCTCGTGCGGGGTCATGTCGTTGAGCAGGATCGCCATCGCGAGGGCGCTCATCTGCTCGTCGGCGACGACGCCGCGCGTGTAGGCGTCGACGACCCAGTCGATCTGGTCGTCGGTCAGCTCGCGCCCGTCGCGCTTGGCGACGATGACGTCGACCGCTGCGTACTTCTCAGCCAAAGGACTCACCTGTCACGTGGGTGATGTCCGAGGCGCCGAACGCCTGCGGCAGCACCTCGGTCATCGGGAGGACTCCGAGCGGGGTGGCGACGAGGCACTCGGGCCCGCCGTTCTCCCACAGGAGCTGGCGGCAGCGGCCGCAGGGCATGAGGGCATCGCCGTGGGCGTCCACGCAGGAGACGGCCACGAGCCGGCCGCCGCCGGTCGCGTGCAGCTGCGAGACCATGCCGCACTCGGCGCAGAGCGCGACGCCGTATGCCGCGTTCTCCACGTTGCAGCCGACCACGATGCGCCCGTCGTCGACGAGCCCGGCGACGCCCACCTTGAACCGGCTGTAGGGGGCGTACGCCCGGCCCATGATCTCGATGGCGGCCGCTCGCAGGCCGTCCCAGTCGACCTCGGCCACGGGCTAGTGCTCCTCGCCCTTGAGGTACGGCTTGCCGTCCGCCGCAGGCATCCTCAGCTTCTGCGAGGCCAGCGACAGCACCAGGAGCGTCGCGACGTAGGGCGTCACGAACGCGACCTGCGGGGCGACGTCGTCGGTGGTGGCGTACCAGACGTACACGAGCACGGCCATCACGATGGAGATGACGCCGGACAGGGTGCGGCGCCGGATCAGCAGCCAGATGCCGTAGCCGATGAGCAGGATCGCGGTCAGCAGGAGGAGGGCGTGCACGGCGCCGCCGCCGCGCAGCTGCAGCGCGTCGGTGTAGCCGAACAGCCCCGCGCCGGCCGCGAGGCCGCCCGGGCGCCAGTTGCCGAAGATCATCGCGGCGAGGCCGATGTATCCGCGGCCGGCCGTCTGGCCCTCGCGGTAGATCTGCGCGCCGACGATGACGAGGTAGGCGCCGCCGAGCCCGGCGAGCGCGCCGGACACGATGACGGCGATGTACTTGTACTTGCGGACGTTCACGCCCAGGGTCGCCGCGGCGTACGGCGCCTCGCCGCAGGACCGCAGCCGCAGGCCGAAGGCCGTACGCCACAGGATGAAGAACGAGCCGACCAGCGCGAGGATCGCGATGATCGTGATGTAGCTGACGTTGCTCGTCAGGCCGGCGATCACGCCCGCGAGGTCGCTGATGAAGAACCAGCCCTGCTTGGAGATCTCCTCGGCGCCCGAGGAGATGAGCGGCAGCGTCACCGTCCCCATCGGCTGGACGCGCGGCGACTGGGTCGCACCGCCGCCCGGCACGCCCTGGAACAGCTCGGCGGCGAGGAACTGGGTGAGGCCGACGGCCAGGATGTTGATCGCGACGCCGGACACGATCTGGTCGACGGCGAAGGTCACGGTGGCGACCGCGTGCAGCAGCCCGCCGAGCGCGCCGAACAGCAGCGCGACCGCGAGGCCGGCCCACGGGCCCCACTGGTAGCCGGCCCAGCCGGCGCCGAACGTGCCGAGGATCATCATGCCCTCGAGGCCGATGTTGACCACGCCCGAGCGCTCCGACCACAGGCCGCCGAGGCCGGCCATCGCGATCGGCACCGACAGGCCGAGCGCGGCCGCGACGGTTCCGGCCGAGGTCAGGTTGGTGACTCCGGTGAGGATGCGCACGGTCGACAGCAGAAGGAGCAGCACGGAGCCGAGGTAGAGCAGCCGCAGCCACTTGTTGGTGCCGAGGCGCGGTCCGCGCTTCGGCTCGGCGGCGGGGGCCGCCGGGGTCAGGGTGTCGGTGGCGCTCATGCCACGGCCTCCTTGTCCGCGACCTCGGACACGAGCTGGCGCCCGACGTCCCGTGCTACCGCCCGGATGCGGTAGCGGCGTACGAGCTCGTAGGCGATGACGACCGACAGCACGATCACGCCCTGCATGATCAGCACGGTCTGCTTGGGCACGCCCTCGAACTCGAGGCTGTTGGACGTGTTGTCGAGGAACGCCCAGAGCAGCGCGCCGAACGCGATGCCGACGGGCGAGTTGCGGCCCAGCAGCGCGATCGCGATGCCGGTGAACCCGAGGCCGGTCGGGAAGTCGAGGCTGTAGGTGTACGACGAGCCCAGCAGCTGCGGCATGCCGACGAGGCCGGCCACCGCGCCCGAGAGCAGCATCGCGTACACGACCATCTTGCGGACGTTGACGCCGCTGGCCACGGCCGCCGGCTCGGAGGCGCCGGTGGCCCGCAGGTCGAAGCCGAAGCGGGTGCGGTTGAGCAGGAACCAGTAGCCCAGGCCCACGAGCGCGGCGACCACGATGAGGCCGTACACCTCGTTCTTGGTGCCCGGGATGATGTTGAGGCCGGGGACCTGGCCCGACTCGGGGATGGGCTTCGTGCCGATGTTGTTCGAGCCCTGCGTCTCGACCGCGAGGCGGCCCGGCGTGAGCAGGAACGCCACGAGCCCGGTCGCGATGAAGTTGAGCATGATCGTGGAGATGACCTCGCTGACGCCCCGGGTCACCTTGAGCAGGCCGGCGATACCGGCCCAGAAGGCGCCCACGAGCATCGCGACGGCGATGATCAGGCCGATGTGGAGCACCGACGGCAGCGCCACCGCGCCGCCGACGGCGGCCGCGAGCATCGCCGCGAGGCGGTACTGGCCGTCGACGCCGATGTTGAACAGGTTCATCTTGAAACCGATGGCCACCGCTACCGCGGACAGGTAGTAGGTGGTGGCCGAGTTCAGGATGTTGACCTGGATGCGCGGCTTGCCGAGCTGCTCGATCATCGTCGTGAACGCGGTGAGCGGGTTGTTGCCCGCGGCGAGGAGCACCACGGACGTGACCAGCAGGGCGAACACGATCGCCAGCAGCGGGGCGGCGACCGCGAGGCCGACGCGGCGGGGGTTGAGGCGTCCGGACATCAGGCCGCACCCTCCGCGCCGGTCATGGCCGAGCCGAGCTGCTCGGGCGTGACGGTCGACGGGTCGGCGTCCGCGACGAGCTTGCCGCGGAGCATGACCTTGATCGAGTCGGACAGGCCGATGAGCTCGTCGAGGTCGGCCGAGATGAGCAGCACCGCGAGTCCCTTCGCACGGGCCTCCCGCAGGAGGTCCCAGATGGCGGCCTGGGCGCCGACGTCGACGCCGCGGGTCGGGTGCGACGCGATGAGCACCGAGGGGTTGCTGCTCATCTCACGGCCCACGATCAGCTTCTGCTGGTTGCCGCCGGACAGCGCCGAGGCGAGGACGTCGATCGAGGGCGTGCGTACGTCGTACTCCTGCACGATGCGCTCGGTGTCGTTCCGGGCGCCCCTGCGGTCGATGAGCGCGCCCTTGCTGTTCGGCGGCTGCGTCTGGTGGCCCAGCATCCGGTTCTCCCAGAGCGGCGACTCGAGCAGCAGGCCGTGCCGGATGCGGTCCTCGGCGATGTAGGCGATGCCCGACTCGCGCCGGGTGCGGGTCGACCAGGCGGTGATGTCCTCGCTGCCGAGGCGCACGGTGCCCGAGTTGGCCCTGCGCATGCCCATGATGGTCTCGACGAGCTCGGCCTGGCCGTTGCCCTCGACGCCCGCGATGCCGAGGACCTCGCCGCGGTGGATCGTGAACGACACGTCGGACAGCAGGGCGCGGCCGCTGCGGTCGACCAGCGTGAGACCGTGGACCACGAGCTCCTCGACGTCGGTGACGGTCGACTCGCGGGTCTCGGGCGTGGGCAGCTCGCTGCCGACCATGAGCTCGGCCAGCTGCCGGGCGGTGACGTCCGCGGGCAGGACGGACGCCACGGTGGTCCCGCGGCGGATGACCGTGATCTCGTCCGCGACCTTCAGCACCTCGTCGAGCTTGTGCGAGATGAACAGGATCGCCAGGCCCTCGGCCTTCAGCTCGCGCAGCGCGTCGAAGAGCTCGTCGACCTCCTGCGGCACGAGGACGGCCGTCGGCTCGTCGAGGATCAGGGTCCGTGCGCCGCGGTACAGGACCTTCAGGATCTCCACCCGCTGGCGCTCTCCGACGCCGAGCTCCTCGACGAGCGCATCGGGGCGCACGTCGAGGCCGTACTTGTCGGAGATCTCGAGGATCCGGGTGCGTGCGAGGTCGAAGTCGAGCCGCACGCCCTTGGTGGGCTCGCTGCCGAGCACGACGTTCTCGAGCACGGTGAGGTTGTCCGCGAGCTGGAAATGCTGGTGCACCATGCCCACGCCGCGGGCGATGGCGTCGCTGGGGCTCGTCAGCACGACCTGCTCGCCGTCGAGCGAGATCGTTCCGCTGTCCGGCCGGTGCATGCCGTACAGCGTCTTCATGAGCGTGGACTTCCCCGCGCCGTTCTCGCCGACGATCGCGTGCACGGTGCCGCGGGCCACCCGGAGGTTGATGTCCTTGTTGGCCACGACGCCCGGGAAGGTCTTGGTGATGTCCCGGAGCTCGACCGCAGGTGCCGCCGAGGACGGCGATGCGGTCTCAGGCTGGGTGCTGATGGCTGCTCACTCCTTGCACAGGGTCAGCGGGCGCTGCCGGCCGACCGTGGGAACGACGCCGGGCCCGACCCGCACGCTACACGCACGGATCGGGCCCGGTCCGGTGATCCTGGGCGCGCCGCGGGGGCGCGCCCAGGATCAGCCGAGGCGTTCTCAGGACGTGGGAACCGTGATGGCGCCGGAGATGATCTGCGCCTTGAGCTCCTCGGCCTTGGCCGTGTAGTCGGACACCGCGCTGTTGCTGTCCGAGTAGCCCACGCCGTCGACCTTGAGGTCGAAGGTCTGGACGCCGGTCAGCACAGAGCCGTCCACGGCCGACTTGATGAAGGAGTACACCGCGACGTCGACGCGCTTGAGCATCGAGGTCAGGATGACGTCCTTCACCGAGGCGTCGGCGGTGAGGTACTGGTCGGAGTCGACACCGATGGCCCAGCCCTTCGCGGCCTTCGCGGCCTCGAAGACGCCGCCGCCCGAGCCGCCGGCCGCATGGTAGACCACGTCGGCGCCGGCCTGGAACATGCCCTCAGCAGCGACCTTGCCCTTGGCCGGGTCGCCGAAGCCGGAGAAGTCCGGCGGCTCGGTGAGGTACTTGACCTGCACCTTGATGTTGGGGTTGACGGCCTTGGCGCCGGCCTCGTAGCCCGCCTGGAACTTCACGATCAGCGGGACGTTGACGCCACCGACGAAGCCGATGTTGCCGGACTTGCTCGCCTGCGCGGCGATCGCGCCGACGAGGAAGGAGCCCTCGTTCTCGGCGAACACCAGGCTGGTGACGTTCGGGTTCGCCTCGGACAGCGACGAGTCGTCGACGATGCCGAAGGTGGTGTCGGGGAACTGCGGCGCGACCTTGCCGAGCGCCACCGCGTAGGCGAAGCCGACGGCGATGATCGGGTTGTAGCCGGCCTCGGCGAGCGTCGTGAGGCGCTCCTCCTTCTGGGCGTCGGTCTCACCCGCGGTCGCCTCGAGCTCCTTGGTCTCGATGCCGAACTCGGTCTTGGCCTTGTCGAGACCGGCGGCGGCGGAGTCGTTGAACGACTGGTCGCCACGGCCGCCGATGTCGTAGGCGAGGCCGACCTTGACGTCCGAGGTCGGCGCGGCCGACGAGGACGACTCGGCGGGAGCGGCAGAGGTGGTCGTGCCGCCGCCGCTGCTGCTGCCGCACGCCGCAAGAGCGAGCGTGCCAGCCGCGAGGAGCGCGGCAATCTTCAGGCCCTTGTACAAGGGGGTCTCCTTCTTCCTGACGCCGGGCGACCTTGCCCGAGCGATGCACTCTCGACCCTAGTGGTGCGAGGTGTCAGGAAGAGACCCGTCCCCCGGCATCGCAGGGGTACCGAAACCGTTCCGTGACCCAGGTGAACGCGCCGATACACAAGCGACACCGGCGCGCGAGCATCGCACCGCCAGCACCCATCCCGCGAGGCGGAACGGACCGCGACGGTCGGGGCCCGGCCGGCGTCCCTAGAAGACGTCGGCGGGGGTGTAGAGGCCCCACACCTCGCGCAGCGCGTCGGACGCCTCGCCGACCGTGGCGTGCGCCCGCAGCGCGTCGCGCAACGGATAGAGGACGTTGGCGTCCCCCGCCGCTGCCGCACGGACGGCGGCGAGGGCGCGGTCCACAGCGTCCTGGTCGCGCTCGGCCCGAAGGCGCTCGAGGCGCGCGATCTGCTCGCCCTCGATCGCCGGGTCGACGCGGAGCGGCTCATAGTGCTCCTCCTCGTCGACGGCGAACCGGTTGACGCCCACGACCACGCGCTCGCCGGAGTCGATCTGCTGGGACACGGCGTACGCCGAGCGCTCGATCTCGCCCTTCTGGAAGCCGCGCTCGATCGCCGCGACGGCGCCGCCGAGGTCCTCGACCTGGCGCATGAGCTCGAGGGCGGCGGCCTCGACCTCGTCGGTCAGCGCCTCGACGACGTACGAGCCGGCGAACGGGTCGACCGTGGCGGTGACGTCGGTCTCGTAGGCCAGCACCTGCTGGGTGCGCAGCGCGAGCCGGGCGGCCTTCTCGGTCGGCAGGGCGATCGCCTCGTCGAAGGAGTTGGTGTGCAGCGACTGCGTGCCGCCGAGCACCGCGCCGAGGCCCTGGATCGCCACGCGCACGAGGTTGACCTCCGGCTGCTGGGCGGTGAGCTGGACGCCCGCGGTCTGGGTGTGGAACCGCAGCATCTGGCTCTTCGGGTTCTTGGCCCCGAACTCCTCCTTCATCACGCGGGCCCAGATGCGGCGGGCCGCGCGGAACTTCGCGACCTCCTCGAGCAGCGTGGTGCGCGCGACGAAGAAGAACGCGAGGCGGGGGGCGAATTCGTCGACGTCCTGGCCGGACGCGACGGCGGCTCGGACGTACTCGATGCCGTCCGCGAGCGTGAACGCGATCTCCTGCGCGGGCGTCGCCCCTGCCTCAGCCATGTGGTAGCCCGAGATGGAGATGGTGTTCCACTTCGGGATCTCGGCGCGGCAGTAGCCAAAGATGTCCGTGATCAGGCGCAGCGACGCCGCGGGCGGGTAGATGTACGTGCCGCGGGCGATGTACTCCTTGAGCACGTCGTTCTGGATCGTGCCGGTGAGGGCCGAGGACGGCACGCCCTGCTCCTCCGCCACGAGCTGGTAGAGGAGCAGCAGCACGGCGGCCGGCGCGTTGATGGTCATCGACGTCGACACCTCGCCGAGCGGGATGCCTCCGAACAGCACGCGCATGTCCTCGATCGAGTCGATCGCGACGCCGACCTTGCCGACCTCGCCGTGGGCGAGCGGGTGGTCGGAGTCGTAGCCCATCTGCGTGGGGAGGTCGAAGGCGACCGACAGCCCGGTGGTGCCGGCCGCGATGAGCTGCTTGTAGCGGGCGTTGGACTCGGCCGCGGTGCCGAACCCGGCGTACTGGCGCATCGTCCACGGCTTGCCGGTGTACATCGTCGGATAGACGCCCCGCGTGAACGGGTACTGGCCCGGAACCCCGAGCTTGGCCGCGGCGTCCCACCCCTCGAGCGACTCCGGCCCGTAGACGGGCTCGAACGGAAGACCGGACTCGGTGTGACGTGCCATGGGAGGCCCTTTCGCTCGCTCGCGCCCCACGCTAGTGGCGCGCTGTACCTGGACGGAGATCGGGGCGTGTGGGGTTACCCTCGTGCGGTGCTGCGCCGACCCCTGCCCCGAGGCCTCGGGATCGCGCTCGCCGCCACGGCGCTCCTGCTTCCCTCGGCGGCCGCCGCAGCAGCCCCTCGGTCGGTCCCCGCGGACGTGCTCGGGGGCGAGCAGCTCGCCGGCTACGGCACCCGCGTGAACCTCGGGCCGGACGCCGCGCCGCTGCCCACGATCACAGCCAAGTCGTGGGTCCTCGCCGACCTCACGACCGGCGAGATCCTGGCTGCGAAGGGCGCCCACCGGAAGGGCCGTCCGGCAAGCACGATGAAGACGCTGACGGCGCTGACGCTCATGCCGGCGCTGAAGAAGGACGCCAAGCACACCGCGACGTACGCCGAGGCCTCTGCGGACGGCGGCCGCGTCGGGATCGTGCCGGACGCGACGTACACCAACTGGGACCTCTGGCACGGCCTGCTGCTGCCGAGCGGCAACGATGCCGCGGCGGCGCTCGCCGGCTCGTACGGCGGCATGAAGAAGACGGTCGCCGACATGCAGGCCGTCGCCGTGTCGCTGCAGGCGAACGACACCGTGGTGAAGAACCCCTCGGGGCTCGACGCCGACGGCCAGGTGACCAGCGCGTACGACCTCGCCCTCATCGCGCGCGCGGCGATGCAGCTCGAGGACTTCCGCGAGGTCACCGCCTCGGTCAGCTACGACTTCCCGGGGCGCCCGGCCGGCAAGAACAAGAAGCGGCCGACGTACAAGATCTACACGCAGAACCGGCTGCTGCTGCACGGCTTCGACGGGGCCGTCGGCGGCAAGACCGGCTACACGACCCTCGCCGGCCGCACGTTCTGGGGCGCCGCGGAGCGCAACGGCCATGTGCTCGCCGTCACCCTGCTGCAGGTGCGCGACCGCACGGAGACCGCGGCCAAGGCCCTGCTCGAGTGGGGTTTCGCGAACCGGACGAAGGTGACGCCGGTCGGGACGCTGGTCGAGCCGCTGCCCGAGGGCGGCGAGAGCCCGGCGCCGGAGGCGTCCGCCGTCGCCCCGGACGCCGGCGCGACCGTGGTCGCGGGCGGAGCCGCCCCGAACGCGGAGGGCTCCGGCTCCCCGGCGTCGCCGCTGCTCATCGCCCTCGGCGCGGCGGTCCTCGCCGGTGCGGGCGCCGTGTGGTGGGCGCTCGCGCGCCGCGGCCGGCAGGACGCGCTTCCGGACCTGCGCACCGCTGCAGCACCGCGCGCCGCCGAGCCTGTCGTGGTGCTGCCCGAGCGCATGCCCGACCCCGAGCCGGTCGTCGCCGGCCCCGCTGCGGACCCGGCCCCGGCCGCCCCTGCTGCGCCGCCTGCCCTGGGCGGCCATGTCCGCGTCGTACGGCCTCCGGCGCGACCCGCGCCGCCCGCCGACGGGTCCTGACCGGCCAGCCTCAGGCCAGCGCGAAGCGGGTGCGCACGTGCCAGACGCCGTCGTCGCCGTGGACGTACAGGCAGAACTCCTCGCACGTGTACCGCGCCGAGAATCCGGCCAATGCCTCGTAGGCCTCGTCGAGCACCTCGTCGGGCAGGTCGTGCGCCACGGTCACGTGCGGGTGGTACGGGAACTCGAGGTCGCGCTCGAGAGGGCCGCGGCGTACGGCGCCCTGCAGCCGCTCGCAGCCGGAGATGCCGGACGCGAGCGCCACGAACACCACCGGGGAGACGGGCCGGAACGTGCCCGTGCCGCGCAGGTGCACCTCGAACGACGGCACCGAGGCGGCCGCGGCGGCGAGGTGCTCCTCGATGCCCGCGAGGTCCGCGGCGCCGACGGTCGTGGGCGGCAGCAGCGTGATGTGCGCCGGGATGGCGTGCGCCTGCGGGTCGCCGAACGACCGGCGCCACCCCTCCAGCTGCTCGCCCCACGGCTGCGGGACGGGCACGGCGACGCCGATGCGCACACGGGTGGAGGGCACGGCGGCGACCCTAGCCCGCTCTACCGGACCGCGACGAAGCCGATCCGGTCGTAAACGGCGGCCAGCGTCTCGGCCGCCACCGCCTGCGCCTTGGCCGCGCCCGCGGCCATGAGCCGGGTGAGCTCGGCCGGATCCGCCTGCAGCTCGGCGACGCGGGCGGCGAACGGCTGGGCGAAGGCCACGACGGCCTCGGCGGTGTCGCCCTTGAGCGCGCCGTACCCCTTGCCGTCGTAGTCCTTCACGAGGGAGTCGACGTCGCGGCCGGTGAACGCGCCGAGGATCGTGAGCAGGTTCGAGACGCCGGGCTTGTTGACCGGGTCGAACCGCACCTCGGTCTCGCTGTCGGTCACCGCCGACTTCAGCCGCTTGGTGATCACCTTGGGGTCGTCGAGCAGGAACACCGCGCCGTTCGGCAGCGACTTGCTCATCTTCGCCGTGGGGTCCTGGAGGTCGACGATCTTCGCGGTGTCCTTGACGATGTACGGCGTCGGCACCGTGAACGTGCGGCCGTACCGGCTGTTGAACCTCTGCGCGAGGTCGCGCGTGAGCTCGAGGTGCTGGCGCTGGTCCTCGCCGACCGGCACGGCGTCCGCCTGGTAGATGAGGATGTCCGCCACCTGCAGGATCGGGTAGGTGAACAGGCCAACCGACGCGTGGTCGCTGCCGCCGCGCGCGGACTTGTCCTTGAACTGCGTCATGCGGCTGGCCTCGCCGAAGCCGGTGATGCACTGCATGACCCAGCCGAGCTGGGCGTGCTCGGGCACCTGGCTCTGCACGAACAGCGTCGCACGGTCGGGGTCGACGCCCGCGGCGAGCAGCTGCGCGTAGGCCAGCAGCGTGTTGGCGCGCAGCTCCTTCGGGTCCTGCTCGACGGTGATCGCGTGCAGGTCGACGACGCAATAGAACGCGTCGTGGTCGTCCTGCATGGCCACCCACTGCTTGACCGCGCCGAGGTAGTTGCCGAGCTGGAACGAGCCGGCGGTGGGCTGGATGCCGGACAGGACGCGGGGGGCCGGGGAGGTCATGCGCCCGATTCTTCCATCGGGGCCTCGGTGCCCCGCGCCCCGGTTTCCGCGGGCTCGCCGTCGACCGGGCGGCGCAGCGTCACGCGGATGCGCGCGGCACGGCGCCCGTCGAGCTCGGTGACCGTGAGCGTGCGGCCGTCGACGTCCACGCTCTCCCCCACCTCGGGCAGGTGCCCGAGCTCGGCCATCACGAAGCCGGCGACGGTCTCGTACGGCCCCTCGGGGAGCTCGAAGCCGACCTCGTCCCCGAAGTCCTCGAGGTTGAGCAGGCCGTCGACGTCCATGACGCCGGCGACCTTGTGCTCGGGCGGCTCCTCGAGGTCGTACTCGTCGCGGATGTCGCCGACGAGCTCCTCCACGAGATCCTCGAGCGTCACGATGCCCGCGGTGCCGCCGTACTCGTCGACCACGATCGCGAGGTGGGCGCCCGCCGAGCGCATCTCGAACATCGCCGGGAGCACGCGCTTGCTGCCCGGGAGCATGAGGACGTCGCGGGCGAGCTCGCCCACCCGGATGCCGCGGTCGCTGATGCTCGGGTCGAGGATGTCGCGGATGTGCACGAAGCCGACGACGTCGTCCTGGGAGTCGCGATACACGGGGTAGCGCGAGTGCGGCATCGACGCGACCACGCGGGCCGCCTTGTAGGCCGGGGTGCTCGCGTCGATGAAGTCGACCTCCGTGCGCGGCACCATCACCTCGCGCACCTCGCGCTCGCCGGCCTCGAACACGTCGTCGATGAGCTCGCGCTCCTGCGGCGTAAGGCTGGCCTGCGAGGCGAGGATGCCGCGCAGCTCGTCCTCGCTGATCTCCTCGCGATTGGCGGTCGGGTCGCCGCCGAGCACCCGGACGAGCAGGTCGGTCGAGCGGGAGAGCAGCCAGATGAACGGCCGGCTGATCCGGGCGAGCCAGTCGACGATGCCCGCGACCGCGACGGCGATGCCCTCGGCCCGCTGCAGCGCGATCCGCTTGGGCGTCAGCTCCCCCAGCACCAGGGAGATGTAGACGAGCAGCACGGTGACGAGGACGAAGGCCACGGCGTCGGCGGCACCCTGCGACATCCCCCAGCCGACGAAGATCGGGGCGACCTGCGGCGACATGCGGGAGGCGCCGAAGCCGGCCGAGAGGAACCCGGCCATCGTGACCCCGACCTGCACCGCGGCGAGGAACCGGTTCGGATCCTCCACGAGGTCGGCGAGCCGTCGGCCGCGCTTGCCCCGCTCGGACACGATCCGTTGGACCTGGCTCTCGCGCAGCGAGACCAACGCGATCTCGGCGGCCGCGAAGAACCCGCCGACGAGGGTGAACACCAGCACGACACCGAGGTTGAGCAGGAACTCGTTCACCGGCGGTCCCCCCGGGCGGTGGCGCGTTCGTGCGCGTCATCCATGGGCAGATCCTAGGTGCAGCCGGCCCGCCGTCGGTCCGGGGCGCCGAGGGGCGAGTCCAACCCGGATCAACAGATCCCAACATTCGATGGTGATCCATGTTCGGGAGTGTTGACTTCGGCCCGGAGCACCGGAGAGGCTGTGCGGGTGACCTCCGCGTGGCCCGGCATCGCCTTCGGCGGCGACTACAACCCCGAGCAGTGGCCCCGTGACGTGTGGGCGGAGGACCGCGCGCTCATGGCGGAGGCGGGCATCTCGTTCGCCAGCGTGGGGATCTTCTCCTGGGCCCACCTCGAGCCCGAGCCGGGCCGCTACGAGTTCGACTGGCTCGGCGACGTGCTCGACGGCCTCCACGCCACCGGCGTGCAGGTCGACCTCGCGACCGCCACCGCGTCGCCTCCCCCGTGGCTCGCGCGGCTGCATCCCGAGTCGCTCCCCGTCGACCACGACGGCCGCACGCGCTGGCCCGGCGCCCGCCAGGCCTACTGCCCGTCGTCCACCGCTTGGCGCGAGCGGGCGCTCGCGCTCGTGGAGCAGGTGGCCGGCCGCTTCGGCACGCATCCCGCCGTACGCCTCTGGCACGTCGGCAACGAGTACGGCTGCCACACCTCGCGCTGCTACTGCGACGTCTGCGCCGCCGGCTTCCGCGCCTGGCTCATGGACCGGTACGGCGACCTCGACGGCGTGAACCACGCCTGGGGCACGGCGTTCTGGAGCCAGCGCTACTCCGACGTCGAAGAGATCCTGCCGCCCCGGCTGACCCCGGACGGCGCCTGGGCGAACCCCACCCAGCAGCTCGACTACCGCCGGTTCGCCTCGGACCTGCTGCTCTCGGAGTTCGTCGCCGAGCGCGACGTGCTGCGCCGCCTGTCGCCCGGCATCCCTGTGACGACCAACTTCATGGTCATGACGCGGTTCAACCAGCTCGACTATTGGCGCTGGGCCGAGGAGGTCGACCTCGTCTCGACCGACTACTACCCCGACTTCGCCGACCCCGACACCCACGTCGAGGCCGCGCTGTGCGCCGACATGACGCGCGGTCTCGCGGGCGGGGCGCCCTGGCTGCTCATGGAGACGAGCCCCAGCGCGGTCAACTGGCAGCCCCGCAACACGGCCAAGCCGGCGGGCAAGCTCCGGCTCGACGCCGTGCAGCAGATCGCCCGTGGCGCAGACGGTTTCGCGGTCTTCCAGATTCGCCAGAGCGTCGCCGGGGCGGAGAAGTTCCACTCCGGCCTCATCCCGCACGCGGGCACCGACACGCGCCTGTGGCGCGAGGTGGTCGAGCTGGGGTCGCTGCTCGACCGGCTCGGCGAGGTGGCCGACAGCCGCGTCGAGTCCGAGGTCGCGATCGTGTGGGGCTACGAGTCGTGGTGGGCGTGCGAGCTCGACAGCCATCCCTCGCTCGACGTGCGCTACCCCGACCGTGCCCGGGCGTTCCACCACGCGCTGTGGGACCTCGGCATCACCGCGGACGTCGTACGGCCCGGGGCACCGCTCGACGGCTACAAGGCTGTCGTCGTGCCCACGCTCTACCTCGCCGACGACGCAGCCGCCGAGGCCGTGCGCTCCTACGTCGCCGACGGCGGCCACGCACTGGTCACGTACTTCTCGGGCATCGTCGACGAGAACGACCACATCCGCGCCGGCGGCTACCCGGGGGCCTTCCGCGACGTGCTCGGCGTACGGGTCGAGGAGTTCGCGCCGCTGCTCGAGGGCCAGTCCGTCGCGCTCGACGACGGCGGCCGCGGCGACGTCTGGACCGAGCACCTGACCCTTGCTGGCGCCGAGGCGGTCGCGTCGTACGTCGACGGCCCGCAGGCCGGAGTGCCTGCCATCACGCGCAACGCCTACGGGGACGGCGTCGGCTGGTACGTCGCCACCCGCACCGACGCGGCCACCACGGCCGCAGTCGTCCGCCGGCTCGTCGCCGAGGCCGGCGTGTCGCCGGTGGCGACGACCGTGCCGGGCCTCGAGGTCGTGCGACGGAGCGCGGGCGACGCCTCCTGGCTGTTCGTGCTCAACCACACCGCCTCCGCGGTCCCGGTGGAGGCGCACGGGCACGACCTGGTCAGCGAGTCCGACGTCGACGGCAGCCTCGTGGTGCCGGCCGGTGGCGTCGCCGTGGTCCGCGAGCGGAGGGCCTGATGTCGAACCCGCTCGCCAGCCAGCGCCAGGCCGTGATCCTCGACGAGGTCGAGCGGCTCGGCGCGGTGCGGGTGAGCAGCCTGGTGGCGCGGCTCGGCGTCTCGGACATGACGATCCGGCGCGACCTCGATGCGCTCGCCCAGCGCGGCCTCGTCATCAAGGTGCACGGAGGCGCCACCTCGGTGGGCGGCCGCAGCGTCGACGAGCCGGGCTTCGAGGCCAAGCAGGTGCGGGCGCAGGGCGAGAAAGACGCCATCGCCCACATCGCGGCCGAGATGGTCACGCCCGGCAGCGCCGTCGGCATCTCCGCGGGCACGACCACCTGGACACTGGCGCACCTCCTGCGCGACGTGCCGGGCCTGACCGTCGTCACGAACTCGATGCGCGTGGCCGACGTCGTCCTGTCCGGCGGCCGCGCCGACCAGACCGTCGTCCTCACCGGCGGGATCCGCACGCCGTCCGACGCGCTCGTCGGACCCGTCGCCGTCGAGGCGCTGCGCACGCTGCACCTCGACCAGGTGTTCCTCGGCGTCCACGGGATGGACGAGCGGGGCTTCACCACGCCCAACCTGATGGAGAGCGAGACCGACCGCGCCCTGGTCGAGGCGGGACGGCAGCTCGTCGTCGTCGCCGACCACTCGAAGTGGGGCGTGGTCGGGCTGGCCACGATCGTCCCGTTGTCCGACGCCGACGTCCTCATCACGGACGAGGCGCTGCCGCCGAACGCCCGCGAGGTGCTCGGTGCGCAGGTCGGGGAACTCGTCATCGCGCGGACGCCGGTCGCCCGCGCGGGGGAGCGGTGAGCATGCGACGCACGGTGGTCCACCTCGCGGACGGGCGCGAGCTCATCCACTTCGACGCCGACGGTGCCCCCGAGCGCACCCAGGTCGACACGCGGCCGCTCGAGCCCCGCGGTGCCGCGCCGCAGCTGCGCCACGACCCGCTGCTCGACGAATGGGTGTCGGTCGCGGCGCACCGCATGGGCCGAACGTTCCTGCCCGCCGCCGACGACTGCCCCCTGTGCCCGTCGCGGCCGGGCCACCCCACCGAGGTGCCGAGCGACGACTACGACGTCGTGGTCTTCGAGAACCGCTTCCCGTCGTTCGTCGGGCCCCCCGGCGAGGTCATCGCGGAGGGCCCGTTCGAGCACCACGCCGCGTGGGGCCGCTGCGAGGTCGTCTGCTTCACCTCCGAGCACGAGGGCTCGTTCGCCGGGCTGGACGTCGACCGCGCCCGCCTCGTCATCGAGGCCTGGGCCGACCGGACCGCCGCGCTGACCGCCACCCCGGGCGTGGAGCAGGTGTTCGTGTTCGAGAACCGCGGCGAGGCGATCGGTGTCACGATGCGCCACCCGCACGGCCAGATCTACGCCTACCCCTTCGTCACCCCGCACACGCGCGCGCAGCTCGACTCCGTGCGTCGCCACCGCGAGAAGACCGGCCGCAACCTGTACGACGACGTCGTCGCCGCCGAGCTCGCCGACGGCCGGCGCGTCGTCACGGAGTCCGAGCACTGGGTGTCGTTCGTGCCGTTCGCCTCCCGCTGGCCGGTCGAGGTGCACCTCTACCCCCGGCGCCGCGTGCCCGATCTGGCGGCGCTGACCTCCGACGAGCGCGACGACCTCGCCGCCGTGTACCTCGACCTGCTCCGGCGCGGCGACGCGTTCTTCGGCATCCCGCTCCCCTACATCGCCGCCTGGCACCAGGCCCCGGTCGTGCAGCAGCGCGAGGACGGCGCGCTGCACCTCGAGCTGTTCTCGGTGCAGCGCAGCGCCGACAAGCTGAAGTTCCTCGCCGGCTCGGAGTCGGCGATGGGCGCGTTCGTCAACGATCGCGAGCCCGAGTCGATCGCCGCGCGCCTCCGCGAGGTCGGTGGCAAGTGAGCACCGACGCGTTCCACGCAGCGTTCGGCCGCGGGCCCGACATCGGCTGGCGCTCCCCCGGGCGCGTGAACCTCATCGGCGAGCACACCGACTACAACGACGGCTTCGTGCTGCCGCTGGCGATCCCGCGCGAGGCGTGGGCGCTCGCCGCGCGCCACGACGACCGCGTGCTGCGCCTGGTGTCGGCGAGCGCCACGGACGCCGCGGTGGAGGTGCCGCTCGACGGGCTGGCCCCGGGCGCAGTCGACGGCTGGGCGGCGTACGTCGCCGGCACGGCCTGGGCGCTCCAGCAGCACGGGGTCGACGTTCCCGGGGCGGACGTGCTCGTCGACGGCGACGTGCCGCGCGGCGCGGGCTTGTCGTCGTCCGCAGCTCTGGAGTGCGCGGTCGCGGGTGCGCTCCTGCACCTGGCCGGCGCGGATCTCCCCCTCGCGACCGTGGCGCTGCTCGCGCAGAAGGCCGAGAACGACTTCGTGGGCGTGCCGTGCGGCGTGATGGACCAGTTCGCGTCCACCCACGGCCGGGCCGGTCACCTGCTGCTGCTCGACACCCGCTCCCTCGAGCCGCGGCACATCCCCTTCGACCTCGCCGCCGAGGGGCTCACCCTGGTCGTGATCGACACGCGCGCACCGCACCGTCTCGTCGACGGCGAGTACGCCGCGCGCCGCGCGTCGTGCGAACAGGCGTCCGTGCTCCTCGGCGTCCCGTCGCTGCGCGAGGTGGACGACCTCGGCTCGGCGATGGCGCGCCTCGACGACGACGTGCTGCAGAGCCGGGTCCGCCACGTGGTCACCGAGAACCAGCGCGTGCTCGAGGTCGTCGCGCTGCTCGAGGCGGGCGACGTGCGCGCCACAGGGCCGCTGCTCACCGCCTCGCACGAGTCGCTGCGCGACGACTACGAGGTGTCGAGCGTCGAGCTCGACGTCGCCGTCGACGCCGCGCTGCGGGCCGGGGCGTACGGGGCGAGGATGACAGGTGGCGGTTTCGGCGGATCGGCCATCGCGCTCGTCGAGACCGCGAGCGCCGACACGCTGAAGGACGCAGTCCGCTCGGCCTTCGCCGACGCGGGGCTCGACGAGCCGGCGTTCCTCGACGCCGTGCCCGCGGACGGATACAGGAGGCTCGCATGACCACCAGGGGACGGCTCGACGCGGCGTACCGCGCGCAGTCCTGGCAGCGCATGCGCGAGGGCGTCGACGTCCTCGTCGTCGGTGGCGGCGTGACCGGTGCCGGCGTGGCGCTCGACGCCGCGCTGCGCGGCCTGTCGGTCGGCCTGGTCGAGCAGCGCGACTTCGCCGCGGGCACCTCCTCGCGCTCGTCCAAGCTCGTGCACGGCGGGCTGCGCTACCTCGAGCAGCTGAACTTCGGCCTCGTCCGCGAGGCGCTGCGCGAGCGCGCGCTGCTCCTCGACCGCCTCGCCCCGCACCTGGTCACGCCGCTCCCCTTCCTCTACCCGCTCGCGCACAAGGTGTGGGAGCGCCCGTACGTCGGCGCCGGCCTCACGCTCTACGACACCCTCGGCGGGCTGCAGCCGTCGGTGCCGCGGCACTCGCACCTCACCAAGTCAGCTGCCCTCAAGGCCTTCCCGTCGCTGCGCCCGGAGATCATCGCCGGCGCGATCCGCTACCACGACGCGCAGGTCGACGACGCGCGCCACACGCTCGAGCTCGCGCGCACCGCCGCGGCGCACGGCGCGTCGCTGGTGTCGGCCGCGCGGGTCACGGAGATCGTCCGCGACGGCGAGCGCGTCGTCGGGGCCAAGGTGACCGACGCGATGACGGGCGAGTCGCACGACATCCCGGCGAAGGTCGTCGTCAACGCCACGGGCGTGTGGGCCGGGCTCACCGAGCAGCTGGCCGGCGTGGAGAAGCCGATCCGCATGCGCCCGTCCAAGGGCGTGCACATCATCGTGCCGAAGGACCGCATCGACGCCTCGCTGGCCCTCATCACCAAGACCCCCACCTCGGTGCTGTTCGTCCTGCCGTGGGGGCGGTCGTGGGTCATCGGCACCACCGACACCACGTGGCACCACGACCTGTCGCACCCGTCGGCCACGCACGCCGACCTGCACTACCTGCTCGGCCAGGCCAACGCCGCCCTGACCAGCGACCTCACCGAGTCCGACGTGATCGGCCTGTACGCCGGCCTCCGCCCGCTGGTCGACACCGAGGGCCTGTCCGAGTCGGAGATCTCGCGCGAGCACACGGTGCGCCGCCCCCTCCCGGGCCTGGTCACGATCGCCGGCGGGAAGTACACGACGTACCGCGTCATGGCCGAGGACACCGTCGACGCCTGCGCGCCCGACCTGTTCCCGGACGACCCGCAGCAGCTCCTCGCCTCGACGAGCGCCGACGTGCCGCTCGTCGGCGCCTGCGAGCCGGCCGACTACCTCGCCGAGATCGCGGGCTCCCCGGGCACGGAGAACCTGTCGCCCGAGCACCTCGACCGGCTCGCCCGCCGCTACGGCCGCCTGCTCCCCGAGCTCCTGCTGCACGTCGACGACGAGCCCGAGCTCGCGGCCGAGGTGCCCGGCGGCGCCGGCACGCTCGCGGTCGAGATCGTGCACGCGGCCACGCACGAGGGCGCCCTGCACGTCGACGACGTGCTGACCCGGCGCACGCGCCTCTACCTCGAGGCCGGCGACCGCGGCCTCGTCGCCGCGCGCCACGCCGCCCACCTCATGGGCGACGTGCTCGGCTGGGACGACGCCACCCGCGACGCCGAGGTCGCCCGCTACCAGATGCGCGTGGCCGCCGAGCTCGAGGCCCAGGCCGCCCCCGACGACGACGCCGCCGCGGCGATCCGCGAACGCGTGCGCGACCCGCGCATCGCCCGGTAGGCCGCCCGATCAGCCTCCGGTGCTGTCGCCGAACGGGGGCTGGGCGAACGGGTCGTCGGCCGTCGGCGCGGGGACACCACCGGTGCCGGGCAGCATCTCGAAGCCGAGCTGGAACGTCACGAGCATCTGTGCGAGGCGCGCGAGCACCGAGGCATCGCCCTCGAGGCTGGCGGTGCCCGCGGCGACCTGCTGCTGCAGCGGCCGGATGCCGATCATCGCGTCCTCGATGTCGGTGCGGTCGAGGGTGATCGTGAGGTCTGCGGTGTCCGACACGAACCCCGCGAGGCTCGTGAGCGTGCCGTTGCTCAGCTCGACGACGTACTTCTCGCCGTTGTCGGGGGTGACGAGGTTGACGACGAACGAGTCGCCCTGCGCCTTGGCCGGGTCGAGCCGGATGCCGAGGAAGTCGAGGAACTGGCCGGTGCCGAGAGCCCGGATGAGGTCCGGCCCGGACGTGTTGGGCGCCACGCCCTGCGGGATGCCCGAGCGCAGCTCGAGCGCGGCTGCGAGGAAGGAGTTGCGCACGCTCGGGCTCTCCTGCTGGTAGCCGATCTGCTCGAACGCCTCGGCCAGCAGGTTGCGCGCCTCGCTGTTCGCCGGCTGGGCGAACACCAGCTTGTCGAGGATCTCGGTGGCGAGCAGGTAGTGGCCCGCGTCCACGAGCTCCCGACCCTTGGCCAGGATCGGCTCTGCGCCGCCCATCATCTCGACGTACAACGGGGCAGAGTCCCTGGGGGACAACGGGATGAGAGTCGTGGGATTGCCGTCCCAGTAGCCGAGGTAGCGATTCACCACCGCCCTCGCGTTGTGCGCCACCGAACCGTGGTAGCTGCGGGCGGCCCATTGCCGCTCGAGGCTGTCGGGCACGCGGTAGACGTTGTGCACCTCGTTGATGGTGACGCCCTGGTTGGCCAGGTGCAGCACCCCGTTGTTGAGGTGAGCGTAGGTGTCGCGCTGCGCCCGCATGACCTCCTGGATCCGGTCGTTCCCCCACCTCGGCCACGAGTGCGACGCGAACATCACCTCGGCCTCGCGCCCGAAGAGATACAGGGCCTTGTTGATCTGCCTCGACCACTCGAGGGCATCGCGCACGAGCGCGCCGCGCAGCGTGTAGATGTTGTGGATCGTGCCGGTGATGTTCTCCGCCGCCCAGAACGCCTTGAGATCCGGGAACCAGGTGTTCATCTCGGCCGGGGCCTCGGTGCCGGGCGTGTTCTGGAAGACCATGCGCACGCCGTCGACCGTGAGCTCCTCGATGTCGTCGACGATCGAGACGGTCGGCGCGATGAGGCCCGAGGTCCCACGCGCGATGTTCTTCCCGATCGCCTGGTCCACGTGGCCGTACGGGCTCTGCGGCAGCAGGATGCCGTACTGGTAGAAGAGCCTGCGGTTCATGGCGTTGCCGGCGAAGACGTTCTCCGCGACGGCATGCTCGAGGAAGCCGACGGGCGCGATGACGGGGACCTTGCCGCTGCGCACGTCGGACTCGTCGACGACGCCGCGCACGCCGCCGAAGTGGTCGCCGTGCGAGTGGGAGTAGATGACCGCCACGACCGGGCGCTCGCCGAGCGTGTCGTTGATCAGGGCCAGCGCGGCCGCCGCGGTCTCCTTGGCGGTGAGCGGGTCGATGACGATCCACCCGGTGTCGGACCGGATGAAGCTGACGTTGGCGAGGTCGAATCCGCGCACCTGGTAGATGCGGTCCGGCACGACTTCGTACAGGCCGTACCCCATGTTGAGCACGGCCTGACGCTGCAGCGACGGGTGGATCGACGCGAAGTCCTCGCCATCGAGCAGCCAGTCGTAGCTGCCGATGTCCCATACGACGTGCCCGTCCTCGGACACGATCTGCCGGTACTGCGGGGCCGCGAGGAAGCCGCGCGAGGATTCCTCGAAGTCGCGGGTGTCCTCGAACGGCAGCGCCGCCCGCGCGCGCTCGGCCGCCGCGATCGTGGCCAGCGACGCCGGCCGGCCCAGTGGATGGAAGTGCTCGACCATGGTGCAGCCCCTCGGGATGTGATGCGCGCAGGTGCAGCACCCACCCTAGGAGCCAGGGCCGAGCTGGGAGGGGGAACTGCCCTCAGACGTTCCCGGGCTCGATGCCCGAGGCCATCGTCAGCACCACGCACACGATCGTGAGCACGCCGACCACGGCGGCGACCACCACGGCCGTGCGCCCGGTGCCGGCACGCAGCGACGTGGTGCCCTGGTCGGTGCGCTCGCGGCGTCCGCTCACCTCGAGCCAGGTGAGCGTCACCCAGGTGGCGAGAGCGCCGTACAGGCACACCTCCGCCCACTCCTGGATGACGATGAGGGCGGAGATGTCGGCCGTGAAGAGCAGGCGCTGGGTGCGGAAGCCGAGGACGACGAGGAAGCTCGTGGCCAGGAAGATCGGCGGCGTGATGACGCGCCACGACGCGCCGCGCAGCCGGGCGGGGCTCCAGCGCACGAGGAACGGCAGCACCACACCGATGAACCCGATCGCGGCCTGGGCGATGCGGAACAGCTTCTCGACGGGGATGCCGTCGGCGTCGTCGATGTTGTGGATGTTGAGCTCGCCCTGGCGGTTGTTGCCGTCGCCGGCGAGGCCGAGGATGCGCTGGCCCCAGGAGATCTCCTCGCCGGCGAGGAACAGGGTGCCGAGAGCGACGAGCAGCAGGAAAGCCCCGGTCAGGCGGTGGCCGCGCCGGAACGCCGCGACGGCGCCGATCACGGACACGATGCACGTGAAGACCAGCAGGAAGAACTGCAGCCACTCGATGACGTGGTCCTCGCGCAGCAGCCAGTAGTAGAGATCGCGGGCCACGACGTACAGGACGACGAACACCGCGAGCCCGACGAACGGCGCCCAGAAGGCGCCCCACGCCGCACGCGCGGATACGCCCTCCTCGCCGGCGTCGCGCACGAGGTTGGTCCGGAACCCCCCGAACCAGGACTGCTCCCTGGTCATGGGGGCCAGGGTGCCATGCCGGTGCCGCACAGCGACACAGCCACCCAGCGCGTTGCTCCGTCCGGAGGACGCCGTCACCCAGCGTGCTCGCGTCCCCCGCGGACATGCCTGTGACCTGATCGCCGGGTGGTGGCGTCGGGTCGTGGGCGTGGGGTGGGGGTCAGGCGGCTGCGTGGTGCGGTGGTGGTTCGGGTGGGTGTCCTCGTCTGAGGCGTTCGGCGAGCAGGGCGCCGTCCTTGCCGACGTAGCCGCTGGCCGGTGGTTGGAAGCGCCAGCGGTCGGGGTGGCCGGGGTCGTGGGTGTCGTCGGCGGTGATGCGCCATCGGCCCTCATGCACGAGGGCGTGGTGCCGCTGGCACAGGAGGATCAGGTTCGTCAGGCAGGTCGCGCCGCCTGTGGACCAGTGCCGGACGTGGTGGGCGCGGCAGCGGGAGGGGTCGACGCGGCAGCCGGGGAACCGGCAGTGCCGGTCGCGGGCTGCGAGCAGGGCGCGCTGGTCGCGGGTGGCGGTGCGGGAGCGACGCAGTGCACGTGGGCGCACCGGCGGCCCAGGTCGTGCGCCGGGTCGTGGACGTGGTCGTGCTCGTCGATGCCGTCGCCGTCGCCGTCGCCGCCGTGGTCGTGGTCGTGGTCGGCGAGGTCCATGGGGTGCACCCAGGCGGCGGCCTGGCGGGTGCGGCGGTCCGAGCGGGCGATCTGCCCGAGGCTGGAGCGGTCGGCGACGGTGCCGTGCAGGTGGATGTCGGTGACCTCGGCGTCGCACAGGGCGCGCTCGAACGTCTCGGCGGGCACGGGGACGCCGTCGCGGCCGGGGACGCCGACCTCGGCGGGGCCGCCGCCGGCGTGGACGTCGCCCGAGCCGAGGAAGGTGACGTTGACCGGGCTGCCGTGGCGGGTGCCGGCCTGCTCGAGCATCTCGTCGAGGAGCTCGGCGAACGCCTCGGCCAGCAGCCGGGGGCGCTCGGC
>JBFWNE010000015.1:0-96943 GCA_050251215.1 Candidatus Nanopelagicales bacterium
GTGGCCGACCAGCTCAACCGACGACCCCGCCAGACCCTGGGCTGGAAGAACCCGGCAGAAGCCCTCGCCGAGCTACTGTCGGACCCTCAAACAGACGACGGTGTTGCGACCGCACCTTGAATCCGCCGGCGACCTAACTACCGACCTGTGGCGCGTGGCCGATGTCGTGATCGGCGGGATCATCGGTGTCGTCGCCGTGTTCGTCGCGCCGCCCCGGCCGAAGGTCGCCGAGGCGCGTGCCGCCGTCGATGCGTACCTCGTCGACATCGCGTCGTTGCTGCGGACCATCGCCGACGGCGTCGGCACGTCCGGGATCGTGCTGCCGGCCCGGGCTCGCCACCCGTTCATCGCCGACGCCCGCGCGCTGCTCGGCCACGTGGCCACCGTGTCGGACGCCGTCGCCGAGGGGATGGAGTCGGTGCGGTTCAACCCCCGCGCGCGTTCGCTGCAGGGCCAGCTCGAGGAGGTCGCCCGCCGCCGCCTCTGGGCCACCGTGCTCGCTACCCAGGCCCGCGCCCTCGCAGGCTCGGCGGATCGCCTCTACGACCGTGTCGACACGCCTGGGGCGTTGCCCGCCGCCACGCTCGCCTCGCTGCTGCGCGATGTCGCTTCGCTCCTCGACCTCGTAGCCGCCGACGGCGTGACCGCCCGCAGCGAGGAGGCCGACCATGCCCTGGCCGACCGGCTGCGCCAGGCGGTCGCGGCCACCACCGACCACCGCGAGGTCGTCGACGTCCTCGACAGCGTGACGGTGCTCGGCCGCGTCGACCAGATCCGCACCCTCGTCGCGCACGGGCCGTGGGCCGAGGACCCGTTCGACCACGACGCGAACGAGCCCGGGACGGCCGACGCCGCTGAGGACGCCCTCGGCCCCGGCGAGCGCCTGCGCCGCCTGCTCGGCCGCCCCTGACGCGCGGCGCGCGGGTCAGGGTCCGGGGCACGCGCGGCGACGGGTAGCCTCCGGGGCAGTACGAGCACCGGGAGGAACAGTGCTGCTGTCGGACCGCGACATCCGCGCCGAGCTGGCGTCCGGACGCGTCGTCCTCGAGCCGTTCGAGGAGGCGATGGTCCAGCCGTCGAGCGTCGACGTACGCATCGACAAGTTCTTCCGCGTCTTCGAGAACCACCGCTACCCGCACATCGACCCGGCCGAGGAGCAGCCCGAGCTGACCCGCCAGGTCGAGCCGGAGGCCGGCGAGCCGTTCATCCTGCACCCGGGCGAGTTCGTGCTGGCCTCGACGTACGAGGTCGTCACGCTGCCCGACGACATCGCGGGCCGCCTCGAGGGCAAGTCCTCGCTCGGCCGCCTCGGCCTGCTCACGCACTCCACCGCCGGCTTCATCGACCCCGGCTTCTCCGGCCACGTGACGCTCGAGCTCTCGAACGTCGCCACGCTGCCGATCAAGCTCTGGCCCGGCATGAAGATCGGCCAGCTGTGCCTGTTCCGCCTGTCGTCGCCCGCCGAGCACCCGTACGGCTCGTCGCAGTACGGCTCGCGCTACCAGGGCCAGCGCGGCCCGACGCCGTCCAAGAGCCACCTGAACTTCCACCGCACGGAGATCTGAACCCGCTCGACGTACGCCGTTCCCGCGTACGACGATCGCGGCATGGCATCCCACGTGCACACGATGACGTTCGACGCGCTCGACCCCTACGCGCAGGCCGAGTTCTGGGCGTCGGTGCTCGAGGTGCCGATGTCGCCGCTCGACGCTCCGGGCGATCCTGAGGCGCTCGTCGCCACGTCGCACGGCGACGTGCTGTTCGTGCAGGTGCCCGACGCCAAGCAGGTCAAGAACCGCGCGCATCTCGACCTGCAGCCGAGCGACCGCACCCGCGACGAGGAGGTCGAGCGGATCGTCGCGCTCGGCGCCGCGCTGTACGCCGACCACCGCAACGACGACGGCACCGGCTGGGTCACGCTCACCGACCCCGAGGGCAACGAGTTCTGCGTCGTACGCAGCGCCGCCGAGCGCGCCTAGCCGACCGCCACAGGCGCGGGCTCGGCTGTCCGCCGCTCGGACGCAGCCCGCACGAGAGCGGGTCCGACCGCCAGCAGGGCGAGCGCCGTCACGACACCGCTGCCGACGACGACCGCGCGTACGTCGACGAGCGTCAGCAGCACTCCGCCCACGGCGGTCGCGAGCAGCGCGCCCGCGCCGACGATGGCCTGCAGCACCGCCACGACCCGGCCGAGCACCTCGCGCGGCGCGCGGCGGATCATCAGCACCTGCCCGAGCACGTTGAGCAGGCCGTTGCCCAACCCGATCAGGAACGACGCAGCCGCCGCCACGACCACGGACGGCGCGAGCCCCAGAACCACTGCGGCGCAAGCCATCACGAGCGTGCCGATCACAAGGCTGAGCGCCGTACGCCGGTCGCCTCGCACCCGGCGGGCCAGCCACGACCCCGCGACGAGGCCGAGCGCGAAGACCGCCGCGACCACGCCGTACGCCGTCGGGCCGGCGCCCAGCACCTGCGTCACGAGGAACACCTCGGCGACGTTGAGCGCGCCGAGCGCGATCACGACCGTGGCGACGACCACGAGGAAGCCGCGGATGACGACGTCGTCCCTCGCGACCCTGAGTCCCGCGGTGAACGCCCCCTTCTCGCCGGCGTCGGTGCCGGTCGTCCGCCGCTCGGGGGTGCGCGATACGAGGAGAGCTGCGACGGCGATGAGCACGAAGGTCGTGGCGTCCACGATCAGCGCCCAGCGCGCGCCGGCCCCGGCGACCAGGGCACCGCCCAGCAGCGGGCCCACCAGGGCCGCCCCCGCGGTCGAGGCCTGCACGGTCGACAGCGCGGGGGTGAGCCGCTCGGCCGGCACGAGGCTCGGCACCCAGGTCTGCCACGCCGGCCCGAGGAACGCCTGGCCCGACGCGCGCAGCAGCACGAGGCCGACGACGGCGGCGTCGATGCCGAGCGGCAGCACGAACGACAGCGCCACGCAGAGAGCGGCCTGCACCAGCGCGACCCCTGCAACGAGGGCCCGCAGCGGCAGCCGGTCGGCGGCGAGGCCGGTGACCGGCGCGAGGAGCAGCTGCGGCACCGAGGCCGCCAGGACGAGCGCCGCCACCAGCACCGGGCCGTGCCCGGACGCGCTGGCCCACAGCAGGAGCGCGATGAGCGCGACCTCGTCGCCGACGACCGAGACCGACCGGCCGGCAGCAACCACGGGGATGTCCCGACGTGCTGATCTGAAAGACATGTTTCGAAACTATCCTTTCAGATATGCGCGGTGTCAACCCCCTCGGCCGGTACCGTTCGTGCCGTGGCTCGCGCACAGGTCCCGCCGACGGGCGCCGTCGTCATCACCGACCCGGCCGGGGTCAAGGCGCTCGCGCACCCCGCCCGGCTCGCGGTGATCGACGCCCTGTACGCCGGCGAGATCCTCACCGCCACGCAGTGCGCGCAGATCGCGGGCATCACGCCGAGCGCGATGAGCTACCACCTCCGCGCGCTCGAGAAGCACGGGATCGTCGTGCGCGCTGACGCGACCGGCGACGGCCGTGAGCGGCCCTGGATGCGGGCCGGCGACGTGCTCAGCAGCTCGATCGGGCGCACCCGCTCGCCCGGCGCCCAGGCCGCGGCCGGGCTCCTGGTCGACCAGGCCCTCGGCCTCGACGCCGAGCGGCTGCACCGCGCGATGGGCGCCGACGCCCAGGACGCCGACGGCGTGTGGTCGCGGACCACGACGTACAACCGCGACCTCCTCGTGCTCACCCCGGACGAGGCCCGCGAGCTGGCCGCCGAGATCACGGACGTGGCAGGGCGCTACCTGGCCGACAAGCGCCGCGGCAAGAAGCGCCCCGACGGCGCCGCCACCTTCGCCTTCTCGTTCCTCCTGGCCCGCGACCCCGACGCCTGACCCGCTGCACCTTCCTGCCCCTTGGGTCGATCACGGCACTTCACCTGCACGATCTGACCCGTCGTGATCGTGTACGCCGTCCCCGCGTGCCGGAGCCGCGTGTCGGCGCCCACGGCGGTCTCGCCGGCGCTGCCTATGCTGGCGAGGTGACCGGCACCCGCACCGCGCCCGAGGCGCAGCAGAGCCGGTCGATGCGCTTCCGCCCCGACGTCGAGGGCCTGCGCGCGATCGCGATCCTCGCGGTCGTCGGCTACCACGCGGGCCTGCCGTTCCTGCCGGGCGGCTTCGTCGGCGTCGACGTGTTCTTCGTGATCTCGGGCTTCCTCATCACCGGCCTGCTCGTCAGCGAGGTGACCCGCACGGGCCACGTGTCGCTCGCGCGGTTCTGGGCCCGGCGAGCGCGGCGGCTGCTTCCGGCGGCGACTCTGGTGCTCGCCCTCACGGCTGCGGTGTCGTTCCTCGTGATCCCGGTCGTCGATCACGACGTCGTGGGCTACGACATCGTGGCCGCCGCGTTCTACGTCTCCAACATCCGCTTCGCGACCCAGGCCACGAGCTACCTCACCGAGGACGCCGCACCGTCGCCGGTGCTGCACTTCTGGTCGCTCGGCGTCGAGGAGCAGTTCTACGTCGTCTGGCCGCTGCTCATCCTCGCGCTGGTGTGGGTGCTGGTACGCCGTCGCCGCGGCACGGTGTCGCCGCGGTCGCTGGCCATCGCCCTTGCTGCCCTGGGTGTCGTCTCGTTCGTGCTGTCGCTGTGGCTGACCGCGCGGGTGCAGCCCTGGGCGTTCTTCGGGATGCCCACGCGCGCATGGGAGTTCGCGATCGGCGGCCTCATCGCGATCGGCGGGGTGGCGCTCGCCCGCCTGCCCCTCGCCGCGCGCGCCGCTGCCGGCTGGGTGGGCGCGCTGCTGCTGCTCGGCTCGATCGTGCTGATCCAGGGCGACGTGCAGTTCCCCGGCTGGCTCGCCGTACCGCCGGTCGTCGGCACGGCGCTCGTGATCCTGGCCGGCACGAGGTCGGACGACGTCGTGCCCGCGCACGGCGTGCCGGCGCTGCTCAGCACGTGGCCGATGCGCGCGATCGGGCGGCTGTCGTACTCGTGGTACCTCTGGCACTGGCCGGTGCTGATCCTCACGGCCGCGGCCCTCGGCCCGCTCGGCGTGCCGGCGAAGCTCGCGCTCGTGCTGCTCGCGCTCGTGCCCGCGGCGGTGGCGTACCGGTTCGTGGAGGAGCCGCTGCGGCACGACCCGCGGTTGGTCGCCGTCCCGTCGCGCGCGCTGCGGCTCGGCGCCGCGCTGTCGGTGGGCGCCGCGGTGTGCGGCCTGCTGCTCGCGTGGCTGCCGGGTGGTGGCTCGCTGGCGACCGTCGCGGTCGCCGCGCCCGTCGAGGGGGATCGCGGCCCGGCGCCCGCAGCCTCTCCGACTGCGGCGTCGCCGTCCGCGACGCCGACGACCAAGCCCACCACGAAGCCGAGCGGCAAGCCCTCGACGTCGCCCAAGCCGAGCGCCTCGGCGACCGCGATCACCTGGCCCGCAGGCGATCTCACGCCCGACCCCACCGCGGCGCGGGGCGACCTCCCGAAGATCTACGGCAACGGCTGCCATCTCGAGCGCGGCGGAACGGCGCCCGCGGACGGCTGCGCCTTCGGCGACACCGGGTCGTCGACGACGGTGGTGCTCATCGGCGACAGCCACGCCGCGTCGTGGTTCCCGGCGCTGGAGAAGATCGCTACCGACAAGCGCTGGCGGCTGCTGTCGTGGACGAAGTCGGGCTGCCCCGCGCCCGACGTCACGATCTTCCAGCGCAAGCTCTCGCGCGCGTACGACGAGTGCGACACATGGCGCGCCACCGTGCTCGACCGGCTCACCGGGCCGGACAAGCCGGCGCTTGTCGTCGCGGCCGGCACGCGGACCGAGTCGCTCGTCAGCCGCTCCGACGGCGCCCGGCTCGAGGGGACGGGCCGCGCCGGCGCGGAGTGGCAGGCGGGCTGGGGCCGCACGCTCGCCCGGCTGACGGAGGCCGGCGTACCCGTGGCCGTCATGCGCGACACGCCCTGGCCCGGCAAGGACATGGCCGTGTGCGTCGGGCAGAACCGCAGCAACCCCTCGGCGTGCGACGTGACCCGCGACGCGCTCGACGGCACGAAGTACGACGTCGGCATGGCGGCGAAGTATGACGGCGCCACCGGCGTCGACTTGTCGGACGTGATCTGCGACGCCGACCGCTGCCCCGCCACGCACGGCAAGTACCTCGTCTACCGCGACACCGACCACCTCACCGCGACCTTCAGCAGGGCGCTCGCGCCGTACCTCGCCGCCAAGCTCACGCCGCTCATCCCCCCGCGCTGAAAGTCACCCGCTAAGGACAGAAACCGCCCTTGGAGGGCGGTTTCTGTCCTTAGCGGGTGTTCTTGATGCGGCGCGTCGGGGCTCAGGCGGTGGTCTTGGCGCGGTCGACGGTACCGAGGAGGAGGGTGGCGACGTCGGCGACGACGGCGACCGGCTCGTCCTTGCCCTGCGACCTGTTGGTCACGCCGTCGTTGATCATCACCGAGCAGAACGGGCACGCCACCGCGATCGTCGAGGCGCCGGTGCCGAGGGCCTCGTCGGTGCGGTTGAGGTTGATGCGCGTGCCGAGCCGCTCTTCCATCCACATGCGCGCACCGCCGGCGCCGCAGCAGAACGAGCGGTCGGCCGAACGCTCCATCTCCTTCAGCTCGAGGCCGGGCAGCGCTCCGATGAGCTCGCGCGGCGGCGTGTAGACCTTGTTGTGCCTCCCGAGGTAGCAGGGGTCGTGGTACGTGACCGTGCCGCCGAGGCCCTCGACCGGGCTCACCGGCGTGAGGCGCCCCTCCTTCACCAGCGTCGCGAGCAGCTGCGAGTGGTGGACGACGTCGTAGGTGCCGCCGAGCTGCGGGTACTCGCGCCCGATCGTGTTCATGCAGTGCGGGCAGGTGACGACGATCTTCTTCGCCTTGATCTCGTTGAGCATCTCGACGTTCTGCATCGCCTGCATCTGGAACAGGAACTCGTTGCCTGCGCGGCGTGCCGGATCGCCGGTGCAGGTCTCGCCCTCGCCGAGCACCATGAAGCGCACGCCCGCCAGGTGCAGCAGCTCGGCGACGGCCTTGGTCGTCTTCTTCGCGCGGTCCTCGAACGCACCGGCGCAGCCGACCCAGAACAGGTAGTCGACGTCGTCCGGGATGGCCTCGCCGTCGGAGACCTCGACCTCGAAGTCGACCTCCTCGATCCACGCGTTGCGCTGCGAGGCCTGGGCGCCCCACGGGTTGCCCTTGTTCTCGATGTTCTTGAACAGACCGTTGAGCTCGCTCGGGAACTCCGACTCGATCATCACGCGGTTGCGGCGCATGTCGACGATGTGGTCGATGTGCTCGATGTCGACGGGGCACTGGTTCACGCAGGCGCCGCACATCGTGCAGGACCACAGCACGTCCTCGTCGATCACCGCGTTGTCGTTCTCGCGGCTGCCTACGAGCGGGCGCGCGTGCGCGTCCTGCACGGCCTGGCTGAACGAGCCGATCTCGACCGGCACGGGCGTCGGAGCCTTGCCCGTGCCCGGGCTGCCGAGGTACGCCGGGTTGCTCTTCGCCGCGAGATACGGGGCCTGGGCGAGCATGTTGTCGCGCAGGTCCATGATCAGGAGCTTGGGCGAAAGCGGCTTCTCGGTGTTCCACGCCGGGCACTGCGACTGGCAGCGGCCGCACTCGGTGCAGGTGAGGAGGTCGAGGTTGCCCTTCCACGTGATGTCCTCGATCGACCCGCGCCCGAAGATCGCGTCGTCGGCCGGGTCCTCGAAGTCGATCTTCTCGCCGCGCGAGTACATCGGCAGGAGCGGGCCGAGGCCGTTGGGGCGCCGGGAGAACAGCACGTTGAACGGCGCCAGGAAGATGTGCATGTGCTTGCTGTAGAGCACGAGGATCGTGGTGCCGAGCACGGCGCCGAACGACAGCAGGATGAAGACCGTCTCGATCCATTCGTTGGCGGTCTCGCCGAGCGGCTCCAGCAGCCCTGCCACCCACTCGGACACGAACGCGCCGGAGTCGAACGGGAACGTGCCGGTGTTGATCTGCGCGCCGCGGTAGATGAACAACGTGATGACGATCGTCGCGATCGAGGCGAGGATCAGCCAGGCGCCGCCGGTGTGCGAGCCGTAGAAGCGCGACTGGCGGCCGATGCGGTGCGGGTTCCGCTTGATGCGGATGACGGTGAAGATCACGAGGCCGACGAGCACCAGCAGGCCGAAGAGGTCCTCGAGGAAGCCGACGACCGGCCAGGTGCCGATGACGGGGATGTGGAAGTCGGGGTCGAACAGCGCGCCGAAGCCCTCGATGATCGTGAGGCCGAGGACGAGGAAGCCCCAGAACGTCACGAAGTGCGCGAAGCCCGGCACCGACCACTTGAGCAGCTTGCGCTGGCCGAGCACCTCGACGATCTCGCCCTGGATGCGCACGCCCGGGTCGTCGGTGCGGCCGACGGCCGGCTGGCCGGAGCGGATCACCTGGAAGATCCGGTTGCCGCGCCAGGCGGCGAGCGAGAGCGCGACGACCGTGACGAGGACGCCGAGCACCAGGCGCACGGTCAGGTGCGTCGAGGAGAACGGCGTCAGCGAGGCGACGTCGGTCGCGAGGGTGGCGAGCGCGGGCACCAGGGGCCTCCGGCGGAGCAGCGGGCACGGGGTGGGTTACCAGCCAGTAACTTACCCGACCGGTCCCGTGGCCGCCCACGCTACCGACCGCGTGTACCGGGGCCGAGCCCCGCTGCTCGCCTGACGGCACGGCCGGGGGAGGGACAGGCGTGACCCAGGTCACCCCGCCGCCCCCGCCGTCGGGGGAAGTCTCAGCAGGCTCGACTGGTTATGTCGGGTGAATTGAGTCAGTGGGGCTCAACTATCCTGCGGTTCAAGTTGACAGCAACGTGAGGCGGGAGCACTCTCGATCTCAGCCGGCGCCCGGCAGCTCCGTCAGGCGCCCCCCAGCACCAGACGGATGCCCGCTCCCGGAGGCGTCCACCCGACACGAAAGGCACGACTCATGGCACGAGCAGTCGGCATCGACCTCGGCACCACCAACTCCGTGGTCTCCGTCCTCGAAGGCGGAGAGCCCACCGTCATCCCCAACGCCGAGGGCGCCCGCACGACGCCGTCGGTCGTCGCCTTCGCCAAGAACGGCGAGGTCCTCGTCGGCGAGGTGGCCAAGCGCCAGGCGGTCACCAACGTCGACCGCACCATCCGCTCGGTGAAGCGCCACATGGGCACGGCCTGGAACGTCGACATCGACGGCAAGGCCTACACCGCCCAGGAGATCAGCGCGCGCGTGCTGCAGAAGCTCAAGCGCGACGCGGAGGCCTACCTCGGCGACACCGTCACCGACGCCGTCATCACGGTGCCGGCGTACTTCAACGACGCCCAGCGCCAGGCCACCAAGGAGGCCGGCGAGATCGCGGGCCTCAACGTCCTGCGCATCATCAACGAGCCCACCGCGGCCGCGCTCGCGTACGGCCTCGATAAGGGCGAGAAGGAGCAGACGATCCTGGTCTTCGACCTCGGCGGCGGCACGTTCGACGTGTCCCTGCTCGAGATCGGCGACGGCATCGTCGAGGTCAAGGCGACCTCCGGCGACAACCACCTCGGTGGCGACGACTGGGACGAGCGCCTCATGACGCACCTCGCGACCCAGTTCAAGAACGCGCACGGCGTCGACCTGACCAAGGACAAGATGGCGATGCAGCGCCTCCGCGAGGCCGCGGAGAAGGCGAAGATCGAGCTGTCGAGCTCGATGCAGACCTCGATCAACCTGCCGTACATCACCGCGTCGGCCGAGGGCCCGCTCCACCTGGACGAGACCCTCACCCGCGCGCAGTTCGAGAAGCTCACGGCCGACCTGCTCGACCGCACCAAGGCGCCGTTCCACGCCGTCATCAAGGACGCCGGCATCTCGGTGAAGGACATCGACCACGTCGTGCTCGTCGGCGGCTCGACCCGCATGCCCGCGGTCACCGAGGTCGTCAAGGAGCTCACCGGCGGCCAGGAGCCCAACAAGGGCGTCAACCCGGACGAGGTCGTCGCGATCGGCGCGAGCCTGCAGGCCGGCGTGCTCAAGGGCGAGGTCAAGGACGTCCTGCTCCTCGACGTCACGCCGCTGTCGCTCGGCATCGAGACCAAGGGCGGCATCATGACCCGCCTCATCGAGCGCAACACGACCATCCCGACCAAGCGCTCGGAGATCTTCACGACGGCCGACGACAACCAGCCGTCGGTGCTCATCCAGGTCTTCCAGGGCGAGCGCGAAATGGCGGCCTACAACAAGAAGCTCGGCACCTTCGAGCTCACCGGCCTCCCGCCGGCCCCGCGCGGCGTGCCGCAGATCGAGGTCACCTTCGACATCGACGCCAACGGCATCGTGCACGTGGCCGCGAAGGACCTCGGCACCGGCAAGGAGCAGTCGATGACGATCACGGGCGGCAGCGGCCTCCCGAAGGACGACATCGAGCGCATGATGAAGGACGCCGAGGCGCACGCCGAGGAGGACCGCAAGCGCCGAGAGGACGCCGAGGTCCGCAACAGCGCCGAGTCGCTGCTGCACCAGACCGAGAAGTTCCTGGCCGAGAACGGCGACAAGGTGCCGGCCGACGCCAAGAGCAACGTCGAGGGCCCGCTCGCCGATCTCAAGAAGGCGCTCGAGGGCGACGACGTCGAGGCCATCAAGGACGCGGCCGAGAAGGTCGCGACCTCGAGCCAGGCGCTCGGTGCCGCGATGTACGCCAACGCGGGTGCCAACGCCGCCGGCGGTGCCGGCGACGGGGGCGCCTCCGACACCTCCAGCACCGACGACGACGTCGTCGACGCCGAGATCGTCGACGAGGACCAGGACAAGCAGTGACCGAGCCGACCGACGGCGGCTTCTCCTTCCAGGACAAGCGCCGCATCGATCCCGAGACGGGAGAGGTCCGGGAGCAGCCTGCTGCTCCCGGGCCCGCCCCGGACGACTTCGAGGCGATCGTCGAGGGGCTCGAGGTCCCCGTGCCGGCCGAGGCCGACGTACGGGTCGCCGAGCTCACCGCCGACCTGCAGCGCGTGCATGCGGAGTACGCCAACTACCGCAAGCGCGTCGAGCGCGACCGCGAGGCCGTGAAGGACCTCGCGGTGGGCGCAGCCGTCGCCGAGCTCATCCCGGTGCTCGACGACATCGGCCGCGCCCGCGAGCACGGCGACCTCGACGGCGCGTTCAAGAGCGTGGCGGAGTCCCTCGAGGCCACCGCGGCGCGGATGGGCCTCGAGAAGTACGGCGTGGCCGGCGACCCGTTCGACCCCACGGTCCACGAGGCCATCAGCCACACCCACTCGGCCGAGGTCGACGGGCCGACCTGCGTGCAGGTCTTCCAGCCCGGCTACCGCTTCGCAGGAAAGGTCCTGCGCGCGGCGATCGTGGCGGTGGCCGACCCCGAGTGACACACCCCCGGACGACGGCACGACGCACGGCACCCGAGACGACCGAGAGGAGGACGCCGTGAGCCAGAAGGACTGGATCGAGAAGGACTACTACAAGGTCCTCGGCGTCCCTAAGGACGCGTCGCAGGACGACATCAAGAAGGCGTTCCGCAAGCTCGCGAAGAAGAACCACCCCGACTCGAACGAGAACGACCCCAAGGCCGAGGCCCGCTTCAAGGAGGCCTCGGAGGCGTACGACGTGGTGGGCAACGAGGCCAAGCGCAAGGAGTACGACGAGGCCCGGTCGCTGTTCGGCAGCGGCGGGTTCCGGATGCCGCAGGGCGGGTTCAACCCGAACGCCGGCGGCGGCCAGGCGGGCGGCGTCCCGTTCGACCTGTCGGACCTCCTCGGCCGCGTCAACACCGGCGGCCAGGCCGGCGGTGCCGGCGGCGGCTTCGGCGACGTGCTCGGCGGCCTGTTCAACCGCGGCGGCGCACGCAGCCGCGCGCGCCGCGGCGCCGACATCGAGAGCAGCGTGACGCTGTCCTTCGACGAGGCGCTCGAGGGCGTCACCCTCCCGCTGCGCCTGACCTCCGACGCGCCCTGCGGCGTCTGCTCGGGCACGGGCGCGCGCAACGGCACCACGCCGCGCGTGTGCCCCACCTGCCAGGGAGCCGGCCAGGTCAACCGCAACGCGGGCGGGTTCGCGTTCCCCGAGCCGTGCCGCGCCTGCCGCGGCCGCGGGCTCGTCGTCGACGACCCGTGCCCCAACTGCCAGGGCAGCGGCCACGCGCCGAGCACCCGCACGGTGCAGGCGCGCATCCCGGCCGGGGTGAAGAGCGGCCAGAAGATCAAGCTGCGCGGCAAGGGCGCGGCGGGCGAGGGCGGCGGCGAGGCCGGCGACCTGCTCGTCGTGGTCAAGGTGACGCCGCACCCGGTGTTCGGCCGCGACGGCGACAACCTCACGGTCACCGTGCCGGTCACGTTCGCCGAGGCCGCGCTCGGCGCCGATATCGACGTACCCACGCCTGGCGGCGGGTCGGTGAAGGTCCGTCTCTCGGAGGGCACGCAGTCCGGCCGCATGCTGCGCGTGCGCGGCAAGGGCGTCACGCGCAAGGACGGCACCAAGGGCGATCTCGTCGTCACCGTCGACGTCGCGGTGCCCGCGCGGCTCTCGCACGACGCCAAGGAGGCGCTCAAGGCGTACGCCGCCTCCACGTCCGACCACGACCCCCGCGCCGACCTCATCGCGCGGGCCAAGAAGGCGGAGGGCGAGTCATGACCGACGACCGGCTCCGCCCCGACGAGCACACGCCGGTGTACGTCATCTCCGTAGCGGCCCAGATCGCCGGCATGCACCCGCAGACCCTGCGCCAGTACGACCGGCTCGGGCTCGTCTCGCCCGACCGCACCGGCGGGCGCAACCGGCTCTACTCGCTGCACGACATCGCGCGCCTGCGCGAGGTCGCGCGGCTCACCGGCGAGGGCGTCAACCTCGCGGGCATCGCACGGATCCTGCGGCTCGAGTCCGAGAACGAGCGCCTGCGCTCGGAGGTCGGGCTCCTGCGCGCCGAGGTCCAGCGCCTGCGCCCCACCCTCGGCGCGCGCGCGTCCGGTCAGGGCTCGGGAGAGCCCGGCACCGCCCTGGTCGTCTGGCGCCCCCGCCCGGCCGACCGCGCCCGCTGATGTCCCGATGACGGTGCCCCAGGCCGCCTCAGACGCACCTGGAGCTCCCCGCCGAGGAGCCGAATCCCTCGGACTCCGCCCGGACCGCCCGGCAGGAGGACTGGGCCCCACCCACGCTTTCCACAGACACAGGAAGAACCCATGGACCTGCAGCTGACCACCAAGAGCCAGGAGGCGCTCGCCGGCGCCGTCCGGCGCGCTGCGACCTCCGGCCAGGCTCAGGTGGAGCCCCTCCACCTGCTCGGCACGCTGCTCGCGCAGGGCAGCAGCGGCGACGGCATCGCCACCGCCGTGCTCGACACGCTCGGCGTCGACCGGGCGGCACTGACCGCGGAGGTCGAGGCCGCGCTCGACCGCCTGCCCTCGGCGATGGGCCAGACCGTGCAGTCGCCCCAGCTCTCGCCCGCGATGTTCCGCGTGATGCAGGCCGCCGAGAAGGGCGCGCGCGAGCGCGGCGACCAGTTCGTCTCCACCGAGCACCTGCTCGTCGGCCTCGCCCACGAGGGCGGCCCGGGCGTCAGCGACGTGCTCGCCGCCGCGGGCGCCACGCCCATCGCGCTGGTCGACGCCATCTCCAGCGTGCGCCAGCGGCCCGTCACGAGCGCCGATCCCGAGCAGGCCTTCCAGGCGCTTGAGAAGTTCGGCGTCGACCTCACCGCCCTCGCGCGCGAGGGGAAGATCGACCCCGTCGTCGGCCGCGACTCCGAGATCCGCCGCGTCGTTCAGGTGCTGAGCCGGCGTACCAAGAACAACCCCGTGCTCATCGGCGAGCCCGGCGTCGGCAAGACCGCTGTCGTGGAAGGCCTCGCGCAGCGCATCGTGGCCGGCGACGTGCCGGACTCCTTGCGCGGCAAGCGGCTCATCTCGCTCGACCTCGCGGCCATGCTCGCGGGTGCGCAGTACCGCGGCCAGTTCGAGGAGCGCCTGAAGAGCGTGCTCGACGAGATCAAGGGCAGCAACGGCGAGGTCGTGACGTTCATCGACGAGCTGCACACGGTCGTCGGCGCAGGTGCGTCGGGCGACTCGGCGATGGACGCCGGCAACATGCTCAAGCCGATGCTCGCGCGCGGCGAGCTGCGCATGGTCGGCGCCACCACGCTCGACGAGTACCGCGAGCGGATCGAGAAGGACCCCGCGCTCGAGCGCCGGTTCCAGCAGGTGCTGGTCGGCGAGCCGAGCGTGGAGGACACCGTCGGGATCCTGCGCGGCATCAAGGAGAAGTACGAGGCGCACCACAAGGTCGCCATCGCCGACTCCGCGCTCGTCGCGGCCGCCACGCTGTCCGACCGCTACATCACCAGCCGCTTCCTGCCGGACAAGGCGATCGACCTCGTCGACGAGGCGGCGTCCCGCCTGCGCATGGAGATCGACTCCTCGCCCGTCGAGATCGACCAGCTCCAGCGGCAGGTCGACCGCATGAAGATGGAGGAGCTCGCGCTCTCCCGCGAGACCGACGAGGCATCGATCGAGCGCCTGGCCAAGCTGCGTTCCGACCTCGCCGACCGCAGCGAGGAGCTGCGGGCGATGCGCGTGCGCTGGGACGCCGAGAAGACCGGCCTCGACAAGGTCGGCGATCTCAAGATCCGCCTCGACGAGCTGCGCATGCTGCTCGACCGCGCCCAGCGCGACGGCGACCTCGAGCAGGCCTCCCGCCTGCTGTACGCCGAGATCCCCGCGCTCGAGCGCCAGCTCCAGGACGCGATCTCCTCGTCGTCCGACCGCGCGCGCATGGTGCGCGAGGAGGTCGGCCCGGACGACGTCGCCGAGGTCGTCGCGGCGTGGACCGGCATCCCGGCCGGCCGCCTGCTCGAGGGCGAGACGGCGAAGCTGCTGCGGATGGAGGAGGAGCTCGGCCACCGGGTCGTGGGCCAGAAGGAGGCCGTGCAGGCCGTGGCCGACGCCGTACGCCGCGCCCGCGCCGGTGTGGCCGACCCCGACCGCCCGACCGGCTCGTTCCTGTTCCTCGGCCCCACCGGCGTGGGCAAGACCGAGCTGGCCAAGGCGCTCGCGGAGTTCTTGTTCGACGACGAGCGCGCGATGACGCGCATCGACATGAGCGAGTACGGCGAGAAGCACTCGGTCGCTCGCCTCGTCGGGGCGCCTCCCGGCTACGTGGGGTACGACGAGGGTGGCCAGCTCACCGAGGCCGTACGTCGCCGCCCCTACACCGTCGTGCTGTTCGACGAGATCGAGAAGGCGCACCCCGAGGTCTTCGACGTGCTGCTCCAGGTGCTCGACGACGGCCGCCTCACCGACGGCCAGGGCCGCACGGTCGACTTCCGCAACGCGATCCTCGTGCTGACCTCCAACCTCGGCTCGAGCTTCCTCGCCGACCAGACGTTGTCGGACGAGGCCAAGCACGAGGCCGTGATGAACGTCGTGCGCGCCAGCTTCAAGCCCGAGTTCCTCAACCGCCTCGACGACACCGTGATGTTCCACCCCCTCGGCATCGAGGATCTGTCCTCGATCGTCACGCTGCAGGTCGAGTCGCTCGGCGCCCGGCTGCGCGACAAGCGGCTCACGCTGGACGTCACCCCGGCGGCCCGGGACTGGCTGGCGCTCAACGGGTTCGACCCGGCGTACGGCGCGCGTCCGCTGCGCCGCCTCGTGCAGACCGCCATCGGCGACCAGCTCGCCAAGGCGATCCTCGGCGGCGTCATCGTCGACGGCGACCGCGTGCACGTCGACGTCGCCCCCGAGGGCGACCGCCTCACGGTGGCACCCGCCCGCTGAAGCCCCGCTCTGGATGCCTGAGAGTCCCCTCTAGGGGATTCTCAGGCATCCAGTGCGATCAGTGGAGGGCGCGGTCGAGGCGGTCGAGGGCCTCGTGCAGCACCTCGGGGCGCTTGCAGAACGCCCAGCGCACGTAGGGGGCGCCGTTCGACTGGTCGTCGTGGAAGACCTGCTGCGGGATCGCGACGACGCCGGCGCGGGCGGGCAGGTCGCGGCAGAACGCGAGGCCGTCGACGTACCCGGTCGAGCGGATGTCGGTGGTCACGTAGTACGTGCCCTCGGACGGGATCACGTGCAGGCCCAGCTCGGCGAGGCCCGCGGACAGGATGTCGCGCCCCATCTGCATGTCGGCGGCGAACGCCGACCAGTGCTCGTCGGGGAGCCCGAGGCCCTCGGCGACCGCCCACTGGAACGGGCCGCCGCTGACGAAGCTCATGTGCTGGCGCACCACGCGCACCGCGCCGATCAGGTCGCTCGGGCCGCTCGCCCAGCCGACCTTCCACCCGGTCATCGACAGCGACTTGCCCGCGCTGCCGATGGAGATCGTGCGCTCTGCCATGTCGGGCAGCGTCGCGAACGCGACGTGCTCGCGGCCGTCGAACACGAGGTGCTCGTACACCTCGTCGCTGATCACGACGAGGTCGTGCTCGCGCACCACCGCCGCGATCGCTTCGAGCTCGGGGCGCGTGAACACCACACCCGTCGGGTTGTGCGGCGAGTTCAGCAGCAGCACGCGGGTGCGCGGCGTGATGGCGGCGCGCAGCGCGTCGACGTCGGGCCTGAACGTGCCGGGCGTGAGCGGCACCTCGCGGCGTACGCCGCCCGCGAGCGAGACGCCGGCGGCGTACAGGTCGAACCACGGTGCGAACAGGATCACCTCGTCGCCGTCGTCGACCAGGGCGACGAGCGCCGCGACGACTGCCTCGCTCGCACCGGTGGTGATGCAGACGTCGGTGGTCCAGTCGAGCTCGATGCCGTAGAAGCGGCGCTGGTGCTCGGCGACCGCGCGGCGCAGCTCGGGCAGGCCGTGCACGGGCGGGTACTGGTTGCCGCGGCCCTCGCTGATCGCGCGGATCGCGGCGTCCTTCACCGACTGCGGACCGTCGGTGTCCGGGAAGCCCTGGCCGAGGTTGATCGCGCCGGACTCGGACGCCAGCACGCTCATCTCGCCGAAGATGCTCGCCGCGTGCTCGCGCATGCGGGGCACGAGCGGCGGCGTACGACGGGTCACGCCGCAGAGGCTACGGCCCGGTATCGGGCCGCGTCGCGCACCGGCCGTGCGCGAGGATGGCGGCCATGGCGACGGTGGTGGTGACGGGCGGCTCCCGCGGGATCGGGGCTGCGACGTGCGTGGCGGTGGCCGAGGCGGGCTGGGACGTCGTCGTCGACTACGTGCGCGACGCGGAGGCCGCGGCCGACGTCGTACGCCGGGTCGAGGCGCTCGGGCGCCGCGCGGTCGCGGTGCAGGCCGACGTCCGCGACTCCGCCGGGGTCGATGCACTGTTCGCCGCAGCCGACGCGTTCGGCGGCCCGCTGGTGGGCCTGGTCAACAACGCCGGCATTTCGGGCGGGGTCGCGCGCGTGGACACCGTCACGCAGCAGCAGCTCGACGACGTGCTCGCGGTCAACGTGGCCGGGCCGTTCCTCTGCTGCGGCGCCGCCGTACGTCGGATGTCCACCGCCCACGGAGGCAGCGGCGGATCGATCGTCAACGTGTCCTCCCGTGCCGCGGTCATCGGGAGCCCGGGCGAGTGGGTGCACTACGCGGCTAGCAAGGCCGCCGTCGACACGCTCACGGTCGGGCTGTCCAAGGAGGTCGCGACCGAGGGCATCCGCGTCAACGCCGTCGCGGTCGGGCTCGTCGACACCGACCTGCACGCCGCCGCCGGCGAGCCCGGCCGCCCCGAGCGCATGCGTCCGACCATCCCCATGCAGCGCTCCGGCACCGTCGAGGAGGTCGCCGCCGCGATCGTCTGGCTGCTCGGCGAGGACTCGTCGTACACCACCGGCACGATCCTCGCGGTCTCCGGCGGCCGCTGACTTCTCGCGAGTTACTGCCCAAATCGACGTGTTAGGGCCGCCGATCACGTCGATTTGGGCAGTAACTCGCGGACGGGGCGAGGATGGGGGCATGACGACGGCGCTCATCACAGGCGGTACGGCGGGGATCGGCGCGGAGTTCGCGCGGCAGCTGGCGGCACGGGGCGACGACCTCGTGCTCGTCGCGCGCGACGGTTCCCGGCTCGAGGCGTACGCCGAGGAGCTGCGGGCCCGGCACCGCGTCGACGTCGAGGTGCTGGTCGCCGACCTGTCGGACCGTGCCGGCCTCGCGTCGGTCGAGGCCCGGCTCGCCGATGCCGACCGCCCGGTCGACCTGCTCGTCAACAACGCCGGGTTCGGCGTCAACCAGGTGTTCGTGGGCGGCGATCTCGACGCCGAGCAGCAGATGCTCGACCTGCTCGTCACCGCCGTCATGAGGCTCAGCCACGCGGCGCTGCCGGGGATGGTCGCGCGCGGCACCGGCGGCATCATCAACGTCAGCAGCGTCGCGAGCTTCATCGCCGGCGGCACCTACAGCGCGGCGAAGTCGTGGGTCACGGTCTTCTCCGAGTCGATCGACCGCCAGCTGCGCGGCACCGGCGTCACGGTCACCGCGCTGTGCCCCGGCTTCACGCACACCGAGTTCCACCAGCGGGCCGAGATGGACGTCGACCACCTGCCCGACTGGCTGTGGCTCGACGCCCCGGACGTCGTGCGCGGCGCGCTCGCCGACTTCGGCCGCGGCAAGCCGGTGTCTGTGCCGGGGGTGCAGTACAAGGCGCTCAGCACGCTCGCGCGCTACCTGCCCCGCCCCGTCGTACGCCGTGCCTCCGGCGTCCGCGGCCCTGACAGGCTCGAGCGCCGCTGACGGCGCGACCGCCTCAGGCCGTGACGATCCGCGCGATCGTGTCGGCGACCGTGCCGGGCCAGGCGTCGCCCACCTCATGCACGTCCCACCCGCGCAGCCGCGCCTGCTTCACGGCGGCCGGATCGGCCTCGGGCGAGGCGACGTACACGACGGGGGCGTCGGGCCAGTCGCCGCCGCGCGACTCCAGCGGCGGCACCGCGGCATCGACGAACACGTAGCCCGACACCGCGCGCCGGGACGCCTTCTGCGAGAAGCCGAGAGCGGGGGCCATCGCGCCCGACGAGCCGGCGAGCACGAGCAGCACCGGGGCGACCGCTCCGCCGGTGGCGAGGCCGATCGCGAGGTGGGCCACCCAGTGCGCGGTCGCGGTGCGCTCGTCGTCCTCGGGCGCCGCGTCGGGCACGAACGGCACGAGCACCTTGATGCCGCGCATCCGCGGGTCGTCGAGCAGGGAGTCGGCGACGTCGGGGAGGTCGACGACGGTCGCCGCGCCGGGGAGCGGCGGGCACAGGACGACGCTGGCTGTGGTCACCCGCCCAGCCTGCCGCACAGGGGGCGCGGATACCCTCTGGAACCGTGACGAGCCTCGATCGCGACCAGCTGCGCCAGGACATCCTCGACAAGGCCGTGGTGCACGGCAGGGTCGTGCTCTCCAGCGGCAAGGAGGCCGACTACTACGTCGACCTGCGCCGCGTGACCCTCGACGGCGCAACCGCGCCGCTCGTCGGCCGCGTGATGCTCGACCTCACCAGCCATCTCGAGTACGACGCGGTCGGCGGCCTCACCCTCGGTGCCGACCCGGTGGCCACGGCGATGCTCCACGCTGCCGCCGCCCAGGGCCGCACGCTCGACGCGTTCGTCGTCCGCAAGAGCGAGAAGGCGCACGGCCTGCAGCGCCGCATCGAGGGCCCGGACGTCGCCGGCCGCCGGGTGCTCGCCGTCGAGGACACCTCCACCACCGGCGGCTCGGTCCTCACCGCGGTCGAGGCGCTGCGCGAGGCGGGCGCCGAGGTCGTCGGCGTCGCCGTCATCGTCGAGCGCGGCGCGGCCCCGACGGTGGCCGAGGCCGGCCTGCCCTACCTCGCGGCGTACTCCCTGTCCGACCTCGGACTGGCCTGACTCCTCCGCGCGGGGGACGCCGTCACCCTCGCGGACCCCTGATCACCCGTTCGGAGCACCCGGACCCGTGACCCGTCGACCACTCTCTGCGATGGCGCACGTGGGGGACGGGCGTCAGGGCGAGAGGGGCGACGATGGCGGTGTCCGCGTACGCGAGCGGTCAGCTCGCCGCGCCGTACGCCCGGCCGATCTCGCGCAGCCCTCTCGCGCAGTGGGTCGTCATGCACACCCGACGCGGCCGGCTCGGCCGATACGCGCGGGCGATGGGCTGGCACCTGACGACCGACGGCGTGCTCGTCGGCGACGTCGACGGCATCGCGATCAGGGCGTACGAGGACCGCGCGCGGGTGGCTGTGGTCGAGCTGGTCGCGCCGGCGGTGCTGCCGCGGTTCGAGCTGCGGCCCCGGTCGGCTGCGGTCCCGCAGATCGGTGACGGCATGCGTGCCGTGCATACCGGCGACGCCCGCTTCGATGCGGTGTACACGCTGCGCGCGGAGGAGCCCTGGCTCATGCGCGCGATCGTCGACCAGTCCGTGCGGGGCTGCCTCGTCGCCGCTCCCACGCAGTCGATCACCGCGGTCGGCGAGCGCCTCGTGTCGCGCGGCGGCGCGGGCCTGGACCCGCTCGACCTGCTCGCGCGCGGCACCGCGATGCGCAGCCTGCTGCAGGCGGTGCCGTGGGAGGCGTACGCCGACCGCCGCACGATCCCGACCCAGGCCGCCGTGCAGGCCGTGCTGCGCCAGCGCCAGCTGGTGCCGGTCGAGCCGCTGCCCTCGGTGGGGCGGCGGGCCTAGGAGCCTTGCGGCTCAGGCGTTCTCGGGCTCCTCGGTCGCCACGGACTTGCTGAGGCGGCGCGCGTGCCACCACTCCCATCCAGCGGGGAGCACGGAGAGCACCACGATGAGGATCGCGATGATCTCGATGTTGTTCTTCACCCACGGCACGTCGCCGAGCAGATAGCCGAGCAGCGTCACGCCGGCCGCCCAGATGACGCCGCCGATGCTCGAGTAGACGAGGAAGTGCCGGAAGTCCATCTTGCCCACGCCCGCGAGCAGCGTGATGAACGTGCGCACGATGGGCACGAAGCGCGCCAGGATGATCGAGCGCGGGCCGTACTTCTCGAAGAAGTTGTGGGTCTTCTCCACGTTGGCGGGCGTCAGGAACCGCGCGTTCGGGTTCTTGAACAGCGCCGGCCCTGCCTTGCGCCCGATCCAGTAGCCCGACACGTTCCCCGCGATCGCGGCGATCGTGAGCAGGATGCAGGCGACCCAGATGTTGACGTCGATCGTGCCCGCACCGATGAACAGCCCCGTCACGAACAGCAGCGAGTCGCCGGGCAGGAAGAAGATGAGCAGACCGCACTCGATGAACACGATGACGAGCACGGCGACGAACGCCCACGTGCCGAAGCGCTCGAGGATGTTCTCGGGCTGCAGCCAGCTCGGTCCGATGGCCAGGGTCGCGGTGAGGTGATCCAGCACAGGACGAGGGTAAGTCACTCGGACGGGGCGTCCTGACCATCGGCCTGTGCGGCGGCTGAGGATCCGGGCTCCGCCGTACGCCGGGCCCGCCGGGACCGCGCCGCACCCACGAGGACGGTGACGATCGTCGCCGCGATCGCGATTCCGGCCGCGGCGTACGCGATGTCGCGCAGCACGGGCACCTGGTAGGCGAAGTAGCCGAGCACGGGCAGGCCGACGGCCCACGGGAGGGCGCCCACGATGTTGGCCGAGGTGAAGGCGCGGCGGTCCATCGCGGCGGTGCCGGCGATGATCGGGATGAACGTGCGCACCCACGGGATCCAGCGCGCGACCACGACGGACAGCCAGCCGTACTTCTCGTAGAACGCCTCGGCCCGCCGCAGCTGCTCCTTGGCCCGGCCCTTCTCCCGGCTCTCCACCCAGTCGCGGCCGAACCGGCGGCCGCTGGCGTAGCCGACCTCGTTGCCGATCACGGCGGCGAGGAACGCGCCGGTGACGAGCACGTAGATGTTCACGTCGCTGTTCGGCGAGGCGGCCACGAGCCCCGCGCCGAACAGGATCGTGTCGCCGGGGAGCAGGAACCCGAGCAGGAGCGCGCACTCGGCGAACAGGAACCCCCACAGCACGGCGTACACGGCGATCGCGCCGAGCGACGTCAGGTCAGGTCCCTCCCACACGCTCCGAGCCTAGGCTGCTGCTGTGGATGCGCCCGACGACGCCGAGCCCGCGGCGTACGCCGTCGAGGTGGGCGTCGGCCCGCACCCGGGGCCCTGGCCGGACGACGACCGGCTCGACCCCGAGCTGCTGCGCGACGGCGACCGCCGCAACGTGGTGGACCGCTACCGTTACTGGCGGGTCGAGGCGATCGTGGCCGACCTCGACCGCACGCGGCACCCGTTCCATGTCGCCATCGAGAACCTCGCGCACGACTTCAACATCGGGTCCGTCGTACGCACGGCCAACGCCTTCAACGCGTCGTCGGTCCGGGTGGTCGGCCGGCGCCGGTGGAACAGGCGCGGCGCGATGGTGACCGACCGCTACCTGCACGTCGAGCATCACGACGACGCGGAGGCGCTCGCCGTCTGGGCCGCGTCCTGCGGCCTCCCGCTGATCGGCGTCGACAACCTGCCCGGCTCGGTTCCGCTCGAGACGTACGACCTGCCGCGCGCGTGCGTGCTGCTGTTCGGGCAGGAGGGTGCCGGGCTGTCGGACGCCGCCCGCTCGGCGTGCACGGCGACCGTGTCGGTGGCGCAGTACGGCTCGACGCGCTCGATCAACGTCGGCGCTGCGGCCGCGATCGCGATGCACGCCTGGATCCGCCGCCACGACTTCGGCCAGGCCCCGTCGTCCTGACCGTTCGACCTCGATCTGGATGCCTCAGGTCGCTCCCGGCAGCGACATACGGCATCCAGATCGGGTGTGGCGGGTGCAGAGTGGGCGGGTGACTGTGCCGAACGATCCCGAGCCCCCGTCGTCGGGCGCCATGCCGTCGTCGCTGCTGTGGCTGCTGCTCACCTTCCGCTTCCTGCTCGAGCTCGCCCTGCTCGCGGCGTACGTCGTGGCCGTCGGGCGGCTCGCCGGCGGTGTGCTCGGCTGGGTCGCGGGCGCAGTCGTCGCGCTGCTCGTGGCGGCGGTGTGGGGCCTGCTGCTCTCGCCGCGCCGAAGGGTGCAGGCGCCGCTGGCCGTGCGCATCGTGGTCGAGCTCCTCCTGTTCGTGGCGGCCGGCGTGCTCCTCGCGGCGTCCGGCCTGCTGGTGCTCGGCGTCCTCCTCGTCGCCGCGGAGCTGCTCGTGCTCGGCCTGCTGCAGGGCCCGGACAAGCACGCTCTCTGACCGTCTCCCTCCGCGAGTAGCCGCCCGAATCCTCGGTTTCAGGCCGCTGAAACCGAGGACGACGGCGGTTGCTCGGAACCGCCGCGCGGCGGAAACGGGGTCGGCGCGCACGGCTCGACGTGGCAGGGTGCTCCGGTGCCCGACGACGTGCCCGCTGCCGCCGACGTGCCCGCATCGGGTACGCCGCGCCCGCGGCACGACTGGCGGCGCGACCTCGGCCTGCTGCGCCGCCGCGAGGTGGCGCTCGTGTTCGGCTCGCGGCTCGTGTCCGACCTCGGCAGCGGCATCGCGCCGATCGCGCTGGCGTTCGGCGTCCTCGACCTCCCGGGTGCCGACGCGGGGTCGCTCGGGCTCGTGCTCTTCTGCGCCGCGCTCCCCCGCGTGCTCTTCATGCTGTTCGGAGGCGTCGTCGCCGACCGCCTCGACCGCGGTCGCGTCATGGTGTCGGCGGAGGTGCTCGCGGGGCTCGCCCAGCTCGTCGCGGGCATCCTGCTGCTCACCGGCACGGCCTCGATCGCGTGGCTCTGCGGCCTCGCCGTCCTCAATGGCACGGCGTTCTCGCTGTTCTACCCGGCGTACGCGGGCGTCGTGCCCTCGCTCGTGGCGGACCCTGCCGACCTGCAGTCGGTCAATGCGCTGCTGCGGCTGTCGACCAACGTCGCGGGCATCCTCGGCACCGCCCTGGGAGGCCTGCTGGTCGCCACGATCGGCTCCGGCTGGGCGCTGGTGGCCGACTCGGCGACGTTCTTCCTCTCGGCTGCGCTGATCTGGGCGCTGGGCGAGCGCGCCCGCGGCCGGGTCGAGAGCTCGAGCACGATGCTCGCCGACCTGCGCGACGGCTGGCGCGAGTTCACCGCACGGCGCTGGGTCTGGGGCGTCGTGCTGCTCTTCAGCCTCATCAACATCGGCTTCTCGGCGGCCATCGGAGTCGTCGGGCCGGTGCGCGCGCTGGAGTCGTGGAACGGCGCCCCCACTTGGGCGTTCCTGCTGGCGTGCTTCTCCGTCGGCACGGTGACAGGAGTGGTCGTGGCGCTGCGCGTCCGGCCGTCGCGGCCGCTGCTCGTCGCCATGTGCGTCGCGCCGGTGATGGCGCTGCCGATCATCGCGCTGGCGCCGCCCTGGCCGGTGCCCGTCGTGGCCGTGCTCGCCTTCGCTGCGGGCGTCGCGTCCGACGTGTTCGAGGTCCTCTGGATCACGGCCCTGCAGAACAACATCCCGGCCGACGCGCTGTCGCGGGTCTCGTCGTACGACTACCTCGGGTCGCTGGCGTTCGTGCCGATCGGCCTCGCGGTGAGCGGCTGGGCGGTCGCGACGTACGGCGTGGAGGCGACGATGTGGGCCTGCGCTGCCCTGTGCATCACGGTCGTCATCGGGCTGCTCGACCCTCAGGTGCGCAGCCTCCGGGCGGGCCGTGCCGAGGGCCTGGACGCCGCCGCGGCGTGAGCCTGCCCGGGGCCGGCGTACGGCGGGAGTGTGACCTACCGGTCAGTACCCCCGACGCCTGGAACCGCTTGCGGTCGCCATGGAAGGATGAGCGGCAGAGAGCCGGGAGGCAACGAGGCCCACGGACCCGGTTCCACGTTGTCAGGAGCGCACTTCCATGCCCATCGCCACTCCCGAGGTCTACGCCGAGATGCTCGACCGCGCCAAGGCCGGCGCGTTCGCCTACCCGGCGATCAACTGCACGTCGTCCCAGACGATCGTCGCCGCCATCCGCGGTTTCGCCGAGGCCGAGTCCGACGGCATCGTCCAGTTCTCCTGGGGTGGCGCCGAGTTCGCCTCCGGCCAGGCCGTGAAGGACATGGTCACCGGTGCGGTCGCCCTCGCCGAGTTCGCCCACGTGGTCGCCGAGAAGTACGACGTTCAGATCGCGCTGCACACCGACCACTGCCCGAAGGAGAAGCTGGACGGCTACATGCGTCCGCTCATCGACGTCTCGCTCGAGCGCGTCGCCGCGGGCAAGCTGCCGCTGTTCCAGTCGCACATGTGGGACGGCTCGGCCGTGCCGCTGGAGGAGAACCTCGACATCGCCGAGGAGCTCCTCGACAAGTGCCACCGCGCCAACATCATCATGGAGCTCGAGATCGGCGTCGTCGGCGGCGAGGAGGACGGCATCGAGGCCAAGCACGACGCCAAGCTGTTCTCCACCCCCGAGGACGGCCTCGCGACCGCCGCGAAGCTCGGTCTGGGCGAGCGCGGCCGCTACATGGTCGCGGCGACCTTCGGCAACGTGCACGGCGTCTACAAGCCGGGCAACGTCGTCCTCACGCCGAGCATCCTCAAGGAGATCCAGGACGCCGTCGGCGCGCAGTACGGCAAGGACAAGCCGTTCGACCTGGTCTTCCACGGCGGCTCGGGCTCGCTGCTCTCGGAGATCCGCGAGGCGCTCGACTACGGCGTCGTGAAGATGAACATCGACACCGACACGCAGTACGCGTTCACGCGCCCGGTCGTCGACCACATGTTCAGCAACTACGCCGGCGTCCTCAAGGTCGACGGCGAGGTCGGCAACAAGAAGCAGTACGACCCGCGCGCCTGGGGCAAGCTCGCCGAGGCCGGCATGGCCGCGCGCGTCGTCCAGGGCTGCGAGGACCTGCGCAGCGCCGGCACCCGCATCAAGTAGCACTCCGTACGTCGGCCCCGCGGACCCCACGGTCCGCGGGGCCGACGTCGTTGTCGGCGGCGTACCGCCCGTGCCACCCTCGGCGCGGAGGTGGCCATGGGCAGGATCGTGATCGCGTGCTTCCGTCCGCTGCCGGGCAAGCAGGAGCAACTGCGCGAGCTGACGCGCACCCACGTCCAACGGCTGCGCGATCTCGGCCTGGCGACCGATCGGCCGGGCATCGCGGTGGAGACGGCCGAGGGTGACGTCGTGGAGATGTTCGAGTGGGTGTCCGAGGAGGCGATCGCCTCGGCCCACGAGCATCCCGAGGTCCGCGCGATGTGGGCGGAGTACGAGCAGTGCTGCACGTACATCCCCGTCGCCTCGATCACCGACGCCCAGGCGCTTTTCCCCGACTACACGCCCCTGCCCACCGACGGCGGCTCCTGGCCCTGACCGCCGCACGTTGCTCGCCCGGCTGTTGCAGCCCCCGGCGGGAGCGAGCGGCGGGGAGCGCGGGTGCCGGGGCTCCGGGCATGGGGCAGGATCGGGGGCGTGACGACTCCGATCGACCAGAACCTCATCGGCGGCCCGGCCCCGACGTACCTGCCTGACGACCCGGCCCCGCGCGAGGCGCTCGAGGCAGGCACCGACCCGTACGCCGTCGCTGCCGCGCACCCCACGAGCAGCCTGGCCTGGAGCGTGCTCGCCGACCAGGCGCACGCCGAGGGCCGCACGGTGGAGTCGTACGCCTTCGCCCGCGTCGGCTACCACCGCGGCCTCGACGCCCTGCGCCGCAACGGCTGGAAGGGCCACGGCCCGATCCCCTGGGAGCACGAGCCCAACCGCGGGTTCCTCCGCTGCCTGCACGCCCTCGCCCGCGCCGCGACGCTCATCGGCGAGGAGGACGAGGCCACCCGCTGCACGCTGTTCCTGCGCGACTCCTCGGCGGCCGCCGCCGACGCGCTCGAAGGGCGCTAGTGGCACCGCGCGCCGCGGTCGTCGGCGCGGGCATCAGCGGGGTCTCCGCCGCCCGGGCCCTGACCGCGCGCGGCGTCGAGGTGGTCGTCCTCGACCGCGGGCATCGCATCGGCGGCCGGATGGCCACGCGCACGTTGCGGGGCACGGGGCTCCCGTACGACGGCCGTGTGGTCGACGTCGGCGCGGCGTACCTCACGGCCGACGACCCCGGGTTCCAGGACGTCGTCGACCAGTGGGTGGCCGATGGCGTCGCCAGGCCGTGGACGGACACGTTCCTCACCGGCACGCTCGAGGGGATCGGCGGCAGCACCACCGGCCCGGTGCGGTACGCCGCGCCCGCGGGCCTGCGCTCGCTGGTCGAGGACCTGGCCGCCGACCTCACCACGGTGGTCAACCCGCGCGATGTCTCCTCGGTGCAGCGCGACGGCAGCGGCGTGCTGGTCGACGGCGAGCGGTTCGACGCCGTCGTGCTCGCGATGCCTGACGCCCAGGTGCGCGACCTCGTGTCGGACGACGACCCGGTGCAGGGTGCGCTCGGCGAGCTCGACTACCTCCCCGTGCTCAGCCTGACCGCTGCGTACGCCGCCCATCGCTGGCCGGAGATGGACGGCGTCTTCGTCAACGACAACGAGCTGATCTCGTTCGTGGCCGAGGACGGGCGCCGTCGCGGCGACGGCGCTCCTGTGCTGGTGGTGCAGTCGCGCCCGGAGCTCGCGGCGCGGCACCTCGACGACCCCACCGCAGCGGCGCCGGAGATGCTCGCCGCGCTGCGCAGCGCGCTCGACGTGCCGAGCCCCGCGTGGTTCGAGGTGAAGCGCTGGGCCCTGGCCCGGCCCGACGGCCACCGCGAGGAGCCGTTCGCGCTCGTCGACGGCATCGGGGTCTGCGGCGACGGCTGGGGCGCCGCGCCCCGGATCCAGACGGCGTGGGTGTCGGGCCGTCGCCTCGGCGAGGCGGTCGCGGCGTACCTCGGGGCCTGATCCCGGGGATTCGGACGCCGCCCCCTCCGGCCGGTAGTCTCTGGTGGCACCACCCCTCTGTGGTGCCACGGTGTCACATCGAGGGAGCGCCACATGCCGGCGATCGTCCTGGTCGGAGCCCAGTGGGGCGACGAGGGCAAGGGCAAGGCCACCGACCTTCTCGGCAGCCGCGTCGACTACGTCGTGAAGTTCAACGGCGGCAACAACGCGGGCCACACGGTCGTCGTGGGCCAGGAGAAGTACGCGCTGCACCTGCTTCCGTCCGGCATCCTCACCGACGGCGTGGTGCCCGTCATCGGCAACGGCGTCGTCATCGACCTCGGCGTGCTCTTCCACGAGATCGACGGCCTCGAGGCACGCGGCGTCGACACCAGCCGCCTCGTCGTGAGCGCGAACGCGCACATCATCCCGTCGTACAACCGCACGCTCGACAAGGTGACCGAGCGCTTCCTCGGCAGCCGCAAGATCGGCACGACCGGCCGCGGTATCGGCCCGACGTACGCCGACAAGATGAGCCGCGTCGGCATCCGGGTGCAGGACCTGTTCGACGAGAAGATCCTGCGCCAGAAGGTCGAAGGCGCGCTCGCGCAGAAGAACCACCTGCTCGTGAAGGTCTACAACCGTCGTGCGATCACGGTCGACGAGGTCGTGGAGGAGCTGCTCGCGCACACCGAGCGCCTGCGCCCGTACGTCACCGACACCACGCTGCTGCTCGGCGAGGCCCTGCAGCGCGACGAGGTCGTGCTGCTCGAGGGCGGCCAGGCCACGCTGCTCGACGTCGACCACGGCACGTACCCGTTCGTCACGTCGTCCAACGCGACCGCTGGCGGCGCGTGCACCGGCGCCGGCATCGCGCCGACCCAGGTGTCGCGCGTCATCGCGATCGCCAAGGCCTACATCACGCGCGTGGGCGAGGGCCCGTTCCCGACCGAGCTGTTCGACGAGGACGGCGAGCGCCTGCGCAGCGTCGGCCACGAGTACGGAACGACCACCGGGCGCCCGCGTCGCTGCGGCTGGTTCGACATCCCGATCGCGCGCTACGCCGCACGCATCAACGGCGTCACCGACCTCGTCATCACCAAGCTCGACGTGCTGACCGGCTGGGAGCGGATCCCTGTGTGCGTCGGGTACGACGTCGACGGCGAGCGCCTCGACGACCTCCCCATGACGCAGACGGGCTTCCACCACGCCAAGCCGGTGTACGAGCTGCTCCCCGGCTGGAGCGAGGACATCTCCGGTGCGCGCGAGCTCGCCGACCTCCCGGCCAACGCGCGGTCGTACATCCAGTTCCTCGAGGACCGCTCGAACGCGCGCATCAGCGCGATCGGCGTCGGCCCCGAGCGCGACCAGACCGTCGTCCTGCACGACCTCCTCGACTGACGCCTCCTGCATGACGGCGCTGCGTACGGCGACCCCGGCCGACCACGCGCGGATCCTGGCGGTCATGCCGGAGTGGTGGGGTGGCCGCGACCTGCGCGCGCTGGTGCCGTCCCTCTTCCTCGAGCACTTCGCCGGCACCTCGCTCGTCGCCGAGACCGACGACGGCGACCTGGCCGGCTTCCTCATCGGCTTCGTCAGCCAGGACCACCCGGACGAGGCGTACGTCCACATGATCGGCGTCGACCCCGCCCGCCGCGGCGACGGCCTCGGTCGCCGAATGCACGACGCGTTCGCCTCCCGTGTGCGGGAGCGAGGCGTACGCCGGATCCGCTGCGTCACGTCGACCGTCAACAAGGCGTCGGTCGCGTTCCACACCTCGATCGGCTTCGTGGTCACCGGCACCGACGTGCCCGTCGCCGCGCGCGGCCTCGAGGCGGACGCCGACGGCCACGTGCTGATGTGCCGCGAGCTCTGAACGGCCCTCGAGACGTGAGCGAGCAGACGCGGATGGCCCTGCCGTGCGCGGCACCGCGCGGATAGCGTGACGGTATGACCGAGGAGCGGTTCGTCCCGCGCGAGGACCCGAGGCCGGACGACGTGCACTGGCCTATCGCGCAGTGGCCGCCGCCCCCCGGTATCCACCTGCGCGGCTCCGCCGTCGAGCTCACGCCGACCACGACCCAGGACGCCCACGGCCTGCGGATGGCGCTCGACCACGACCACGTGTGGCAGCACCTGGTGGGCGGGCCGCTGCCCGACGACCACACCGCGCGCCACTGGGTCACGACCGTGCTCGACCGCGGCTGGTTCCCGTGGACGGTGCGGCTCCTGCGCGACGTGGGGGAGCGCCACGCCGGCTCGGTCGTCGGCTGGTCGTCGTACCTCGAGATCTCGCCCAACGACGCGCGCCTCGAGATCGGCAACACGGCGTACGACCCGGGCGTGTGGGGCTCGGTCGTGAACCCGGAGTGCAAGCTGCTGCTGCTCGACTACGCGTTCGACGTGCTGCAGATGGGCCGGGTGCAGCTCAAGACCGACATCCGCAACCACCGGTCCCAGGCCGCCATCGCGCGGCTGGGCGCGACGTACGAGGGCGTGCTGCGCCGCTACCAGCGCCGCGCCGACGGCACGGTGCGCGACACCGTCATGTTCAGCATCACGGCCGAGGACTGGCCCGAGGTACGCCGGAACCTCGCCGCCCGCGTCGCCTCCCACGCCTGAGCGCCGCTACAACGTGACGGCATGCGGGCATCGAGCCTGACACCCTGCCCGTGCCGCAACCCCTCCTGGCGTCCTAGGCTCGTCGCCAGACGCGCGCCGCGTCGAACGACGTCCAGGAGATGCCATGAGCTTCCAGCCCGACCCCGCCGAGGGCCAGCGCGTCCTCGGCCTCGACCGCGCCCACGTGTTCCACTCGTGGTCGGCGCAGGCCGCGCTCAACCCGATGCTCATCGCCGGCGGCGAGGGCTCGTACGTCTGGGACTACGAAGGCAACCGGTTCCTGGACTTCTCCAGTCAGCTCGTCAACACCAACATCGGCCACCAGCACCCCAAGGTCGTCGCGGCGATCCAGGAGCAGGCCGCACTCCTCACCACGATCGCGCCGCAGCACGCGAACGCCGCCCGCGGCGACGCCGCCGCGCGGATCGTCGAGCTCGCGCCCGAGGGCTTCAACAAGGTCTTCTTCACCAACGGCGGCGCCGACGCGATCGAGAACGCGATCCGTATGGCGCGCCTGCACACCGGCCGCCGCAAGGTGATGTCGTTCTACCGGTCGTACCACGGCAACACCGGTGCCGCGATCGTCGCGACCGGCGACCCGCGCCGCTGGCCGAACGAGTACGCCGACGACCACGTGCACTTCTTCGGCCCGTACCTCTACCGGTCGTCGTTCTGGGCGACCACCGAGGCGGAGGAGACCGAGCGCGCGCTGCAGCACCTCGAGCAGGTCATCACGTTCGAGGGCCCTGCCACGATCGCCGCGATCCTCATGGAGTCCGTCGTCGGCACCGCCGGCGTCCTCATCCCGCCGCCCGGCTACCTCGAGGGCGTGCGCGCCCTGTGCGACAAGCACGGGATCATGCTCATCCTCGACGAGGTCATGGCCGGCTTCGGCCGCACCGGCGAGTGGTTCGCGTTCCAGAACTTCGACGTCGTGCCCGACCTCATCACGTTCGCCAAGGGCTCGAACTCCGGCTACGTGCCGGTCGGCGGCGTCATCATCAGCGACCCGATCGCGGCGACCTTCGACGACCGCGTGTTCCCCGGCGGCCTCACCTACTCCGGCCACCCGCTGGCCTGCGCGTCGATCGTCGCGTCGATCGATGCGATGAAGGAGGAGGGCATCGTCGAGAACGCCAAGCGCATCGGCCAGGACGTGCTCGGCCCCGGCCTGCGCGAGCTCGCCGAGCGCCACCCGGTGATCGGCGAGGTCCGCGGCCTCGGCGTGTTCTGGGCGCTCGACCTCGTGACCGACCGCGCCACCCGCGAGCCGCTCGCGCCGTACGGCGGCACCTCACCGGCGATGGTCGAGCTGCAGGGCGAGATCAAGAAGCGCGGCGTTCTGCCGTTCGCCAACTTCAACCGCCTGCACGTCGTGCCGCCGTGCAACGTCTCGGACACCGAGATCAAGGACGGCCTCGCCGTCCTCGACGAGGCGTTCGGCGTCATCGACAAGCACTACACCGGCGCCTGACCCCCGCGCGCCCTCGCCCCATCCACACCCCCCCACCGTTCGGGTCAATGTGGCTTTCACTGCCATAGGCAGAGATTTCGCGTCACGTGCTGTCCACAGGCATCCGCACGGAGTTCTGCTGCGCGGGTACGGCGTACTCCTCGATGCTTGCGTCCATGACCCTCGACGACGACGTGCTCGACGCCGCGACCCAGCACAAGGTGGCGGTGGCGCTGTTCAACCGCGTGTGGGACCTGCTCGACGCCGGTGACGGCCGGTCGGCGGACGAGACGGCCGAGATGCTCGACGCCGCGCATGCGAGCCGCTACCTGTGGCGCCGCATCGGCGGCGAGGAGCAGGCGATCGTGGGGGAGTGGCAGATCAGCCGTGCGTACGCCGCCGCGGGGCTCGGGCTCGAGGCAGTACGGCATGCCAACGTGTCGATGGCCCTGCTGGTCGCGGCGGAGGGCGAACTGCCGGACTGGTTGGCCGCGTCGGTGCACGAGGGACTCGCCCGCGCCCAGCTCGCCAATGGGGACGGCGTGGCCGCGTCCGCCGCGATCCGCGAGGCGGCAGCGCTGGCGGCCAGGATCGCCGACGGCGACGACCGCGACCTCGTCGAGGCGCAGATCGCGGAGCTCATCTCCGAGGACGCCTGACCCTGCCCTGTGGACAGCACGTGACGCCGAATCTCTGCCGAAGGCAGTGAAAGCCACATTGACCCGGAGAAATGGGCGACCGGTGGGCTGGGTGAGGGGTGGTGTGGGGGTCGCCTAGGGTGAGGCGCGTGAAGGTGCTGGTTCTCGGTTCCGGTGCTCGTGAGCACGCCCTCGTCCGGTCCCTGGCGGCCGACCCGTCGGTCGAGGAGCTGCACGCGGCTCCGGGAAACGCCGGCATCGCCGTCGATGCCACGGTGCACCCGCTCGACCTCGCGCAGCCCGCCGCGGCCGTCGGCCTCGCGCAGGCGCTGGGGGTCGATCTCGTCGTCGTCGGCCCCGAGGGGCCGCTCGTGCTCGGCGTCGCCGATGCGCTCCGCGCCGCCGGCATCGCCACCTTCGGGCCCAGCGCCGAGGCCGCGCGGCTCGAGGGCAGCAAGGCGTTCGCGAAGGAGATCATGGCCGCGGCCGGCGTGCCGACCGCGATGGCGCACGTGTGCGAGTCGGCCGACGAGGTCGAGGCGGCGTTCGACGCCTTCGGCGCGCCGTACGTCGTGAAGGACGACGGACTCGCCGCCGGCAAGGGCGTCGTCGTCACCGACGACCGCGTGGTCGCGCTCGAGCACGCGCTCGCGTGCCTCGCCAAGGACGGCGGCCGCGTCGTCGTCGAGGAGTACCTCGACGGCCCCGAGGTGTCGCTGTTCTGCCTGTCCGACGGCGAGACCGTCGTCCCGCTGCAGCCCGCCCAGGACTTCAAGCGCGTGGCCGACGGCGACCTCGGCCCCAACACCGGCGGCATGGGCGCGTACTCGCCTCTCCCGTGGGCGCCCGCCGGGCTCGTCGAGGACGTCGTGGCCCGCGTCGTGCAGCCCACCGTCGACGAGCTGAGGCACCGCGGCACGCCGTTCGTCGGCATCGTGTACGCCGGTCTGGCGCTCACCTCGCGCGGCCTGCGCGTCATCGAGTTCAACGCCCGCTTCGGCGACCCCGAGACCCAGGTCGTGCTGGCCCGTCTCAGGACGCCGCTCGCGCACGTGCTCGACGCCGCTGCCACCGGCGCGTTGCACGACCTCGAGGACCTGCGCTGGCGCGAGGGCGCGGCGGTCACCGTCGTGGTCGCGGCCGAGAACTACCCCGGCACGCCCGTCACCGGCGCCGCGATCCGCGGCCTCGACGAGGCGAACGCGGTCGAGGGCGCGTACGTGCTGCACGCCGGCACCGCCCACGACGCCGTCGGCGACGTCGTGTCCGCGGGCGGCCGCGTGCTGTCGGTCGTCGGCCTCGGCGCCGACCTCGCCGAGGCCCGCGAGAAGGCGTACGCCGCCGTCGACCTCGTCGACCTCCCCGGCTCGCACCACCGCAGCGACATCGCCCTGGCCGCCGAGCTCGGCGAGATCCGTCTCCCCTGAGCCGCCGTGGTCCGCGAGTAACCGCCGCAGTCCTCGATTTCCGGGCTCCGAAACCGGTGATTGGGGCGGTTACTCATGCAACCGTCGGGGTGGGTGCCCGCATCTAGAGGGTGACGGGCGGCGACAGGGGGAGCGGTGAGCGGCACTTCGGGTCCTCCGGACTTCGAGCAGTACGTCGCTGCCCGCCGTACCTCGCTGCGCCGGACGGCGTACCTCCTGTGCGGCGACTGGGACCGCGCCGAGGACGTCGTGCAGGACGCCCTCGCCCGGCTGTACGTCCACTGGCGGCGCGCCTCGCGGGCAGGCTCCGTCGACGCGTACGCGCGCCGCACCATGGTCAACGCGTTCCTCGCGGAGGGCCGCCGGCCGTGGCGGCGGGAGCGCTCGACCGATGCCGTCCCGGACCGTGCGTACGCCGACCCCACGACGACCGCGGACGACCGCGAGGCCCTGCTCCAGGCGCTGGCCCAGCTCGGGCCGAGCCAGCGCGCGATCGTCGTCCTGCGCTACTGGGACGACCTCTCGGTCGAGGAGACCGCCGCGATGCTCGGCACCTCGACCGGCAACGTCAAGAGCCAGGCCGCCCGCGGCCTCGCGCACCTGAGGACCGTGCTGCGCAACGGCGTGGAGGTGGACCATGAGTGACCTCGACGAGGGCCGCGACCTGCATGCGGCGTTCGGCACGCTGCTCGCCGACGAGCCGGCGGCGCCGTGGTCGGCGTCCGACGACGTCGCCCGCGGCCGTGCGCTGCAGCGGCGCCGCCGCACCCGCGCCGGCGCCGGCATCGGCCTGGTCGCTGCGGCCGTCATGGTCTTCGGCATCTTCGGACCGCTGCGCCCGCAGCCCACCGTCGTGGTCCCGCCGGCGTACCAGCCGCCCGCGGTCCAGGGCGTCGACGCCGACTGGCTCGCCGCGCTGGATCGCTCCTTCACCGCGTTCAACGGTCCGGTCGTCGACTGGTCCCGGTCCACCGTCACACCGACCGCTGGTGGCGGGTTCTCGCTCGACCTCACCCTCGTCGGCGCGACGGTGACGACGGGCGGCGAGGACTTCACGATCGAGTACGCCGAGCCCCCGGGCCCGCCCGTGGCTCGGGCTTTCGTCACGTGGAAGCCGGCAGGCGGCGGGGGCCCGGTGCTGGCCGCGTGCGCGGCCCCGGCGTGCGTGCGCTCGGACCGCGGTATCTCGCCCGGCTTCACCGAGGACGGCGGCCGGTGGGACGCCGACGGCGCCCAGGCGGCGGGCACGTTCGTCGTCGACCGCACGTACGGCGACGGCGCGACACTCGAGATCGCCTCAGCCCCGCACCCTGACGCCGTTCCCGGTTCCTGGGACGCGGTCATGAACTACGGCGGGATCCGGTACGTGCTCGACCGCGTCGGCCGTCCGTTCGACGGCTCTCCGCTGCCGTCAGAGGACGTCTACGGCATGACCGCGCTCCTGGCCGACCTCGGCTGGACCGTTCAGAACGTCACCGTGCAGCGTGTGCCGCAGGGAGCGCCGACGGTCGTGAGCTGGTCGGCGTACCAGGCGGGCGGTGATCCCGGTGGTCCCACGGGGTTCCTCACGGTGCGCGCCTGGGACGAGTCGTCGTGGAAGCCTGGCGCCGACGGCGTCCTTCAGGGCAGCGCCCTCTCCGGCTGCACGGGCGCCTCCTGCGCTGAGGGCAGCACCGTCCCCGGTTGCATTCCCGGCGGTTGTGGCGCCTGGACTCAGCGGAGCGTCGTGACCACCCGTGAGATCGACGGCGTGCCTGCCAACGCACGGATTCTCGCGCGGTACGACGAGCAGGCGAAGCTCGCGTTCGAGATCATCGTCGACCCGCTGCAGTGCGTCACGTGCAACGCCGATCCGCTGCCGCCGTTCCTCACGTACGACGAGACCGCCACACTGGCGGACGGTCTGCAGGCAGCCCTGTCCGGTGGGCCGACCTCTCAGCCCACCCCATCCACCTCGCCGCCGGTGCTGAAGGATGCCGTGACGCAGGCGCTCGAGGCGCTCGGCCACCGCGTGATCAGCTCGGACCAGCGCGGCGGCCAGGTGGGCGGCACCACCACCGTGTACTCCGTCGACGTCGACCTGAACGCCGACAACCCGGTCAACGCCAGCCTGACCATCACCCGCGTCCCCGCCGGGGTCGAGGTCGGCTCCGAGCGGGTCGCTCTCTCAGGCGTCGCGATGAACAGCTGCGACGAGCGGACCTGCACGCCGGTCACGTCCGTGACCTACCCCTGCCCGAGCAGCAGCTGCTTCCAGGACTGGTGGGCGATCACGACGCCCGCCTACACCGGGCTGGACCAGGGGACGCTGCTGGTCTTCCGGTCGAACGGCTCCCAGGCGGTCGAGCTCGTCGTCGGCGTGCCGAGCTGCGCGACCTGCGGCACCGGCCCGACGGGCAAGGCGTTCCTCAGCCTGGAGGACGCCCAGCAGGTCTTGAACGCCATCGGCTTGGGCGACGGCGCCCCAACGCCGGCCAGCGCCGCCTCGTGCACGGCGGAGCAGGTGAAGGTCGTTCCGGCCGTCGACACGACCGGCGGCGCCACGGGCGAGCGGTCCGTCGCGATCGTGGTGTACGCGCGCAACCCGCAGATCTCGTGCCGCCTCGACGGCGTCCCGGAGGTGTCGCTGCAGTCGGGTGCCGCGGAGGGGACCTCGCTCTCCTACCGCGACGGGCTCTACCAGCAGGGGCCGCAGCCGAGCTCGCCGCTGACCCTCGACTCCGAGCACCCGGCGGTGTTCGTCGTGGCGAAGGCCCGCTGCGACACGAGCCCGGTCGACCTCGTCGACCACGTGAACGTCGTGCTCCCCGGCGACCGCACGGTGACCGGCGCGAACCTGCCGCCCGGGTTCGGCCTCGAGCTCTGCGGCGGGGCTGCGGCCGACACCAGCACGGTGTGGGTCTCGGCGTTCACGCCGCGGGAGGGCGGCGCGGGGTGAGCCGTGCGCCCGGATGGGCGTTACCGGCGTACCCCGGGCACCTGAGAGGATGGGGCGTACCGCCCGCCTCGACCTGAAGGCCGCCGCATGCCCAGCACGCCCGCGATCCCGAACGTCCTCGCCTCCCGCTACGCCTCCACCCCGATGGCGACGGTCTGGTCGCCCGAGCACAAGATCGTGCTCGAGCGCCAGCTCTGGATCGCGGTGCTCAAGGCCCAGCGCGACCTCGGGATCGACGTGCCGGACGGCGTCGTCGAGGCGTACGAGGCCGTCGTCGACCAGGTCGACCTCGACCGCATCCGCGACCGCGAGCGCGTCACCCGCCACGACGTGAAGGCGCGGATCGAGGAGTTCTCCGACCTCGCCGGCTTCGAGCACGTGCACAAGGGCATGACCTCGCGCGACCTCACCGAGAACGTCGAGCAGCTGCAGGTGCTGCGCTCGCTGGAGATCGTGCGCGACAAGACGATCGCGGTGCTCGCGCGCCTGGCGAACCACGCGATCGCGTACGACGAGCTCGCCATCGCCGGCCGCTCGCACAACGTGGCCGCGCAGATGACCACGCTCGGCAAGCGGTTCGCGTCGGCTGCCGACGAGACGCTCGTGGCGCACCGCCGCGTCGAGGAGCTCATCGCGCGCTACCCGCTGCGCGGCATCAAGGGCCCGGTCGGCACGGCGCAGGACATGCTCGACCTGCTCGACGGCGACACCGGCAAGCTCGACGAGCTCGAGGACCGCGTCGCCGCGCACCTCGGCTTCAACCACGTGTTCACCAGCGTCGGCCAGGTCTACCCGCGCTCGCTCGACTGGGACGTCGTGACCGCCCTCGTGCAGCTCGCGGCGGGCCCGTCGTCCTTCGCCACGACCGTGCGGCTGATGGCCGGAAACGAGCTCGTCACCGAGGGCTTCAAGCCCGGCCAGGTCGGCTCGTCGGCCATGCCGCACAAGATGAACTCCCGCTCGTGCGAGCGCGTCAACGGGTTCGCCGTGATCCTGCGCGGCTACGCGTCGATGGCCGGCGAGCTGTCCGGCGCGCAGTGGAACGAGGGCGACGTCTTCTGCTCCGTCGTACGCCGCGTCGCCCTGCCCGACGCGTTCTTCGCGATCGACGGCCTGCTCGAGACCTTCCTGACGGTGCTCGACGAGTTCGGCGCGTTCCCGGCCGTCGCCGAGCGCGAGCTGCGCCGCTACCTGCCGTTCCTCGCCACGACCAAGGTGCTCATCGCCGCGGTGAAGAACGGCGTCGGCCGCGAGACCGCGCACGAGGCGATCAAGGAGCACGCGGTCGCCGTCGCGCTCGAGATGCGCGAGAAGGGCACCGAGGGCAACGACCTGTTCGACCGCCTCGCCGCCGACCCGCGCCTCGGCCTCACCCGCGAGCAGCTCGACGCGCTCGTGGCGGAGCCGATCGAGTTCACCGGCGCCGCCCGCACCCAGGTGGCCGCCGTCGTCGACGAGATCGAGCACCTCATGGCCGAGCGCCCCGACGCCGCCGTCTACACCCCCGAGCCCATCCTGTAGCTCGTCGCTCTTTCTGCGAGTAACCGCCGTAGTCCTCGGTTTCTGGCCCCCGTTTCCGATGACAACGGCGGTTACTCGCGGACGGTCTAGAGGCCGAGCTCGCGGGCGATGAGCATGCGCTGGACCTCGCTCGTGCCCTCGCCGATCTCGAGGATCTTCGAGTCGCGCCACATGCGGGCCACGGGGTACTCGTTCATGAAGCCGTAGCCGCCGTGGATCTGGGTGGCCTCGCGCGCGTTGGTCACCGCGCTCTCCGACGAGTGCAGCTTCGCGATCGCCGCCTGCTTCTTGTACGGCGCGCCCGCGCGCATGCGCGCAGCGGCGTCGTACCACGCGAGGCGGGAGGTGTGCGCGCGCATCTCCATGTCGGCCAGCTTGAACGCGATGGCCTGGTTGTCGCCGATCGGACGCCCGAACGCCTCGCGAGTCTTCGCGTACTGCACCGACTCGTCGACGCAGCCCTGGGCGAGGCCGGTCGCGAGCGCCGCGATCGCGATGCGGCCCTCGTCGAGGATCGACAGGAACTGCGCGTAGCCGCGGCCCCGCTCGCCCAGCAGGTTCGCAGCGGGCACCCTGCAGTCGGAGAACGACAGCTCGTGGGTGTCGGAGCACTGCCAGCCGACCTTGGAGTACTTCGGCGCGACGGTGAAGCCGGGCGTGCCGCTCGGCACGATGATCGTGGAGATCTCCTTGCGGCCGTCCGGCTTCTCGCCGGTCACGGCGGTGACGGTGACGAAGCCGGTGATGTCGGTGCCGGAGTTGGTGATGAAGGCCTTGCTGCCGTCGATGACCCATTCGTCGCCGTCGAGCCGCGCCGTGGTGCGCGTGCCACCGGCGTCCGACCCGGCTCCGGGCTCGGTGAGGCCGAAGGCGCCGAGCATCTCGCCGCTCACCAGCTTCGGCAGCCACTGAGCCTTCTGCTCCGCGGTGCCGAAGCGATGGATGGGCATGGCGCCGAGTGACACCGCGGCCTCGAGCGTGATCGCGACCGACGAGTCGACGCGTGCGATCTCCTCGAGCGCGACGCACAGGGCGAGGTAGTCGCCGCCCATGCCGCCGACGTCCTCGGGGAACGGCAGGCCGAACAGGCCCATGCCGCCCATCTGCTTGACGATCGCGTAGGGGAACTCGCCGCGCTCGTAGAGGTCGCCGATCACCGGCGCGATCACGTCGTGCGCGAACTCCTCGACGCTGACCCGCAGCGCCTCGAGCTCGTCGTCGAGCCGGGTGTCGACCATCGCGTTCCTCCAGGGGCGGGGTGCCTGGATGTTAGTGAACGCTAACGCTGCGTCTCCGCGCAACCGATACGCGGTTGACCGCCCGGGCAGCGGCGGCTGTGCTGGGCGGATGGGCGACGTACCGGACCTGCTGGTCGTGCCGGCCGACACCGCTGCCCGCCAGCGCGACTGGCGATACGTGCACAACACGATCATCCCGATCGACCCGCTCAGCGAGGACGACGTGGCGGAGCGGGCCGGGCGCAACCGCCTCGAGGTCGCGTACGCCGGGACCGACCTCGTCGGCTGCTCGACCGTGCGCCGCGCGTCCGACGACGCCCCGGTCACGGTCATCGTGCGGGTGCTGCCCGAGCACCGCGGCCGGGGGTACGGCACGTCGCTCTATGCGCACTGCATGCGCGGTCAGCGGGGCCCGGTGCAGACGGTGGTGCTGGAGTCCAACCCCGAGGGGCTCGCTTTCGCGCTGCGCCACGGCTTCGTCGAGGTCGACCGGTACGTGCTCAACGGCGACGAGATCGCGTACGTCGAGCTCCGGCGCGACTGAGCGGGCTAGTCCGTGGCGGTGCTGCGGGGGGCGCCGTACACCAGCGGCTGGTAGTCGGGGTGCTTGCCGATCCAGCCGGAGATGAACGGGCAGAGGGGGAGCACCGTGCGCTCCCCGGCGTCGCGCACGTCGTCGAGCGCAGCCCGCGCGAGCGCCGAGCCGACGCCCTGACCCTCGAACTCGGGCAGCACCTCGGTGTGGGTGAACACCACGAGCTGGTCGGTGAGCTGGTACTCCGCGAAACCTGCGAGCGCTCCCTCGACGTGCGCCTCGTACCGCGCCGCGCCGTCGTTGCGCGTGACCTCGACCGCCATGCCCGCTCCTCGATGTCGCCCTGCGATGCCCACCCCAACCGCAACGCCGCCGGTCGAATTCCACCCGCTAAGGACAGATCGCGCCCTTCACGGGCGTGATCTGTCCGGAACGCGCGGGGTTCAACCCTGGGGGAGGACGCCGGGGGCCTGCAGGGCAGCGGTCGCCATGCGCGTGAGGAGCGCGGCCATCTCGTCGTGGTCGAGCCGTGCGCTGTGCGGCGTGGAGTTGATGAGCCCGAACACGGCGTGCGCTGCGGACCGGGCGTGCTGCTCGTCCGTGCCGGGCACGGCGTCGCGGATCGCGCCGACCCAGATCTCGACGTACGCGCGCTGCAGCCTGCGCACCTCGCGCTGGTCGGCCTCGCCGAGGCTCGCGATGTCGCGGTTGTAGACGGTGATGAGCGCGGGCTGGCGCAGCGCGAAGTCGACGTGCGCCTCGATGAGCGACGGCAGGACGTCGGCCGGCGTGTGCGCGGCCTCCCGCCGGTGCGAGCCCTCGGTGAGCAACGACCGGCTGATGCCGAGCAGCATCTCGCCGAGCACGGCGTCCTTGCTCGCGAAGTGGCGGTAGAGCGCCGGGCCGCTGATGCCCACGGCGGCACCGATGTCGTTGATCGAGACGCCGTTGAAGCCGCGCTCGGCGAACAGCGCAGCGGCGGTCTCGAGGATCTGCTCGCGACGGTTGCCGCGCGAGGCCTGCTCGGGCACCACCTGCGTCGTCGTCACGCGCCTGAGGATAGCCAGCCGCTGTTAGCGTCTGATCACCACGCCGTCCCCGAACCGAGGTGCTCCCGTGCGCGAGCCGCAGACCGTCCCGCTCGACGGCCTGCCCGCGCGCGTCACGGTGTACGAGGTCGGCCCGCGCGACGGCCTGCAGAACGAGAAGGCCGTCGTCCCCGTCGAGGTGAAGGCGGAGTTCGTGCGCCGCCTCGTCGCATCGGGCCTGCGAGCCGTCGAGACCACGAGCTTCGTGCACCCCCAGTGGGTGCCGCAGCTGGCCGACGCCGAGGCCTTGCTCGCGGCGCTGCCGGCGTACGACGGCATCCGCATGCCTGTGCTGGTCCCGAACGAGCGCGGCCTGCAGCGGGCCCTCGACGCCGGCGTGCGCGAGATCGCCGTGTTCGGCAGCGCGACGGAGACGTTCGCGCGGCGCAACCTCAACCGCACGATCGCCGAGCAGTACGAGATGTTCGCGCCCGTCGTCGCGGCGTACCGGGAGCGCGACCTGCCGGTGCGCGCGTACGTGTCGATGTGCTTCGGCGACCCGTGGGAGGGCGACGTCCCCATCCCGCAGGTGGTCGACGTCTGCGCGCGGATGATGTCGCTGGGTGCCACCGAGCTGAGCCTCGGCGACACGATCGGCGTCGCGACGCCCGGGCACACGCGCGCGCTTCTGCACGCGCTCGCGGATGCCGGCGTCGACCTCGGCGCGGTGTCGGTGCACTTCCACGACACGTACGGCCAGGCCCTCGCCAACACGCTCGAGGCGCTGCGCTGCGGCGTGACCTCGGTCGACTCGTCGGCTGGCGGCCTCGGCGGCTGCCCTTACGCCGAGAGCGCCACCGGCAACCTGGCCACGGAGGACCTCGTCTGGATGCTGCACGGCCTCGGCATCGAGACCGGCGTCGACCTCGAGGCCCTGGTGGCGACCAGCGTGTGGATGGCCGAGCAGCTCGGCCGCCCGAGCCCGAGCCGCGCCGTCGCCGCGCTGGCCCCACGCGGGTGAGCAGGCGCGTGCCGTCGGGACGATCCGGGCGCGGCTCGGACGGCGTCGGGCGTAACCGTTACGCATCGAGGGAGCGCGCTGGCAGCGCCCGTTCCTCGCGGTGGGCGAGGTCTAGGGTCCGGACGTAGTCGACCCAGGCAGGGAGCACACATGGCGACCGAGAGCCCCGCGCGAACCCCCCGCATCCGGCCGTCCGTGCCGGTGGCGTTCGGTGTGTTCGTCGTCTACGTCATCGTCTTCATCGGGTTGTCGGGGTCGTCCGGGATCGCGTACGACAACTGGTTCGACACCGCGCCGAACATCTGGCGCACGGCGGTGCTGCCGCTGGCGGCGGCCAGTCTCGTCCTCATCGTGTTCCTGCTCTGGGCCCGGTGGGACTTCGTGTTCCGCGACCCCGAGCGCCTCCCCATGGGCGGACTGCTGACGGCGCTCCTCGTCGTCTACGTGCTGATGATCGTGGGGCAGTTCGCGATCGCCGACTGGGGAGGCGTCGGTGACAAGCTGCTCCCGATCCTCGTGGCGGGCGTGCTCGTCGGCTTCGCCGAGGAGACCCTCTTCCGCGGCGTCATCCTGCGCAGCCTCCGGACGAAGATGCGGCCCGAGGCGTGGGTCGTGCTCTTCTCGTCGGTCTGGTTCGGCGCCTTCCACCTGACCAACATCGCCACCGGGCTCAACCTCATCAGCGGCGCCTTCCAGATGTTCCTCGCCACCGCCGGCGGTGTCTTCTTGTACCTGTTCCGGCGCTACCGGGGCCTGCTCGTCGTCGCGATGGCGGCGCACGGCCTGTGGGACACCTCGGCGTTCCTGCCGAAGCCGACGGGCGGCCTGGAGAACGTGTCCCGCGCATTCCTGCTGATCGAGGTGGTCGGCGCCATCATCGCGCTCATCGTCCTGATCCGGCGCGAACGGACGATCACCGTGACGCCGGAGGGCGTGCAGCAGCTCTGAGCCGAGGTGCCGCCCTCGGCGGGCGGTAGGGTCGGCGGCGTGAGCAGCGCTGTCGCCCCGACGCCCGAGTTCGACCTCCCCGAGGGCTACACGCACGTGTACTCCGGCAAGGTGCGCGACCTGTACACGACGCCGGACGACCGGCTGCTGTTCGTCGCGTCGGACCGGATCTCGGCGTACGACTGGGTGCTGCCGACGCCGATCCCGGACAAGGGCCGCATCCTCACCGCGATGTCGCTGTGGTGGTTCGACCGGCTCTCGGACATCGTGCCCAACCACGTGATCACCACGAACGTGCCCGACTCCGTGGCCCGGCGCGCGATGATCTGCCACCGCCTCGACATGTTCCCCGTCGAGTGCGTCGCCCGCGGCTACCTGACCGGCAGCGGCCTGGTCGAGTACAACGAGTCGGCCAGCGTCTGCGGCGTCAACCTGCCGCCGGGCCTGAAGGACGGCTCGAAGCTGCCCAAGACGATCTTCACCCCCGCCACCAAGGCCGAGCTCGGCGAGCACGACGAGAACGTCACCTTCGACGAGGTGGTCGCGAAGATCGGCCAGGACGAGGCGCAGCAGCTGCGCCGCCTCACCACGCTCGTCTACGAGCGTGCGGCCTCGATCGCCGCCGACCGCGGCCTGATCCTCGCCGACACCAAGCTTGAGTTCGGCTCGCGCCCCGACGGCACGATCGTGCTCGCGGACGAGGTGCTCACGCCCGACTCCAGCCGCTACTGGCCCGCCGACGAGTGGGAGCCGGGCCACGCGCAGCCGTCGTTCGACAAGCAGTTCGTCCGCGACTGGCTCACCTCTCCCGCCTCCGGCTGGGACCGGAAGTCCGGCGAGGCCCCTCCCGCGCTTCCCGACGAGGTCGTCGAGAAGACCCGCGCGAAGTACGTCGAGGCCTACGAGCGCCTCACCGGCAAGCGCTTCGCCTGACCCCTCCGCTCGCACTGATCAATCCGTCGTATCCCGGGTGCGGAAACGACGGTTTGATCAGTGCGACAGTGCCGGGCTTTCGAAGTGGTGGTCCCCGTCTTTCGTTGTCGTTGCTGGGCTGTTTCGATTCCAATGCCCCCGGCTTTCGATCCGCTGAGAGCCGGGTGAAGGTACGCCGCGAGCGCTGACGCGCCACCGCGGGCGGCCTAGGGTGGACCCATGACGTGGGTTGTGACAGGTGGCGCCGGGTACATCGGATCGCACGTGGTGCGGGCCTTCGCGGACGAGGGCATCGACACGATCGTGCTCGACGACATGAACAGCGGGCGGCCCGACTTCGTCCCCTCGAGCGTGCCGGTCGTCAACGGCTCGATCACCGACCACGTCGCCGTCGCGAACGTGCTCGGCCGCGAGGGCATCGAGGGCGTGGTGCACGTGGCCGCGCTGAAGTACGCCGGGGTCAGCGTGCGCGAGCCGCTCGACTCGTTCCGCGTCAACGTCGAGGGCACGCGCATCCTGCTCGAGCAGTGCCTCGCCGCAGGCGTGCGCAACGTCGTCTTCTCCTCCAGCGCCGCAGTGTTCGGCACGCCCGACACCGACCTCGTCACCGAGGACACCCCGAAGAACCCCGAGTCGCCGTACGGCGAGAGCAAGCTCATCGGCGAGTGGATGCTGCGCGACGTCGCGCGCGCCGCCGAGCTCAAGGGCGAGCCGCCGTTCCGCCACACGAGCCTGCGCTACTTCAACGTCGTCGGCTCCGGCGTTCCGACCGTGTACGACGCCAGCCCGCACAACCTCTTCCCGATCCTGCTCGCCGCGGTCACCGAGGGCCGTATGCCGACCGTCTTCGGCGAGGACTACAACACGCCCGACGGCTCGTGCGTGCGCGACTACATCCACGTCAGCGACGTCGCGTCCGCCCACGTGGCCGCGGCCCGAGCGCTCGCGGAGGGCCGGGATGTGGCCCCGGCGTACAACCTCGGCCGCGGCGAGGGGGTCAGCGTCAAGGAGATCATCGGCGCCGTCGCCGACGTGCTCGGCCGACCCGTGCCGTACGACGTCGGCCCGCGCCGGCCCGGCGACCCGGACCGCATCGTGACCTCCGGCGCCAAGGCGGGCGCCGAGCTCGGCTGGCAGGCCACCCGCGACCTGCGCGAGATGGTCGCGAGCGCCTGGGAGGCCTGGAACCTCGCCGCCGCCGAGGGCACCGCCCGCCTCGGCTGAACGCCGTACTCCGGAATCTGCCCCCGGTTCGGTCGTGAAGACACGACCGAACGGCCTGGGAGCAGCCAGATCGGGGGCAAATCGCCGCGACGACCGGGGCGGTCGGGGGGCCCGGCGGCGCCGGATAGGATGGCGCGTACCGCCTGACCGAACCTCCCCCTGGAGCGCTCTGTGGCCCGCGTCGTGGTCGACGTCATGCTCAAGCCCGAGATCCTGGACCCCCAGGGCAAGGCCGTCGAAGGGGCGCTCGGCCGCCTCGGCCTCACGGGGGTGAGCTCGGTCCGCCAGGGCAAGACCTTCACCCTGGAGCTCGAGGGCGACCTCGACGAGGCCCGCCTCGCCCAGGTGCACGAGCTGGCCGGCTCGCTCCTCTCGAACCCGGTCATCGAGGACTACGTCATCCGCGAGACCTCGGCATGAGGATCGGCGTCGTCACGTTCCCCGGGTCGCTCGACGACCAGGACGCCGCGCGCGCCGTCCGCATCGCCGGCGGCGAGGCCGTCGGCCTCTGGCACGGCGACGCCGACCTGCACGGCGTCGACGCCGTGGTGCTCCCCGGCGGCTTCTCGTACGGCGACTACCTCCGCTGCGGCGCGATCGCCCGCTTCGCGCCGGTCATGGGCCCACTGGTCGACGCCGCCAACGGTGGCCTCCCGGTGCTCGGCATCTGCAACGGGTTCCAGGTGCTCTGCGAGTCGCACCTGCTACCCGGCGCCCTGGTCCGCAACGACCACCTGCACTTCATCTGCCGCGACCAGAAGCTGCGGATCGAGTCGACGAGCACCGCGTGGACGTCGTCGTACGCCGAGGGCCAGGAGATCGTCGTACCGCTGAAGAACGGCGAGGGCGGCTACGTCGCCGACGAGGCGACGCTCGACATGCTCGAGGGCGAGGGCCGCGTGGTCGCGCGCTACCTCGACCTCAACCCGAACGGCAGCCGCCGCGACATCGCTGGCATCAGCAACGCGCGCGGCAACGTCGTCGGCCTCATGCCGCACCCGGAGCACGCCGTGGAGGCCCTGACCGGCCCGACCACCGACGGCCTGGGCTTCTTCACCTCGATCCTGAAGGGGCTTGTCGAGGCATGACCCGTCACGCCGACACCGTCGCCGACGCGATCGCGCACCCCGAGCGCGAGCAGCCGTACGCCGAGCTGGGCCTGAAGCAGAACGAGTACGAGGAGATCCGCGAGATCCTCGGCCGCCGCCCGACCAGCGGCGAGCTCGCGATGTACTCCGTCATGTGGAGCGAGCACTGCTCCTACAAGTCGAGCAAGGTGCACCTGCGCCAGTTCGGCGACAAGAAGCCCGAGACCGACACCCTCCTCGTCGGCATCGGCGAGAACGCCGGCGTCGTCGACATCGGCCAGGGCTGGGCGGTCACCTTCAAGGTCGAGTCGCACAACCACCCGTCGTACGTCGAGCCCTACCAGGGCGCGGCCACGGGCATCGGCGGCATCGTGCGCGACATCATCTCGATGGGTGCGCGCCCGATCGCGGTGATGGACCCGCTCCGCTTCGGCGCGGCCGACCACCCCGACACCCACCGCGTGCTGCCCGGCGTCGTCGCCGGCATCGGCGGCTACGGCAACTGCCTCGGCCTGCCCAACATCGGCGGCGAGGTCGTGTTCGACGACTGCTACCAGGGCAACCCGCTCGTCAACGCGCTCTGCGTCGGCAAGCTGCGGCACGAGGACATCCACCTCGCGAGCGCCCGCGGCGTGGGCAACCTCGTCGTGCTGTACGGCGCGAAGACGGGCGGCGACGGCATCGGCGGCGCGTCGATCCTCGCGTCGGAGACGTTCGAGGACGGCGGCCCCGCCAAGCGCCCGGCCGTGCAGGTCGGCGACCCGTTCATGGAGAAGCTGCTCATCGAGTGCACGCTCGAGGTGCTGCACGCCGGCCTCGTCGAGGGCATCCAGGACCTCGGCGCGGCGGGCATCTCGTGCGCGACGTCCGAGCTCGCCAGCAACGGTGAGGGCGGCATGCGCGTCGACCTCGACAAGGTGCCGCTGCGCGACCACACGCTCACTCCTGAGGAGATCCTCATGAGCGAGTCGCAGGAGCGGATGGCCGCGGTCGTCACGCCCGACAACCTCGATGCGTTCCTCGCGATCTGCGCGAAGTGGGACGTCGACTGCGCCGTCATCGGCGAGGTCACCGACACCGGCCGCCTCGTCATCGAGTGGCACGGCGAGGTGATCGTCGACGTGCCGCCGCGCACGGTCGCGCACGACGGCCCCGTCTACGAGCGCCCGTACGCCCGGCCCGCGTGGCAGGACGAGCTCCAGGCCGCGAGTCCCGACCAGCTCGCCCGTCCGGCGTCCGCGGAGGAGATCCGCGAGACGGTGCTGCGCCTCGTCGGCTCGCCCAACCTCGCGAGCAAGACGTGGGTCACCGCGCAGTACGACCGGTACGTGCTCGGCAACACCGTGCTCGCGCAGCCCGAGGACGCCGGCGTCATCCGCGTCGACGAGGCGAGCGGCCTCGGCGTCGCGCTCTCGACCGACTGCAACGGCCGCTTCGCCAAGCTCGACCCGTACAACGGCGCCAAGCTCGCGCTGGCCGAGGCCTACCGCAACGTCGCCGCCACCGGTGCCGTGCCGCTCGCCGTCACCAACTGCCTCAACTTCGGCTCGCCCGAGGACCCCGACGTCATGTGGCAGTTCTCCCAGGCCGTCACGGGCCTCGCGGACGGCTGCCTCGAGCTCGGCATCCCGGTGACCGGCGGCAACGTCAGCTTCTACAACCAGACCGGCGACGTCGCGATCCACCCGACGCCGGTCGTGGGCGTGCTCGGCGTGATCCAGGACGTCGCGCAGCGCACGGCTATGGCCTTCGGTAGCGAGGGCGACGTCGTCCTCGTCCTCGGCGAGACCCGCGACGAGCTCGCGGGCTCGGAGTGGGCGCACGTGGTGCACGGCCACCTCGGCGGGCTGCCGCCGGTCGTCGACCTCGCGGCCGAGCGTGCGCTGGGCGAGGTCCTCGTGGCGGCGTCCGGCCTCGCCACCGCCGCGCACGACGTGTCCGACGCGGGCATCGCGCAGGTGCTCGTCGAGATGTCCCTGCGCGGCGGCGTCGGCGCCACGGTCTCCGTGCCCGAGGGCGTGGACCCCTTCGTGCTGCTGCTGTCGGAGTCGACCGCCCGCGCGGTCGTCACCGTGGCGGAGTCCGACGTCGAGGCCCTCACGGCGCTCGCCGCGGAGCACGGCGTGCCGGTCACCCGCCTCGGCACGGTCGGCGGCTCCGACCTCGTCGTGCAGGGCGTGTACGGCGGCACCGCGGCCTGGTCGCTCGACGAGCTCCGCTCGACCGCCGACGCCACCTTCCCCGCGCTCTTCTCCTGACACCGCTCCTCCTGGTCGTCGAGTAACTCGAGTTACGGCGCGAACAGCGACCCGTTCCGCGCCGCAACTCGAGTTACTCGCGTCCTTCCCGGAGCGTGGGCGCGCCCGGCGCGGCAGGATGCGGGCATGGCCGAGACCAACGATCCCGCGCAGGCGCCGAAGCCGCGGCGCACCCGTGCTGCGAAGACCGGCGAACCGGGCGCCGCACCCGCAGCGCCGCGGCGCCGCACGGCGGCGAAGAAGGCGGAGCCCGCGTTCGTCGACCGCGGCGAGGCGTGGGCCGTGGTCGGTGCCGGGCCGCACGGCCTCTCCGCCCTCAAGGCGCTGCTGCAGAACGGCATCGAGGCCGACGGCTTCGAGCGGGAGAGCGACGTCGGCGGCAACTGGAACTTCGGCGCCGAGAACTCCCGCGTCTACGAGTCGACGCACCTCATCTCGTCCAAGCCGTTCACCCAGTTCCCCGACTTCCCCATGCCGGACTCCTACCCCGACTACCCGAGCCACCGGCAGGTGAAGGAGTACTTCGGCCGGTACGCCGACCACTTCGGGCTGCGCCGCCGCATCTCCTTCGGCACCGACGTAGTCCGCGCCGTGCCGGTCGACGGCGGCGCCCGCTGGGACGTGACGGTGCGGCGCGACGGCGCGGAGACGACGTACCGCTACGCCGGGCTCGTGGTCGGCAACGGCCACAACTGGAACCCCAAGATCCCCGACTACCCGGGGCTCGAGGAGTTCGCGGGCGAGGTGATCCACTCCGCGCAGTACAAGGGTGCCGAGGTGCTGCGGGGCAAGCGCGTGCTGGTGGTCGGTGCGGGCAACACCGGCTGCGACGTCGCGGTCGAGAGCGCGCAGAACGCCGCGCACACGTTCCACAGCACCCGCCGCGGCTACTACTACAACCCGAAGTTCACCCTCGGCCGCCCGAGCGACCAGGTCGCCGACTCGCTCCTCGCCATGCGCCTGCCGCTGCCGGTACGCCGTGCCCTCTTCGGCACGACGCTGAAGCTGGTCGTGGGCGACCTCACGAAGTTCGGGCTGCAGAAGCCCGACCACAAGTTCTTCGAGACGCACCCGATCGTCAACCAGCAGCTCGTCTACTACGTCGGGCACGGCGACATCACGCCCAAGCGCGACATCGAGCGGCTCGACGCGGCGGGCGCGGTCTTCGCCGACGGCAGCCGGGCCGACGTCGACCTCGTCGTCTTCTGCACCGGCTACCTCGTGACGTTCCCGTTCCTCGAGCAGGAGTGGCTCAACTGGCAAGGCGACCACCCGCAGCTGTTCCTGCAGATGTTCACGCCGGCGTACGACAACCTCGTGGTGTCGGGGCTCATCCAGCCCGACTCCGGGCAGTGGACGCTCGCACACTGGCAGGGGATCCTCGTCGCCCGGGTGGCCGAGGCGCTGGCGCGCAAACCCCGTGTCGCGCATCGGTTCCTGGCCCGGGCAGGGGTCGAGGCCGGGCGCCGCTTCAGCGCGGGCACCGAGTACAAGGACTCGACCCGGCACTACTACGAGGTCGCGCACCAGGACTACCTGCAGGCGCTGCAGGACGCGATCCACGAGCTCGAGGAGAGCGCATGAGCACCCGGCGCGGCACCCTCGCGATGCGGCCGTGGGACTGGGCGTTCCCGAGCCGTCCGGTGAGCCACCGCGAGGTGCTGTCCGCGCTGCCGGAGACCGACACCGGGAAGCCGCCTCTGCTCATGGTGCACGGCGTCGCGCACGCCGCGTGGTGCTACGAGGAGAACTGGCTCCCCGCTGCTGCCGCTGCCGGATGGCCGGCGTACGCCGTGAGCCTGCGCGGCCACGGCGGCTCGGCCGGGGGGAGGCACCTGAAGCGGACGCTGACGCGCGACTACGTGCACGACGTGATGCAGACGATCATCGAGCTGCCCGAGCCGCCGGTGCTCATCGGCCACTCGATGGGCGCGGTCGTGGCCCAGCTCGTCGCCGAGCGCTACCCGCTGCGCGGCCTCGTGCTCCTCACGCCTGCGCCGCTGCACGCCGCGGTCGGCGACCTGCTCGAGATCGCGAAGGACCGTCCGGCCGATGCGCTCGGCGCGGTGGTGGGCAGGACTCTTTCGATGGAGCCCGACATCCTGTTCGAGGGCCTCGACCCCGAGACCGCGCGGCGCTATTCAGACCGCACGCAGACCGAGTCGCCGCTCGTGCAGTGGGAGCTGCTCGTGCCGCGCAAGGTCGGCCCGATCCGGTGCCCCGTGCTGGTGATCGGCACGCCGTCCGACCGCCTCGTGCGGCCCGCCGACGTGCAGCGCACCGCGGATGCATACGGCGTGGAGCCGCTGTGGTTCCCCGGCATGGGCCACGACGTCATGCTCGACCGCGGCTGGGACCGCGTGCTTGACGCCGTCCTCGCCTTCGCCGCCGACCTCCCCGCCTGGGGCCACGCCCCGCTCCGCTGACTTTCCGCGAGTAACCGCCGTTGTCCTCGGTCTTGCCCGGGTGAAACCGAGGACAACGGCGGTTACTCGAGCACCGAGGCGGGCTGGAAGGATCGGGGCATGACGCCGCTCGAGCTGCTCGACGCCTGGGACGCGGGCGAGGCTCCCGACCGCATCGCGGTGCGTGCGGTCGTGAAGGCGTCGTTGGCCGAGCTCGTCGCGAAGGCGCCGGGCCGCGCGGTCGAGGTGCGGGTGCCGCCGCACGCGGCGGTGCAGGCCGTCGAGGGCAGCACCCACCGCCGGGGCACACCGCCGGCCGTCGTCGAGTGCAATGCCCGCACCTGGCTCGAGCTCGCGACCGGCCGCCTCGCCTGGGCCGACGCCGTGGCGGACGGCCGCGTCCGCGCCAGCGGCGAGCGCAGCAACCTCTCCCACCTCCTGCCCCTGGGCTGACCCTTCGCTAGCGTGCGGAGCGGAGGTGCGAGATGGCGGAGAGCCTGACCGGACGCCGTGCCCTGGTGACCGGCGGCGCGAGCGGCATCGGCGAGGCGTGCGCCCGTCGGCTCGCGCAGGAGGGCGCGGCCGTGACGGTGGCCGACCTCGACGCCGCGGGTGCTGCCCGGGTCGCCGACGAGATCGGCGGGACCGCCTGGGTGGTCGACCTCTCCGACACGGTCGCGCTCGAGAGCGTCGAGCTCCCCGACGTCGACATCCTGGTGAACAACGCCGGCGTGCAGCGCATCCACCCGGTGCACGAGTTCCCGCCCGAGGTGTGGCGGTTCATGCAGCGGCTCATGGTGGAGGCGCCGTACCTCCTGGTGCGCGCCGTGCTGCCCGGCATGTACGAGCGGCGGTGGGGGCGGGTCGTGAACATCTCCTCGGCGCACGGCCTGCGGGCCTCGCCGTACAAGAGCGCGTACGTCACCGCGAAGCACGCGCTCGAGGGGCTCTCGAAGGTCGTGGCGCTCGAGGGCGGGCCGTACGGCGTGACGTCGAACTGCGTGAACCCGGCGTACGTGCGCACCCCGCTCGTGGAGAAGCAGATCGCCGAACAGGCTGCGGTGCACGGCATCCCGGAGGCCGAGGTCGTCGAGCGCATCATGCTGACCGAGAGCGTCGTGAAGCGCCTCATCGAGCCCGACGAGGTGGCGGCTCTCGTGGCCTACCTCGCCGGCCCGGAGGCCGGCATGGTGACCGGCACGTCGGTGAGCATGGACGGCGGGTGGACGGCGCGATGACGTACACGACCCTGCAGGTGCCGGTGCGCGGCGGCGCGCTGCACGCGGGGCGCTGGACCCCGGACGGCGGCGCCACGGGTTCGGTCCTCGCCGTGCACGGCGTGACGGCGTCGCACCGGTCGTGGAACTCGGTCGCCGAGGCGGCGCCCGACCTCGACATCCTCGCCCCGGACCTGCGGGGGCGCGGCCGCAGCCGCGACCTCCCGGGCCCCGCCGGACTGCACCAGCACGGCGAGGACCTCGCGCGGCTCCTCGACCACGTCGGGCTCGACCGCGTCGTCGTCATGGGCCACTCGATGGGGGCGCTGGCGTCGGTCGTGTTCGCCGACGACCACCCGGACCGCGTCGAGCGCCTCGTGCTCGTCGACGGCGGCCTGCCCCTCTACCCGCTCCCGGGGAAGACGCCCGAGGAGACGATGGAGCTCACGCTCGGTCCGGCGCTGACGCGGCTCACGACCGTGTTCCCGACGCGGGCGGCGTACCAGGACTTCTGGCACCAGCACCCGGCGTTCGCCGGCGGCATCGACGAGCGGATGGCCGACTACTTCGACTACGACCTCGTCGAGGTCGACGGCGGCTTCGCCAGCAGCGTGGTCGGCGACCTCGTGCGCGACGACGTCGTGTCGCAGCTCGCGCCCGACGTGCTGACCCCGGCGCTCGAGCGCCTGCGCGTGCCGGCGGTCCTGCTGCGGGCGCCGCGCGGCCTGCTCGACCAGCCCGAGGCGCTGTACACGCGCGAGGAGGCGGCGGAGTGGGAAGCCCGGCTGCCTCTGCTGCGCGTCGTCGAAGTCCCCGACTGCAACCACTACACGATCATCTTCGACCCCTCGCCCGTGGCAGCCGTCACGGCCGAGCTGCACGCCCCGACCGACCCTTCGAGCCAGGAGCACCCGTGAGCGACCTTCTGCCCGGCATCCACCAGCACCACGTCGACACCGCCCGGCTGCGCACGGCCGTCCTGACCGACGGGAAGCACGACGGCACACCGGTCGTGCTCGTGCACGGCAACGTCAGCTCGTCGCTGTTCTGGCAGGAGACGATCCTCGCGCTCCCCGACGGCTATCGCGGCTTCGCCCCCGACCTGCGCGGCTTCGGCGGGAGCGAGACCAAGCCGGTCGACGCCACGCGCGGGCTGCGCGACTACGCCGACGACATCGCGGGCCTCATCGAGGCTCTCGAGGTGGGCCCGGTGCACATCGCCGGGTGGAGCATGGGCGGCGGCGTCGTCATGCAGCTCCTGCTCGACCGCCCCGAGCTCGTCGCCTCGCTGATCCTCGTGAACCCGGTGTCGCCGTACGGCTTCGGGGCGACCAAGGACGTCGACGGCACCCGCGTGGCCGACGACGACCCGGGTGCGGGCGGCGGCGGGGCCAACCCGGAGTTCGTCGCGGCCCTGCTCGCCGGCGACACGGGCAGCGAGTCGCCCAACTCGCCGCGCAATGTCATGAACGGCTACTACTTCGCCGACGGCTTCACGGCCGCCCTCGAGGACGTGTACGTCGAGTCGATGCTCACCACGGTCGTCGGCGACGACAACTACCCCGGCGACCTCGTGCCGTCGGAGAACTGGCCGGGCTTCGGCGCCGGCAGCCACGGTGTGCTCAACACGATGGCGCCCAAGCACCACGACGTGAGCGGCATCGTCGACCTGCCGGCCAAGCCGCCCGTGCTGTGGGTGCGCGGTGCGAAGGACGCGATCGTCAGCGACGAGTCGCTCTTCGACCTCGCGACGCTCGGCAAGCTCGGCGCCATCCCCGGCTGGCCCGGCGAGGACGTCGCGCCGCCGCAGCCGATGGTCGCCCAGACCCGCGCGGTGCTCGACCGGTACGCCGCCGCCGGCGGCCGCTACACCGAGGTCGTCCTCGACGCGGGCCACAGCCCGCAGGTGGAGAAGGCCGCGGAGTTCCAGGCGGCCCTCGCCGAGCACCTCGCCAGCGCCTGATCGGACCACGTACGTCCCGAGCCCCGGCCCCGCGGCCGGGGGCTCGGCCGTGTGGGTGGCGCCGCACGGCCAGCTGGCGCGCATCGGCGTACGCCGGCCCGCCACCCTCGGCGTGGGCGCACGAGACCCGGCGGCTGGCCTGCCGGGCCGGACAGGGAGGTCTGCTGTGCTCGTGCTCGCCCGCAGCAACGGCCAGAGCGTCGTGCTCGACGACCGGATCACGGTCACCGTCATCACCACGAGGACCGGACTCGTGCGCCTCGGCATCGAGGCGCCGGAGGGCGTGGCCGTGCGCCGGGGCGAGCTCGACCACCTGCCCGAGGCGCGCCGCGCCGTCCCGGGCCGCCGTCCCCGGCCGGCGCCTCCCGCCGCCTGAGCGCTCGGGATGTCCGCTCGCGGTGCAGGCGCGTCCGTGGCACGCTGACCGCCGAACGGGGGCCGGGCGACGCCTGGATGTCGTCCGTGTGTCGCGGAACTGCTGAATTCGTACGATTCGGTCACGATCGCGACGGATCCGGTGCCCCACCGTCGATCTGGCAACGGATACCTCGCTAAGGTGCGCCTCACACGTGGGGGCGGCACGTACGCCCTCGCACGCGCACCGCGGCGCCTCCCGGCTGCGCCGTACGCATCGAGACGCCGCGAGGACCCGCCCGCCCATGACCGAGACCCCCGCCGCGCCGGCCCAGCCGGCCATCCGGCTGCGCGGACTGCGCAAGACCTTCGGCGACGTCGTGGCCGTCGACTCCGTCGACCTCGACATCGCGGACGGCGAGTTCCTCACGCTGCTCGGCCCGTCGGGCTCGGGCAAGACCACCGTGCTCCGCATGATCGCCGGCTTCGAGCTGCCGTCGGCCGGCACGATCGAGCTCGACGGCGCCGACGTGTCGCAGCTCCCGCCGTTCAGCCGCGACGTCAACACCGTCTTCCAGGACTACGCGCTCTTCCCGCACCTCACCGTGCAGCAGAACGTGGAGTACGGCCTCAAGGTCAAGAAGGTCGCCAAGGACGAGCGCCGCCGTCGCGCCGCCGAGGCTCTGGCGTCGGTGCGCCTCGAGGGGTACGGCGACCGCAAGCCGTCGGAGATGTCCGGCGGCCAGCGCCAGCGCGTCGCCCTGGCGCGCGCCCTGGTGAACCGCCCCAAGGTCCTCCTGCTCGACGAGCCGCTCGGCGCCCTCGACCTCAAGCTGCGCGAGCAGATGCAGGTGGAGCTCAAGGCGATCCAGCGCGACGTCGGCATCACGTTCGTCTTCGTGACGCACGACCAGGAGGAGGCGCTGACGATGAGCGACCGCATCGCGGTCTTCAACGCCGGGCGCATCGAGCAGGTCGGCACGGCGGCGGAGGTCTACGAGCGGCCCGCCACCGAGTTCGTCGCCGGGTTCGTCGGCACGTCCAACCTGCTGCGCGGCGAGGCCTCGCTGAAGGTGCTCGGGCTCGACGGCGTCTTCAGCGTGCGCCCCGAGAAGATCCACGTCGCCGAGCCCGGCGAGCAGATCGGCGAGGGTCAGCACGGCGCCGACGGCACGGTCGCCGAGGTCATCTACGTCGGCGACGCCACGCGCTTCGTCGTCGACCTCGACGCCGGCGGCCGGCTGGTCGCCCTGCAGCAGAACGTCCACCGCACGTCCTCCGACGTGCAGCAGCTGCGCGGCTCGCGCGTGCGCCTGCTCTGGCGCCGCGACCACGAGTACCGCGTCGACGCCTGACCCTCGGTCAGGACCCACTACTCCCCGGGCGACCCGCCAGGGGCACACGAGAGAAGGAGGCCGCAGGTGCAGATCTCGCGCTTGCTCAAGGTCGGAGCCACCGGCGCAGCACTCGCCGTGCTGGTCGCCGGGTGCGGCTCGTCGGGCGGGGACGCCGCGCCCGCTGCATCGCCGTACGCCGGTCCCGTCGGCAACGGCGAGGGCACGCTCAACGTCCTCGCATGGCCGGGCTACGCCGAGGACGGCTCGACCGACCCGGCCGTCGACTGGGTCACGCCGTTCGAGAAGGAGACCGGCTGCCAGGTCAACGTCAAGACCTTCGGCACCTCCGACGAGGCCGTGCAGCTCATGTCGGCCGGCGGGTACGACGTCGTGTCCGCCTCGGGCGACGCTACGCTCCGCCTCGTGGCGGCCGACAAGGTGCAGCCGGTCAACACCGCGCTCGTGCCGAACTACGCCGACATCTTCGCGGGCCTCAAGGACAAGCCGTGGAACACCGTCGACGGCGTGAACTACGGCATCCCGCACGGCCGCGGCGCCAACATCCTCATGTACCGCACGGACAAGGTCTCGCCGGCTCCTGACAGCTGGTCGATCACGTTCGACGCCAACTCGCCGCAGAAGGGCTCGGTTACGGCGTACGACTCGCCGATCTTCATCGCGGACGCCGCCGTCTACCTCAAGGCGACGCAGCCCGACCTGAAGATCACCGACCCGTACGCGCTCGACCAGACGCAGTTCGACGCCGCGATCGCCCTGCTGCAGCAGCAGAAGGCGCTCATCGGCGAGTACTGGTCGGACTACACCAAGTACCTCCAGGCGTCCAAGGCCGGCAGCACCACCGTCGGCACGTCGTGGCAGGTCATCCAGAACCTCGCCGAGGCCGACGGCACGCCCGTCGCGTCGGTGAAGCCCAAGGAGGGCGCGACCGGCTGGTCGGACACCTGGATGATCGCCAAGGACACCAAGGCCATCAACTGCTCGTACAAGTGGCTCGACTGGATCGTCTCGCCCGAGGTCAACGCCCAGGTCGCCGAGTGGTTCGGCGAGGCGCCGGCCAACGAGAAGTCCTGCGCCCTCACGGCCGACACGAACCACTGCGCCACGTTCCACGCGGGCGAGGAGGACTACTGGTCGGACGTGTACTACTGGAACACCCCGTCCGAGAAGTGCCTCGACGGCCGCACCGACGTGAAGTGCGTGCCCTACTCGGAGTGGTCGAAGGCCTGGAGCTCGCTCCGCAACGCCTGACGACCTGACGCGGTGGTGGGGCGGGCCTCGGCCCGGCGCACCACCGCCCCGAACTGAGTCGAGTTACTGCCCAAATCGACGCAACGGCAGGCTGCATCGCGTGGATTTGGGCAGTAACTCGGGGAACTTGAACGACCTGATGAGCGGGAAGGCACGATGACCGTCACGACCGAGGTGCGGCCCCCGGAGGGGGAGGCTGCGCCGCGCCGCCATCCTGTGGCGACGTGGATGTACCGCCACCCGAAGGCGCGGCTCGCGCTGCTCCTGCTCGTGCCGCTCGCGTGGCTGCTGGTGGTCTACCTCGGCTCGTTGGCCATGCTGTTCGTCACGGCCTTCTGGTCGGTCGACTCGTTCACCGGCCAGATCGAGCGCACCTTCACGCTCCAGAACTTCATCGACATCGCGACCGACCCGGCCTACCTCTCGGTGGCCCTGCGGACGATCGGTATCGCCGCCGCCGTCACGGTCCTCGCCTCCATCATCGGCCTGCCGATGGCGTTCTACATGGCACGGGTGGCGCGGCCCTCTCGTCGGGCGCTGCTCGTCGCGCTGGTGCTCACGCCGCTGTGGGCGTCGTACCTCGTCAAAGTCTTCAGCTGGCGCACGATGTTCCAGCCGGAGACCGGCGTGATCGCGTGGCTGCTCAACCCGTTCGGCCTGGACTCGCCCGGGTACGGCGCGCTCGCCACGATCGTGACCCTCACCTACCTGTGGCTGCCGTACATGATCCTGCCGCTGTACGCCGGTCTCGAGCGCATCCCCGACTCGCTGGTGGAGGCGTCGTCGGACCTGGGCGCGCACACCTGGCGCACGGTGCGCAGCGTCGTCATGCCGATCCTGTGGCCCTCCCTGGTGGCTGGCTCGATCTTCACGTTCTCGCTCTCCATGGGCGACTACATCACCGTGCAGATCGTCGGCGGCAAGCTCCAGATGCTCGGCAACGTCGTCTACCAGAACTTCACCCTCAACCTGCCGTTCGCGGCAGCCGTCGCCACCATCCCCGTGCTGGTGATGGTCGTCTACCTGTGGGCGGTACGTCGTACCGGCGCCCTGGACAACCTGTGAGGAGGCCGCGATGACCATGTCCCGCCCCGCGCGGATCCTCCTGCGGATCCTGTTCGTCCTCGGCCTCGCGTTCATCTACGTGCCCCTCGGCGTCGTGGTCATCAACTCATTCAACGCCGACCAGACCTTCTCCTGGCCGCCCAAGGAGTGGACCACCGAGTGGTGGCAGAAGATGATCGAGAACCAGGGGGTCCGCGACGCCCTCGTGTCCTCGATCGTCGTCGGCCTGGTCGCCACGGCCGTCGCCCTCGTGCTCGGCACACTGGTGTCGATCGCGCTCGGCCGCTTCAGCTTCTTCGGCCGGGATGCGGTGTCGCTGCTGGTGATCCTGCCGATCACGCTGCCCGGCATCGTGACCGGTATCGCGCTCAACAACGTCTTCACCAGTTACATGGGCGGGCTCACGTTCCTGTCGATCCTCATCGGCCATGCCACGTTCTGCATCGTCGTCGTCTACAACAACGCCATCGCGCGTCTGCGCCGCGTGGGCATGTCGCTCGACGAGGCGTCGATGGACCTCGGTGCCACGGGCTGGACGACCTTCCGCCTCGTCACCTTCCCGCAGATCCGCGGTGCGCTCGTGGCGGGCGCCGTGCTGGCGTTCGGGCTGTCGTTCGACGAGATCATCGTGACCACGTTCACCGCACCGCCGAACGTCCAGACGCTGCCGATCTGGATCTTCAACAACCTGTTCCGCCCGAACCAGGCCCCGATCGTCAACGCCGTCGCCGCGGCGCTCGTGCTGCTGTCGATCATCCCGGTCTACTTCGCGCAGCGGCTGTCGGGCGGAGCCTCCACCGCCGGCGGTCGGATCTAGCGCCGCACGGGCAGGATGGGCGCCATGCCCGACGACGAGTCCATCCTCGACCGCGCGTCCTCCCCGCTCGATGCCGTCGTGCGCTGGGGCGCGGGCCCGGACGACGTGGCCGACGTGCGGTACGGCGATCCCGCCCTGCCGCTCGTCGTGCTGATCCACGGCGGCTTCTGGCGTCCGGCGTACGACCGGGTGCACGTGCGGGCCACCACGGAGGGGCTCAACCGCGACGGCTGGACCGTGGTCGCGCCCGAGTACCGGCGTACGCCGGGCGACCCGGACGCCACGACCGCGGACGTCGCCGCCGCCCTCGCCGCGCTCCCCGGCCTGCTCGCCGGTCGCCACAACGGCCGGGTGGTGGTGCTGGGCCACTCCGCGGGCGGCCACCTCGCCCTCTGGGCCGCTGCAGCGGCAGCCGCGCCCGGCCTCGTGCTGACCGTGGCGCTCGGCGCCGTGGCCTCGCTGGCGCTCGCCGAGTCGGCCGATCTGGGGTCCGGCGCGGTCGCGGCGTTCCTCGGCGGCCCGGCCACGGGGCGGCCAGACCTCGACCCCGCGCTGCTCCCGACGCCGTCCTCCGAGGTCGTGCTCGTGCACGGTGCCGAGGACGTCGTCGTACCCCCGGAGCAGGCAGCCGCGTACGCAGCGGCGCACCCCCGCGCGCGGGTGGTCGAGGTGCCCGGCTGCGGGCATTTCGGCGTCATCGATCCGGAGTCCGACGCCTGGCACGCCGTGGTCGGTGCGGTCCGCTCGGCCCCGTAGACTGCCACCGTGCGGCGAGGCGACGGCAAGCTCAGCCACGACCTGCTCCCTGGTGAGAAGGGCCCTCAGGACGCCTGCGGCGTCTTCGGGGTCTGGGCCCCGGGCGAGGAGGTCGCGAAGCTCACCTACTTCGGGCTCTACGCCCTCCAGCACCGCGGCCAGGAGTCGGCGGGCATCGCGGTCAGCGACGGCACCCACACCCTCGTCTACAAGGACATGGGCCTGGTGTCGCAGGTCTTCACCGAGGCCTCGCTCGAGAGCCTGCAGGGCCACCTCGCGATCGGGCACACGCGCTACAGCACCACCGGCGCCTCGGTGTGGGAGAACGCGCAGCCGACGTTCCGGGCCACGGCCACGGGTCACATCGCGCTCGGCCACAACGGCAACCTGACCAACACCCACGAGCTCGCCCGCCGCGTGCGCGAGCGGGCGGAGGAGAGCGGCGAGCTCTCGCTCGGCACCAACCTCGGCAGCTCGTCCGACACCGACCTGCTCACCTCGCTGCTGGCCTCGCATCCCGACCTCTCGCTCGAGGCCGCGGCGCTCGAGGAGCTGCCGCTGCTGCGCGGGGCGTTCTCCCTCGTCTTCATGGACGACACCACGCTGTACGCCGCCCGCGACCCGCAGGGCGTGCGTCCGCTGACCCTCGGCCGCCTCGAGCGGGGCTGGGTCGTCGCCTCGGAGACCGCGGCGCTCGACATCGTGGGTGCGTCGTTCGTCCGGGAGATCGAGCCTGGCGAGCTCATCGCGATCGACGAGCAGGGCCTGCGCTCCAGCCGGTTCGCCGAGGCGGACGCCAAGGGCTGCCTGTTCGAGTTCGTCTACCTCGCGCGCCCCGACACCACGATCAGCGGGAAGTCGATCCACGGGGTGCGCGCCGAGGTCGGCCGTCGGCTCGCCCGCGAGTTCCCCGTCGACGCCGACCTCGTGATCCCGGTGCCGGAGAGCGGCACTCCGGCAGCCGTCGGCTACGCCCAGGAGTCGGGCATCCCGTTCGCGCAGGGCCTGGTGAAGAACGCGTACGTCGGGCGCACGTTCATCCAGCCCTCGCAGACCCTTCGCCAGCTCGGCATCCGGCTCAAGCTCAACCCCCTGCGCGAGATCGTGCAGGGGAAGAAGCTGGTCGTGGTCGACGACTCGATCGTGCGCGGCAACACCCAGCGCGCCATCGTGCGCATGCTGCGCGAGGCCGGCGCGCTCGAGGTGCACGTGCGCATCTCCAGCCCGCCCGTGAAGTGGCCGTGCTTCTACGGCATCGACTTCGCCACCCGCGCCGAGCTGATCGCCAACGGCCTCGCCGTTGACGAGATCCGCACCGCGATCGGCGCCGACTCGCTCGGCTACGTCTCGCTCGAGGGGCTGGTCGAGACCACCGGCGTCGCGATGGACCGCCTCTGCCGCGCCTGCTTCGACGGCGTCTACCCGATCGAGCTGCCGCAGCCGGAGATGCTCGGCAAGCACCTGCTCGAGGGTCTCGACCACCTCGAGTCGAAGGTGCTCGCGTCCGAGGCCGTGATCGAGGTCGAGCACCACCCGCAGGTCGCGCTCGACGTCGAGGGCCTGCCCACGCTCATCGGCGGCGGCGGAGCGGCCGACGCGCTGGACCGCCCGTGAACGAGCTCGACCCGGCGCTGTCCGGGGACGTCGTGCGCACCTCGTCCGCACCGGCGACGTACGCCGCCGCCGGCGTCGACGTCGAGGCGGGCGAGCACGCCGTCGCCCTCATGAAGGCGTCGCTCGCCCGCGCCCAGCGGCCCGAGGTGGTCGGCGAGATGGGCGGGTTCGCGGGGCTCTTCGACGTATCGATGATCCAGCGCTACAAGCGCCCGCTGCTCGCGACGTCGACCGACGGCGTCGGCACCAAGGTCGTCGTCGCTCAGCGCATGAACAAGCACGACACCATCGGCATCGACCTCGTGGCGATGGTCGTCGACGACCTCGTCGTGTGCGGCGCCGAGCCCCTCTTCATGACCGACTACATCGCCACCGGCAAGGTGGTGCCCGAGCGGATCGCGGCCATCGTGTCGGGCATCGCCGAGGGCTGCCGGCAGGCGGGCTGCGCGCTCGTCGGCGGCGAGACCGCAGAGCACCCCGGCCTCCTCGCGCCCGACGAGTACGACGTGGCCGGCGCCGGCACGGGCGTCGTCGACGCCGACGACCTGCTTGGGCCCGACCGCGTGCGCGTCGGCGACGTCGCGATCGCGATGCGTGCGAGCGGCCTGCACTCCAACGGCTACTCGCTCGCGCGGCACGTGCTGCTCACCACGGGCGGCCTCGACCTGCACGCGCACATCGACGTGCTCGGCCGCACCCTGGGCGAGGAGCTGCTCGAGCCCACGCGCATCTACTCCCTCGACGTGCTCGACCTCGCCCGCGCGGCGGATGTCGACGTGCACTCCGTGTCGCACGTGACCGGCGGAGGCCTCGCGGCCAACCTCGCCCGCGTGCTGCCCGACGACATCCACGTGGTGATCGACCGCTCGACCTGGACGCCGCACCCGATCTTCACGCTCGTCGGCGAGATGGGGCACGTGGCCCTGCCCGAGCTCGAGAAGACGTTCAACATGGGCGTCGGCATGATCGCCATGGTCGCGCCGTCGTCGGTCGATGCCGCGCTCGCCCGGCTCGCTGCCCGCGGCGTCGACGCGTGGGTGCTCGGAGAGGCCCGCGCCCGCGCCGAGGGCGAGTCCGGCGACGCCGCCGCCAAGGGCGGCCGAGGCGGCGCCGTCACCCTCACCGGCACCCACGCCCCCTGACGTTCGTCCTCAGAACGTGCGAAGGCGCCCGGCCCCTGGCGGGGCGGGCGCCTTCGTGCAGCGTGCGGGACGGCGGGTCAGCGCTCGTCGTCCTCGTCCTCGTCGTCGATGTACTTCGAGTAGAGGTCGTCGTCCTCGTCGTCCTCGACCTCGGCCGCGGGAGCGGCGGGGAGGTCGTGGTGACCGCCCGCGAGCTCCGCCTGGAGCCGGTTGAGGTCGGTGTTGACCGTCCCGTACTTCAGCTCACGGGCGACCTTGGTCTGCTTGGCCTTGGCCCTGCCACGACCCATGGCGTGACCCCCTCTGGGGACTCTGTGCCCCGGATGCGACCGACATGACAGCCCACCGGGGTGGTGCCGCCAGTGGTTCGAGGGCCCAGCATAGTCGCAGCGGCGGGCCGGTTCGACCGGGGTTCGCCGCGAGCGGACTCCCGTCGTGTCGCGGCCGTCCGGCCCGAGGGGTACGGCGTACCCGCAGGTCAGAGGCCTGTCATGAGCCTCACGCGGCTCCGCGCGGGTCGCCGGCGAAGGGCGGGCGGGGCTCGGCGCCCGCGATCCGCTCCTCGGCGAGCCGTTCGGCGGCCTCGAGCGGGGTGGTCCCGCTGGAATCGGCGCGGCGCAGCACGTCGAGCAGGGTGGCGCCGATGGCCCGGGCGCGCTCCCGGGCTGATGCGTCGTCGTACGTGCCGCGGCCGGCGTACTCGGCTCCGACGGCGATCACGCCGCCGGCGTTGACGAGGAAGTCCGGGGCGAAGAGCACGCCGCGCTCGGCCAGGCGGTCGGCGAGAACGTGCTCGGCGAGCTGGTTGTTGGCGCCGCCGCAGATCGCCCGGGCCGTCAGGCGCTCGGCGACCTCTGCGGTGATCATCCCGCCGAGGGCGCACGGTGCGAGGACGTCGGCGTCCGACTCCACGAGGTCGTCGGCGCTCGCCGCCACCTCCACCTCGGGATGCTCGGCGCGCAGGCGTTCGATGGCGTCGGGCGACACGTCGGCGGCGAGCACGCTGCCGCCTTCACCGAGCACGTGGCCGGCGAGGCGCCGCCCGACCTTGCCCACCCCTGCGATCGCGACGCGGCGTCCGGCCAGCGACGGCGTGCCCCACAGATGCTCGGCCACGGCCTTGATCCCGTGGTGGACGCCGACCGCGGTGAGATCGCCGCTGTCGCCGGCACCGCCGCGCTCCGGCGAACGGCCGGTGGTCCACGGGTTCACGGTGGCCACGATGTCCATGTCGGCGACGTACGTGCCGACATCGCATGCGGTCACGTACCGGCCGCCGAGCGAGGCCACGAGCCGGCCGTACGCGCGCAGCATGTCGGGGCTCTTGTCGCGGGCCGGGTCGCCGAGGATCACGCCCTTGCCGCCGCCGTGCGGCAGCCCGGCGAGCGCGTTCTTGTACGTCATCGCGCGGGCGAGGGCGAGGGCGTCGTCCAGCGCGGCGTCGAGATCGGCGTACGGCACGAACCGGGTGCCGCCGAGCGCGGGACCGAGCGCGGTGGAGTGGATCGCGACGATCGCGCGCAGCCCCGTCGCCGGGTCGTGGCCCACGACGACCTGCTCGTGCTCGCCGAGCGCAGCGGGAAGGCTCATGGCCCCAACCTACGACCGGTGCGGGCGGCCGGGACGGCGCGAAGATCACGAGTACGGGTCAGATCGTGCAGTTGAACTGCCTTGATCGACCCTAAGGGCCGGAAAGCGCGTCAGGCGAGGAGGTCGGCGAGGCGCGGGGGCTCGGCGCCGGCGCGGGTGCAGGTGATGCCGGCGACGACGACGGCGCGCTGCACGGCGGTGCGCAGGGCGGCGAGGTCGCCGAGGTCGGTGCGGCCGAAGCCGGCGTCGACCCACGTGGCGAGGAACCCGCCGCCGAAGGAGTCGCCCGCGCCGACGGTGTCGACGACGTCGACCGCGGGCACGTCGACGGAGAACGACGCGCCGCCGCGCACGAGCACGTGGACGGTCTCCGCGCCGTCGGTGAACAGCACCACCTGCGGCCCGAGCGCGAGCAGCTCGCGGCAGGCGTCGAGCCCGGCGACGCCCGGGGACAGGTAGTCGAGGTCGTCGCCCGACACCTTCACGACGTCGGCGCGCGCGAGCACCCGGTGCAGTCGCTCGATGTACGCCGCCCGGTCCGGGATGGTCAGCGGCCGGCAGTTCGGGTCGACGAACACCAGCACCTCGTCGCCGATGCCGGCCACGAGCGACTCCATCGTCGTGGCCATCGGCTCGAAGACGAGGCCCAGGGTGCCCACGTGCAGCACCGTCGCCGAGGCGTCGAAGGCCGCGGCCGCGTCCGCCGCGGTGACGAGCGGCGCGGACGTGCCCGCGAAGTAGAAGCGGTAGCTCGCGGCCCCGCCCTCGTCGAGCTCGGCAAGGGCGAGCGTCGTCGGCAGGTTCAGCGGCGTCGGCATGCCGAGGCGTACGCCGTCCTCCTGGAGCCTGGCCGACAGCTCGTGCCCGAAGCGGTCCGCCGACAGCCCGCCCAGGAACACGGTGGGGATGCCGAGCCGGGCGAGCGTGCGCGCGGCGTTGAACGGCCCGCCGCCGGGGACGGCGGCGATGGAACCGTCCGGCCGGAGGATGAGGTCGACGAGGGCCTCTCCGGCGACGACGACGGTCATGGCTGTGCTCCCGGGGCAGACGATGGGCAGGGGAATGATCCCAACCCGGCCCGATCCTCCCGCACGGGGGTGGTGGGCCGCGGGCTCACTCCGAGAACGGGCCCGGGATCTCCCCGGTGCCGCGCTCCACCAGCGTCGCCGGCAGCACGACGCGGCGGGCCGGCGACGTGTCGCCCGCGATACGCCGGAACAGCATCTGCGCGGCTTCGGCGCCAAGGCGCCGCACGTCCTGCTCGACGATGGTCACACCGGGGTCGAGCAGGTCCTGCATGGGGAGCGAGTCGAAGCCGACCATCGCCACGGTGCGGTGCAGCCCCGCGCGACGCAGAGCCCGCAGGGCTCCGACCGTCACGAGGTTCTGGCTCGCGAAGATCGCGGTGGGGGCGTCGGCGAGGGCGAGCAGCTCCTGCACCGCGGCCTCCGCCTGCTCGGCCGTGCGCAGGTCGCGGCGCACGAGCTCGGTGGCGAGCGGGATGCCCGCCTGGCCGAGGGCCTCGACGTATCCCTCGTAGCGCTCGCGGGCAGTGCTGATCGTCGAGAGGTCCCCGAGGAAGGCGATCCGCCGGTGGCCGTGGCCGACGAGGTGCCGCGTGCCCTCGCGTGCGCCCGAGAGGTTGTCGGTGACCACGTGGTCCGCCTCGAGCTGCACCGGGGGCCGGTCGACGAAGACCACCGGCGTGCCGGTGCGCCGCTCGCGCGCGAGGTACGACTGGTCGGGCGCGGTCGGGACGATCACGAGCCCGTCCGTACGCCGTGCCACCAGCGCGGCGGCCAGGTCGCGCTCGCGGTCGGGGTTCTCGTCGACGCTGCCGGCGAACACCACGACGCCGTGCTCGCGGGCGACGTCCTCGACCGCGCGATGCAGGGCCGAGGAGAACGGGTTGGAGACGTCCTCGAGCAGCAGGCCGATGGTCTGGCTCTTGCCGTCGCCGCGGCGCAGGCTGCTCGCGCTGAGGTCGCGCCGGTAGTCGAGCTTGGCGGTCGCCGCGAGCACCCGCTCGGCGACGTCGGCCGACACCCCCGGCTCGCCGTTCACCACGCGAGACACGGTCTTGATGCTGACCCCCGAGAGCGCCGCGACGTCCTTCATGGTCGGTCGGCTGTGCCGTGCGTCGACCTCGTCGAGGGACATGCGCTCCATCCGGCCAGTCTGCTCGGTCAGCGTCGGGGCGGCCCGACCGGGGGACGATAACGTTGTCATCACGCTGTCGTCTAGATGAAACAGCCTATTGACAGTGGGGTAATACGAGGTCCACCCTTCACGACAACGTTGTCAGACCGCAGCGAACCTCCAGGCGCTGCAGCCTCCGGTGAAAGGAACCCCAGATGGTCCTCAGCTCCCCCGCCACCCGCGGCCTCGCGGTCGTCGGTGCTGCTGCCTCGCTCCTGCTCGCGGCCTGCGGCAGCAGCGCGAACAACGCGAGCTCCTCCTCGGCCGCCCCGTCGGGCTCGGCCGCGGCCACCTGCGCCGGCAAGAAGATCGCGTTCGTGATGGGCGCCGAGTCGGACCCGTTCTTCCAGGCGATGAAGGTCGGTGCCACCGACGCGACCGCGGCTGCGGGCGCCGAGCTGATCTGGCAGGGCGACCCCAAGGAGTACTCGCCCGCCACGCAGATCCCGGTCGTCGACCAGGTGCTCGCGCAGAAGCCGGACGGCCTCGTCCTCATCCCGACCGACCCCGACGCCCTGCAGCCCTCGGTCGCCAAGGCCGTCGCGGCCGGTGTCACGGTCGCGAACGTCGACACCCGCGTGACCGACCTCGGCCAGGTGCTCACCTTCATCACCGGTGACAACACCGACGGCGGCACCAAGGCCGCCGACGCCATCGCCGGCGCCATCGGCTACCAGGACGGCCAGAAGTACAAGGTCGTCGTGGGTCTCACCTCCGAGACCGCCACCACCAACGTCGCGCGCCTCGAGGGCTTCAAGAAGGCCATCGCCGACAAGTACGCCGGCATCGAGATCGTCGACATCGCCTACTCGCAGTCCAAGCCCGAGGTCGCCAACACCAACGTCAACAACTGGCTGACCAAGTACCCGGACCTCAACGGCATCTTCGCCATCGACGGCACCAACGCCCAGGGCGCCGCTGCTGCGCTGCAGGCCAAGGGCCTGACCGGCAAGGTGGCCCTCGTCGGCTACGACGCCTACCCGGACAACGTCGCGCTCATCAAGACCGGCGTGTTCACCGCGCTGATCGCGCAGGACCCGGCCACCGAGGCCCGTCAGGCCGTGGAGTCGCTCTGCACCAGCCTCACCGGCGGCGACGCTGCGAGCATCCAGAAGGAGGTCGTGATCCCGAACGTCGTTCTCGACAAGAACACCTCGGACGCCGACCTCCAGAAGTACACCTACGTCGCCTCCTGACGACGATCGCGGGGCGGGCGTCGTAGACGCCCGCCCCGCGCCATTCCCTGTCCCATCGCCGCGCCGGCTCACGGCGGCGGCCGTCCGAAGGAGGGCTCGTGGCATCCACGGAAGCGAAGCCGGCAGCGCCGGTGACGCAGGTCGTCGCCCCGACGTCGCGCCTCAAGTCGGTGCTGTCCAACCAGCAGTTCCTCCTGCTGGTCGTCTGGCTCGCGATGGTGGCCGGCTTCTCGATCATCTCGCCGATCTTCTTCTCGGTCGACGTCGCGGCGAACATCCTGCTCGACTGGGCGCCGCTGGTGCTCATCGCGCTCGGCCAGCTCATCGTCGTCATCAGCGCCGGCATCGACCTGTCGGTTGGCGCGACCGTCGGCTTCAGCGGCGTCATCGGCGCCTTCGCGATGAAGTCCCTGACCGCCAACGGGCAGCCGACGGCCGTGACGCTCATCGCGGGCGTGCTGGTCTGCATGCTCGTCGGGGCGTTCATCGGCGGAATCAACGCATCGCTCATCAACTTCGCGAAGCTCGTGCCGTTCATCGCCACCCTGGTCACCCTCGGTGCGGCGTCCGGCCTCTCGCTCGTGCTCACCAAGGGCGCCCCGATCATGGGTGGCCCCACCGACGCGATCCTGCTCGTCACCCCGTGGATCGGGCCGTTCTCCAAGCCGGTCGTGGTGATCATCGGCATCGTCGTGCTGCTGTGGCTGTTCGTGCACAAGGCGCGGTTCGGCCGGTACACGTACGCCATCGGCTCCAACGCGTTCGCGGCCCGCGCCGCCGGTATCAACGTCCGGCGCCACATCGCCAAGGTCTACGTGCTGTCCGGCGTTCTCGCCGGCCTCGCAGGCTTCTTCTTCTACCTGCGCCTCAACGGCGGGGCGCCGACGTCCGGCTTCGGCATGGAGCTCGATGCCATCGCCGCGGTCGTGATCGGGGGCGCCGCCCTCGCGGGCGGTGTGGGCCGCGTGTCCGGCACGGTGATCGGCGCGCTGATCCTCACGACCGTCACGAGCGGACTCATCATCATCGGCGTCGACCCGTCGTGGAAGCGCGTGGTCGTCGCCGTCCTCATCGCCATCGCCGCGACGCTGCAGGCGCTGCGCAAGACCGAGGGGCGGGCAGCATGACCGAGCGCGGGGACGTCATCTACGAGGCGCGCAACCTCAGCAAGCGGTACGGCGCGGTCGTCGCGCTCGACGAGGCGAACCTGAAGCTGCACGCCGGCGAGGTCGTCGGCCTCGTGGGCGACAACGGCGCCGGCAAGTCGACGCTCGTGAAGTGCCTGTCGGGCGCCCACCAGCCGAGCAGCGGCCAGCTGCTGCTCGACGGTGTCGAGCGCACCTGGAAGTCGCCGCACGACGCGATCGAGGCAGGAGTCGAGACTCTCTATCAGGACTCCGGTCTCGCCCCGCATCTGTCGGTGAGCGCCAACGTGTTCCTCGGCCGCGAGGAGCTGAAGCCCGGCCTCCTCGGGAGGATGGGCTTCCTCGCCCAGAAGTCGATGGACCGGCGGGCGCACGAGGATCTCGACCGCGTCGGCATCGCCGTGCCGGCGTCGGGCCGCTCGGTCGCCCAGCTCTCCGGCGGGCAGCGTCAGGCCGTGGCCATCGGTCGGGCGGTCGCCTGGGCGAGCCGCGTGATCATCCTGGACGAGCCCACCAACCACCTCGGTGCGCGGCAGGCGGGTGAGGTGCTGCACGTGATCGAGCGTGCGAAGTCCGAAGGTCTCGGCGTCATCTTCATCTCGCACACGCTGCCGCACGTGCTGCAGGTGACCGACCGCGTCGTCGTGCTCCGGCTCGGCCGGGTGGTGAAGGACGCCCCGACCTCGGAGTTCGACGCCGACAGCCTCCTCGGCACGATCACCGGGCTCATCACCGACTGACCGACGGCGGGCCGCCGGGCAGGTCCAGCTCCTCCTGGACGCCCGGCGGCCCGGGCGGGTCACGGGCCGACCGCTATCCGACGCGGTTCGGTCACGGATCGGCCACGAGCCTCCCCTTCCGGGACGCCGTGCTGCCATAGTCGCGGGCGGACCAATACGACCAAACCGGACACCCCGGCCCGGCGGGTCCGATCGGACCTTCCTACCCGAGGGGGAGTACATGGCGAGTCGCCCGCCGGAGGCGGACGAGCTGCTGACCCCTGCCGAAGTCGCGGCCCTGTTCCGCGTCGACCCCAAGACGGTCACGCGCTGGGCCAAGGCCGGCAAGCTCACGTCCATCAGGACCCTGGGCGGCCACCGCCGCTACCGCGCCGCCGAGGTGCGCGCCCTGCTCGGCGACATCCCCGGCCAGCGCGCCGGCGACTCGTCCGAGGCGGGCCCCGCCCTCGGGGCCTGAGTCAGGCCGTCGGCGGCGTCGTCGCCGCGATCTGCGCTGTGGCGCGCAGCAGCGTCGCGAGGTTCTCGCTCACGCCCTCGTGCGTGTGCTCGTCACCGTCGTGCGGGTGGCTGAGGTAGCTCGAGAGCGCCGACCCGAGGCCCGCGTTCTCGATCACCATCTCGCACAGGGCGAGGGCGTCCGGACCGGCGAGCCCCGGCTTGGCGAGGCACAGCGACACGGCGCCGTGCGTCGCGGCCCAGAGCGAGGTGGCGACGGTGTTGGGATCCGTGCCGGGTGCGAACACGCCCACCTCGATGCACCGTTGCACCGCCTCGATGAGGTGGTGGTACGTCGGGCCCGCCACGATGTCCTCGGCGCTGAACGGCGAGTACGCGTTCTTGTCGAACCCCTCGTGCACGGCCGGCATCCGCATCATGGCGAGGCGGTACTGCTCGGGGTTGGCGAGCGCGAACTCGGCGTACGCCAGGCCCCGCAGGCGCAGTCCGTCGAACGGGTCGTCGGTGGTGGCAGCAGCTGCCTGCATCCGCTCGTCGAGGTCGGCGAAGACCAGCTCGCAGACCGCGTCGAGCAGCGCCTGCTTGTCGGCGAAGTGCAGGTAGAGGGACGGCGTCGACACCCCGACGCGCTCGGCGACCGACCGCACCGACACGGCATCGGCGTCCTGTGTCTCGGCGAGCAGCTCGCGGGCGGCGGTGAGGATCTCGGCGCGCAGCAGCTCGCCCTCACCGCGACGGGCGCGGCGACGAGGGCGAGCTGCTGCTGTGGTCACGCGGTCAGCCTACGACGACGGAGCCGCCGCGGACGTCGGCGACCTCGTGGAGATCGTCGTCGCTCTCGCTGATGCCGAACCGCGCGTGCAGGCGCTTCATCCACGCCGGCGCCCACCAGTTGGCGTCGCCCATGACCCGCATGAACGCCGGCACCATGAGGCCGCGGATCAGCGTGGCGTCGACCAGCACGGCGAGGGCCACGCCCACGCCGAGCATCTTGATGATGGTGACGCTGCTGCTCGCGAACGCGATGAACACGATCGCGAGGAGCGCGGCTGCGCTGGTGATGAGCCGGCCCGTGCGCTGCATGCCGACAGCCACCGCCGCGGTGTTGTCGCCGGTGCGGTCGTACTCCTCCTTGATGCGCGACAGGAGGAACACCTCGTAGTCCATCGACAGCCCGAACGCGATGCAGAACATGAGGATCGGCATGGCGGTGTCGAGCTCGCCGGTCACCGTGAAGCCGCCGAGCCACTGCGACAGGTGGCCCTCCTGGAAGATCCACACCATCGCTCCGAACATCGCCGACAGGCTCAGCGTGTTGAGCACGAGCGCCTTGAGCGGCAGGACGACCGAGCCGGTGAAGAGGAACAGCAGCACGAAGGTCGCGATCGCGATGATCCCGATGGCCCACGGCAGCCGGTCGCCCATCGCGGCCTGGGTGTCGGTGAACTCGGCCGCCGCGCCGCCGACGACGGTCTCGCCGAGCGGCGAGGGGATGGCGCGCACGTCGTCCACCACCTGGCGCCCGGCGTCGGAGTACGGCTCGACGTCGGTCACGACCGAGAGCCATGTGCCGGTGCCTGAGGGCGCGGTGAACCGCGCCGCGGCGGGACCGGCGGCGGCGACGAGCTGGCCGTCGACATACGAGCCGGCAGCGGAGTCGACACGGCTGACGTCGGCCACCTCGGACAGCTGCGCGGCGAACCTGCCGATCACGCCCTCGGACGCCGTGCTCTGCACGGCGACGACGGACAGAGGAGCGGACTCACGGGAGTCGAACTCCGTGCGCAGCCAGTCGCCCGCCTGCGCTGCCTGCGACGACATCGGCAGCACCCGGTCGTCGGTCTGGCCGAACGTCACGCGCAGGAACGGCAGGCCCAGGGCCACGAGCACCGCGACGCCACCGATGAGGACGGGCCACGGGCGGCGCATCACGGCCGAGGACAGGCGGAACCAGAACCCGTGGTCCTGCACCTCGGTGGTCGAGCGCAGGACGCGGAACCGGTTGACGCGCCTGCCGAGGGCGGCGAGGGCCGCGGGCAGGATGAGGACCGCGGCGACGACCGCGAGGCCGACGGTGGCGATGCCGGCGTACGCGAACGAGCGCAGGAAGAACTGCGGGAAGACGAGCAGCGCCGACAGGGAGATGGCGACGGTGATGCCCGAGTAGACGACGGTGCGGCCCGCGGTGCGCACCGTGCGGATCACGGCCTCATCCGGGGTGCGGCCGCGGGCGAGCTCCTCCCGGAACCGCGTGACCATGAACAGCGCGTAGTCGATCCCGAGGCCGATGCCGAGCGCGGTCACGAGGTTGATCGCGAAGATCGAGACGTCGGTGAACTGCGTGATGAGCCACAGCGATGCGAACGAGCCGATGACCGACACCGCGCCGATGATGGCGGGGAGCCCCGCGGCCACGAGAGTGCCGAAGACCAGGAGCAGGAGCAGCATTGTGATGGGCACCGCGATGCTCTCCGCGCGGGCCAGGTCCTTCTCGATGGTGGTGCCGACGGCGTCGAAGGTCACCGGCGAGCCGCCGACGCGCACGTCGAGCACGCCGTCCGCAGTCGGTCCGGTGAGGTCTGCTGCGATCTCGCCGGCGCGGTCCTGCCGCGGATCGCCGTCCAGGCTCAGCCGGGCGCTGATGAGCGCCAGCGTGCCGTCGGTACTGCGCATCGCCGGCGCCCCGACGGCCCAGTAGCTCGTCACGTCGGTGACGTCGGCCTCCGCGGCGATGCGGGCGGCGAGCGCCTGGCCGGCCGCGGCGACGGCCGGGTCGTCGACCGACGTCCCCGCGCTCGAGCGGGCCACCACGATCAGGTCGGCCGGCGCGGCGTCGAACGTCTCGACGAGCTGGTCCGCGGCGCGGGCGGAGTCCGAGCCCGGGTCGTCGAAGCCTCCCGAGGAGAGGCGGGCGAACACGCCACCTCCCACGACGGCCGCGACCACGACCCCGAGGACGGCGAGCACGAGGACGAGCCGGCGGCGGCGGACCGCGAAGGCCCCGAGGCGCTCGAACGCCCCCGGGCGGGACCCGGTGCGGGTCGAGGTCGTGGTGGACATGGCTGCTCCTGACGGGGACGAGTGACTGAACGGCGGTACGTTAACCATGTTCAGTTAGCAACGTCAACCTATCCGTGTCCACCCGTGCGCATGCGCCTCTGACCTGCACCGACGGTGGGTGTCGGACCCCGACGCGCTGCTAGCGTCCGCAGCGGCTCCCGTGCGGCAGGCGCGGTGACGGCGGCACGAAGGAGTGCTCATGAGGGTCGGGCGCGCGCTCGGGACGGCTCTGGCGGCCGGAGGGTTGCTGCTGCTCGTCGGCGCAACGGCCCCCGGGCCGGCGCAGGCCGCGGACGCCGACCTCGTGGTCATGACGCGCAACCTCTACCTCGGGGCGGATGTCAGCAGCGCGCTCGGGCTGCTGCCCGACCTGCCGGCCGCCGCCCAGGACATGTGGACGCAGGTGGCCGCGACCGACTTCACCGCGCGGGTGCCGGTGCTCGCCTCCGAGGCCGTCGCCGCGCGCCCGGCGGTCATCGGCATCCAGGAGGCCACCACCTGGGAGTGCCGGCCGTCGGCGTTCGGCGGCACGACGGTCGTCTACGACTTCACCCAGCAGTTCCTGGACGCCACCGCGGCCGCGGGGACGCCGTACGTCCTCGCCTCGGCCGGCGGGCGCACCGCGCTCAACCAGGGCTACTCCATCCCCGCGATCCCGCGCCTCACGCGCGTGGTCGACCCCGCGACGTTCCAGCCGTTGTTCGGCACGGATGAGGCCGACTGCGGCTTCACCATCGCCGACGCCCTCGCGGTGCGCGCCGACCTCGCGCCCCAGGTGCTCGAGGTCGGAACGGTGGAGTACGAGAACGCCGCCGCCATCGTGCCGGTGCTCATGGAGGTGCAGCGCGGATACGCGTGGGCGGACATCCGCATCGGGTCGACGCCGGTGCGCTTCGTGACGACGCACCTCGAGGCGTTCTGGAAGGCAGGCGCCGTACCGGCATCGGCCGAGCAGGCGCGCCAGCTCGTGCGCGACCTCGCCGACGTGAGGATGCCGCTGGTCGTGATGGGCGACTTCAACAGCGACCCGCGCGACCCGCGGGCCCCGGGCGACAACCCGGGCGGGCAGCCCGAGGCGACGGGCGACTGCCCCGCGCAGTCCGGCACCGACGGCACCTGCAGCGCGTACTGGACGATGGTCGGCGCCGGGTACGCCGACTCCGGGCCGGACGCCACGAACCCGCGCAACCTCAGCTGGGGTGCGAGCGGTCTGCTCGCCGGGCCCGACCTCGAGCGCCTGAAGGCGGCCGAGGCGATGGGCAACCCCTACGGCATGACCGACCGGCTCGACTACGTGTTCACCCGCAACGGCGTGACGGCGAGCTCCGCACGGTTGGTGGGGAACGCCTGGCCGGCCCAGGGCGACACGTGGGACTGCACGACCGAGGCGCAGAAGGCGAACGCCGCTGCTGCGGCTGCAGCGATGGGCGTCACCGTCCCGGCGTCCGGCGCGTGCCTCCCGACCGACCACGCCGGGGTCGTCGCGAGCCTCGCCGTCCCCGTGTCGGACGTCGTCGACCCCGCGCTGCCCGAGCGCGTCGGCTTCCCGTTCACCCGCTGGGCGGTCGGCCTCGGAGTGCTCGCCCTTCTCGCACTGGCGGTGCGCGGCCTCGTACGCCGCCGCCGCAGGCGCCGCGCCGCCAGGACGGCGGAGTGACCGCCGTCGTCCTCGGGCTCTGCACCGCGCTGCTCTGGGCGGTCAGCACCGTGGCCGGCTCGCGCGCGGTGAAGCTCCTCGACCAGTACTCGGTCGTGGCCTGGGCGATGCTCGTGGGGCTCGTGGTCAGCCTCCCGTTCGCCCTGGTCGGCGGGATCCCCGCGGAGCTCCGGGGCGCCAACGTCGGCTGGTTCCTCCTCGCCGGCGCCGGCAACGTCGGCGGCCTGCTCATCACCTACGCGGCCTTGAAGATCGGCAAGGTCGGGCTGGTGGCGCCGGTCGTGGCGACGGAAGGTGCGATCGCGGCGGTCATCTCGTCGGTCCTCGGCGAGTCGCTGGCCCCGCTCGTCGTCCTCGCCCTCGCGGTCATCGTGGCCGGTGTGGTGGTGTCGTCGGTCGCCCCGGACCCCGCCCCTATCGAGCACGAGCGTCCGGTGCGGGCGGTGCTGCTCGCCTCGGTCGCGGCGTTCGTGTTCGCGCTCGGCCTGCTCGCCGTCGGACGGCTCAGCGGCGCGTTGCCGGTGGCGTGGGCGCTGCTGCCGGCGCGCGTCGTCGGCGTCCTCGTGCTCGCCATCCCGCTGCTCGTGCTGCGCCGCCTGCACCTCAACCGCGCGGCCGCGCCCTACATCGTCACGGTCGGCGTCTCCGAGGTGATCGGGTTCCTGGCCTTCGCGCTGGCGACCCGCGACAGCATCGCGATCGCGTCCGTGCTGGCCTCGCAGTTCGCCACGTTCGCGGCCGTCATCGCGTTCGTCGTCTACCGGGAACGCCTGGGGCGCCTGCAGGTCCTGGGGGTCGCGCTGGTCGTCGGCGGAGTCACCGCGCTCGCACTGCTGTCCGCCTGACCGTCAGCGCCGCAGGCGGAGCCGCCGCGCGAGCAAGGCCCGGTCGAGCTGCGAGCCGGCCTTCTCCAGATCGCGCAGAGTCCGCTCCTCGCCGCCGTCGCTTGCGAGGGCGAGCAGCAGCTGCGCGGTGGTGAGCGCATCGCCGAGCGCATGGTGACGGCTCTGCTCGGGAAGGCCGTGCAGCGAGGCCGCGGCCCCGAGCGCGATGTGCTCGCGCATCGGCGGCTTGCCGGCTCGGGCCAGCGCGAGCCGAGCCAGGACGTCGGTGTCGACGACGTGGCGAGGCGCCTGCCAGCCGAGCGGGCCGAGCCAGCGCTGCAGGAAGGTGCGCTCCACCCACGCGACGTGGGCCACGAGCACGCGTCCGCGCAGCAGCTCGACCACTTCCCGCCCGACCACCTGAGGGTCCTCGCCGGCTGCCGCGTCGGACGGCCGGATGCCGTGGATCACGACGGTGCCGGCGTCGGGCAGTACGCGCGGACGCACTTCGCGGTAGTACGCCGAACCCACCTGCACGCGGCCGTCGACCACCTGGACGACGCCGACGCTGAGCACCTCGTGCACGCTCGCATCGAGGCCGGTGGTCTCGAGGTCGACCACGGCGTACTTCGCCTCGCGCCAGCTCGTCATGCCGCGCCGCTCATGGCCGGGCGACCGGCGCCGGAAGGGCCCTCTGGACACGCGCGACGACGCGGAAGGCGTCGCGCAATCCGCGGCGCTCCAAGGTCGTGAGGGCGTCCGGGCGCACATGGTCGTCGGGTTCCGCACCGATGCGCTGCTGGTCGAGCTGGTGGTCAAGCCGCGCGGCCTGGACCACGTCGAACGCGTCGAGCAGGTCGCGGGCGTCATCGCCGTCGAGAAGGCCGTGGTCGGCCGCGGCGCGCACGCGGTCGACGGTCGCGGCCGCCGTCCCGGGCAGCAGCGCCGACACGTAGCGGCCCACGGCCACGACGGGTGCGAAGCCGCCGCGCTTGAGGTCGAGCGAGCCCGCGTGCTCGCCCGAGTCCTCGATCACGAGGTCGCGCACGAAGCCGGTCGGCGGGCGCAGGCTCGTCGCGATCCGGTGCAGCGCGCTGCGCACGTGCGGTCGCGCATGGGCGGCGTCGATGGCATCGGAGACCGGGGCCCAGGCGGCGTGGCCCCAGACCGGTCGGGCGTCCACCAGTGTCGCGAGGTAGATGTCGGCCTGGTTCGTCGTCGGGTCGTCGGCCCATCCGCGCACGGCCTCGACCCACGCGTCGACCGATCGGGAGAAGCGCGGGTCGTCGGCGCGTACGCCGTTGTCGTCGTGACCGAGGCCGCATGCGCCCAGGGTCACGAGCACGTCCACCGCGAGCTGGCGCATCCACGCCTTGGTGGCGGGGTCGTCGTCTGCACCGTCCCACGCCATGAGCGAGTCGAGGTCGCTGGACAGCACCGCCTCGCGCCGCGCAACCGAGCCGGTGACCAGCCACACGAACGGCGTCGGCGGCACGCCGCGCTCGCGCACGTGCAGCTCGACGGCCTTCGCGACGACCGCCTCCAGCAGCGCCGACAGCGTCGTCGTGACGGTCTGGGCGGGGTGCCCCGCGGCGATGGCGCCGACGACCGACGGGCGGATGGCCTGCGCCACGGCGACCAGCTCCGACGGCGTGGAGGCTCGGGCGACGGCTCGGCGGACGCGGACCGGCGTACGGCTCTGGGCGGCGAGCAGGTCGATGTCCTCGACCACGCCGACTGCGGTGCCGTCGCCGCCCACGACCGGGAGGTGGCGGATCCCGTGCGAGAGCATCACGAGCACGGCGTCGTCGGCGGCGGTGGAGGGGCCGGTCGTGCGGGCCGGTGCGGTCGCGACCGACCCGATCGGCGAGGCGACGTCGAGGCCGGCCGCCAGCACGCGGTTGCGCAGGTCGTGGTCGGTGACGATGCCGAGGACGCCGTCGGGCATCGTCACGAGCGCGCAGGACGCGTCGCGCTCGCGCATGAGGCCGACGACCTCGCGCACGCTCGCACCTGCCTCGACGACCACGGCCGGGCGCGCGAGCGCGCCGACCGCCTCGACCGTCGTCTCGGTGAGCTGCTCGCCCGGAACCGGGGGCACGCGGTCCCGGACCGTCCGCGCGAGGAAGCGCAGGCCGCTGCGGCCCGACAGCAACGGGAACATCGCGTCGGCGGGGACTCGGTACGCGAGCACGTCCTCGGCGGCTCGTACGTCGAGCCCGGGCGGCAGGTCGCTCACGAGCGACGGCACGCCGACGAGGTCGCCGGGGCCGATGACATCGACGACGCGGCCCGCGTCGATGAGCTCCACGTGGCCGGTGCGCACGACATGGGCGTGGCCGTCGTTGCTCGACCCCGCACGCAGGATCCACGCGCCCTGGGGGAAGAACTCGATCTCAGTGGCGGCCACCACCGCCTCGAGCTGGTCGGGGGACGCGGCGTCGAACGGCGGGAACCCCCGCAGGAAGCCGGCGATCTCGTGCACCGACGCCTCCTGCGGGGGTTCCGCCCGGGTACTGCTTAGATCGACTCGATCGTGTGGACCTTGTGGTCATGCTCCCAGGTGCCGGCGTCGAGCGCGTCGCCGTGCGGCGCGTCGCCCTTGTCGTACGGCTTGGCGGCCACCATGTACAGCAGGCCCACGCCGACCACCACGATCGCGGAGATCGCGACGATGTAGTTGTCGACGAACGAGGCGTCGGGGGTGCGCGGCCACGCCATGTTGATCATGGCGATGACCTGGTACACGAGGGCGATGACGGTGATCGGCATGCCCCACGCGCCGAGGCGGAACTTGCCGCTCGGCTTCCAGCCCTTGAGCCGGGCGCGCAGAGCCGCGAGCACGACCATCGCGAACGCGATGTAGATGCCGAGGGCGGCGAAGCTGATGATCTTGGTGAGCGCATCGGTCGAGAACTTCGCGCTGATGACGATGAGCGCCGGGACGATCGCCGCGAGCAGCAGGGCGTACGGCGGGACGTGGCGCGTCGCCGAGAACTTCGACCAGAGGCCGGATCCCATGATCATCTTGTCGCGGCCGTACGAGTAGGCGAGGCGCGACGCCGCCGCCTGCAGGCTCATGGCGCAGGACAGGAACGAGAGCAAGACGACCACGAGCACGATCTTCGAGCCCGTCTCGCCGAAGGCCTCCACGAGCACCGTCCCGACCGGGTCGGCGTTCTCGCCCGAGATGACCGCGTTGATGTCGGTCACCGAGAGGATGAGCGAGAGGCAGACGAAGGTCGCGGCGGCGCCGCCGATGTAGATCGTGCGGCGCATCGACTTCGGGATGCGCACGCCCGGGTTCGGGACCTCCTCGGCGACGTCGCCGCAGGCCTCGAAGCCGTAGTACTGGTACACACCGATGAGGGCCGCGGCGGCGAAGGCCGGCAGGTACGAGCCGTCGCCCTGGGTGCCGAAGGTGTCGAACAGGACGCTGAAGCTCTGCTCCCGGTGGAACAGCAGCAGCCACACGCCGACTACGAGCGCGCCGATGATCTCTGCCGTGAAGCCCGCGATCGCCGCGTACGACAGGATCTTGGTGCCGCCGAAGTTGATGAGCGTGGCGATCGCCAGGAGCACGAGCGCGCAGATGATCGCGTTCTCGATGCTGGCGTCGATCCCCACGACCGCGGCGACGTACGGGCCTGCGCCGAAGGTCACCGAGGCGATCGTGGCGAGCAGGGCGATGAGGTAGACCCAGCCCGTCATCCAGGCCCACTTCTTGCCCCAGAGGCGGCGGGCCCACGGGTAGACGCCGCCCGCGACGGGGTACTGCGCGACGACCTCGCTGAAGACCTGAGCCACGAGGAACTGGCCGACGCCGACGATCACCAGCGACCAGATCATGGGCGGGCCGCCGGTCGCGAGCGCGAAGGCGAACAGGGACTAGATGCCGACGACCGGCGAGAGGTACGTGAACCCGAGCGAGAAGTTCGCCCAGAGGCTCATGTCCCGCTTGAACTCCGAGGTGTAGCCGAGCGCCGCGAGGCGCGCGGCGTCCTCGTCATGGTGCTCGTGCGGCGTGGTGGCGCTCACTCGCAACTCCTAGAACGTCGTGCCGAGCGGTCGTCGGCGACGGGGGGCACGCCAAGCGGCGATGGGCGCAAAACCTAAACCTTCATAGGTAAATGCACAAGACTTTCTGAGGCAGACCTTCCATACTGGTGCGCGACCGATACCGACGACGCTCGGAGGTAACGCGGGCGCGCGCTCGCGTCACGCCGCCGTGACGAGCAGGGGGAGCGATGGTGGACGGCCGGGTGTCGGCGCGCACCACGGTGTTCGCCCCGCTCACCACCGGCGGCCGCACCGAGGCGGTCATCCAGCGCATCACCGAGTCGATCGCGCTCGGTCTGCTCTCCGACGGCGAGCAGCTGCCCAGCGAGACCGAGCTGTCGGCCCAGCTCGGCGTCTCCACCGTCACCCTGCGCGAGGCGCTCGCGAGCCTGCGCGAGCAGGGCCTCGTGGAGACCCGGCGCGGGCGCAAGGGCGGCAGCTTCGTGCGGGCGCCCGTCGACCCCACGCGGGCGGTGCTGCGGCAGCGGCTCCAGAGCATGTCGGTCACCGACCTGCGCGACGCCGGCGACGAGCTCGCCGCGGTGAGCGGTGCCGCCGCGCGCCTCGCGGCGTCCCGCGCGTCGACAGACAACGTCCGCCGCCTGCTGTCCCTCGCAAGCCGGGTGGAGGAGGGCGGCGGCACCGGCGACCGCGCCCGGGCCGACAGCCGCTTCCACATCGAGGTGGCCGTCGCCGCTGCGAGCGAGCGGCTGACGCGCGCCGAGGTCGCGCTGCAGTCCGAGCTGGGAATGCTGCTGTGGGCCCCCGGGACTCCGGACGACGACGCGCGCAAGGCCGCAGAGCAGCACACGGCCATCGCGCTCGCGATCTCGCGCGAGGACTCAGACCTCGCCCGCACGCTGGCCGAGCAGCACGTGGAGTCCAACACCCACAAGCTCATCGAGGCCCGCATCGAGCTGCACGGAGGTGGTACCGGTGGCGCCTGACCCCCGGTCCGACATCGACGTCGTCGCGACGGCGGCCGCGCTGGCCGAGCCGGTCGAGCGCGTGTTCGACGAGCTGGCGCCCGTGGCTGCCGCCTTCGCCGCCGTCGTGGCGAAGGCGTCGGTCGAGGGCCGCGCCACGTCGCGGGATCTCGTCGCCATCCGCCCTCTCGTCGAGCGCGTGCTCACCGGCGACACGCTGCTCGTCGGGGCCGGCGTCGTCCTCGAGCCCGGCTATCTCGCCGACGTGGACCGGCACCTCGAATGGCGCCACCTCGGCCCTGGGCGCAAGCCCGAAGCGCTGCTGCTCGACATCGACCCCGCGAGCGACGACCCGTACGACTACCCCGAGATGGAGTGGTTCCGGGTGCCGCGGGACGAGGGCCGCCGCATGGTCGGCGGCCCGTACTTCGACTACCGCGGAGCCGACCGGTTCGCGCTCACCTTCGCCCTCCCCGTCTCGGTCGACGGCGTCTTCGCCGGTGTCGCCGGTGCGGACGTCGCGCTCGCCCACCTGGAGTCCGAGCTGCTGCCTGTGCTGCGCCGGGTGCCGTCGCGGGCGGCGCTGCTCAACCACGAGCGGCGGGTGGTCACCGCCAACACCCCCCACTTCGTCACCGGCGCGCGGGTGCGGCTCGAGGATCCCGCCGCGCCGCTCGAGGTGCTGCCTGTGCTCCCCGACCTCGGGTGGAACCTCGTGCTGGGGCCTGCCGGACAGTCGCCGCAGGGGTCTTGACACATAAACATATGAGGTCAATGCTTTAACGCATGACCACCGCCCCTGCCGCCCCTGCCCTGTCGTGGGACGAGTTGCCCTACCTGCCCGTCTCGGACCCGTCGTTCTCCGTGCAGTCCGACGCCGTGCGCGAGGCCCGCGCCGCCGGCTGGTGCGCGCGGACGCCGTACGGCCTCGCCGTCCTGCGCTACGACGAGGTCAACTCCCTCATCAAGGACCGCCGCCTGCGCCAGGGCAGCTGGGCCTGGCCGCAGCACAACGGCGTCACCGGGCGGTTCGCCGACTGGTGGGCGGGCTGGCTGCTCAACATCGAGGGCGAGGACCACGCGCGCCTGCGACGACTGCTCAACCCCGCCTTCTCGCCGCGCGCCATCGCCGACATGTCCGCCGGCTTCGTCGAGCTCGCCAACGAGCTCGTCGACGCCTTCGCCGCCCGCGGCGAGTGCGAGTACGTCTCGGAGTTCGCCGAGCCGTACGCCGCCCGCGTGGTCGCGCGGCTCCTCGGCATCCCGGAGGACGAGTGGCCGACCATCGCCGAGCTCTCGGCGACCATCGGCCTCGCGATGGGCGTGACCTTCAAGCAGGAGCTGCCGCGCATCGAGGCCGCACTCGACCAGCTCTTCGCCTACTGCGACGCGATCATCGAGGACCGCACGCAGAACCCGCGCGACGACTTCGCGACCGCGCTCGTGACCGCTCAGCGCGACGGCGAGAAGCTCTCGCACACCGAGCTGCGCGACTCCATGGCGCTGCTGGTGTTCGGCGGCTTCGACACGACCCGCAACCAGCTCGCACTCGCCATGAAGACCTTCGCCGAGAACCCCGACCAGTGGGCGCTGCTCGCCGCCAACCCCGACCTCGGCAAGGCCGCGGTCGAGGAGGTCATGCGCGTGAACCCCACGGTCACGTGGGTCACCCGCGAGGCCCTCGACGACTTCGAGTTCGGCGGCCTGGCCATCCCGGCGGGAACGACGATCCACCTGTTCTCCGAGTCTGCGGGCACCGATCCGCTCGTGTTCGAGAACCCCGCGTTCGACATCACCGCCGAGGGCCGCAAGCCGCACTTCGGCTTCGGCGGCGGCGCGCACCACTGCCTCGGGCACTTCGTCGGGCGCATGGACATGTCGGTCGCCCTGCCGATCCTCGCCCGCCGGATGCCTGACCTGCGCTTCGGGGACGGCGTCGACTGGATGCCGTTCTCCGGCAACACCGGCGCCAACAAGCTCCCGCTCGTGTTCACCCCCACGGCCTGAGAGGAACGACCGCCATGAAGGTCATCGTCGACATGAACCTGTGCCAGGACCACGGGCAGTGCGCGATCGCCGCGCCCGAGGTCTTCCGCATGGACGAGAACTCGCGCCTGGTGTTCGACGCCGAGCCCGACGAGTCGATGCGCCAGTACGTCGAGGACGCTATCGACGTCTGCCCCGTGCAGGCGATCTTCCTCGAGGGCTGAGCCCGTGCCGTCGGTCGTCGTGGTCGGGGCCTCCCTCGGAGGCCTCCGGGCCGCCGAGCAGCTCCGGGCGCAGGGATTCGACGGCGCGATCACCGTCGTGGGCGCCGAGCCGCACGTGCCCTACAACCGGCCGCCGCTGTCCAAGGAGGCGCTCTCGGGCGAGCACACCGAGCTCGAGGCGCTCGTCGGCTCGCTGGCGTTCCGGCGCCGGGCGAGCGTCGACGACGTCGACTGGCGCCTCGGAGCGCCCTCCGTCGCGGCGTCTCTCGCCGACCGCACGGTGACGATCGCCGGCGGCGAGGTGCTTCGGTACGACGCGCTCGTGGTGGCCACGGGCCTGCGGCCCCGACGGCTCCCGGCGGTCGACCCTGCCGGTGGCCGGCACGTCGTGCGCACCGCGGAGGACGCCGTACGCCTGCGGGCCGAGGTGCGTCCCGGTGCCCGTGCTGTCGTCGTCGGCGGCGGGTTCATCGGCTGCGAGACGGCCTCGACGCTCCAGTCGCTCGGCTGCGCCGCCACGGTGGTCGAGCCCCTGCCGGTGCCGATGGTCCGCGGCGTCGGCCGCGAGGTCGGCGCGGCGCTGCTCGCGCACCACCGGGCCGCGGGCGTGGGCTTCGTGACTGGCCAGGGCGTGGCGGAGCTCGTCGGCGCCGCCGGGCGCGTGACCGGCGTACGCCTCGACGACGGCAGCGTGCTCGACGCCGACATCGTCGTGGAGTCGGTCGGCTCGCACGCCAACGTCGAATGGCTCGAGGGCAACGGCCTCGACCTGTCCGACGGTCTGCTGTGCGACAACCACCTGCGGGTGGAGGGTCGGCCTGGGATCGTCGCCGTCGGCGACATCGCGCGGTTCCCCAACCCGCGGTTCGACGATGTGCCCCGCCGCGTCGAGCACTGGTCGATCCCCGGCGACACGGCAAAGCGCGCGGCGGAGACGGTCGCGGCCCAGCTCGCCGGGACCTCGCTCCCCGACGCGGCGTTCGCTCCGCTGCCGGCGTTCTGGAGCGACCAGTTCGGCCTGCGCCTGCAGAGCTTCGGGGCTCCGGGCCTGGCGGACTCGCTCGAGGTGGTCGACGGATCGCTCGACGACATCGGCGCCGGCGCCGCCGTGGTCTACCGCCGCGGCGGCGATGTCGTCGGCGCCCTGCTCGTGAACATCCCGGTCTCCCGGCACGCGGAGTACCGGTCGCTCGTCCTGTCCGCCGGCCAGCTCGTCTGAGCCCCGATCGTCCGACCCGACCCGAGAGGAACCCCATGTCGAAGACCCCGCTCGACCTCCACCGCGAGGCCAACGCCTCGGCGGCCCAGGTCGACGAGATCGCCCGGACGATCGAGAGCTCCGGAGTGGAGTTCATCTACTACCAGGGCGTCACCGTGACCGGCCGCGTGATCGGCAAGGTCGTGCCGGCCAAGCACCTGCGCCGCAACCTCGACCGCGGCGTCAACCTGCACCGCACCGCGATCTCTGACCTGCAGTCGGACCGTGCGGGCAACCTCCTCGGCGGCGGCGTCCACGCTGCCGAGTTCACCGCGATGCCCGACCTCGACACCTTCGCCGTGCTGCCGTGGGACACGACCGTCGCGCGCTTCTTCACCCAGATCTACGAGCCGGACCACCTGCCCGAGGTGGGTGGCCAGCGCCTCGCGACCGACAGCCGTGGCGTGCTGAAGCGCGTGCACGCGGAGTTCACCGAGCGCACCGGTCTGCACATGCGCTCGGGGTGCGAGCCGGAGATGACCTGGAAGGGCCCCGGCACCGAGGTGCGCTTCGCGCCCGGCTCGTCGCCCGCGTACCACGTCGAGAACCTCGAGCTGATGCGCCCGGTGTACCAGCGCGTCATCCGCTACGCGCAGGCGCTCGGCCTCGACATGATCGAGGGCGACTACGAGGACCCCGGCCAGCTCGAGCTCAACTGGATGTACGACCACGCCGACCTCACCGCCGACCGCCTCGTGGTCTACCGCCAGGTGTGCAAGCAGGTGGCTCGCGAGCTCGGGCTCGTCGCGAGCTTCATGCCCAAGCCGGCCACCGGCATGATGGGCAACGGCTGCCACCACAACATCAGCCTGTGGCGCGACGACGTCAACATCCTCGCCGAGCCGGGCCGCACCGAGCTGCACCTGACCGACGAGGGAAAGCACGCGCTCGGCGGCGTCCTGAGCCACGCCGCAGGCACGATGCTCATCAACGGCTCGACGGTGAACTCGTACAAGCGCTACTGGGACTCCGGCCAGTTCGCGCCGTCCCAGATCAACTGGGGCATGGACAACAAGACGTGCACCGTGCGCCTGTCGGCCAACGGCCGCCTCGAGTACAAGCTGCCCGATGCCAGCGTGAACCCCTACCTCTCGCACGCCGCCCTCATCGCGGCCTGCGCCGACGGACTCGACAACTCCCTCGACCCGGGCGCGCCGACCGTGGGCAGCTCCTACGAGGGCGAGTCGGAGCGGTTCGCACCGCTGCCTCTCACCTTGGCCGCCGCGATCGAGGCGTTCCAGAAGGACGACGTCGTGCAGGGGGCGCTCGGCGCCGACCTCAGCCAGCTCATGGTCGAGTTCAAGTCCGACGAGTGGGCCCGCTTCTGCGCCGCCGTCACCGACTGGGAGAAGGACCGCTACGAGGTGTCGATCCCGTGACCGACATCCTCCGGCTGGCGTGCCTCGACACCGACGCGCCGCCGCTGTTCACCAAGAGCCCGGACGGCGTCGTCCGCGAGGGGTACGAGCCCTCGGTCGCCGAGCTCGTCGCGTCGGTCATGGGCCGCCGCGTCGAGTGGGTGATGGTGCCCTGGACCGACATGATCCCGTCGGTGCAGCGGCACGAGGCCGACGCCGTGTGGTGCGGCCAGAGCATCATCCCGTCGCGGCAGGAGCAGGTCGACTTCACCCGCCCGTACGGCGTGTTCCACGAGTCGCTCCTCGTACGTGCCGGCAGCCCGATCTCCTCGCCGGAGGACTGCGCCGGTCTGCGGATCGGCGCGATCACGGGCAGCACCAACATGGCGCTGGCCGAGACGTTCCCGGGGGCGATCACCGTGCCGTTCGGCGGGGAGAGCGGCGACGTCTTCGGCGACATGCTCTCTGCCCTCGCCTCCGGCGAGGTCGACGGCGTGGTCGACGACGACCTCGTCTTCGTACCGCTCGACGACGACCCCCGGTTCTCCCTCGCCTTCACCGTCCGGACCGGGAACCGGTGGGGCGTGGGCGTTGCGAAGGACCGCCCGGAGCTGCGCGACGAGATCGATGCTGCCCTGGCCGCCGTGATCGCGGACGGCCGGCACCGCAAAGTGTGGGAGCACTGGATGCCGACCCTCGAGTACCCCTTCGGCCCGGAGGCGGTGTGACCCGCCGCCCGCTGATCGCGGTGCCGGCCATGCGGTCCGCTCGTGTCGCAGGGCTGCGCCGCGAGGGGCTCGTCATGGCCGAGCGCATCGCCGAGTGCGTGCTGCGCGCCGGGGGCGAGCCGCTGGTGCTCGCGCCGGCGGACGGGCGCGAGATCGCTGCGCGCCTCGCGTCGTTCGACGGCGTGCTCGTGCCGGGCGGCCGCGATGTGGACCCCGCGGCGTACGGCGAGGACGCCCGGCATGAGAGCACGGACGAGCCGGACCCCGTGCAGGACGCCGCCGACCTCGCGCTGCTGCGCGCGGTCGTCGAGACCGACCTGCCGACGCTCGCGATCTGTCGGGGACTGCAGCTGCTCAACGTCGCACTCGGCGGCACGCTCGTGCAGCACCTCGACGACCCGGACGGCCTGCACCGCAACGCCTTCCACGACGTGAGCCTCGAGCCGGGTTCGAGGACCGCGGCGGCGATGAGGTCGGACCGGGTGCGCGTGTCGTCGTACCACCATCAGGCGGTGGAGCGGCTCGGGCTCGGCCTCAGGGTCGTCGGACGCGGGGACGACGGCGTCGTCGAGGCGCTCGAGCACACCGTCGCGGACGTCGTGGCGGTGCAGTGGCACCCTGAGGACGACGCCCACGAGGCGCCGCAGCAGCAGGCCCTGTTCGACGCGCTCGTCGAGCGCGCGCATCGTCGTACCCGGAAGGTCCGAGCAAGCGCATGAGCTCCCACAGCACCGTGGTCCTCGAGTCCGAGGTCGTCCCCGCCGATGCCGGGCCGCGCTCCGGCCCGCGCGTGAACGTCCTGGTGTCGTTGAACTTCCCCGACATGAACGCCCACGTCGCAGACCTCGTACGCCGCTTCACCCGCGTCGCGCTCGAGGAGCTCGCCGACCTCGGCTTCGACTGGACGCTGATCGACACGTCCGCGCCGCTGCCGCCGCTCGACGAGGTCCTCGATACCGACGCCCTGCTCGTGCTCGGCGGCGGCGACATCGACTCCGAGCTGTACGGCGTCCCGGGCCCGGTCCCGAACGAGTACGGCGTGGACCCCGTCGCTGACGTGTTCTCGATGGACGCGATCCGCGCGGCGGTCGGCGCCGACCTGCCGCTGCTCGCGGTCTGCCGCGGCTCGCAGCTGCTCAACCTCGCGTTCGGCGGCGGCATCGTGCCCGATCTGCAGCCCTCGCACCTGCACAAGGGCGACTACGGCACCGGGCTGTTCATCGACGAGCACGTGACGGTGGAGGAGGGCACCCGCCTCGCTGCGATCCTCGGGCGCCGCGAGTGGATCGTGCGCTCGGGCCACCACCAGGCCGTCGCCGAGGTGGCGCCGTCCCTGCGCCTCGCCGCTGTCGCGGACGACGGCGTGGTCGAGGGCGTGGAGCACCCCGAGGCGTGGGCCATCGGCGTCCAGTGGCACCCCGAGGACGACGACGGCCACGGCCACGACCGCGTCCTCCTGTGGACCGCGCTGCGCGACGCCGCGGCGGCCCGGGCGTCGGTCGGGCGCTAGGCGACGACGAGCACGGCGTTGTCGCCGGCCCGCTCGGGCGCCTCGGGCTCGTCGAGCCACGCGCCGCCCTCACCGAGGTAGCGGAACTCGAACCGCCCGGGCCCGACCGTAACCTTCGCGCTCCGCGTGCCGTTCCACCTGCGCACGAGCGGATGGGCCCCCGGCGTCCAGTCGTTGAAAGCGCCGACCACGCTGACGGGTCCGTCGTGCAGGTCGGCCGGGATCACGAACGTCACGGTCGCGGTCCCGGACCGTGCCCTCGACACCTTGATCATCGTCGCGCCTCTCGAGTCTGGACGGGCGACGCGGAGCCGCCCGCACGTCGAGGGTCGCGCGCCGCCGGTGCGCCCCGGCGCGCGCCGCGCGTACGAAACCTGTTGTTAGCGAAGGGTTCACGAAACGTGACGATCCGTGATGACGAGGTCACCGCTCGTCCGAACTCACCCGTTCGAGGTCACCCGGGCGGCCGATGCAGCGTGACGCTCCGTGCTGCCACCCTGGTCGCATGACTCCGTACGGGGATACGGACGTCCTTCCTAGGCTCGACATGGTCGTGCCGGGATCGGTCGTCGACGTCGATCAGGTGCGCCGGGACCCGGTCCGTTTCGCCGACGCCGCACGCGTCCTGGCGTGGCTGGACTCGTTCGTCATGCAGCCCAACGAGGGTCTTGGCCGCCCGGGGCACGTCTGCCCGAGGCTCAAGCCCGTGGTGGACGCCAACCGCCTGACCTTCGCGACGGTCGCGACCCCGGATGCCGAGCCCGCGACGGCGTACCGCGCAGGCCTGCAGCTCGCGGACCTCTACCGCTCGCTCTACCCGGACGTGGTGGACCACCGCACCGCTGCCCTCGTCGCGGTCTTCCCGGACCTGCCCGAGTCGGCGGCCGGCACGTTCGTCGACGACGGGCACAAGATGCTGCGTATGGAGTTCGTGAGCAGCGGCCTCATGATCGGGGAGTTCCACCCGACGAGCGGCGTGGCCAGCGTGCGCAACGACGACCTGCACGTGATGCAGGCACCCATGCCGATGTACGCGATTCGCGGGATCACGCCGCACGACATCATGTTCCTCGACCGGCCGACCGAGGACCCGCAGCGCCGGATCTCGTACCTCGAGCACTACCTGCACTTCGTCGGACCGCAGCTCGCGACGTCTGCTCGCCTGCGCGTCTCGGCCAGCCTCGAGGAGCTCAAGGCCGCGGCTGGCTGAGCTCCGGGCGAATCCGTCCGGCGGTTCTCCCCGCGGCACCCGGCTCGTGCCTACCGTGCTTTCATGGCAGCTGCCCGAGCACGTCTGACGGCCCTCCTGGCGCCGCCCGATCCTGTGCGGTCGGCCCAGACCATCGACGACCTCCGGCGGGTCGGCCGGCGCAAGGTGCCGCGCGCCGTCTTCGACTACGTCGACGGCGGATCCGAGCACGAGGTGGGCCTCGCGGCCGCCCGCGCGGCCTGGCGCGGCGTGCGCTTCCACCCGCGCGCGTTCGCGGGGGTATCGGAGGCCGATCCGAGCACCTCGCTGCTCGGCCGGCCCGCGTCGCTGCCCCTCGTGCTTGCCCCAGTCGGCCACCTGCGTCTGGTGCACGGCGACGCGGAGCGCGGCGCGGCGGCTGCCGCCGCCCGTGCCGGGGTGCCGTTCACCGCCGCGACGCTGGGTACCACGCGGCTCAGGGACATAGCGGCCGGCAACCCGCACTGCCGCATGTGGTTCCAGCTGTACGGGTCGCGCGACCGCGGCCTCACCAAGGCCCTCGTCCAGGAGGCTGCCGACGCGGGGGCGGATGCTCTCGTCGTCACAGCGGACTCGCCGGTGAGCGGGGCGCGGCTGCGCGACCGGCGCAACCGCCTCAGCATCCCGCCGGCCCGTGATCGCCGCACGATGCTCGCCATGGCGTCGCGGCCGCGGTGGGGCCTGCGCATGCTGCACGACCCCCCGGCCTGCGCCAACCTCGATCCCTTCGCGCGCAAGGAGGATGCGTACGGCGCGGACTTCGCCGCACCCCTCGACGCCCAGGGTCTGGACGACGTGCGCTCGCTGTGGGGCGGCGCGCTCGTGGTCAAGGGGATCGTGCGGCCCGATGACGCCGAGCGGGCCGTGGAACGAGGCGCGGACGCCGTCGTGCTGTCGCACCACGGCGGGCGCCAGCTCGACCGGATCGCCCCGCCCCTCCTGCAGCTGCCGGAGGTGGTGCGCCGGATCGGCGGCCGCGCAGAGGTGTACGTCGACTCTGGGATCGCCGACGGGGCCGACATCGTGGCGGCCGTCGCGGCGGGCGCCACCGGCTGCCTCGTCGGGCGGGCCTACGCCTTCGGGCTCATGGCGGGCGGGGAGAGAGGCGTCGAGCGCGCGCTGGAGATCCTGCGCCGCGACGTCGTGCGCACCCTGTGCCTCCTCGGGGCGCCGACGATCGCCGACCTCGCCCCCGACCTCGTGACGCTCCCCTCCGGGAGGGGCTGACTCCGCTCAGAGCGCGAGGTCGACGACCGTCATGCCGGATCCGGCCGGCGGCCCGCTCATCGCCGCGAGCGCCGCCGGCGCTTGGTCGAGCGGGATCACGCTGCCGACGAGGCGCCGTACGTCGAGCGCGCCGGACGCCAGCAGCGCCAGCATCCCGGGGTAGTCCCGCGCCGGCATGCCGTGGCTGCCGAGCAGCTCGAGCTCCTCGGCGATTGCACGCCCCATGGGCACGGCGGCGAGGGCGTCGTCGCCCAGCATGAGGCCGACCTGCACGTGGCGGCCACGGCGGCGCAGCGACGCGATCGACGCCGTCATGGTCGCGGAGCCCCCGAGCGCGTCGACCGACACGTGCGCACCGCCTTCGGAGGCCTCGCGCACCGCGGCGCCGACGTCCTCGGGGGTGAGCCCGGTCGCGTCGATCACTGCTGCTGCACCCAGCGAGTGCGCCGCCTCGAGCGCGGACGGGGACACGTCGACGGCGACGACGGTCGCGCCGAGCGCCGCGGCCACCATGACCGCCGACAGCCCGACGCCCCCGCAGCCGTGCACCGCGACCACCTCGCCCTCGGCCGCGCGGCCCTGGTGCACGACGGCGCGGTACGCCGTAGCGAACCGGCAGCCGAGCGACGCGGCATCGACGAACGACAGATCGTCGGGGAGCGCCACGAGGTTGGTGTCGGCGGCGTGCAGCGCGACCAGGTCGGCGAACGAGCCGTGGTGGGTGAACCCCGGCTGGGTCTGCTGCGGGCACACCTGCGGATCGCCTGCGGCGCAGTAGGCGCAGCGCCCGCAGCCGCAGGCGAAGGGCACGGTGACGCGGTCGCCGACCCGCCAGTGCGCGACCTCCGGCCCGACCTGCTCCACGGTGCCGGCGAGCTCGTGCCCCGGCACCCAGGGCAGGAACGGCACCGGGTCGTGGCCCTGCCACGCGTGCCAGTCGGACCGGCAGACCCCGGTGGCCCCGACGCGGACGACGACGCCGTCGTCCGGGCACGCGGGAGGCTCGAGCTCGCCCAGCACGGGGAGCTCGCCGTACGCCGACCACATCACCGCTCGCATCACGCGCCTCCCAGTGCTCGGCCGTATCTTGCCGTGCGTCCGAGTTCGATCCGGTCTGTGGCGCGCGCTCCTGGCACGTACGGATGGTCAGCGCCGGGTCCAGCCGATCTGGATGGCAGAAGTCGCTGTATAGCGCGAGAAGCCCCATCCAGATCCCAGATGCCGACGTGCCGCGAGCGCTCGGGTGCCGAGGGTGCGCAGGGGGTGCGAAATAGTGAGATCCCTTGTACCCCAAGATATTCAGAGACTCTTCGTTCACCCCTTGTGCTCGAACACATGTTCTATTAGGATCGACGCATGGACCTCGGCCACATCGACGTGATCCCCGCTCCGGCAGGGGTCGCGGTGTCGTTCGTGGAGTCCGAATGGCATCGGATCTCCGCCGAGCTGGAGGCCGAGCGGGCGGTCGGCCGGTTGGCCGACATGCTGGACCGGGAGCCGTGCTGGGACGACCTGCGGCTGCTGGCGGGCCTGCGCGAGACGGCGCTGGACGACACCGGTCGGCTGATGAGGGTGCTGGCCACCCGCCGGGTGGTGTCGTTCCTGGAGGGCGAGACGGTCCGCGACGTGGTCGAGCTCGCCGGGGAGTCCGAGCGGGCGGATGCGATGGGCGAGCGGTCGATGCGGCACGAGGTCGCCCTCGCGATGGGCCGCACCAAGGACCAGGCCCAGGCGCGGATCGCGCTGTACCGGCGGCTGGTCGCCGAGTTCCCCGGCTTCGTGGAGGCGCTGACCGCGGGGCAGGTCACGCTGGGGCACTGCTACGCCCTGCACGAGGAGACCCTCGTCGTCACCGACCCGGACGCCCTCGCGAGGATCGGTGCGAAGGCGCTGGGGTTCGCGCAGTCCCAGTCCGTGGGCCGGTTCCGCACGTCGCTGCGGCGCCTGATCGCCCGGCACGACCCGGACGCCGCCGAGCGCCGCCGCCAGGCCCGCCGCCAGCGCCGCGTCACGTTCTCCAACCTGGGGGACGGCATCTCCTCGATGACGGTGGTCGGGCGCACCGAGGACGTCGACGCGGTCCGGGACCTGGTCGAGGACGCCGCCGCCCAGCTCCTGGCCGCGGACAAGGACGCCTGCACCCGCGACCCGGGCCGCGAGCGGCTGACCACGGGGCAGGCCCGCTCCGACGCCGTCGTCGCCGCCCTCCTCGGGAACGTCGACGCCGACGGCACCGTGACCTACGAGCCGCGCGAGCACCGCACCACCCGCCTCGAGCTCGTCATCGACGCCCCCACCGCCGCCGGGATCCGCGACAACCTGGCCCGCCTCGGCACCGACCCGGTCTGCGCCGGGATCGCCCGCCGGCTGATGGTCGGCGCCGACGTCGTGGCCCGGATCCTGGTCGACGCCCGCGACGGCCGCCTCGTGCACGCCGGCACCGCCACCTACCTCTCGCCCGCCCAGCGCCGCCACGTCAAGGCCCGCGACCGCGCCACCTGCCGGGCATGCGGGCGGCGTGCGACCCGCGGGGAGATGGACCACCTCGTCCCGTTCCTGTCCGGCGGGCCCTCCGCGCCCTGGAACGAGTGGTGGCTGTGCCGGGACTGCCACCAGCGCAAGACCGCCGACCACCTCCGGGTCCAGGGCCGCGCCGACGGGCAGGTCGAGATCAGCACCCCCGCCGGGATCGTCTACACCTCCACCCCGCCCCCGTACCTCGACGACCCCGACCGCGACTCCGACCTCGCCGCCGCGCAGCCGGCCGTCCGGTTCGCCCTGCCCCCGCGCCGACGCCCCCGACCCGCCGCCGAGACAGCCCCGGCGCAGGCACCGGCGTACACCGACCACGACCCGCCACCCTTCTAGCCCGCCCGCCCCGAAGCCCTCACCCCGCCGGTGCAGGGCTCCGAGGCATGCCCGGGCGGGTCCGGGAGGCGCGGCGCGACCAGCGGGCGCGAGAATGGCGCCCATGACTGACATGCCCACGGCTCCTGGGATCGAGTGGATCCCGAGCGGTGACTACACCGACATCCTGTACGCGACCGCCGAGGGCATCGCGAAGATCACGATCAACCGGCCGGAGGTCCACAACGCCTTCCGGCCCGAGACGATCATGGAGATCTCGCACGCGATCGAGGCGGCGCGGCAGGACAGCACCGTCGGCGTCATCATCCTGACCGGTGCGGGTGGCAGGGCGTTCTGCTCGGGGGGCGACCAGCGGGTGCGCGGCGACGGCGGCTACGAGTCGGACGAGGGCCAGGTCGGGCGCTTCCACGTGACCGACCTGCAGGTGCAGATGCGCCGGTGCCCCAAGCCGATCGTCGCGATGGTGGCGGGCTGGGCGATCGGGGGCGGCCACGTGCTGCACGTCGTCTGCGACCTCACGATCGCCGCCGACAACGCGCGCTTCGGCCAGACCGGCCCGAAGGTCGGCTCGTTCGACGGCGGGTTCGGGGCCGCGGTGCTCTCGGACCTCGTCGGCCCGAAGAAGGCCAAGGAGATCTGGTTCCTCTGCCGCCAGTACGACGCGCAGCAGGCACTCGACATGGGCCTCGTCAACGCCGTCGTGCCGCTCGAGGAGCTCGAGGCCACCACCGTGCAGTGGTGCAAGGAGATGCTGGCGCAGTCGCCGTTCGCACTGCGGCTGCTCAAGGCCAGCTTCCATGCCGCGGAGGACGGGTACGCCGGCATCCAGCAGCTCGCGCACGACACGAACCTGCTGTTCTACGGCTCGGCCGAGGCACGCGAGGGCCGCGAGGCGTTCAAGGCCAAGCGCACGCCCGACTTCGACCAGTTCTCCCGCCGCTCCTGAGCCGCGCTCGGCAGCCTGCGTTCAGCCCCAGAAGATCCCCGTCGGGTCCGCGTCGATCTCGTCGAGCAGCCGCTCGAGGGTGCGACGAGGGGCGGCATCGGGGTACAGCTGGAACCGGTCGCGCTGGTCGCAGTAGTAGAGGGTCCAGAGCCCGGTGAGCGGCGTGTAGCGGAGTTGGGCGACTCGGGAGCGCGTCCAGTCGCCGTCGCCGCGCCAAGGCGGGCGGCACTCGACGATCGTGAGGTGGTCCGCCGCCACGTCGCACTCGACCACGAGCTCGTTGTGCAGCTCCGCCGGGACGCGACTGGCGCACCAGCGCTGCGCCCTCGCCACATCCAGCTCTGGCAAACCAGCAGGCATGCCGCGAAGCCTGGCAGACGCCGCCGTCAGGCCGCCATCGGACGGCTGCCGTCCAGCGTCACCACGTGGGCGCTGCTGACGGACCAGCCGGTGCCGGCCAGTGCTGCGCGGGTGGCCGCGACCCACGCCTCGTCGTCGGGCGTCGGCGAGAGGCCGCGCGCTCGGGCACTCGCGACGATCACCGTGCCACCGGAGCAGACCTCCGCCATGCCTTCGCGCATGGCGTCGAAGAAGGTGCGGACGATGGCGGGGTCGCACGGGCCGGGGTCGGGCCCGATCACGCACGGCTGCACGAGGCGTACGTCGTCGTCGCACACCAGCACGACGAACGACTCGTCGACGCGTTCGCGGTAGCCGACGACCAGGTCGAGCACGTCGGCGAGCAGCCGCGGCTCGGTCAACGACAGGGTGGGCCAGTTGTCTGGAAGGTCCTCGAAGGTCATGCCGAGAGGGTGGCGGACCGGCTCGGGCCTCCGCTGCGCTCGTCCACAGGGGCGCGCCGCTGGCCGTCAGGCGGACCCTGGGCATGGCCGGAAGTACGAGAGCGGCACGGGAACTGCGGCCTGCGGGCCGATGGCGGGCACCCGGTGCCTGCCTACCGTCGAGGGATGCTCCCGATCACCGCAGCGGGCGATGGCCTGCGCACCACGTTGTCGTCCCTCCTCGAATCCGGCACCGACACCAACCCCGCGCTCAGCGCGCTGCTCGCCGACTACACGGCGTATCACCGGGTGCTCGTGGTCGTCGGCTCGGTCCTCCTGATCGCGGCATCGGCGTTCGCCGTGCTGGCCTGGGCGCGGGTACGCCGTACCCGCAGCCCGGGACGACGCTGGACGTTCGAGCGCCGCACGTGGCTCGCGTTCGCGCTGCTGGGCACCGGGCTCGCGCTGTTCCTCGGCTTGGTCGTCGCCGCGAACCTCAGCACCGTGCTCGACCCCCGGGCGGGGTTCGCCGATGCGCTCGGCCTGCTCGGCCGCCCGCGGCCCGGCAGCTCGGCGGCCGAGGTCCAGCACGCCGTCGACACGTGGCTGCGCTCGGGCAGCGCCGCCGTACCGCCGGAGGTGTCGCAGGCCATCGATGCACGGCTGTCGTGGCAGCGGCCCAAGGCGATCATCACGAGCGTGCTGCTCGTGGCGCTGATCGCCCTCACGGCGCTCGTCTTCCGCCGGCTCGTACGGCGATCCCGCGCCGTGCGGCCGGGTGCCCGCGACCGGCTCCTGCTGCTGGTCGGCGCCGGCACCACGGCGGCGTGCCTGCTGCTCGTGCTCATGGTCCTGGGCAACACCCAGGGCTCGCTCGCCCCGCTGTCGCTGACCCTGTTCCTCGGGTGAGAGCGAGCGAGCGGACCCACGACGAAGGCCCCGGATCGCGGATCCGGGGCCTTCGCCAGGGGTGGCCAGGGGCGGGGTCGAACCGCCGACCTTCCGATTTTCAGAGCCCCCAGGGCGTGTTGACCGGTGACGGTTCATTGTGTTTGCGCAGGTCAGTGGCGGTTTGGGGAACTCGCGGTAGTTGACCATGCCGCCTTCTGCCATCTCGATTGTGAGAGATTGTGAGAGCTGCGCCACCGGCTGTCCGGCGGCGCGTGCGCTTCGCGACGAGGGGTCAGCAGACCTTGGCGCGGACGTGGTAGCCGCCGGACGCGGTCCCATCGATCATCCTGAGACTTCTGAGCACGGATCCCGCGGTATCGCAGCCACCCCCGACAATGCGCAAGCAGTGGGGCGCCGGCCTGTGGACGACACGCGGAGACCGCTCAGCGCTGGCGGTCGGCGACGGCGGGCGCGGCCTCCGTCAGCACCTCGCCGTCGAGCACCCGCCGAAGGCAGGAGGTGGGGATGCGGATGAGCTTGCCCATGCGCACGACGGGGGTGGGCCAGGCGCCGGTGCGGACGAGCTCGTAGGCCAAACCGCGGCCGATGCCGAGGACGCGAGCTGCGGTTGGGAGGTCGACAAGCGGGGGAAGTTGCGAGAGCTCGACGTGATTCATGGATGTCTCCTGGCGGGTGGGTGCCGCCTGGCAGCGGCAGGTACCACCAGGTGCGCGTCGAGAGGCCTCGACACGCATGGGCCTCTGCCCGAGTCCGTCACCGAGTCCGTCACGGACTCGGTCACCAGCGGACGTTGGTGCGTGACTCCGTCACCAACTCCGTCACCGACTCCGTCACGAGGTGGACGGTGGCGCCGACGCTGTCATGGAGTCCGTCACCGAGTCCGTCACGGCGTCAAGGGCGGTGCTGGCGCTGTCATGGAGTCCGTCACCGACTCCGTCACGTGTCCATCGGCTCCTCACGTTGAGCGCCCCGATTCCGGCGCCGGCATCGACGTCGCTGCCCGGCTCCTTGATCGCGCGCCTCGGCCTCGCGTGTCGTCCACAGCCGGCGTCGCGGCGCTGACGTCGGGCTCCGTCGCCATCCGAGACCTTGGCGAGCTGGAGGCGATGATGGTCGACGTCGACGATGCGGGAGCCTGCGCGTGGGCGGCGCTGGAGATCGCATTGGTGGGGCTTACTGCAGATCTGCGCCGGCACAGGCGCGACCATGTCGTGTCCCTCGGCGTCGTCGGCGCCACGGAGCGCGTGAGCGCCATCCTGGAGACTCTGAGGACGAGGGCGACGGGCTCCGGCGTGCGCTGCGGCGGGCCGGCCGGGCGCTTGGCGTCGGCGCGTGCCGCCGTGGCCTTGCTCGTCGACGACGCCGACGCATTGGGGCTGTCAGCCCGGCTGCTCCTGCTGCTTGCGCGGGCGGCGCACGCGCTCTCGGAGGCCGAACGCGTGCTCGTGCCCGGCTCCTGGGAATCGAGCTGACTGGCGAGTGGACCACCCGACCGCTGGCGCCGCGGTATCCGGATACTTATCCCGGGTGAGCAACTATCCCGGGTTGTCGTCGTCGGCGGCGGGTTGGTGCAGGTCACGGCTGTGCGCGTGGTGGTATCGCCCGGGGTTGTTGCGGTCGTCTGGCGGACGCTCTTCTC
>JBFWNE010000016.1:0-94843 GCA_050251215.1 Candidatus Nanopelagicales bacterium
ATGATGTGCGCGATGACGATGGTGCCGAAACCGAGCGGCGCGCCCAGGTTGAGGAACAGGGCGAGCAGCGAGGCGCCGAGGACGACCTCGGGCGTGGCCATCGGCAGGAAGAACAGCAGGTTCGTCGCCGTACGGCCCTTGAAGCGGTGGCGCACGAGGGCGAACGAGATGAGCGTGCCGAGCAGCGTCGCGACGATCGTCGACACGAACGCGATCTGGAGGCTGACGCCCACCGAGTCGCAGATCGTGGGGTCGCGGCAGATGTTGGTCCAGGCGTCCAGCGAGAACTGGTTCCAGACGACGTTCTGCCGGCCCTCGGGCTTGTTGAACGAGAAGATCACGACGATCGCGATCGGCAGGAAGAGGTAGATCAGCGCGAGGAACGCCGCGATCGCGATGATGTGCTCGCGCACCCAGCGCAGCGACCGGGAGATCACTCCCGGCTTCTTGCGGACGTACGCCGTCGGCTCCTGGGAGGCCGTGGGGCGGTCGATGGTCGGCGTGGACATCAGACGAGGTCCTCCGTCCCGGCTCGGCGGATGTAGACGAACACGATCGCGAGGACCGAGACCATGAGCAGGAACGACAGAGCCGACGCGGTCGGGTAGTCGCGCACGATGCGGAACTGGCTGTCGATGACGTTGCCGATCATCTTGTCCTTGATGGATCCGAGCAGCTGGGCATTGATGAAGTCGCCGACAGCCGGGATGAAGGTCAGCAGCGTGCCCGCGACCACGCCGGGGAGCGACAGCGGGAACGTCACCTTGCGGAACGTCGTCCACGCCGAGCCGTACAGGTCGCCGCCGGCCTCGATGAGGCGGAAGTCGATCTTCTCGAGCGCCGCGTAGAGCGGCAGCGTCATGAACGGCAGGAAGTTGTACGCGATCCCGGTGATGACCGCGAGCGGAGTGTTGAGGATGCGGTCGTCCGGCAGCAAGTGCAGGAAGTTGAGGAACTGCGTCACCGGGCTCTGGTCGGCGAGGATCGTCTTCCAGGCGTAGGTGCGGATCAGGAAGCTGCAGAAGAACGGCGCCACGACCAGCACCAGCATGATGTTGCGCCACTTCCCCGCCTTGAAGGCGATGAAGTACGCCAGCGGGTACGCGATGGCGAGCGCGAGCAGCGTCGCGAGCCCGGCGAACACGTACGACCGCACGAACTGCGGCCAGTACTCGGCGATGGCCTCGGTGTAGTTCGAGATCTCGAAGGCCTGGGTGAAGCCGGCGTCGGGGTTGCCCGGCACGACCGGCACCTGCAGCGAGGTGGCCAGCGAGGCGAACAGCGGGACGACGAAGAAGACTGCGAGCCAGCCGAGACCGGGCAGCAGCAGGAAGTACGGCGTGGACCTCCGGCTGCGCCGGACGGTGGCCTCGTCGCTCCCCGTCTGGGTCGCGGTGGGGACGATGGCGGGCATCGATCAGCCTCCGACCGCGGCCGGGGCGCCGTCCGAGCCGGCGATGTGGCCGAGCGCGAGCAGCTCCTTGTCGACTCCCGCGCTGAGGTCCTCCTGGCCGTCGAGACCGAACGAGTGGCTCGGGTCCCACGACACCACGACGTCCTCGCCGAGGCGCACGACATCGTCGGCCGACAGGTTCTGGGAGAACACCTGCAGCTCCTGGCCCCACGGCGTCCGCACGAGGTACTGCGTCGAGAGGCCGGTGAACGAGGCGTCGGTGACGACACCCGTGAGCGTGTTGCGCCCGGAGTCGGGCTCGCCCGCCCGCTCGGTGGAGCGGATGGTGACCTTCTCGGGCCGGACGCCGACGACCACGGAGTCGCCGGTCGTGGCCACTCGGGCCGTGGGGATGCGGAACGTGACGCCGTGCGCGCTCACGGCGGTGATGTCGCCGTCGCGCCCGACCACCGTGCCCGGGAACAGGTTCGACTGGCCGAGGAAGTTGGCGACGAACGCCGTGCGCGGGTTCTCGTAGATGTCGGCGGGGGCGCCCATCTGCTCGATGCGGCCGTTGTTCATGACGGCGACCGTGTCGGCCATGGTCATGGCCTCCTCCTGGTCGTGCGTCACGTGCACGAACGTGATGCCGACCTCGGTCTGGATCCGCTTGAGCTCGATCTGCATCTGCCGGCGCAGCTTGAGGTCGAGGGCGCCGAGCGGCTCGTCGAGCAGCAGGACGTCGGGCTGGTTGATGAGCGCGCGGGCGACGGCGACGCGCTGCTGCTGGCCGCCGGAGAGCTGGCCGGGCTTGCGCCGGGCCATGGGCGTCAGCTCGACGAGCTCGAGCATGTCCTCGACCTGCTTCTTGACGTCCTTGATGCCGCGGCGGCGCAGGCCGAAGGCGACGTTCTCGAAGATGTCGAGGTGCGGGAAGAGCGCGTAGCTCTGGAACACCGTGTTGACGGGCCGCTGGTACGGCCGCAGCTGGGTGACGTCCTGCTCGCCGATGAGGATCGCGCCCGCGGTCGGGTCCTCGAGGCCGGCGACCATGCGCAGCGTCGTGGTCTTGCCGCACCCGGACGGGCCGAGGAGGGCGAAGAACGAGCCCGCGGGGATGGTCAGGTCGAGCGAGTCGACCGCGGTCATGGTCGCGAAGCGCTTGGTCAGTCCGACCAGGTGCAGGTCTTCGACCTGTCCGGTCACGACAGGGGTACGGGCCACCGGGACCGCCCTTTCATGTTGCTGGGGAGTGCTGGACGTCGGGGGTGCTAGCGGTGCACACGAGCATGCCGCATGGGACGGCCGCGGGACAGGCGTATCGCCCGTCCCGCGGCCGCACCGGTCAGTTGCCGATGAGCTGCTGGAACTCGAGCTCGTACTTCGTCTGCTGCTCCGGCGTGAGCGGCATGAAGATCTTGACCTTCGACAGCGTCTCGTCCGACGGGAAGATGAGCTGGTTGTCGACGAGGGTGGGATCGATCTTCGCGATCTCCTCCTTCACACCCTGGACGGGGGTGATGTACTGGACGTACGCCGCGACCTGCGCCGCCACCTTCGGGTCGTAGTAGTAGTTCATGACGGTCTCGGCGTTCTTCTGGTGGGCCGCCATCGCCGGGATCAGCATGTTGTCGGTCCACAGCGTGCCGCCGGACTCCGGCAGGACCCACTCGTAGTCGCCGCCGAGGGCCGCGACGTCGCCCGACCAGCCGATGACCGCCACGACGTCCTTGTTCTCGAGGGCCGTGAGGTAGTCGTTGCCGGTGACCTGACGGATCTGGCCCTTGTCCAGCTGCTCCTGCAGCACGGCGGAGGCGGCCGAGAAGTCGTCGTCGGTGAAGTTCGACGGGTCCTTGCCCTGCGACATCATGATCAGGCCGATGGTGTCGCGCATCTCGTCGAGCACGGTCACCTTGCCCTTGAGGGCCGGGTTCCACAGGTCGTCGAGCGTGGCCATCGTGTCCTTGCCCGTGATCTCCTTCAGCAGGGCCTTGTTGTAGCCGAGGCCCGCGAAGCCGCTCTGCCACGGGAGGGTGTGGGCGCGGTTGGGGTCGAACGCCGGGTTCGCGAGCGCCGGCAGCACGTTCTTCTTGTTCGGGATGTTGGCGTCGTTCAGCGGCAGGGCGTAGCCCTTGCTCACCCACGTGCCCGCCATCCAGTCGGTGAGCACGACGATGTCGCGGCCGATGTCGCGGCCCTGCTCGAGCTGGGCGCGGACCTTGGCGTAGAACTCGCTGTTGCCGTTGACGTCCTCGGTGTACGTCACCTTGATGCCGGTCTGCTTCTCGAACTCGACGAGCGTCGGGCGGTCGCCCGACGTGTCGTCGGTGTCGATGTACGACACCCAGTTCGACCAGTTGACGACCTTCTCGGTGTCGGACTTGTCCGGCTGGCTGGACGGAGAGGGAGCCCCCGACGCGCTCGCGGACGAACCGCCGCCGGTGCCCTTGGCGCCGCAGGCGGCCGCGGCCATCGCCGCACCGCCGATGCCGGCGGCGCGCAGGAAGCGGCGGCGGGACATCGACGACACGATGGCCGAGGTCATGGGGTCGAGAGGCTTGTTGGCCATCAGAGCGGATCCTCCAGTGTGTCGTGCGCGGTGGTGAACGTCGGACCGTCCGGGGCGGCGGTCGGTCCCGTCGGGGATCGCTCAGCGGTCCCCGAAGATCGTGCGGTGCCAGTCCTTGCGGACCTCTCCCGTGATGTCGAACGAGACGTGCTTGACCTGGGTGTACTCGTCGAAGGAGTACTGGCTCATGTCCTTGCCGAAGCCGGAGGACTTGTAGCCGCCGTGCGGCATCTCCGAGACGATCGGGATGTGGTCGTTGATCCACACGCAGCCCGCCTGGATGTCGCGGCTCGCCCGCATCGAGCGCACGACGTCGCGGGTCCACGCCGACGCCGCGAGTCCGAAGGGGGTGTCGTTGGCGAGCGCGATGCCCTCGTCGTCGGAGTCGAACGGCAGCACGACGAGCACCGGGCCGAAGATCTCGTCCTGCACGATCTCCGAGCCCTGCGCGGCGTCGACCACCAGCGTCGGCTCGTAGTACGCGCCGGCCGCGAGCGCACCGCCGGGGATCTGGCCGCCGGTGACGACCTTCGCGCCGTACCCTCGCGCCCGCTCGACGAAGCCCGCCACGCGGTCGCGCTGGGCGAACGAGACGAGCGGGCCCTGGTCGGTGCTCGGATCGGACGGGTCGCCGAGCCGGACGGTGCGCATGACGTCGGCGACGCCCTGCACGAACGCGTCGTACAGCGGCCGCTGCACGTAGGCGCGGGTCGCGGCCGTGCAGTCCTGGCCGGTGTTGATGAGGGCGCCGGCGACGGCTCCCTGGACAGCGGCGTCGAGGTCGGCGTCGTCGAACACCACGAACGGCGCCTTGCCCCCGAGCTCGAGATGCACGCGCTTGACGGTGGCCGAGGCGACCTCCATGACCCGCTTGCCCACAGGCGTGGAGCCGGTGAACGACACCATGCGCACACCCGGGTGCGCCAGCAGTGCCTCGCCCGCCACGCGGCCGGCACCGGTGAGGACGTTCACGACTCCGTCGGGGATGCCGGCGCTCGCGCAATCCTCGGCGAGCATCAGCGCCGTGAGCGGCGTGAGCTCGGCCGGCTTCAGAACGATGGCGTTGCCCGCTGCGATCGCGGGCATGACCTTCCAGATCGCCATCTGCAGCGGGTAGTTCCACGGGGCGATCGACCCCACGACGCCGACCGGCTCGCGCCGGATGACCGAGGTGTGGGCGCCGTCGTACTCGGCCGAGGCACGGCCCTCGAGGTTGCGCGCGGCGCCGGAGTAGAACGAGACGTTGTCGATCGAGCCGGGGACGTCGAACTCGCGGGTGAGCTTGATGGGCTTGCCGGTCTGGCTCGTCTCGACCTGGGCGTACTCCTCGGCCCGCTCGGACATGACCGCGGCGAGGGCGGCGAGGGCGCTCGAGCGCTCGCCCGGCGTCGCCGAGCCCCAGGCGCGCTGGGCGCGGGCCGCCGCGGCGACGGCGGTGTCGACGTCCTCGGGAGAGGCGAGCTGCGCGGTGGTGACGACCTCGCCTGTGGCGGGGTTGACGACGTCGTGCGTCTGTCCGGACGTGCCGGCGCGGTACGCGCCGTCCACGAACAGGTGCCCCTCGGCCACCGGCGTCCTCCTCGTCGAGTCCCCGACCCACGGACGACGGGGGTCGGTCCGCAGGTTCCCCGCACGGCGACGCTACGCCACCGCCCGGCGCCGCGATCCTCACACGCCTTCCACCCCCAGGACAAGGGATTCCGTGGTCGAATCGCGGCTGCGCGACGAATTGCATCGTGATCGTGACCATGCACTGATGTTTCCCGCACATCACAGCGCGTCGACACCCGTGTGTCCGACGTGCCGGCCGGTCGCGTCGTTACCGGCTCGGAACCTCGCGGGCCCGGTCCGGTGCCCGGCGGCGCGGGAGCCCGACAGCCTGCAAGGTGAGGCGGCCGCCGTCTTGACGACCTGCTGGCCGCTCGAGGGAGGCGGCCGCTAGCCTCCGAGGAGTGGAGCCCCTCGACCCGTTGGCCGGCATGTACCCCTCGGTCGCCGAGGTGCTCGACCTGCCGTCGGTGCGCGACGGGGAGCCGGCGGTGCGGGCGGGCCACGGCCATCTCGACCGGCCGGTGCGCTGGACCCATGCCGCGGAGATCGCCGACGTGGCCCGCTTGTTGCGCGGCGGCGAACTGCTGCTCACGACCGGCGTCCTGCTTCCCGCGGACGACGAGGGGCTCGCGGCGTACGTCGAGGGCCTCGCGGCCGTCGGCGTCACCGGTGTGATGGTCGAGACGGGGCGGCGGTTCGACCGCCTGCCCGACGCGATGGTCGCGGCCGCCGAGCACGTCGGGCTCGTGCTCGTCGAGCTCACCCGCGAGGCGCGGTTCGCCACCATCACCGAGCAGGTGCACGCCCGCATCGTCGACGCGCAGATCGCCGAGCTGCGCGCGTCCGACGCCGTGCACGCGGCCTTCACCGAGCTCACGGTGGAGGGCGCCTCCCCCACCGAGGTCGTGCGGCAGGTCTCCCGCATGGCCGGGCGGCCCGTGGTGCTGGAGAACCTCGCGCACCAGGTGCTGGCGGTCGACCCGGCAGGCCACGAGCTCGCCGACGTGCTCGGAGACTGGGAGACGCGCAGCCGCGCCGTGCGCACCGGCGCACGGACCGGGTACGACGATTCCTCCGGCTGGCTCGTGACGACTGTCGGCGCCCGGGGCCAGGACTGGGGCCGCCTGCTGCTGCGCACCGACGCGCCGCCCACGACCCGCGACACGATGCTTGTCGAGCGGGCCGCGGCCACGGTCGCGCTGTCCCGGCTCGTCGAGCGCGACCGAGAGTCGCTGGAGAGGCAGACCCACCGCACCTTGCTCACGGGGGTCATCGCGGGGTCGGTGCCGCTGCCCGAGCTCGTCGCCCGAGCCTCCGCCCTCGGCGTGCCCCTCGAGGGCCGCGCGCTCGTCGCTGTGCTCGTGCGGCTGACGCCCGTACCGGTCGGACCGGCGCTGGAGGTGCAGGAGAAGCTGCGCGACCTCGCGGACACCGTGGCCGACGCCGTGCGCGAGAGCCGGGCGGTCGGGCTCGTGGGCGGCGTCGACGATGCGACGGTCGGCGTCCTGCTGTCCCTTCCTCCGCGGGAGGACGTCGACCCCGTGCTGAACCGCCTGTCGACCTCGCTGGCCGGACGGGCGACCGCAGGCCGGGCGGTGCTGCCGGCCTCCGGCTGGGTCGTGGCGGTGGGCTCGGTCGTGGCCAACGTGCGCGACATGCGGCGAGCGTTCCTCGAGGCTGCCCAGGTCGCGGACGCCGCACCGTCCGACGACGACGGCGCGACGCGCCCGTACTACCGGCTGCCCGACGTCCGGCTGCGCGGCCTCCTGCACCTCCTGCGCGACGACGACCGCCTGCAGACCTTCGCCGAGCGCGAGCTCGGCCCGCTCCTCGCGCACGACGCCCAGCACGGCAGCGACCTCGTCGGCGTGCTGCGGGTGTACCTCAACGCCGGCCGCAACAAGTCGGCCGCCGCCGACGCGGCGCACCTGTCCCGCCCGAGCTTCTACGAGCGCCTGCATCGCATCGAGAAGGTGCTCGCGGTCGACCTCGACTCCGTGGAGTCCTGCCTCTCCTTGCACGTCGCGCTGCTCGCCCTGGACGCCATCCGCCGCTAGCCCCATCCGGCGCGGCGTCGGCTCCGAACAGGAGTCATGGACGCCTTCCGCCTCGTGCCGACCCGTCCGCGTGTCGAGCGGCCGCCGGAGCCACTCCCCTCCCGGGCCGCCTCCGCGCTGCAGGGCGTCGTGGCCGTGTCCCTCGGGGTCGCGGTGGGGCACCTGGTCGCCGCCCTCACCGACCCGGCCCGCTCGCCGCTGGCCGCCGCCGGGTCGCTCGTGGTCGACCTCACGCCCACGTGGCTCGAGCAGATGGCGATCCGCCTGCTCGGCACGAACGACAAGCCGGCGCTGCTCGCCGGCCTGGGCCTCGTGGTGCTCGGGCTCGCCGCCGGTGCGGGCCTGCTCGCGCGACGCAACCGCGCGCTCGGAACCGCGCTGATGGTGGCGCTCGCCCTCGCCGCTGCCGGCGCGTCGCTGACCCGACCCGGGGCCACACTGCTCGACGCGCTCCCATCCGTCGTCGGCGCCGTCGTGTCCGCCGCGGCGTTCGTCCTGCTGATCCGGCGTACGACGGCTGCGGAGCCGGGAACCGGTGCGGCGCCTGCGTTCGCCGGCGATGCGGGGCCACGGCCGAAGGCGCAGCCCTCGCGCCGATCCGTGCTCGTCGGCATCCTCGCCGTGGGCGCGAGCGCAGCCGTGGTCGGCGCGATCGGCGAGTCCGTGCGACGCGCGGGAGCCCAAGCCGCCGCGGCGCTGCGGCAGGTCGTGCTGCCCGCCCCGGCCGATCCGGCCCTGCCGCTCCCCACCGATGTCGAGGTCGGCGTGCAGGGCGTCACGCCGTTCCGGGTCGCGAACGCCGACTTCTACCGCGTCGACACCGCGCTCGTCGTGCCCCAGGTCGACCCGTCGCGGTGGTCCCTGTCGCTCGGCGGCATGGTCGCCGCGCCGTTCGTGCTCTCGTACGACGAGCTCCTGTCCATGCCGATGGTGGAGCGCGACCTCACGCTCACCTGCGTCTCGAACGAGGTCGGCGGCCCGTACGCCGGCAACGCGCGCTGGCTCGGCGTACGGCTCGCCGACCTCCTGGCGCGCGCGGGTGTCGACCCCGCGGCCGACCAGCTGCTCTCGACATCGGTCGACGGCTGGACGGCGAGCACGCCGGTGTCGGTCGCGCTCGACGGCCGCGACGCCCTCGTGGCGGTCGGCATGAACGGCGAGCCGCTGCCGGCCGAGCACGGCTTCCCCGCGCGCCTGGTCGTGCCCGGGCTGTACGGCTTCGTGTCCGCCACCAAGTGGGTCACGTCGATCGAGGCGACGACGTACGCCGCGCGCGCCGCGTACTGGACCGAGCGCGGGTGGGCCACCGACGCGCCGGTGCGCACGATGGCCCGCATCGACGCACCGCGGCCGCTGTCGACGCTCGCCGCGGGGCGGGTCGCGATCGGCGGCGTCGCGTGGGCGCAGCACCGCGGCGTCGAGGGCGTCGAGGTGCAGGTCGACGACGGGCCGTGGCGCGAGGCGCGGCTGGGCGGCGTGCCGAGCGACGACGCGTGGCGGCAGTGGGTCCTCGGCTGGGACGCCGAGCCGGGCCGGCACGTCCTGCGCGTGCGCGCGACCGACCGCACCGGCGAGCGGCAGACCGACGAGCGGCGTACGCCGTTCCCGTCCGGTGCCACGGGCTGGCACGAGGTCGTCGTCACCGTCGAGTAGCACGCGCGGCGATCCCGACCAATCCGCCCCGGCCGCAGCCCCGAACACCCAGCGAGAGGACGGCCGCCGACCGGCGGCCGCACCACCCACCGAGGAGAGATCACATGACCACGACCACCCGCCGCGCCGGCGCTGCCGCCGCGCTGCTCGCGCTTCCGCTCGCCCTGGCCGCCTGCGGTTCGAGCACCGGGAGCGCCGCAGGCCCGATGACGACCTCCGCCCCTGCCCCCAGCTCGTCGACGGCGATGGCCTCCCCCTCCACCGACGCGATGGACCCCATGGGCCAGGTGTTCGGCGCCGCCTGCGCCGCCGTGCCGAAGGACGGCCCGGGCTCGTTCGACGGCATGGCGACCGCCCCGGTCGCGACCGCGGCATCGAACAACCCGGCCCTGTCGACCCTCGTGACCGCCGTCAAGAAGGCGGGACTCGTCGACTCGCTCAACAGCGCCGACGGCATCACCGTCTTCGCGCCGACGAACGACGCCTTCGCCGCGCTCGACAAGGCGACGCTCGACAAGGCCCTGGCCGACCCGAAGGGCCTGCTGACGACGGTGCTGACCTACCACGTCGTGCCGGGCATGCTCGCCCCCGCAGACCTGCCGGGCGAGCACGAGACTCTGCAGGGCGGCACCCTCACGGTCGCCGGCAGCGGCGAGGACTTCACGGTGAACGGCAGCGCGAAGGTGGTCTGCGGCAACGTGCCGACGGCCAACGCGACGGTGTACATCATCGACGGCGTGCTGCTCCCCTCCTGATCCGCGGCCGCAGGAGAGGTACGAACCCGTGAGGTCTGGGAGCCTGAGCCACGTGGAGCTCTCCGTGTCGTCCCCGCCCGGTCAGCCGGGCGGGGACGACCCGCTTGCAGCGCTGCTGGCCCGCTCGAGCCGCGGCGACGAGTCGGCCTTCGCCGAGCTCTACGACCTCACGGCCGGGAAGGCGTTCGGCCTCGCGCGTCGCGTCGTGCGCGATCCGGCGCAGGCCGAGGAGGTGGCTCAGGAGGCCTACCTCGAGATCTGGCGGCAATCGGCGCGCTTCGACCCGGCCCGCGGGTCGGCCCTGGCCTGGATGCTGACGATCGTGCACCGCCGTGCCGTCGACCGCGTGCGGTCGGCGGAGAGCGCGCAGGCGCGCGACCGCAGGTACGCCGCGATCGGCGACGGCCCGGCGTACGACGAGGTCGAGGAGGCGGCGACCGCCACCCTGGACCGGGCACGGGTACGCCGCGCCCTTGAGACACTGACCGACGTGCAGCGCGAGGCTGTCACGCTGGCGTACTACGGCGGCTACACCCATCGCGAGGTCTCGGACCTGCTCGGGGTGCCGCTCGGCACGGTGAAGACGCGGATGAGAGACGGGTTGATCCGGCTCCGCGACACGTTGGGGGTGGAGGCATGACGAACGCGGACGTGCACGCGCTGTCCGGCGCGTACGCCCTCGATGCCCTCGAGCCCGCGGAGGCCGCGGCGTTCGAGCAGCACCTCGAGTCGTGCGACGCCTGCCGGGAGGAGGTGCGGTCGCTGCGCGAGGCGGCCGGCGCTCTCTCCTTCGACGCCGAGGAGCCGCCGCCCGCGTCGCTGCGATCCTCGGTCCTCGCCGGCATCTCGCAGGTGCGGCCGCTGCCGCCCGTCGGCGCCGCGGCGCCGCAGCCCCCTGCCGCGACGGACGACCTGGCCGCGGCCCGCGCGCGCCGCGCCCGGATGCGCTCCCCCTGGCTCGTCGGCGCAGCCGCAGCCCTGGCCCTCCTTGCGGGCGGGGCCGTCGTGCGCTCGGTGCAGCTCGGCACCCAGCTCGACTCGGTCTCGGCGCAGGCGGCGGAAGTGACCGCGGTCCTCACCGCCCCCGACGCGACCACGACGAGCGCGAGCGTCACGACCGGGGGCCGTGCGGCGGTGGTGAGCTCGGCGTCGCTCGGGAAGTCGGTGCTCGTCACCGACGGCATGGCCCCCGCACCGGCCGGACGCACGTACCAGATCTGGTACCTGTCGGACTCCGGCGCGCCCGCCTCCGCCGGCTTCGTGCCGGAGGGGTCGAGCACCGCCGTGGTGCTCTCCGGGGACCTGTCCGCGGCGACGGGCGTGGGCGTCACCGTCGAACCCGCAGGAGGCTCGCCGGCGCCCACGACCACGCCGATCCTCGCCGTCGCCGTCTAGCCGATCCCGGCGGATTACGACCCACCGGCGCGAGGGGATCCGCTACGAGTCGCGGCGGGTGACGGCCACGGGCACGGCCTGCACGGCGGCGTTGCCGGAGAGCGGGTCGATGCGCGTGCTGTCGGTGATGTCGTTGACGCTCGCGCCGCCGAGCGAGGCCGCATGGCGCCAGCCGGTGGGCGTCCCGGGGCGGTCGTGCCCGTAGCCGTGCGGCACGCTGACCACGCCGGGAAGCAGGCGGTCGGTGATCTCGACCGGTGCCTCGATCGAGCCGATCGCGGTCGTGAGGACGGCCACGTCGCCGTCGGAGAGCCCGCGCGAGGCGGCGTCGTCGGGATGCATCTGCACCGTGAACCGCGTGCGCCCCTTGGTGAGGCGCTCGCTGTTGTGCATCCAGGAGTTGTTGCTGCGCAGGTGCCGCCGGCCGATGAGCAGCAGGTCGTGGCCTCCGGCGCGCCCGGCCTCGAGGTCCTCGAGGGCGGCGATGACGCGCGGCCAGTCCGCGAGCACGGCGGGATGGGCGAGCTGGATGCGCCGGCCCTTCGTCATGAGCCGGCGCGGCAGCTGCGGCTGCAGCGGGCCGAGGTCCAGGCCGTGCTCGGACTCCATCACCTGGGCCAGCGTCAACCCGCCGCGCCCGCGCCGCAGCCCGTAGGGACCGGCGCGCAGGCCGAGGTCGAGGAACCTGCGCGGGAACAGCCGCGCGAACGCCTTCTCGCGCAGGGCCGCCGTACGTCGGGTGCCGGGCGTTCGCCGCCACACCCGCGACAGCAGAGCCAGCAGGATGTCGGCGTCGGACATCGAGCCCTCGGGTGCCGGCACGGCCGCAGGGCTCCAGCGCACCCAGTTGCGCACGCTGACCGCGGGGAACACGACGTCGAACTCGTCGCGCTCGAGCGGCGTCGTCGGCGGCAGGATCACGTGCGCGTGCCGCGTGGACTCGGTGACGTAGTAGTCGACGGCCACGCAGAGCTCGAGGTCCTCGAGCGCCTGCTCGAGCCGGCGTCCGTCGGGGGCGGACAGCACAGGGTTGCCGGCGTACAGCACGAGCGCCCGCACCTGCCCCTCCCCCGGCGTGAGGATCTCGTCGGCGAGGGTCGCCAGCGGGAGCTCGGCGGAGAACTCCGGAATGCCGCGCACCCGCGACCGCCACCGGTCGTACCCGATGAGGTCGGTGGTGCGCTCGCCGATCACCGGCAGGTCGAACGCCGGGGTCGAGAACATCACCCCGCCGATCTCGTCCAGCCGGCCTGTCGCGATGTTGAGGGCGTGCACCAGCCAGTACGCCGGCGTGCCGAACACCGACTGCGTGACGCCGAGCCGGCCGTACACCGCGGCGCGCCGCGCGGTGCCCAGCTCGAGGGCGAGCCGGCGGATGGTGGCAGCCGGTACGCCGGTCACCGCCGCAGCACGAACGGCGGTCACGGGGCGCACCGCGTCGAGCACCTCGTCGAGGCCGTCCACCCACGCGGCCGCGCGCCCCGGCCGGACGAGCCCCTCGGACTCCAGGGTCGACAGCATCGCGGCGAGGAGCCACACGTCGGTGCCCGGCCGGACGTCGACGTGCTCGTCGGCCACGTCCGCCGTCTCGGTACGCCGCGGGTCCACCACCACGAGCCGCCCGCCCCGTGAGCGCAGGTCGGCGAGGCGCCGCCGCATGCCGGGCGCCGTCATGATGGATCCGTTGGACACCAACGGGTTCCCGCCGATGACCAGCAGCAGGTCGGTTCGGTCGACGTCGGGGACCGGCAGGAGCAGCGGCGAGCCGAAGAGCAGGTAGGCCAGGAGGTGCTGGGGCTGCTGGTCGACGCTGGCCGCGGAGTAGCGCGCCTTCACCCGGAGGGCGTCCATGAGCAGCGGGATCAGGGTGACCGGCGCCCAGCCATGCGTGATCGGATTGCCGAGGTAGAACGACACCGCCTCGCCGCCGTCGCGGTCGCGGATCCGCGTGAGCCCGTCGGCCACGAGGTCGAGCGCGGCGTCCCATCCGATCGGCTCGAACGACCCGTCGTCGAGCCGGCGAACCGGTGTCCGCAGCCGGTCCGGGTCGGTCAGCAGATCCTGCAGCGCGATCCCCTTGGGGCATACGTACCCCCGTGACAGCGCGTCGTCGGCGTCGCCTCGGATCGAGACCACCTCGCGCCCGCGCACCTCGACCGCGAGGCCGCAGCTCGCCTCGCACAGGTTGCAGCCGCGGTGGACCACGCGCGTCTCGTCGCCCGTCATCCCCGAACGGTAGGAGAGGCGTCTCGCGGCCGCACGACCTTGACGAGGCTGCGGTGCGCCGTCAGGCGTCCGATGGCGGTGCAACCCGCGCGACATGCGAGCCGCCGCCGCCCTAGGGTCTCCTGCTCGTGACCAGCCTCGTCGACCGCATCGCGCCGCCGCGCATGGGGGCCGGCTTCCGCTGGTTGCTCAGCTCCTCGCTGGTCAGCAACCTCGGCGACGGCATCGCCCTGGCGGCCGGCCCCCTGCTGGTCGCGTCGCAGACGAGCAACGCGTTCCTCGTCGCACTCGCCGCGCTCCTGCAGCGCCTTCCCTGGCTCCTGCTCGGCCTGTACGCCGGGGCCCTCGCAGACCGCGTCGACCGCCGGCGCCTCGTCGTGGCGGCCAATGCGGCCCGGGCCGTGGTGCTCGCCGTCCTCGCCATCACGATCGCGACGGGACACGTGAGCGTGACCGTCGTGCTGGGCGCGATGCTCCTCCTCGGCGTGGCCGAAGTCTTCGCGGACACCGCGACGAACACCCTGCTGCCGATGCTCGTCCGCCCGGACGACCTCGGAATCGGCAACGCGCGGTTCCAGGGCAGCTTCCTCGTCGCGAACCACATCGTGGGGCCGCCCATCGGGGCGTTCCTGTTCGCCGCCGGGATGGCCGTACCGTTCGTCACGCAGGCCGTGCTCGTCGCCTTCGCCGTCGTACTCGTCGGCCGCATCTCGCTGCCGGTGCACGTGCGCGAGGCCGACGAACGCAGCCACGTGCTGCAGGAGATCCGCGAGGGCCTGCGCTGGGTCTGGCATCACGACGCGGTCCGGACGCTCGCCGTCGTCATCGTCGCGTTCAACATCACCTGGGCCGCCGCGTGGGCGGTGCTCGTCCTCTACGCGATCGACCACCTGGGGATGGGCGAGGTGGGCTTCGGCCTGCTCACGTCCGCCGCCGCCGTGGGCGGCCTGGTGAGCACGAGCCTGTACGACCGCATCGAACGGCGCTTCGACCTCGCGACAGTGATGCGCGCCTGCCTCACCCTCGAGGTGGTCACGCACCTGTCGTTCGCGGTGGCGCCCAACGGCGCCTGGGCGATGGCGACGATGGTGGTGTTCGGGGCGTACGCCTTCGTGTGGGGCGCGGTCTCGACGGCCGTGCGCCAGCGCGCGACGCCGCGCGCGCTGCAGGGGCGCGTGTCGAGCGTCTACAGCGTGTGCGTGTTCGGCGGCCTCGTCGTGGGCCAGCTGCTCGGCGGCTGGATCGCCGAGACCTGGGGCCTGACCGCGCCGTTCTGGTTCGCGTTCGTCGGGGCGGGGATCACGCTCGCGCTGGTCTGGCGCCAGCTCGCGCACATCGCCCACGTCGAGGCCGCCGAGCAGTGACACGACGGAGGGCCGCACCCGACGGGTGCGGCCCTCCGTGACGTACGGATGGATCAGGCGTTGACGCGGATGAGCTTCTTGTTGACGAACTCCTCCATGCCGTAACGGCCGAGCTCGCGGCCGAAGCCCGAGGCCTTCACGCCGCCGAAGGGCAGCTCCACGCCGTCGGCGCCCACGCAGTTCACGAACACCATGCCGGCCTCGATCTGGTCGGCCACGCGGATGGCCTGCTCGGGGTCGTTGGTGAACACGTAGCTGCCGAGGCCGTACTCGGTGTCGTTCGCGATGCGCACGGCGTCAGCCTCGTCGGCCGCCTTGTACACCTGCGCGATGGGGCCGAAGAGCTCCTGGCCGTACGCCGAGTTGCCCGGCTGCACGTTGGTGAGCACGCCGCCCTGCACGAAGTTGCCCTCGCGCGCGCCGCCGACCAGCACCGCGCCGTCGGCGGTCGCGGCCTTCACCTGCTCCTCGAGCCGGTCCGCCGCGAGCGCCGAGGACAGCGGGCCGTACGCCGTGTCCTCCGCCGACGGGTCGCCGTACTTCATGCCGGTGACGGCAGCGGTGAACTTCTCGACGAACTCGTCGTACAGGCCGTCGACCACGATGAAGCGCTTGCCGGCGTTGCACGCCTGGCCGGCGTTGTCCATGCGCGCGGTGACGGCGGCCTCGACGGTCGCGTCCATGTCGTCGGTGCCGAGCACGATGAACGGGTCGCTGCCGCCGAGCTCGAGCACAACCTTCTTCAGGTGCCGGCCCGCCTGCTCGGCGACGGCTGCGCCGGCTCGGCCCGAGCCGGTGAGCGAGATGCCCTGCACGCGCGGGTCGGCGATGAGCTTCGAGACCTGGTCGTTGGTCGCGTAGATGTTGATGTACGCATCGGCGGGCACGCCGGCGGCGCGGAAGATCTCCTCCATGACGGCGGCCGACTCCGGGCACTGCGGCGCGTGCTTGAGCAGCACGGTGTTGCCGATGATGAGGTTCGGGCCGGCGAAGCGCGCGACCTGGTAGTAGGGGAAGTTCCACGGCATGATCCCGAGGAGCACGCCCACCGGGGTGCGGCGGATGACCGCCGTGCCCTCGCCCGCGAGCAGCTCGATCGGCTCGTCGGCGAGGAACTTCTCGGCGTTGTCGGCGTAGTACTCGTAGATCGCGGCGCTGAACTCGACCTCGCCGACGCCCTGGGCCACGGGCTTGCCCATCTCGCGGGAGATGATCTCGCCGAGCTCCTGCGCCCGCTCCATGTGCAGCTGGCCGACGCGACGGATGATCGCGGCGCGCTCGGCCACGGTGGTGTCGCGGCCCCACGCGCTGCGGGCGGCATAGGCACGCGCCACGGCGCTGTCGAGATCGGCGTCGCCGATCGTCGGGTACTCCTTGAGGACGGAGCCGGTCGCAGGGTTCACGACGGCGTAGTCGGCCATGGGTCTTCCTCTCGAGTTCGGTGGCGACGGGTGGTCCGTCCCGGTCATCCTTGCCCCAGGGCGTCCCGCGGGCAGCAGCGGGCCCGGCGTGCACACCCTAGACCGTCAGGTTCGGTTCCGACAGATCCGGCGGCAATTTGCCACGGAATCCGCAACGAATCGGCGAAATCGCGACGAATTCGCTTGCCAAGTGCTCACGAATCACCGACGATGCCAGACGTGGTGACACGGGACCGGGTGGCGCACGCCCACCTCGACGAGGTGAGCAAGGCCATCATCGAGCAGCTGCAGGAGGACGGCCGTCGGCCGTACGCCGCGATCGGCAAGGCCGTGGGCCTGTCCGAGGCGGCGGTGCGCCAGCGCGTCCAGCGGCTGATCGAGTCCGGTGTCATGCAGATCGTCGCCGTCACGGACCCCATGCAGGTGGGGTTCCCGCGGGCGGCCATGCTCGGCGTCCGCTGCGACGGGGACGTCGAGGCCGTGGCCGAGGCGATGGCCGCGATGAGCGAGGTCGACTACCTCGTCATCACCGCCGGCGGCTACGACATCCTCGCCGAAGTCGTGTGCGAGGACGACGACCACCTCCTCGAGGTGGTTAACCGCCGCGTCCGGGCCATCCCGGGCGTGCGAAACACGGAGACCTTCGTCTACCTGAAGCTCCGCAAGCAGATCTACACCTGGGGTACCCGATGACCACGTCACCGCAGTACGTGAGCGAGCCCGGCGACGACCGCCTCGCCGACAAGGCGCGCGACCACCTGTGGATGCACTTCACCCGCCACTCCGTGTACGAGAACGGCGGCCACGTCCCCGTGATCGTGCGGGGCGAGGGGCACCACATCTGGGACGACCAGGGCAACCGCTACATCGACGGCCTCGCGGGGCTCTTCACGGTGCAGGCCGGCCACGGCCGGGCCGAGCTGGCCGCCGCGGCGCAGAAGCAGATGAGCGAGCTCGCCTTCTTCCCCCTCTGGTCGTATGCCCACCCGGCGGCCATCGAGCTCGCCGAGCGCCTGGTGCAGTACACCCCCGGCGACCTGAACCGCGTGTTCTTCACCACCGGCGGCGGCGAGGCCGTCGAGACGGCGTGGAAGCTCGCCAAGCAGTACTTCAAGCTCACCGGTAAGCCCATGAAGCACAAGGTGATCAGCCGCAACGTGGCGTACCACGGCACGCCCCAGGGCGCGCTGTCGATCACCGGCATTCCGGACGCCAAGAAGTACTTCGAGCCCCTCGTGCCCGGTACGCACAAGGTGCCCAACACCAACTTCTACCGCGCAGCCCAGCACGCCGACGACATCGAGGCGTTCGGCCGCTGGGCCGCCGACCGCATCGCCGAGGCCATCGAGTTCGAGGGGCCGGAGACCGTCGCGGCGGTGTTCCTCGAGCCGGTCCAGAACTCCGGCGGCTGCTTCCCGCCGCCCCCCGGCTACCTCGAGCGGGTGCGCGAGATCTGCGACCAGTACGACGTGCTGTTCGTCGCCGACGAGACCATCTGCGCCTTCGGGCGCATCGGCGAGATGTTCGCGACGTCGCGCTTCGGCGTGACGCCCGACATCATCACGTGCGCCAAGGGCATGACCTCGGGCTATGCGCCCATCGGCGCGATGATCGCGAGCGACCGCCTGTTCGAGCCGTTCCGCCACGGCACGAACTACTTCCCGCATGGCTACACCTTCGGCGGCCACCCGGTGTCGGCGGCCGTGGCGCTGGCGAACCTCGACGTGTTCGAGCGCGAGGGCCTCAACCAGCACGTGCGGGACAACGAGGACGCGTTCAAGGCCACGCTCTCCAAGCTCCTCGACCTGCCGATCGTGGGCGACGTCCGCGGCGCCGGGTACTTCTACGGCATCGAGCTCGTGAAGGACAAGGCGACCAAGGAGACGTTCAACGACGACGAGGCCGAGCGCCTGCTGCGCGGCTTCCTGTCCAAGGCCCTGTTCGACGCGGGCCTCTACTGCCGCGCCGACGACCGCGGCGACCCCGTCGTGCAGCTCGCGCCGCCGCTGACCATCGGCCAGCCCGAGTTCGACGAGATCGAGCAGATCCTGCGCAACGTGCTCACCGAGGGCATGAACATCCTGTAGCAGGAACGGAATCAGAGGCGAAGGGTCCCCGGCGTGCACCGCTCGGGACCCTTCGCCGCTCCCGCACAACCGTGAGGACGACGTGAGCAGCGACCACCTGCCGGCCCCGGGCTCCACCGAGCGCACCCGCGTGCGCCGGATCCCGGAGAAGGCCGTACCGGACCGCGCGGTGCTCAACGCCGTGCTCGATGCCGGCCTCGTCGCGCACGTGGCTGTCGTCGACGATGGACAGCCGTACGTCGTGCCCGTCGCCTACGCGCGCGACGGTGACCGCGTGCTGTTCCACGGCTCCACCGGCTCCCGGCTGTTCCGGGCGCTGGCCGACGGCGCGCCGACGTGCTTCACGGTCACGCTGCTCGACGGCCTCGTGCTCGCGCGCTCGGCGTTCGAGAGCTCGATGCACTACCGCGGCGCGATGGTGCTCGGCAGCTGCACGGTGCTCGAGGGCGAGGAGAAGGACGACACGCTGCGGATGATCTCCGACCATCTGCTCCCCGGGCGATGGGCCGACATCCGCGAGCCCTCCCGCAAGGAGCTCGCCGCCACCGTGATGCTCGCGCTCCCCCTCGACGAGGCGAGCGTCAAGATCAGCGACGGCGACCCCGACGACGACCCGCAGGACCTCGACAGGCCGATCTGGGCCGGCGTCGTGCCGATCCGCGAGGTGTTCGGGGAGCCGCGGCCTGACGAGCGAGGCGCCGCGCATCCCGTCCCCGACTACGTGAAGGGCTGGACCCGGTGAGCACCGGCGTCTCCGCGCTGCGAGACCTGTCGCTGTGGTGGGACACGCTGCCGGACGACCTCGCCGGTCCCGTGCGCCCCGCACTGGCCGGACCGACCGAGGTCGACGTCGCGATCGTCGGCGGCGGCTACACAGGTCTCTGGACCGCGTACTACCTGGCCGAGGCCGACCCGTCGCTGTCCATCGCGGTGCTCGAGGCGCGCGTGGCGGGCTTCGGGGCGAGCGGGCGCAACGGAGGGTGGGCCTCCGCGCTGTTCCCGACCTCGTGGGCCAAGGTCGCGCGCGAGTCGTCGCGCGAGGACGCCGTCGCGTTGCAGCGCGCGATGTTCGACACCGTCGACGAGGTGGGCCGGGCCGCAGCAGCCGAAGGCATCGAGTGCCACTACCGCAAGGGCGGAGTGATCACCCTCGCCCGGACGCCGCTGCAGCTCGACCGCGCCCGGGCCGAGGTGCAGGACGCCCGGTCGTGGGGGTTCGGCGGGGAGGACTTCCAGCTCCTCGGCGCCGCCGAGGCCCGCGCCGTGCTCGACGCCACCGACATCCTGGGCGCGACGTACAGCCCGCACTGCGCGTCGATCCATCCGGCGCGCCTGGTCCGGGGTCTGGCCCTCGCCGTGGAGCGGCGCGGCGTGCGCATCTTCGAGGGCACGCGCGTCACGTCGATCGGTCCGGGGTCGGTGCAGACCGAGCACGGCGAGGTGCGCGCGCGCCGGATCATCCGCGCCACCGAGGCCTGGACCTCCCAGCTCCCCGGGCACGAGCGCGACATCGCGCCCGTCTACTCCCTCATGCTGGCCACCGAGCCGCTCCCCGACGAGCTGTGGTCGCACATCGGCCTGCGCCGCGGCGAGACGTTCAACGACCACCGCCACCTGATCATCTACGGGCAGCGCACCCTCGACGACCGGTTCGCGTTCGGCGGGCGGGGAGCGCCGTACCACTTCGGCTCGACCATCAAGCCGGAGTTCGACCGCGACCCCGGCGTGTACGACGAGCTCTGGCGCGTGCTGCGCGACCTGTTCCCCGGCCTGCACGGGCGTGCGGTCACGCACCGCTGGGGCGGTCCGCTCGGCATCCCGCGCGATTGGTTCCCGACCGTCGCCTTCGACCCCGCGACGGGCCTCGGCTCGGCCGGCGGCTACGTCGGCGACGGCGTGGCCTCGAGCAACCTCGCGGGCCGCACGCTGGCTGATCTGATCCTCGACCAGGACACCGAGCGCACGCGCCTTCCGTGGGTCAACCGCCGTCAGCGCCGCTGGGAGCCGGAGCCGTTCCGCTGGCTCGGCGTCAACCTCGGGCTGCGCGTGATGGGGTCTGCCGACGCCGTCGAGGCGCGCACCGGCAAGCCCGCCAAGCGGGCCGACATCCTCGCGCCGCTGCTCGGCGGCCACTGACGATGGAGGGCACGTCATGAGCGACCCCGACCTGCTCCGCACGATGGTCGTCGCGTACGCCGACGTCCTCGGCGGCGCGCTCGAGCCGATCGGCCCGCGCGCGGGCGCCGACAGCGGCGACCCGGAGACCAGCGGCATCGCGTTCTTCGAGGGTCACGGTGTGAGTGTCGGCGTCTGGGAGTGCACGCCGGGCGGCTGGTCGATCGCCGATCGCGGCGACACCGAGACGATGCTGCTGCTCGCCGGCCGCGTCCGGATCACGCCCCTGGACGGCGACCCCGTCGAGCTCGAGGAGGGCGACGTCTTCGTGCTGCCAAAGGGCTGGAGCGGACGCTGGGACGTGCTCGACACCGTGCGCAAGCTCTACGTCATCGCAGAGTAGCGACGCGGCGCGGATCACCCGGAACCGCTTGCTGGACAAGGCAGGGCACGGGTTCACTGACGCCACCGACGCGTCAGGAGGCGCCATGGCGGATCCCACCGCTGCCAGCATGAACCAGCTGCGCAACATCCAGGGCAAGACGGGCAAGAGCATCGCCGAGCTCCACGCGCTGCTCGACGGCACGGGCCTGTCCAAGCACGGCGAGAAGCGCACCTGGCTGATCGACAACCTCGGCCTCGGCTACGGCGACGCCAACGCGGTCGTCGGCGCGCAGGGCAAGGACCTGTCCGCCCTCGACGGTGCCGCACCAGCCCCGGCGGCCCCTGCCGGCGACCCGCTCGACGCGATCTACACGGGCGGCAAGGCCCACCTGCGCTCGGTGCACGACGCGGTGATCGCCGCCGTGGACTCGCTCGGCGACTACGAGCAGGCGCCCAAGAAGTCGTACGTGAGCCTGCGCCGGAAGAAGCAGTTCGCGATGGTCGGCCCCGCGACCAAGGACCTCGTCGAGATCGGGCTCAACGTCAAGGACCTCCCCGACAGCGCCCGCCTCAAGGCCATGCCCGCGGGCAGCATGTGCTCCTACACGCTGCGCATCGGCACGGCGAAGGAGGTCGACGCCGAGCTCAAGCGGTGGCTGAAGGCGGCGTACGACGCGGCCGGGTGACCGCACGGATGGAGAAGACGTCGAACGGTCGACAGTGTTGGATCGGCGCATGAAGTTCCACGCATCGGTCGATCTGCACGGCAAGACCGCCACCGGGATCGTCGTCCCGCCCGAGGTGGTCGAGGCGCTCGGGTCGGGCAAGAAGCCCGCGGTCACCGTGACCATCAACGGCTACTCGTACCCCAGCACGATCGCCTCGATGGGCGGCCGGTTCCTCCTGCCCGTCAGCGCCGAGGTGCGGGCGGGCGCCGGCGTCTCCGCGGGCGACGAGGTCGACGTCGAGGTCGTGCTCGACACCTCCGTCCGCGAGATCGCCGTACCCGACGACCTCGCCGCTGCCTTGAAGAAGGCACCCGCGGCGAAGAAGGCGTTCGAGGGGCTGTCGAACTCGAACAAGAAGCGGCACGTGCTCTCCGTGGAGGGCGCCAAGACCGCCGAGACGCGCGAGCGGCGCATCGCCAAGGTGCTGGCCGAGCTCGGCTCCTGATCCCGTCCGGCAACGCACGTCCGGAGCGGCGACGCGTAACGGTGTCATGAGCGCCTCCGTGCGCGTGTTCGCGCCACGGCGGCGCGGACCGATCGCTACGGTCGGCGGGTGCTCAGCTGGTACCAGACCTACTTCGTCGACACGGGGCGCTCGGCCGCCCTGTGGCTGATCATCGGCTTCCTGGTCACCTTCGCGATCACGCGCAGCATCACGCTGAAGATCCGCGCCCGCAACGCCGCGGACGCCGCCGACTCCGCGCCTGTCGTCGAGGAGGCGGAGCCCGCGAAGAAGGGGCTGATCAACGACATCCACATCGGCGGCGTGCACGTGCACCACCAGGTGTGGGGCATCCTGCTCGTCCTCGTGGTGGGGCTGCTGGAGTTCCGCTACTCCCCGGGGTCGCCGTGGGCGGAGGTGCTCGGCGCGCTGTTCGGCGTCGGCGCAGCGCTGGCGCTGGATGAGTTCGCCCTCTGGCTGCACCTCGAGGACGTCTACTGGTCGGAGGAGGGCCAGAAGTCCATCGACGCGGTCCTCATCGCCGTCGTGGTCGGGGCAGCGCTGCTCGTCGGCGTCTCGCCCGTGGGCAACCTGTCGGCGGCGCAGGAGATGGGCGCCTGGGCAGCCGTCGTCGCCGTGATCGCGCACGTGGGCATCTGCATCCTGTGCATGCTCAAGGGGAAGCCGATCACCGGCCTCATCGGGCTCCCCGTGCCGATCGTGGGCTGGGTCGGCGCGATCCGGCTCGCGAAGCCGAGCTCGTTCTGGGCCCGTCGTTGGTATGGACCGAACAAGACCGCCCGCGCCGAGGCGCGGTTCGCGGACAACCGCAGCCAGCGGATCGTGCGCGACCTGCGCGAGCGGTTCAGCCCCGCCTCGCGCGACTAGCGGTCAGACCGGTCGCAGCTCGGCCGCGCCGAACGACACCGAGAACCGGGCGCACCAGATGCTCACGCTCGTCAACGAGTCGAGGTCCGTGCCCGGCGGTACGACGTAGTTCTGGTCGCCGACGTTGCCCTTGAGACGGCCGAGCTCGACGTACTCGCCATCGTCGAACACGAACCACCCGTCGCGCCCGTCGATGACGGGCTGGTCCGACAGCCAGACCCGCAGATCCGGGCCGTTGGACGTGTCGAGGTCCTCGATCCGCAGCACCCGGCTGCCGTCCGCGAGCGTGAGCAGCCGCACCGATCCGGTGGTGGCGTGCTCGTGCGTCACGAACGTCCCGCGAGCGATGTCCACCGGCGTCGCGGCCGCAGGGGTCGGCGACGCGCTCGGCGCGGTTGCCGATGGGCCGCCGACGGCCGCCGTGGCGACGACCGTGGGCAGCGCCTCGTCGACGACGTCGTCCACGAACAGCTTCCACGGCTGGAACAGGGCGAGCACGACCACGGCCCCCGCGGCGCCAGCAGCGGCGATCGGGACCACGACGGCGGGGCGGCGCCACCACCGGCGGCGCTGCACGGGTACGGCTGGGGCTGTGCGGGGCTCGGTCACCGGTCCAGCACACCCTGCCGGCGCGCTCGCTGGCCAGCACCGGGGCGGCTCCGTCATGGGGCGGTAAGGATCAGCGGGGGCTTCTGGATATTGGATCCAATCTGCTACGGTCGTCCCTGACCGCAGCTACCCGCCCTCAGGAGCCCCCGTGTCCCGCGCCCCTCAGCACCCGTTCGCACTGCTCGACCTCGACTCCCTGATCGACGACGAGGAGCGCGCCATCCGTGACGTCGTGCGCCAGTACGTCGACGAGCGCATCAAGCCGGAGGTCGGCGACTGGTTCGAGAGCGGCACCATCCCCGCGGCCGAGCTGGCCAAGGAGATGGGCGACCTCGGCCTGCTCGGCATGCACCTCGAGGGCTATGGCTGCGCGGGCACGAGCGCCACGGCGTACGGCCTGGCGTGCCTCGAGCTCGAGGCCGGCGACTCGGGCATCCGCTCGCTGGTGAGCGTGCAGGGGTCCCTCGCGATGTACGCGATCCACGCGTTCGGCTCCGAGGAGCAGAAGCAGGAGTGGCTCCCCCGCATGGCGGCCGGCGAGGCCATCGGCTGCTTCGGCCTCACCGAGCCCGACTTCGGCTCCAACCCCAGCGGAATGCGCACGGCCGCCAAGCGCGACGGCGACGACTGGGTGCTGAACGGCACGAAGATGTGGATCACCAACGGCACCGTGGCGGCGGTCGCAGTGGTGTGGGCGCAGACCGACGACGGCATCCGCGGTTTCGTGGTGCCGACCGACACCCCCGGGTTCACCGCCCGCGAGATCCACAAGAAGCTCTCGCTCCGCGCGTCGGTCACGGCCGAGCTGATCCTCGAGGACGTGCGGCTTCCCGCCGACGCCGTCCTCCCGAACGTCAAGGGCCTGCGCGGCCCGCTCTCGTGCCTCAACGAGGCGCGGTTCGGCATCGCCTTCGGCACCATCGGCGCCGCGCGTGACTGCCTCGAGACCGCGATCTCGTACGCCATCGACCGCGAGCAGTTCGACAAGCCGATCGCGGCGTTCCAGCTGACGCAGAAGAAGCTCGCCGACATGGCCCTCGAGCTCGACAAGGGCTACCTGCTCGCGCTGCACCTCGGCCGGCTCAAGGACAAGCACGCGATCCGCCCGGAGCAGATCAGCGTCGGCAAGCTCAACAACGCCCGCGAGTCGCTCGCCATCGCGCGCGAGTGCCGCTCGATCCTCGGCGGCAACGGCATCACGCTCGAGTACCCGGTCATCCGGCACATGAACAACCTCGAGTCGGTGTTCACGTACGAGGGCACCAACGAGATGCACACGCTCGTCGTCGGCGAGGCGCTCACCGGTCTCGCGGCCTACCGCTGATGGGCGCGGGGGCCCTCGACGGGGTCGTCGTCGCGGACTTCTCGCGGGTGCTCGCCGGACCCTACGCGACGATGCTGCTCGCCGACCTCGGCGCCGAGGTCGTGAAGGTCGAGCGCCCCGGCGCCGGCGACGACACCCGGCACTGGGGTCCGCCGTACGCCGCGGATGGCACCGCGACCTACTTCGCGGGCGTCAACCGCAACAAGCAGTCGCTGTTCCTCGACCTGTCCTCCCCCGAGGGCCTGGCCGAGGCGCGGGCGCTCGCGCTGCGTGCCGACGTCGTGGTCGAGAACTTCAAGCCCGGGACCATGGACAAGATGGGCCTCGGGTACGCCGCGCTGTCGGCGGAGAACCCTGGCGTCGTCGTGTGCTCGGTCAGCGGCTTCGGCTCCGGCGAGGGCGCGGCGCTCCCGGGCTACGACCTGCTCGTGCAGGCGATGGGCGGCCTCATGTCGGTCACCGGGCCCGAAGCCGGGCACCCGACGAAGGTGGGCGTGGCGCTCGTCGACGTGATCACGGGCCTGCACGCGGTCTACGGCATCCTCGCCGCCCTGCGGCACCGCGATGCCACGGGCGAAGGCCAGCACGTGGAGGTCAACCTGCTCTCGTCGCTGCTCTCGGCCCTGGTCAACCAGGCATCGGCGTACGTCGCCGGCGGCGTTGTGCCGCGCATCCTCGGCAACGACCACCCCTCGATCACGCCGTACGGCGTGTACGCCACGGCCGACCGCCCGCTGGTGCTCGCGGTCGGCAACGACGGCCAGTTCCGCGCGCTGTGCTCGGTGCTGGGCCTCGACCTCGCCTCCGACGAGCGCTTCGCGACGAACCCGTCGCGCGTCGCGAACCGCGACGACCTGCGGTCGGCGCTCGAGTCGGCCCTCGCCGCGCACGGCGCCGACCACTGGTACTCCGCGCTCACCGCCGCGGGCGTGCCGTGCGGGCCGATCAACGACGTGGCCGGGGCGTTCGACCTCGCGGCGTCGCTCGGCCTCGACCCCGTGGTCGCCGTGCCGGGCAGCCCCGTGCCCCAGGTGGCGAACCCGCTGCGGCTGTCGGCGACGCCTGCGACGTACCGGACTCCCCCACCCTCGCTGCCCGGCGGCGCCGCATGAGCGCGGCGCCGTTCGAGAAGCCGCTGACCGCGCAGGAGGCCGTGCTCGCCGAGCTGCGCCGGATGCTGGTGACCGGCGAGCTCTCCCCCGGGTCGCCCATCCGGCAGGAGGCGCTCGCCGAGCGGCTCGGGGTGTCGCGGGTGCCGCTGCGCGAGGCGCTCAAGGTGCTCGAGGGCGAGGGCCACGTGGGATACGCCGCGCACCGCGGTTACGTCGTGGCCGAGCTCTCGGTCGACGACCTCGTCGAGGTCTACCGGATGCGCGAGCTGCTCGAGGCCGAGGCGATCCGCGCCGCGGTGCCGCGGGCGACCGACGAGCTCGTGGCGGCCATGCGTGCCGCGGCCGCGGAGGTCGATGCGGCGGGCCGCGCCGACGACGTCGCCGAGATCACCGCGGCCAACCGCCGTCTGCACTTCCTGCTCTTCGACGCCGCCGGGATGCCTCGCCTCGTGCGCACCTTGCGCCAGCTCTGGGACGCCACCGACGTGTACCGCTCGGTCTATTTCGCCGGCGCCGACAACCGCGACCGCGTGCACCACGAGCACGAGGACCTCGTCGGCGCCGTCGCTCGCCGCGATGCGGAGGCCGCCGTACGCGTGCAGGCCGAGCACCGCGACCACAGCGTCGCCGCCGTCACCGCCGCGATCACCGCCCGCTGACCGTCGGGCGGGAAGCGGGCGCAGAAACGCGCTCTCTACGACGCGCAACGAGGCCCACTACCAGGCCCGGCGGGAAGCGGGCGCAGGAACGCGCTCTCTGCGACGCGCAACGACGTCCACTACCAGGCCCGGCGCGAAGCGGGCGCAGGAACGCGCTCTCTACGACGCGCATCGAGGCCCACTACCAGGACGGCACGCCGACGCTGCGGGTCAGTACTCGCCCTTGATGACGAAGAACGAGCCGCGGATCGTGCCGGCCAGCTTGGACTTCTGCCGGGCGAACTTGAAGGCACCGAGCTCCTCGGGCACGTCCATGCCGTCGGACAGCTTGAACCCGACAGCGCGCTTGCCGGAGTCCTCCAGCGTGTAGAGCACGTTGACCGCGAGGCCCGACTCGTAGAACACGTACGTCCACCGCACGCCGTCGACGAGCAACTCGGTGGCCTCCAGCGCCGGGGAGGAGATCACGATGCCGCGCTCGTCGTTCAGCACCTTCTCGACGTACGCGACGAGCTTCTTGCCCTGCGCCGACGACGCCTTCTCGGTCGCGAACACGGCGTCGTACTTGTTCTTGAAGTAGCGGGCCTCATTGGCGCGCAGTCCCGCGAGTGCGTCGGCGACCGGGGACGACTCGAGCCCCTCGGTCGAGACGGTCACGAAGTCGACGGTGTACGGCATGAGGACCTCCGGGAGACGGCGCTGGGCAGAACCTACTGCCCGACAGGACCGAGTCTCACGGACCGAGCCGTCGCGCCGCTTCTCCGATCCTGCTCGGCGTCAGCGCTTGACGGTGACGACCGCGGACGTCGCGGCGAGCCCGGTGCCGTCGTACGCCGTGGTCCAGCGGTACCGCGTGGTCGACGACGGCCGTGACACCGTCACGTACGCCTTGCCGTCCGCGCGTGTCGTCGCAGATCGGACCGCGATCCACGCGGACCCCGTCCAGCGCCGGAGCACCACGGTGGCACCGCCGCGCTTGGGTGACAGCGTGACGCTGAGGACGCCGGTGCCGCCCGCCGGAACGGTGACGGTCGTCGAGGCGACGGTCAGCGTCTGCTTCGCGCCGGCGCTCACCCGCACGGGCTTGCCCATCAGCTGCGGTACGAGCGCGACAGCCCGGTCGGACCCGAGGAACCACAGCTGGTACAGCGCCGTCCCCGTGACCGGCACCCGCGTGGAGAATGCGCCCGTCGCCGTCCCCGTGACGAGCCGGACGAACGTGCGCGTCCCTCCGACGTTCTTGTACAGGACCAGCACCGGGTACGGCACGCCGGAGCCGAGGAACGTGACCGTCCCCCGCAAGCCCGCCGTGGAGCCGATGGCGACAGGCGTGGACGGGCCGATGGTGCGCACCACCGGGTCGGGCCGATCGTCGAAGACCCTGATGCTGTCGGGGCGAAGAACACCGGTCGCGACCGAGAAGCCGAGGCCGGTGAACACCGACGCGGTATGCGACGGCTGACCGGCCTGCAGGCCGATGCCGTTCCTGCCGTACGTCCGGATGTTCCCGGAGGTGTCGGTCAGCTGGACGCCGCTGACTGACCAGGTGCCGGTCTGCTCGTCGGTCGGAATCCAGAGCGAGATCCGGCCAGCGCGCAGATCGCCGCCGCCTCGATGGGTCTCCACCGTGGTGCCGCTCGGCTTGCGGACGAACACCTTCACCTCGGCGATGGTCGTGGCGTCGGACGCCGCGAACTTCCAGGTCACGAACTCACCCCGCCGGCGGTCGGTGCTGGACAGCATCGAGAACGTCGAGAGCTTGGGCGCCGTGACGTCGGTGGTGCCGGGCTGCTTCACCGTGACGGTCGCCGGTGACAGGTCGAGCACCGCCGGCTCCCCAGCGGGAACCGACGTGGCCGCGCCGTCGACGTAGTCGGTGTAGTTGCCCGACGTGTCGTACACCGTGAGGCGGGTCAGGGTGTACCCGCCCGGAGGTGCACCCGCGGGTACGACGCCCGCGATCGGGCCGCCCGTCCGCGCCTGCCACGGCCAGCTTCCGCCGGCCCCGAGCAGGTTGATCGTGAAGCCGCCCGGCCCGGTGATGGTGCCGGTCACGTCGCTCACGGCGACGTCGTCGACCGCCGTGAACCGCACCGCGATCGGGCTGCCGGCGCCCACCGTCGACGACACGACCGACACGGACGTGGCCGTCGGGGCGGTCGTGTCCGTGACCGCGTGCGCCGACGTCGGTACAGCGACAGCCAGTGCCGTCGTCATCGCAGCGGCGGCGACCGCCGCGACCAGTCGAGCGCGCATCCCCTGGGCTCCCCTCGCAGTTGAGGGCACCCTACGTGCCGCCCCGGCGCGGGGCGGGAGGTCCGTCCGAAACGTGATCCGTCGGCTCAGTCGCCCTGGAGCAGGGGGCGCAGGACGTCGAGCACCGAGATGTCGTCGATCGTCGACGGCGGGGCCTCGGGCCGGCCGTCGGCGATGCCGCGCATCGTGCGGCGCAGGATCTTGCCCGACCGCGTCTTGGGCAGCGCCGGCACGATCACCACGCTCTTGAGCGCGGCCACCGGGCCGATCTCGTCGCGGACCGCGGCGACGACCTCCTTCTCGAGCTGCTTCGGGTCGACGTCGACGCCGGCCTTGAGCACCACGAACGCGCGCGGGATCTGACCCTTGAGCTGGTCGTGGACGCCGATGACCGCGCACTCCGCGACCGACGGGTGGGTCGCGACGACCGCCTCCATCGAGCCCGTCGACAGGCGGTGGCCGGCGACGTTGATCACGTCGTCGGTGCGGCCCATCACGAAGATGTAGCCGTCCTCGTCGATGTAGCCGCCGTCGCCGGTGGCGTAGTACCCGCTGAACACCGCGAGGTAGGACTCGACGTACCGCTTGTCGTCGTTCCAGAGGGTCGGCAGGGTGCCGGGCGGAAGCGGGAGACGGATCGAGATGTTGCCCTCCTGCCCCGCCTCGACCGGGAGCCCGCGCTCGTCGAGCACGCGGACGTCGTACCCCGGCATGATCACGCTCGGCGAGCCCGGCTTGATCGGCAGCGGCTCCAGGCCGCGCGGGTTGGCCGCGATCGGCCAGCCCGTCTCGGTCTGCCACCAGTTGTCGACGACCGGGATGCCGAGGATGTCGCTCGCCCAGTGGTACGTGTCGGGGTCGAGGCGCTCGCCGGCGAGGAACAGCGTCTTCAGGCCCGAGAGGTCGTGGCCGGCGCGCAGCTCGGCCGTCGGGTCCTCCTTCTTGATGGCGCGGAAGGCGGTGGGCGCGGTGAACAGCGCCTTCACGCCGTACGTCGCAATGACTCGCCAGAACGCGCTCGCGTCCGGGGTGCCGACGGGCTTGCCCTCGTACACGACAGTCGTCGCACCAGCGAGCAGCGGCGCGTAGACGATGTAGGAGTGGCCGACGACCCAGCCGACGTCGCTGGCCGCCCAGAAGACGTCGCCCGGGCCGATGTCGTAGACGTTGGCCATGCTCCACGCGAGAGCGACCGCGTGGCCGCCGTTGTCGCGCACGATGCCCTTGGGCTTGCCGGTCGTGCCGGACGTGTAGAGCACGTAGAGCGGGTCGGTCGCCTCGACGCTCACGCAGTCGGCCGGCTCGGCGGCCGCGGCGAGCTCGCGCCAGTCGTGGTCGCGCTCGCCGAGCTCGGCCGTGGCCTGCGGGCGCTGCAGGATGACCGTCGCGTCGACCTTGTGGTCCGCGGCCTCGAGCGCGCGGTCGAGCATCGGCTTGTACTCCACGACGCGGCCGGGCTCGATGCCGCACGACGCCGACACCACGACCTTCGGCGTCGCGTCGTCGATGCGGATCGCGAGCTCGTGCGGGGCGAACCCGCCGAAGACCACGGAGTGCACGGCACCGAGCCGAGCGGTCGCGAGCATCGCGATGACGGCCTCGGGGACCATCGGCATGTAGACCAGGACGCGGTCGCCCTTCTCCACGCCGAGCCCGCGCAGCACCCCGGCGAAGCGCGCGACCTCGTCGAGCAGACGGGCGTAGGTGTAGGTGTCCGCCGTACCGGTCACCGGGCTGTCGTAGATCAGCGCGAGCCGGTCGCCGTGGCCCGCCAGCACGTGCCGGTCGAGGGCGTTGAAGCAGGTGTTGAGGCGTCCGCCGGTGAACCAGCGGTAGTACGGCGCGTCCGACTTGTCGAGCACGATCGGCGGCTCGACGTCCCAGTCGACCGCGGCGGCGGCGTCGCGCCAGAACCCCTCGGGGTCCTGCAGGCTGCGGTCGCGCTCGCGCTGGTACGCGCCGGTGGTGACGGTCTGGGTCATCGTCGTCGGGCCTCCTCGTACGCCGCCGGCGGCCGGAGCCGGCCCGCCCAGCATCCCGGACGCCGTACCGGGGTGTCAGCGCGCCCCACGGGGCCCTGCGCCGAGGGCGAAGGTGTCTGCGCCGAGCGGTCGGCCCTACTCGGCGGCGGCGAGCTGGCCGCAGGCGCCGTCGATCTCGCGGCCGCGGGTGTCGCGCACCGTGACGGCCACTCCCCCGGCCTCGAGCCGGCGCACGAACTCGCGCTCGTCCTCGGGGCGCGACGCCGTCCACTTCGACCCGGGCGTCGGGTTGAGCGGGATGAGGTTGACGTGCACGAGCTTGTTGCGCAGGCGCTTGGCGAGCAGCTCGGCCCGCCACGCCTGGTCGTTGACGTCCTTGATGAGCGCGTACTCGATCGAGACGCGGCGCTTGGTGACGCGGGCGTACTCCCAGGCGGCGTCGAGCACCTCGTCGATCTTCCAACGCGTGTTGACCGGCACGAGCGTGTCGCGCAGCTCGTCGTCCGGGCAGTGCAGGGACAGCGCGAGGGTGACGGGCAGCCCCTCCTGCGCGAGCTGGCGGATGCGCGGGACGAGTCCGACGGTCGAGACCGTGATGCCGCGCGCCGACATGCCGAGGCCCGCGGGCGCCTCGTCGGTCAGCCGGTGCAGCGCGCCCACGACGGCGTTGTAGTTGGCGAGCGGCTCGCCCATGCCCATGAAGACGACGTTGCTCACGCGGCCCGGCCCGCCCGGCACCTCGCCTGCCGCCAGCTGGCGCGCACCTGCGACGACCTGCTCGACGATCTCGGCCGTGCTCATGTTGCGCGTGAGGCCTGCCTGGCCGGTGGCGCAGAACGGGCAGTTCATGCCGCAGCCGGCCTGGCTCGACACGCACATCGTGACGCGGTCGGTGTAGCGCATGAGCACGCTCTCGACGAGCGCGCCGTCGTGCAGGCGCCACAGCGTCTTGCGGGTGGTGCCGGCGTCCGCGGTGAGCTCGCGCACGGGCGTCATGAGCGTCGGCGTGAGCGCCTTAGCGATGCCCTCCCGCTGGGCGGTCGGGATGTCGGTCCAGCCGTCGGGGTCCGACGCGAGACGGGCGAAGTAGTGCCGGCTCACCTGGTCGGCGCGGAACGCCGGGAGCCCGAGCGCCGTGACGGCCTCGCGGCGCTCGGCGGTCGTCAGGTCGGCGAGGTGGCGCGGCGGCTTGCCGCGGCGCGGGGCCTCGAACGTGAGCTCGCCCGGCTTCGGAGCCGCGGGCATCCCGAGATCTGTCATGAGGCGTCCAGTCTCCCACGGGCGCGGCGTGCTCGGACCCCTACCACGTGGGAGGGGTCCGAGCACGATCCACGGTCAGAAGGCGACGATGCCCTCCGGGCCGCCGTCGCCGTCGAGGGTCGGCAAGCCGCTCACACCACCCGCAGGGGTGAGACCGCCATCGCGGTCGTTCGCGAACGCGTCGACCGTGCCCGTCACCGCGTTGAGTGCGTAGAGGTAGCGGCCCCCTCGGCTCGCAGCCACGTCGATGAGCCCGCCCGACGCGGATCCGGCCACCGCCTCGTCGATCACCGAAGTGCCGTCGCGCCGCAGCGCCCACGAGGTGATCGTTCCGCTGCCCGCGTTGACGCCGAACAGGTAGTTGCCGACACGCACGCTCCAGCACAGGGCGGCGCCACCCGAAGGCTCCGACACCCCCAGCGGCCTCAGCGACGAATCCCGACGGACCGCGTAGGAGGCGTTGCGACCGTCGCCGGCCTGCTGGACCTGAAGGTTGCCGTCCCGGTCGAACACGAACGAGAAGGGCACCGGGCCCTGCGACGGGGTCACGATGGCGGAGCCCAGGGTGCCGTCCCGATGCACCGGGAAGGTGACGATGGTGTTGTTGGCCTTGGTGGTCACCACGAGGGTGCGGCCGTCGGGCGTGAGGCCCACCTGCGCCGGTGCCGTGATGAAGCGCGGCACGGCAGGGTTCGCCAGCCCGAGGTCCGCGACGGCACCGCGGATCGGCCGGAGCCGACCCTCGTGCAGGCGGTAGCCCGACACCGATCCGCTTCCGCCCGCGTTGAGGACGTAGACGAGCGAGCCGCGCACTGCGACGCTCGCCGGGAACTCTCCTCGCGACGGCACCGTGCTGGCGAGCCGGAGCTCGCCGTCGCCGACCCGCAAAGTCGACACCGAGTTGCTGCCCGCGTTGACCGCGATCAGGGTGCGGCCGTCGCGCGTGGCTGCCAGCGCGCCCTGCGAGGCGAGGGCGTCGACCGGGGCGCCGTCCTCCTTGCCGCCCTTCCCGCCCGTTGCGAACTCGCCGACCGGCGACAGGCTGCCGTCCGAGCCTCGCGTGTACGCCGCGATGCTGTTGCCCGCGCCGTCGTTGAGCTGCACGAACACAGCCCCATGGCGCAGGTCCACCCTCTGGGGCGAGGCCGACGCCGTCCCTTGGAGCGCAGGCGCGAACGACAGTCCTACGGCGAGCACCCCTGCGGTCGCCAGGATCCTTCGGTTGTTCATGGTGGTCCTCTCCTCGTGGCCGCCACCCGTCCGGTGCGGCCCTGGACCACCGTGCGCTCCGCCCCCGCCGCCTGTCGCTTACGCCGCCCTTACGTCCGGCTCGCCGGCAGCAGCCGTAATGCCTGCGTCAACGCATGTCTTACCGAGCCCTGAACAATCGGCGTCCGGCGTCCGGGTCGGCGCCCGAGGTGCAAGGGCCCGGCCGAGCGGCTACGCGCCGAGGAAGACCAGCAGCAGGAGCCAGCCGGCGAAGATGTTCGGCAGGATCGAGTCGAGCCGGTCCATGAGCCCGCCGTGGCCCGGGATCAGGTTGCTCATGTCCTTCACGCCGAGGTCGCGCTTGATCGCCGACTCCGCGAAGTCGCCCGCCGTCGCCGTGACGGTAAGCACGAGGCCGGTGATGAGGCCCTGCCACCACGGGGCCTCGAGCAAGAACACGAACAGCAGGACGCCGGCCACGGCCTGGAACAGCAGCGAGCCCGCGAACCCCTCCCACGACTTCTTCGGGGAGATGCGCGGTGCCATCGGGTGCTTGCCGAGCAGCACGCCGAACACGTAGCCGCCGATGTCGCTGCAGATCGTCAGCACGATGATCGTGATGACCCGGTCGCCGCCCTGGGACGACGCGAGCACCAGGCCGGCGAGGCCGCCCATGAGCCCGGTGTACGCAGCGACGAGGGCGGACCCTGCGACATCGGCGACGTAGCCCTCCGGCCCGCGCAGCAGGCGGGCCCCCATCGCGAGCAACACCGTTCCGCCGAAGACCGCGACGAGCGGCTGCACGCCCCACCAGTACGCCGCCTGCGGCATCGCGAGCGCACCGGCGTACACGACCCAGCGCTCGATGCGCACGCCGCGCTGCTCGAGGGCCCCGGCGAGCTCGTGGGCCGCGATGGCCATCGCGACCGAGACGACGACGGAGAACAGCCACGGCGCGTACAGCACCGGCAGGAGCACGAGGCCGATGCCGAGGAACACGCCCATGCCGACCGCGGCCAGCAGGTTGCGGCCGGCGCGCCCGTGCGGGGCCTCGGTCGGCGGCTGCGCTGCTGGGGTCGCGTCGGCCATGGTGGGCGGGCTGTCGAGGTCTTAGACCTCGAGCAGCTCGGCCTCCTTGTGCTTGAGCAGCTCGTCGATCTGGGCGACGTACTTGTGCGTGAGGTCGTCCAGCGACTTCTCCGCGCGGCGCACCTCGTCCTCGCCGACCTCGCCGTCCTTCACGAGCTTGTCGAGGGTGTCCTTGGCGTGGCGGCGGATGTTGCGCATGGAGATGCGGGCGTCCTCGGCCTTGTGCCGGGCGACCTTGATGTACTCCTTGCGGCGCTCCTCGGTGAGCTGCGGGAAGGCCACGCGGATGACGACGCCGTCGTTGGTCGGGTTGACGCCGAGGTCGGAGTCGCGGATGGCCTTCTCGATCGCGTTCATCGAGCCCTTGTCGTACGGCGTGATGACCACGAGGCGGGCCTCGGGCACCGCGAAGCCGGCCATCTGGGTCACCGGGGTCATGGAGCCGTAGTACTCGGCCGTGATCTTGTCGAACATCTTGGCCGTGGCGCGGCCCGTGCGGATCCCCGCGAAGTCCTCCTTCGCGACCCCGACGGCCTTCTCCAGCTTCTCCTCGGCCTCGAGCATGGTCTCGTCGATCACGGGTGGCTCCTCGTCGTCCTTCGTTGCTGGGTGGTCGTCGTCCGCCGGTCAGCTCGCGACGAGCGTGCCGATCCTCTCACCCCGTACGGCGCGGGCGATGTTGCCCTCGACGAGCAGGTTGAACACGATGATCGGCAGGTTGTTGTCCTGCGTGAGGCTGATCGCCGTCGCGTCCGCAACCTTCAGCCCGCGCGCGAGCACCTCGGCGTGCGTGAGCGTCTCGAACCGCTTCGCCTCAGGGTTGGTGCGGGGGTCGTCGTCGTACACGCCGTCGACGCCCTTGGCCATGAGCACGACCTCGCAGCCGATCTCGAGCGCGCGCTGCGCGGCCGCGGTGTCGGTCGAGAAGTACGGCGCCCCCAGGCCCGCGCCGAAGATGACGACGCGGCCCTTCTCGAGGTGCCGGATCGCGCGGCGCGGCACGTAGGGCTCGGCGACCTGGCCCATCGAGATCGAGGTCTGCACGCGCGTCTCGACGCCCTGGCGGTCGCAGAAGTCCTGCAGCGCAAGGCAGTTCATGACCGTGCCGAGCATGCCCATGTAGTCCGCGCGCGAACGGTCCATGCCGCGCTCGTTGAGCTGCGCCCCGCGGAAGAAGTTGCCGCCGCCGATCACGACCGCGACCTGCGTGCCGCTGCGCACGACGCCCGCGATCTGGCGGGCGATGGCCTGCACGACGTCGGGGTCGACCCCGAGCGAGCCGCCGCCGGCGAACGCCTCGCCGGAGAGCTTGAGGAGCACGCGGTTGTAGCCGCCCTCCGGCACGCCGGGCCAGATGTCGAGCGTGCCGTCGAGCGCGGGCTGCACCGCGGCGTCCCTGGACGCGCCGGAGGCCGCCGTCGGGGTGGATCCTGCGTCGGCAGTGGTTCCGTCCACGACAGCGGCCTCCTACGGGTCAGATCTGATCAGCCGGGCTTCCGTGCGCCAGTCTGCCAAGTGCAGACCGGGTGGGAAGGGTCAGGCGCCGATCTCGAACCGCACGAAGCGGCTGATCGTGGTGCCCGCGGCGTCGAGGACGTCCTTGACGGACTTCTTCGCCTCGACGACCGACTCCTGCTCCAGCAGGACGTTGTCCTTGAAGTAGGAGTTGACGCGGCCCTCGATGATCTTGGGGAGCGCGGCCTCGGGCTTGCCCTCCTCCTTGGCCTTGGCCTCGGCGACGCGGCGCTCGGTCTCGACGATGTCGGCCGGCACCTCGTCACGGGTGAGGTACGACGCGCGCATCGCGGCGATCTGCATCGCGGCGGCGCGGGCGGCCTCCTCCGAGCCCTCGTACGCGACGAGGACGCCGACCTGGGCGGGGAGGTCGGCGGCGCGCTTGTGCATGTACGCCGCGACCGTGCCGTCGAGGTAGGCCACGCGGCCGAGCTCGAGCTTCTCGCCGATGGTGGCGGCGAGGTCGGTGATGGTCTCGGCGACGGTGCGGCCGTCGAGCTCGGCGGCGGCGAGCGCCTCGGTGCTGTCGGCCTTGATCTCGGCGGCCTTGGTGACGACCTTCTCGGCCAGGGCCTGGAAGTCGGCGTTCTTGGCGACGAAGTCGGTCTCCGCACGGAGCTCCACGAGCGCGCCGTCCTTGGTCACCACGAGGCCGTTGCTGGCGTCGCGCTCGGCGCCGCGGGCGGCGGCCTTGGCGGCGCCCTTCACGCGCAGGGCCTCGGCGGCCTTCTCGAAGTCGCCGTCGTTCTCGACGAGCGCCTTCTTGCACTCCATCATCCCCGCGCCGGTCAGGTCGCGGAGCTTCTTCACGTCAGCAGCGGTGACGTCGGCCATGAGTGGCTCTCTTTCGCATGGGGTCGGATCGGTAAGTCTCGCGGCTGCGGCCCGGGTCCGCCGGTGGTGGCGGACCCAGGCCGCAGGCCGGATCGTGCGGTGCGCGCGGCTCGGCCGCGCGGCGTGCTCAGGCCTGCTCGGCCGGGGCCTCGGCGGCGGGAGCCTCGGCAGCGGGGGCCTCGGCGGCCGGGGCGGCAGCCTCGGCGTCGGCGCCGGTGAGCAGCGCGGTCTCCCAGTCGGCGAGCGGCTCGTCGGCGGCGACGACGCCCTCGGCCGCGGCGTCCGCACCCGAGGCGCGGCCGGCACGGGCCATGAGGCCGTCGGCGACCGCGTCGGCGATCACGCGGGTGAGCAGGGCCACGGCGCGGATGGCGTCGTCGTTGCCCGGGATCGGGTAGTCGACGACGTCCGGGTCGCAGTTCGAGTCGAGGATCGCGACCACCGGGATGCCGAGCTTCTTGGCCTCGGCGACGGCGATGTGCTCCTTGTTGGTGTCGACGATCCACACCGCGGAGGGGACCTTGCCCATGTCGCGGATGCCGCCGAGGGTCTTCTCGAGCTTGTCCTTCTCACGGCGGAGCACGAGGAGCTCCTTCTTCGTGAGGCCGGAGCCGGCGACGTCGTCGTAGTCGATGAGCTCGAGCTCCTTCAGGCGCTGGATGCGCTTGAAGACGGTGTTGAAGTTGGTCAGCATGCCGCCGAGCCAGCGCTGGTTGACGTAGGGCATGCCCACGCGGGTCGCCTGCTGGGCGACCGGCTCCTGCGCCTGGCGCTTGGTGCCGATGAACAGGATCGAGCCGCCGTGCGCGACGGTCTCGCGGACGAACTCGTAGGCGCGGTCGATGTAGGTCAGCGACTGCTGCAGGTCGATGATGTAGATGCCGTTGCGCTCGTTGAAGATGAACCGCTTCATCTTCGGGTTCCAACGGCGGGTCTGGTGCCCGAAGTGCACGCCGCTCTCGAGCAGCTGCTTCATGGTGACGACGGCCATGGCCGGGGTCGCTCCTTCTTCGGCGCCGAGGCGCGCGGGCAGGCCCGCGACGCGGCAGCGCCACTCGGTTGTCCGCCCCGGCGGTTGCCGGAGCGCCTGACGCCTGCCGGAGGCACCCCACCGGACAGGTCCGGACCGGGGATGCTCCGCCGGCCGTCGGCCGGGGTGCGGGCGTGCGATGTCAGCCCGCACGGGCGGGCTGCGAGCCGAAGTCTACGGGCAGGACCCGCCAGACCCGAAATCGCAGGTGGGAGGCCGTCCCGGCCGTCCCCAGGGCTGCCCGCCCGGCGCGTCGTCCACAGGCGGCCCCCGACCCGGGCGCCCGGCCCGCCGCCACGATCGAGGGTCGGGCCATGATCCTCCTGGAACCGGGCCTCACGCCCTTCGCCTCCCTGCTGGCCTCGGCCCTCGCCGCGCTGACCAGCGCCCTCGGGCCCGTCGCGGCCCTCGACGTCCCGGACCTGCGCACGCCGGCCGTGGCGTCCCCGTTCCCCCCGGCGGCCGCGGACACCCCCGCCGCGGCCGTCGGGGCCGCCGCCTGGACCGCCCCGCTGGACGGCCCGCTGCTCGTCACGGCCGGCTTCGACCCGCCCAGCCAGGACTGGCTGCCGGGCCACCGCGGGGTCGACCTGCTCGCCTTCGCCGGCGACGCGGTGCGCGCGGCGGGCGAGGGCGTCGTCGTGTTCGCCGGCCCGGTGGGCGGGCGCGGCGTGGTGACCGTGCTGCACCCGGACGGGCGGACCACGACGTACGAGCCGGTCGCGCCGGAGGTCGGCGTGGGCGACTCCGTCGTCGCCGGCCAGGTCCTCGGCCGCCTGCACGAGGGGTCTGGCCACTGCGGCGAGCTCCCGTCGTGCCTGCATTGGGGACTTCGCGACGGCGAGATCTATCTCGACCCGATGGCTCTGCTGCATCCCGGGCGGCCGTCCCTCCTGCCTTGGATGCCGTCATCGGTCCGGCCACGCGCTGCCGGATGTCTCGGTACGACGTAGCGTCGGGCGATGGAGACCACCTCGCGCCGCCGCGCCCTCCTCGCAGCCCCGGCACTCGCCGCAGCGCTCGCACTGACCGCGTGCTCGGATCCCTCCGGCACGGGGATCGTCGCGCCGACGACCTCGCTGGCCCCGTCGAGCAGTGCGGCGCCCGAGCCGACCTCCTCGTCAGCGGTGCCGTCGTCCTCCAGCCCGGCGCCGGTCCGGGGCACGGTCACCGGCCTGGGGCGCCCGGCCGCGCTCGCCGAGGGGCTCGAGGTGCCGTGGGGCCTCGCCTTCCTCCCCGACGGCAGCGCGCTCGTCGCCCAGCGCCGCAGCGGCGACGTCGTCCTCGTGTCGCCCGGCGGCGGCACCCGCGACATCGGCCGGGTCCCGGGCGTGGCCGACCAGGGCGAAGGCGGCCTGCTCGGCCTCGCGGTGACCGACGACGCCTCGACGGTTCTGGCCTACCTCACCTCCGTCGACGGCGACAACCGCGTCGTGGCGATGCCGTTCACCGGCGCGCGCCTCGGCCAGCCGCGGCTCGTGATCGGCGGCATCCCGTCGGCCGGCAACCACAACGGCGGCCGGATCGTGATCGGGCCGGACGGCAACCTCTGGATCGGCACCGGCGACGCCGGCGACCGCTCGCTGTCCCAGGACCTCGGTACGCGGGCCGGCAAGATCCTGCGGGTCCGCATCGACGGTTCGATCCCCGACGACAACCCGTTCCCCGGCTCCCCCGTCTGGTCGTACGGGCACCGCAACGTGCAGGGCCTCGCGTTCGACTCGCGCGGCAGGCTGTGGGCGACCGAGTTCGGCCAGAACACGTTCGACGAGCTGAACCTCGTCCAGAAGGGCGGCAACTTCGGTTGGCCGGTCGTCGAGGGCCGCGGCGGCAACCCCGACTACGTCGACCCCGTGGTCACGTGGCGCACCGAGGACGCCTCGCCCAGCGGCCTCGCGATCGTCGACGACGTCGCGTACGTCGCCGCCCTGCGCGGGCGCCGCGTGTGGCAGGTGCCGCTCGACGGATCCGGCGCCGGCGAGCCGGTCGCGGCTCTCGCCGACCAGCTCGGCCGGGTGCGCACGGTCGAGCCCGCGCCGGACGGAAGCCTGTGGCTCACGACGTCCAACCGCGACGGCCGCGGCGACCCGGTAGCGGGCGACGACCGCGTGGTCCGGGTGGAGATCGAGGGGTGAGCCCGGTCAGTCGAGGTCGTGGGACTCGGCGAGGCGCGAGCGCAGCTGGAGCACGGCCTTGGTGTGCATCTGGCAGATGCGCGACTCGGTCACGCCGAGCACCTGGCCGATCTCGGCGAGGGTGAGGCCCTCGTAGTAGTAGAGGGTGACGACGACCTTCTCGCGCTCGGGCAGCAGGTTGATCGCCTTGGCGAGGATGTACTTGGTCTCCTCGCCCTCGAACAGGTTGATCGGGTCCGGGGCCTTGGGGTCCTCGAGCGTGTCGCCCAGGGTCATCTTGTCGCCGCGCTCGCCGCCGCCGGCGTGCAGCAGCTCGTCGAGCGCCACCACGTTGACGTACGAGACCTGGCTGAAGATCGCGTGGAGCTCCTCGATGCGGATGCCCATCTGGTCCGCGACCTCGGCCTCGGTGGGCGTGCGCTGCAGGCGCGCCTCGAGCGCCTGGTACGCCTTCTCGACCTCGCGCGCCTTGTAGCGGACCGACCGCGGGATCCAGTCGATCGAGCGGAGCTCGTCGATGATCGCGCCGCGGATGCGGTTGATGGCGTACGTCTCGAACTTGATCGCGCGGTCGAGGTCGAACTTCTCGATCGCGTCGATGAGGCCGAAGATGCCGTACGACACGAGGTCCGACTGCTCGATGTTCGGCGGGAGGCCGACGCCGACGCGGCCGGCGACGTACTTCACCAGCGGCGAGTAGTGGATGATCAGCCGCTCGCGCAGGGCCTGGTCGCCCGTGGCCTTGAAGTCCTCCCAGAGCTCGCGCAGGCGCGCGTCGCCCTCGGCCTTGGCTGCGACCTTCTCATCCTCGGTGGGCGTGAGGTCGATGGCGTCGAGCGCCGCGATGTCGACGATGTCGTCGGTGCCGAGCTCGGGCGCCTCGGCCTCGAGCTCGGGGTCGGCGGGAGTCTCGTCCTCGACGCCCGCGAGGTCGTCGACAGCGTCGTCCTCGACCTCGAGGGAGTCGTCGACTCCCTCAGGCCCGGGGGTGCGCCTGCTCATACGTTGACCTCAACCGTTCGACGCTGACGTGCGTGTAGATCTGTGTCGTCGCGAGCGTAGCGTGCCCCAGGATCTCCTGGACGGAGCGGAGGTCCGCGCCACCCTCGAGGAGGTGCGTCGCGGCCGAGTGCCGGAGCCCGTGCGGACCCAGATCCGGGGCGTCCGGCACGTGCCGGAGCATGCGGTGCACGACGTCGCGGGCCGTCCGCTGATCGAGCCGGCCGCCCCGCGCCCCGAGCAGGAGCGCGGCTCCCGACGCTGCGGTGACGAGTGCCGGACGGCCGTCGACGAGCCAGGTGTCCAGCGCCTGCTGCGCGGGCCCGCCGTACGGCACCACCCGCTCCTTGGCGCCCTTGCCGAGGACCCGCAGCGTGCGGCGCCGGGCGTCGACGTCGTCGAGGTCGAGGCCGACGAGCTCGCCGACCCGCATGCCGGTGGCGTAGAGCAGCTCGAGGATCAGCCGGTCGCGCAGGTGCACGGGGTCGCCGTCGTCGGCCCGCGTCGTGACGACCTCGAGCAGCGCGGCGGCCTCGGACTGCTTGAGCACCCCGGGCAGCGGCCGGTGCGCCGCGGGCGTGGCGAGCCGGTCGCCCGGGTCGGTGGCGAGGTGCCCGCGGCGGGCGGCCCACGAGGTGAAGGTGCGGGCCGCGGCGGCGCGGCGCGCCAGGGTGGCCCGGGCGTGGCCGCCCGCGGCCTCGGCCGCGAGCCAGCCGCGCAGGTCGGTCAGGTCGAGGTCGGAGACCTCCGTGGCACCCGCGGCCCGGGCATGGCGGAGCAGCCGCTCGATGTCCCCGAGGTACGCCCGGACCGTGTGCGGGCTCCGCCCCAGCCCGTCGGACAGGTGCACGCCGAAGGCGTCGAGCACCTCCTGGAACGACGCGGGCAGGGGCTCCTGCTCGTCGTCGCGCTCCGCGGCTGCCGCACCCACGCCCCCACCGTCTGCGGGGGCGTCCCCGGAGTCAATGCGCCGCGCCGGGGCGACGCGGGCCTGCTCACCCGTCCGGCGTGCGCGCCCGACGCCTGAGCCGCCAGCCGTCCGGTCCCGCCTCGACCCAGCCGTCGAGCTCGAGCAGGCCGAGGCTGGCCTGCGCCTCTGCCGGGGCGACCCCCGCCGTGCGGGCGATGGAGTCGACCGTCGCGGGCCGCCGGACCGGTACGGCGTCGAGCACGCGCCGCGCCAGCGGGTCGAGCCGGTCGCGCGCCTCGACCGGAGCGGACGGCTCCGGGGCGAGGTCGGTGCCGAGCTCGCCCACGGCCTCCACCACCTCGGCGGCGCTCTGCACGAGCAGGGCGCCGCGACGGAGCTCACGATGCACGCCGGCCGACATCTCGGACGTGACCGGCCCCGGGACGCCGAGCACGGGGCGGCCGAGCCGCTCGGCATCGCGGGCCGTCGACAGCGACCCCGAACGGATGGCCGCCTCCACGACGACCGTGCCCCGGGTCAGGGCCGCGATGAGCCGATTGCGCACGAGGAACCGCGTGCGGTGCGGGGCTGCGCCCGGCGGCACCTCCGACACGAGCAGTCCGTCGGCCGCGATGCGAGCGAAGAGTGCGTCGTGCCGCACGGGATAGGCGACGTCGACCCCGCAGGCGAGGACGGCCACGGTCACCCCGCGCACCGCGAGCGCCCCCGCGTGCGCCGCCGCGTCGACCCCGTACGCGCCGCCCGAGACCACGGTCCACCCCGCAGCTGCGAGATCGCTGCCGAGGGTCGAGGCCACGTACGTGCCGTACTCCGTCGCGGCCCGCGCGCCCACGACGGCGACCGACCGCAGCGCCGACATCCGCAGGTCGACCGGGCCGCGCAGCCACAGCGCCCAGGGCGCGGCGAGCCCGAGGTCGTCGAGCTGGCTGGGCCACTCGAGGTCGCCGGGGATGATGAGGCGCCCGCCCACGTCGGCGACGCGGGCGAGGTCGGCCTCGGGGTCCGCGGCGGCGAGACGGGCGGCGTAGCGCTCGGCGTCGGCGGAGGTGCGCAGCCGCTCGATCGCCTCCACCGGGCCGTGCTCCGCAATGAGCCGCGACACCCGGGCGTCGCCGGGCTCGGCCACCCGCGACAGGAGCGCCCGCGCCACCCGCTCGTCGCTCACGCCGCCCATGCCGCACCCGCCTCCCGATGGGCCAGCGCCGCGCCGACGTCCTGGCGGCTCGGGCGGTCGCGCCCGGCGAGGTCGGCCACCGTCCAGGCCACGCGCACCAGCCGGTCGGCGCCGCGCGCCGAGAGCAGACCGCGGGCGAGGGCCTGCTCGAGCGGCTGCGCGGCCTCGGCGTCGAGCCCGAACTGGCGGCGTACGACGGGGCCGGGCACGTCGGCGTTGACGCGCCACGGCGTGCCGGCGTAGCGGCGCGCGGCCCGCTCGCGCGCCGCGGCGACCCGCGCGGCCACCACAGCCGTGGGTTCGGCGTCCGACGCCCCGAACTCGAGATCGGCGAGCGTCGGCGGAACGAGGGTGACCCGCAGGTCGACCCGGTCGAGCAGCGGGCCGCTGATCCGCGCGAGATAGCGCCGGCGCTGCTGCGGGGAGCAGGAGCAGGACGGCACTCCCGGACGCGCGGCGGCGCCGGAGCGCCCGCACGGGCACGGGTTCATCGCGAGGACGAGGTGGAAGCGCGCGGGGAACGTGACCGAGAACGCCGAGCGCGCCACGACCATCTCCCCCGACTCCAGCGGCTGGCGCAGGGCCTCGAGCGCCCCGGGGTCGAACTCGGGAGCCTCGTCGAGGAACAGGACGCCACGATGCGCGAGCGACACGAGGCCGACCCGCGGCGACCCGCTGCCGCCGCCGACCATCGCGGCATGCGTGGCGGTGTGGTGCGGGGCCTCGAACGGGGGCACCGTGATGAGCCGCCCGCCGGTGCCGAGCCGGCCGGCGACGGAGTGGATCGCCGTCACCTCCAGGGCCGCCTGCTCGTCGAGGGGCGGGAGCAGCCCTGGCAAGCGCTCGGCCAGCATTGTCTTCCCCACGCCCGGCAGGCCCGTCATCGCGAGGTGGTGGCCGCCCGCAGCGGCGAGCTCCAGCGCCGCGCGCGCGGCGTGCTGGCCGCGCACGTCCACGAGGTCCGGCACCTCCGCCACGGACGGCTCCGCGGCGAGGTCGTCGTCCTCGGCGAGGAGTTCGACGTCGGGCACGTCGTCGCCCCGCACCATCGCGACGAGGCCCGCGAGGGTGCGTACGCCGACCACCTCGATGCCCGGCACCAGCGAGGCCTCGTCGACGTTCGCCGCCGGCACGACGAGCCGCCGCGCGCCGACCGACCGCGCGGCCAGGGCGGCGACCAACGCGCCGCGCACGGCCCGCACCTTCCCGTCGAGCCCGAGCTCCCCGACGACCACGAGCTCGGCCACGGCGTCGGCGGGCACCTGGCCGCTGGCGGCCAGCAGCGCGATCGCGATGGCGAGGTCGAGGGTCGGGCCCTTCTTGGGCAGCTCCGACGGCGAGAGCCCGACGGTGTTCTTAGGGCCGGGCCACTCGAGCCCGGTATTGAGGACGGCGGACCTGCACCGGTCGCGCGCCTCGCCGACGAGCTTGTCGGCCAGCCCCACGACGGAGAAGCCGGAGACCCCGATCGATACGTGCGCCTCGACGCCGATGACGTGGCCGTCGACGCCGAGCAGCACGACGCCGCGGGTGCGGGCGACGCTCATGCCAGTCCTCGCACGTGCTCGATGACGCGTCGGCCGCCCGGCGGCATCAGGACCGACACGATGTCGACGCGCATCCCCTTCGGGCGCACGCCCCGCTCGCGCATCCACCGGAGCCCGAGCCGCTCGAGCCGGTGCAGCTTGCGCTCGGTGATGGCCTCGAACGGCGAGCCGTAGCGTGCCGAGCTGCGGGTCTTCACCTCGCAGACCACGAGGGTGTCGCCGTCGCGCGCGAGGATGTCGAGCTCGCCCTCGTCGCACCGCCAGTTGCGCTCGAGGACGACGAACCCCTCGGACTCGAGGTGGCGCGCCGCCACGTCCTCCCCGAGCCGTCCGAGCACGTCCTTCGCCCGGACCGTGCCGCTGCCCCTGCCCACCGCACCGCCTCCTCCCGCAGCGCCGGCGCGCCACGGGCAGGAGGTTCACGGGCGCCGCGGACGGCGCCGGCCGAGCACCGGCGGGACGCTGTGGACGACGCGCCGCGCTACGGCCGCTGTGGACGGCGGTCAGCCGCCGTCGGGGATCTGGAGGTCGGGCTTGGCGAGCTCCTCGACGTTCACGTCCTTGAAGGTCAGCACGCGGACGTTCTTCACGAAGCGGGCCTGGCGGTACATGTCCCACACCCAGGCGTCGCTCATCCGGACCTCGAAGAACACGTCGCCGCCGTCGCTCGTGCGCACCTGCACGTCGACGGAGTTGGTGAGGTAGAAGCGGCGCTCGGTCTCCACGACGTACGAGAACAGCCCGACGACGTCGCGGTACTCGCGGTAGAGCCCGAGCTCGATCTCGTTCTCGTACCGCTCGAGGTCCTCGGCCGACATCGCTGCTCCTCGCGCCGCCAGCGCCCGGGCGGGCGCCGTGCACCCATCCTGGCCTAGACGCCCGGCGCCGCGCTCCCCCGGGGCGTACGCCGCGGGCCTGGGGCTACAGGTGCTTCAGACGGGCCTGGCGCGGCACTGCGCCGAACCGGCCCGCGTGGAAGTCGGCGTACGCCTTCTCGACCTCGGCGCGGGTGTTCATGACGAACGGGCCGCCCAGGTACACGGGCTCGCGGATCGGGCGGCCGCTGTAGACCATGACGCGCGAGAGCGCCCCGCCGTCGGGCGCGGACACGACGAGGCTGCTGGACGCCGGCTGGCCTGGCACCGGGTCGCTCCACGCGATCTCGCCCTCGCGCACGCGGCGGCCGCCGATCGACACCTGGCCGTCGAGCACGAGGAAGAACGCGCGGTGGTCGCCGGGCAGCTCGTGGGTCATCGACGCGTTCGGCTCGAGGCTGATCACCGCCCCGTGGATCGGCCAGTGGTTCTTCGCGGGGCCGGCGACGCCGGCGACCGAGCCGGACACGACGTCGACGACGACGCCGGGGAGCTCGACCTTCGGCCGGTCGGCGGCCCGCACGTCCTGGTAGCGGGTGTCGACCATCCGCTTGCGGCCGGGCAGGTTGAGCCAGAGCTGCAGGGTGTGCGCGTGCTCGTTCCGGTAGGCGAGCTCGCGGTGGATGATGCCGCGCCCGGCCGTCATCCACTGCAGGTCGCCGGGCTCGAGCGCCCCGACGTGCCCGGCGTTGTCGCCGTGCTCGAGCACGCCGTCGAGCACGAGCGTGACGGTCTCGATGCCGCGGTGCGGGTGCCACTCGAAGCCGGGCTCGGAGAACCAGTCCTCCGCGAGGGCGAGGAATGGATCGGTCGAGCGCGGGTCGGTGGGCATGATGACGATCGCCTTGTCGTCGACCTGCGCGTCCGGGCCGAGCCGTCGCTTGGCCTGCACCCGGTCGATCCTGCGGCCCGCCATGCGACCAGGGTAGTTCAGATTTCAACCATGCGCGAGGCGTCGTCCCGCACCTCGAGCGCGGCGAGGCCGGGGTCGCGGGCGCCGCCGGGGATGGCCCAGCTCCGGCGGTGCTGCACGCACGGGCCGAGCCGGCGCAGGGCGTCGAGGTGCTCGGGGCTGGCGTACCCCTTGTTGACCTCCCAGCCGTACTCCGGGTGCTCCGCGGCGAGCTCGACCATGATCGCGTCGCGCGTGGTCTTGGCGAGCACGCTGGCGGCAGCGACCGACGAGCACGACATGTCGGCCTTGATGCGGGTGGTGACCGGCGGCGGGTCGTCGACGGCGTCGAGGTCCGCGATCTCGCCGTCCTCGTCGAACAGCGCGGGCGCGGGCCGGCTCACCCAGTCGTAGCTGCCGTCGAGCAGCACGTGGTCGGGGCGCTCGGGCAGCTGGGCGAAGGCGCGCTCCCCCGCGAGCCGGAGCGCCCGCAGGATGCCGAGCGCGTCGATCTCCTCGGCGCTCGCGTGCGCGACCGCCCAGGCGGGTGCCCACCGCTGCAGCTTGGGCACCATGCGCTGGCGCGCAGCGGGCGTGAGCAGCTTGGAGTCGCGCACACCTGACGGCGCCGACCTCGTGCTGAGGTCGACGAGGACCACCCCGACCGTCACCGGTCCCCCCAGCGCCCCGCGGCCGACCTCGTCGACCGACGCGAGCCAGCGGATGCCGCGGGCGCGCAGCATCTCGCGCTCGATCCGCAACGACGGCGCCGCGCTCATGGCAGCACCGCCCCGGCGACTCGCACGGGCTCGACGGGCGCGCCGTCGCGCAGGAGGTCCTCGAGCCGGTCGGCAATGTCCGGCGGCGCGACCATCACCGACCCGTCCGCAGTCGGCAGGGCGCGCAGCTCCTCCACCGAGAACCAGCGGTGGTCGGTCAGGTAGAGCTGCTCGATCGCGTTGTGACCCGCGGTGCTCGCCACGTGCTCGGCGTCGACGTGCGCGAGGAAGTACACCTCGACCTGGTCGTACGTCGTGCCGTTGAAGCCGAACACCAGCTCGCGATCCCACACGTGCGGCCCGAGGTCCACTGCGAGCCCGGTCTCCTCGAGGAACTCGCGCACCGCGGCCTCGGCATCGGACTCGTCGCCCTCGACGCCGCCGCCGGGGGCGTGCCAGATGCGCACATGTGGCCGGTCTGGGTCGCCGCCCTCGAACAGCAGGACGCGGCCGCCCGGGGACACGGCGAGGACGCGCGCGGCCCGGCGCCTCACCACGGGCCTGCTCGTCATGCCCCGACCCTACGTCGCGCTCAGTTCCACAGGTCGAAGGGCTCGTCGAGCGACTCGCCCGCGAGGAACCGCGGGAGCAGGTCGCGCAGCCGCCCGGGGAAGAACCGCGTGCCCTCGGCGTCGGCGATCTCCTCCGGCGTCCACCAGCGGTGCCCGACGTACTCGTCGAGCTCCTCCGGCGTACGGCCATCCCGCGCCGGCACGGGGGCGGATCCGACGACATGGCCGACGACGACGACCTCGTGCTGCCATGTGCGGACCTGCCTGCGGACGTACGTCGAGTCCCGCGTCCACCGCGGCTGGTCGGGCAGCGACGCCAGCCGGACGTCGAACCCCGTCTCCTCGCTGATCTCGCGCACCGCGGTCTCGGCGTACGACTCCCCCGGCTCGATGCCGCCGCCCGGGAGCTCCCACCACTCGCCGATCTCCGGCATGGTCGGATCCAGCGTCCGGAACAGCAGCAGGCGCCCGTCGTCGTCGAGCAGCACGACCCGCACGCTCGTCCGCTCGACGTCGTACCCCGGCCACGCGGTCACATCAGGGGCGTCGTGCATGGCTCAGCCGCCGTCGGGGTTCGTCGCCTCGTCCGCGGGGTCGGCGGCCTTCGGGGCGCCGACCTTGCCGGCCTTCGCGTCGAGCTCGGGGTTCTCGAAGATCGAGGGCACAGGCTCGCCGGACCAGCGGGACGCGGGCCAGACCACCGCGACCACGCGGCCGACGACCGAGTCGAGCGACACCGTGCCGTTGAGCTGGTCGAGGTGGTAGCGCGAGTCGGACGAGTCGCCGCGGTTGTCGCCCATGACGAACACGCGGTCCTTCGGCACGAGCACGTCGAAGCGCACCTGGTCGGTCGTGCTGCCCGGCTTGAGGTACGACGTCTCGTCCAGCGCCACGCCGTTGACGGTGATCTGGTCCTGGGCGTTGCAGCAGGCGATGCGGTCGCCGCCCACGGCGATGACGCGCTTCACCAGGTCCTCGCCCGTGTCCGAGGGCAGCAGGCCCACGAACATCAGCGCCTTGCGCAGCGTGCCCGACAGGCCCGTCGGGGGCACGGCCTCCGGGAGCCACCCGCCCGGGTCGGTGAACACCACGATCTCGCCCCGGTTGACGCCGCTGATCTGGGTGGTGACCTTCGAGGCGAGGATGCGGTCCTGGATGAGGAGGGTGTCCTCCATCGAGGAGCTCGGCACGAAGAACGCCTGGGCGACGAAGGTGCGGACGAGCACCGACAGGACCAGCGCGACGCCGATGATGATGAGCAGCTCGCGGCCGAGGGAACCGCCCTTGCGCTCCTTGGCGCGACGCTGCTGCTCGCGCTCCTGCGGAGTGGGCACGGTCATTCCTTGTCGTCGATCGTGGCGAAGGTGTCGGGGATCTCGAGCCACTGCGCGTTCTCGACCGGCCAGATCACCGCGAAGGCGCGGCCGATCACGCGGTCGGTGGGGACGAACCCGCCGCCCGGGTCGCCGAGGTGTGCCCGGGAGTCGCTCGAGGCGGCGCGGTGGTCGCCCATGACCCAGAGCTTGCCCTCGGGCACCTCGATGTCGAACGTGTCGTCGCTCGGCTTGTTGCCGGGGTAGAGGTAGGTGCCCTCGTCGAGCGGGGTGCCGTTGACCTCGACGCGGCCCTGCGCGTCGCAGCACGTGACGTGGTCGCCGCCCACCCCGATCACGCGCTTGACGAAGTCTCGCTCGTCCGGCGGGGCGAAGCCGAAGGTGCGGCCGAACCAGTCGACGACCTTCGGCACGAGGCCGGTCGGCTCGGCGATGGTCACCTCGGGGGTGAAGGAGTCGACGCCGTTGAACACCACGATGTCGCCGCGCTCGATGTCGCGCGTCTTGTAGACGACCTTGTTGACCAGCACGCGGTCGCCGACCTGCAAGGTCTGCTCCATCGAGCCGCTGGGGATGTAGAACGCCTGGACCACGAAGGTCTTCACGAGGAACGCGAGGCCGAAGGCGACCAGCAGCAGGATCGGCAGCTCCTTCCAGAAGGAGCCGTGGTGCTCGTGCGCCTCGAGCTCCGGGCGCGCATGCCGGCCGCCGGACGAACGCTGCGCCGGCTCCGCGGGCTCGGGACGCGCGGGACCGAGGTCCGTCTGGTCAGTCATGGTGGTACGAGGGTAACCGCCGGTGGACCGGGAAGAGACGTGCGCCCGACCCGTTGGCGGGTCGGGCGCACGTGGTGGAGCAGTGCTGGCGGATCAGGCCTTCGGCGCGTTGTCGCGCTTCTCCTTGATCTTCGCCTTCTTGCCGCGCAGGTCGCGCAGGTAGTAGAGCTTGGCGCGGCGGACGTCGCCACGGGTCACGAGCTCGATCTTCTCCACGACCGGGGTGTGCACCGGGAAGGTGCGCTCCACGCCGACGCCGAAGCTGATCTTGCGGACGGTGAAGGTCTCGCGCACGCCGCCGCCCTGGCGGCGGATGACGACGCCCTGGAAGACCTGGATGCGGGAGCGGTTGCCCTCGACGACCTTCACGTGGACCTTGACGGTGTCGCCGGGACGGAAGTCGGGGATGTCGCTCTTGAGCGACGCTGCGTCGACGAAGTCGAGCGTGTTCATGTCTACTCCTCGCCGGCGCCACAGGTCACCCGCGGAACAGTGCCGCCGGGGCGGCTGGTCGGATGCGCTCGCCGGCGGAGCCGGTGGGTCCGTCGTCCCCCTGTGGCAGGACGGGCGGATCGAGCCGTCACAGTCTGCCAGAGGAGCGGTACGCCGCCCAAATCCGCGCTCAGGCGCCGTCCCCGTCGAGCAGGTCGGGCCGGAAGCGCTCGGTGCGGGCCTGGGCCTGCTCGCGGCGCCAGGCCGCGATGCGCCCGTGGTCGCCCGACAGGAGCACCTCGGGGACGGCGAGGCCGCGCCACTCGGGCGGCTTGGTGTAGATCGGGCCCTCGAGCAGGGCGGCCATCGCGCCGGGAGCGAAGGAGTCGTCGGCGACGCTCTCGGGGTTGCCGAGGACGCCGGGCAGCAGCCGGGCCACCGCCTCGACGATGACCAGGACCGCGGCCTCGCCCCCCGCCAGCACGTAGTCGCCGATCGACACCTCGTCGACGTCGAACGCGTCGGAGTAGTGCTGCACCACGCGGGAGTCGATGCCCTCGTAGCGGCCGCAGGCGAAGACCAGGTGCTCGGCCGCGGCCAGCTCGACGGCCACCTCCTGGGTGAACCTGCGCCCGCTGGGGGTCGGGACCACGAGGCGGGGGCGGGTGCCGGCGCCTTCGAGGATCGCGTCGAGCGCCTCGCCCCACGGCTCGGGCTTCATGACCATGCCGGGCCCGCCGCCGTACGGGGTGTCGTCGACGGTGCGGTGCTTGTCGTGGGTGCGCTCGCGCAGGTCGTGCACCCGCAGGTCGATGGTGCCTGCGCCCACGGCCTTGCCCACCAGCGACAGCTGGAGAGGGGCGAGGTAGTCCGGGAAGATCGAGACCACGTCGATGCGCACGCCTCAGTCCTCGCCGTCGAGGTCGCGCTGCTGGGCGTCGGTGAGGTCGAGGTCGAGCAGGCCCTCGGGAAGGTCGACGGTCAGCGTGCCCGCGTCGACGTCGATCCCGGTCACGATCTCCGCGACGAACGGCACCAGGACCTCGCGGCCGCCGTCGCGCTTCACCGCGAGCAGGTCCTGCGCCGGCAGGTGGACGACGTCGTCGACGACGCCGACCGCGCTGCCATCCGCCGTGCGTACGGCGAGGCCGCGCAGCTGGTGGTCGTAGAACTCCTCGGGATCCTCGGGCACCTCGTCGTCGGGGACGTCGGCCGACAGGACCACGCCGCGCAGACCCTCCGCGGCGGTGCGGTCGTGGACGCCCTCCACACGCAGAAGGAGCCGCCCGCTGTGCCAGCGGACGGCTTCGACGGTGATGGGGCCGACGCGCGCGGGGTCGGTCACGAGGACCGACCCCGGCGCGAAGCGGATCTCGGGGGCGTCGGTGCGCACCTCGACGGTGAGCTCCCCACGGATGCCGTGGGGCTTGCCGATGCGGCCGACGACGAGCTGCACGAGTCTCCTCGCGCTCAGCGCTCGCCGAGGTCGAGGAAGTCGACCCGGACACCCTTCCCCGGCGCGAGGGCCGAGAGGACGGTGCGCAGCGCCGTGGCGGTGCGGCCGGCCTTGCCGATGACGCGACCCATGTCGTCGGGGTGCACGCGCACCTCGAGGGTGCGGCCCGGGCCGCGCCGGTTGGCGCGGTCGCGGACCTCGACGTCGTCGGGGTTGTCGACGATGCCCTTGACGAGGTGCTCGAGAGCCTCCTCGAGCATGTCAGGCCTCGGTGGTCTCGGCGGCAGCCTCGTCGGCGGCGGCCTCGGCGGCCGGAGCCTCCTCGGCAGCGGTCTCGACGACGGCCTCGGCGGCGGGCGCCTCCTCGGCGGCAGCCTCGACAGCCGGAGCCTCCTCGGCCGCGGGGGCCTCGGCGGCCGGCTCGGCCTTCTTCTTCGGCGTGGTGGCGGGCTTGGCCGGCTCGTTGGCGGCCTCGAGCGCGGCAGCCTCGAAGACGGCCTTCTTGTCGGCCTTGGCCTCGGCCACGCGCAGCGTGCCCTCGGCGCCCGGGAGGCCCTTGAACTTCTGCCAGTCGCCGGTCACCTTGAGGATGGCGGTGACGGCCTCGGTCGGCTGGGCGCCGACGCCGAGCCAGTACTGCGCGCGCTCGGAGTCGACGCGGATGAGGCTCGGCTCCTCCTTCGGCTGGTAGATGCCGATCTCCTCGATCGCACGACCATCACGCTTGGTGCGGGCGTCGGCGACGACGATGCGGTACTGCGCGTTGCGCATCTTGCCCATGCGCTTGAGCTTGATCTTGACAGCCACGGGGCCGTTGTCTCCTTGACGTGAACGGGGTGGGACCCGGCGTACGAGCGTGGGGTGCTGCACGGCGGTTCCCGACGGTCCCGGGTGCATCCGGCCGGTTAGAGGGCCGCCGGAGCACCGGGATCAACCCCCGCAGTCTGCCAGAGCGCCCCCGGGAGCACGAAATCCGGCCCCGGGCTACTTGCCGAGCAGGCCCTTGAACTCCGGCGGCAGCTCGCCGAGGGACTTCTCGAGCTCGGCGGGGTCGAAGCCGCCGAGGCCTCCGGGCAGGCCCGCGGGACCGGCGCCGGGCAGGCCCGGGAGGCCGCCGGCGGCCGGAGCGCTCTCCTGGGCGGCCCGCTTGGCGGGGTTGCCGCTGCGCTTGGCGCCCTTGCCTGCCTTGGTCTGGGCCTTCTGCTTGGCCTTGGCCCGCTTTCCGCCGCCCATCCCGGGCATCCCCGGCATGCCGGGCATCCCACCGCCGGCCCGCATCTGGCGCATCATCTTCTGCGCCTCGACGAACCGGTCGACGAGCTGGTTGACGGCCGACACCTCGACGCCGGCGCCGCGGGCGATGCGCGCGCGGCGGGAGCCGTTGAGGATCGTGTGGTCGGCGCGCTCCGCCGGCGTCATCGACTTGATGATCGAGGCCACGCGGTCGAGCTCGCGGTCGTCGATCGCCTCGATCTGGGCCTTCATCTCCCCCATGCCGGGGAGCATGCCGAGCATCTTGGTGAGCGAGCCCATCTTCTTCAGGCTCGTCATCTGCTCGAGGAAGTCCTCGAGGGTGAAGTCGTCGCCCTTGGCCACCTTGCTGGCCATGCGCTCGGCCTGCTCGGCGTCGAACGCCTTCTCGGCCTGCTCGATGAGCGTGAGGACGTCGCCCATGTCGAGGATGCGCGAGGCCATCCGGTCGGGGTGGAAGGTCTCGAGGTCGGTCTGCTTCTCGCCGACCGAGGCGAACAGGATCGGCTTGCCGGTGACCGTCACGACCGAGAGCGCGGCGCCGCCTCGGGCGTCGCCGTCGAGCTTGGAGAGCACGACGCCGTCGATGCCGACGGCCTCGTCGAACGAGACGGCCGTCTGCACGGCGTCCTGGCCGATCATCGCGTCGATGACGAGGAGGACCTCGTCCGGCTGGACCGCGTCGCGCACCTTCTTCAGCTGGTCCATGAGGTCGGCGTCGATCGCGAGGCGGCCCGCGGTGTCGACGATGACGACGTCGTACAGCTTGGACTTGGCGAGCTCGACGCCGGACTTCGCGACCGCGACCGGGTCGCCGACGCCGTTGCCCGGCTCCGGGGCGTGGACCGCGACGCCCGCGCGCTCGCCGACGACCGAGAGCTGGTCGACGGCGTTGGGGCGCTGCAGGTCGGCCGCGACGAGCAGCGGGGCGTGGCCGGCGTCCTTGAGGTGGTGGGCGAGCTTGCCGGCGAGGGTCGTCTTGCCAGCGCCCTGCAGGCCGGCCAGCAGGATGACGGTCGGCGGGGTCTTGGCCAGGCGCAGTCGGCGGGTCTCGCCGCCGAGGATCGTCACGAGCTCCTCGTGGACGATCTTCACGATCTGCTGCGCGGGGTTCAGCGCCTTGCTCACCTCGGCGCCGAGCGCGCGCTCCTTCACCGTGGCCGTGAACTGCCGGACCACCGGCAGCGCGACGTCGGCCTCGAGGAGCGCTGTGCGGATCTCGCGCACGGTGGCGTCGACGTCGGCCTCGGACAGCCGGCCCTTGCCGCGGAGGTTCTTGAACGTCGCGGAGAGCCGGTCGGAGAGCGAGGTGAACACGCGGGAGTCCCGTCGGTCGAGGTCGTGCGGAGCGGCCCCAGCCTAACCGGGGTCCGGCGCGGGGCTCGTCGGCCTCAGCTCCGGGACAGCTCGCCGAGCACCGTCACGCGGACGGTCGCCGCCCGCTGGTCGGACAGCGGGTTGCCGTCGCGGTCGACCAGGTAGAACACGTCGACCACCTCGGAGCCCAGCGTGGCCACGCGGGCGGCGCTGATCGCGACGTCGGCGGCGGCGATCGCGCGGGTGACGCGGTGCAGCAGCGCCGGGGCGTCGTGGGCGCGCACCTCGAGCACGGTGGCCCGCTCGCTGGCGCCCGGCACGAGGTCGACGCGCGGCGGCGCCGTGCCTTGCGGCGCGGGATAGGCCTGCTCCCGGGCATCGAGCCGCGCGGCGACGTCGAGGGCCCCGTTGATGGCACGGGTGACGTCCTCGCGCAGCCGGTCCACGGGCGGCGGGTCGCCGTACGCCGGGGTCACGGTCCACACCTGCACCGCGCGCCGCCCGCCGTCCGATCCCGTGACGGTGTCGACCTGGGCCCCGCGCACCTGCAGGCGGTGCAGCGACAGGACGCCGGCGACCGTGGAGAGCAGGCCCGTGCGGTCGGGAGCGGCCACGGTGACGGTGGCCGTCGTCGCGGCCTCGTCGTGGTCGAGCAGCACCGCGACGCCGGTCTCGGTGGTGAGCCGCACAGCCTCGGCGAGCCGCTGCTGCGCCGCGGTCACGTGGATCTCCTCCACGCGCGGCTTGCCCGCGAGCTCGGCACGGGTGCGGGCGACGAGCTCGTCGATGAGCGACTTCTTCCAGTCGCTCCACGCCGCTGGCCCGGTCGCTGCCGCGTCGGCCTCGGTCAGGGCGTGCAGCAGGTCGAGCACCTCGACGCTGCCCACGGCAGCCGACACTCCCGCGACGGTGGACGGGTCGTCGAGGTCGCGACGCGTCGCCGTCTCCGGCAGCAGCAGGTGGTGCCGCACCATCGTGACGAGGGTGTCGCTGTCCTCGGGCGAGAAGCCCAGGCGCGGCGCGATCGCCGTGACCAGCTCGATGCCGACCTCGGTGTGGTCGCCAGGGCGCCCCTTGCCGATGTCGTGCAGCAGCGCACCCACGAGCAGGAGGTCCGGGCGGTTGACCCGCCGGGTGTGCGGGCCGGCCTGCACCGCGGTCTCGACGAGGTGCCGGTCGACCGTGAAGCGGTGCACGGGGTTGCGCTGCGGGGCGCTGCGCACGACCGACCACTCCGGCATGAGCCGGCTCCACACGTCGGCCTGGTCGAGCGCCTCCCACACCGGGATGGCGGGGCGCCCGGCGCCGAGCAGCGAGACGAGCGCGTCGCGGGCAGGGGCCGGCCACGGCTCGGGCATGGCGGCGGAGTCGCGGGCGAGCCGCTCGACGGCGTGCGGGGCGAGGCGCATGCCTGCCTGCGCAGCCGCGGCCGCCGCGCGCAGCACGAGCACGGGATCCTTCTCCGGCCTGGCGTCCGCGGCGAGGACCGCCTCGCCGTCCTGCACGACGACGCCCTCGGCGAGCGGGGCGCGCTCGGCCCGCGGGCCGCGCAGACGACGGGCGGTGCCGGCGAGGCTCGCGCGCACTCCCCCGCGGCGGGTGAGGCGCTCGACGCGGTGCCACGTGGTGTCGGCGGCGTACGCGACCGCGCGACCGGCCGAGGACACCGAGCGCAGCAGCGCATCGGCAGGGTCGTCGCCTGCGAGGCCGAGGCGCTCCGCGACGGCGACCTGCTCCTGCTGCAGAAGGCGGTCGGTGGCGCGGCCGGTGACGAGGTGCAGCGCATCGCGCACGTCGAGCAGGAGGTCGCGATGCGCGGCGAGGGCCGCGACGGGGGCGTCCGTGACCCAGGACGCGGCGATCGCCCGCAGCGCGACCAGGTCGCGGAGGCCGCCGTACGACTCCTTGAGGTCGGGCTCGAGCAGGTGGGCGAGCTCGCCGCTGCGCTCGATCCGCTCGGTGACGCCGTAGTGCAGCTCGCCGAGGCGTCGTGGTGCGAGCGCGCGCCAGTCGCCGAGCACAGACTCGCGCAGCTGCTTGGTGAGGTTGTCGGAGCCGACGACCGTACGGGCGTCGAGGAGGCCGAGCACCACCTTGATGTCCTGGGCGGCGAGCCTGCGCGCCTCCGCCGGAACCCGCACGGAGTGGTCGAGCTTGAGGCCGGCGTCCCACACGGGGTACCAGAGCCGGTCCGCGACGGTCGTGACGTCGGACGCCGAGACCGCCGGGGAGTGCAGGAGCAGCAGGTCGAGGTCGCTTCCCGGCGCGAGATCGCCACGGCCGTAGCCGCCGACCGCGACGAGCGCCGCGCCGATCTCGCCGGCCCCGGCCGCGACGTAGAGCGCGTGCAGCCAGTCGTCGGTGAGCGCCGAGAGCGCCCGGCGCTTGGCAGCACCGGGCGCTCCCGGACGGGAGAGGAGCTCGGCACGGGCCTCGGCGTACGTGGTGGTCGCCTCGTCCGCCGTGACCCGCACCGGCTGCTCCTCTCCCGTTGTGTCCTTCTGGTTCTCGTTCTGCTTACAGGGCGTCCGGGCCGCGCTCGCCCGTGCGGACACGGGCGACGGTCTCGACCGGGACGGACCACACCTTGCCGTCGCCGATGCGTCCGGTCTGCGCGGCCTTAACGACCACGTCGATGACCGAGTCCGCATCATCGTCCTCGACGAGGACCTCGAGGCGCACCTTGGGCACGAGGTCGACGGTGTACTCCGCACCGCGGTAGACCTCGGTGTGACCGCGCTGGCGGCCGTAGCCGCTGGCCTCGGACACCGTCATGCCCTGGATGCCGTACGCCTCGAGCGCCGACTTCACGTCGTCGAGCTTGAACGGCTTGATGATCGCCGTGATGAGCTTCATGCGGAGACCTCCTCGTCGCTGCTGACGGCGACCTTGTGCTTGACCGCAGCGCCACCGGCGAAGGTACCGCCGAGGTTGCCCTCGAAGTCGTACGCCGACTCCAGGTGCTGCGTGACGTCGATGCCCTCGAGCTCGGCGTCCTTGCTGATGCGGAAGCCGATCGTCTTCTCGAGCAGGAAGCCGAGGATCAGCGTGACGATGAGCGAGTACGCCAGGACGGAGAACGCGCCGATCGCCTGCTTGCCCAGGAGCTCGAAGCCGCCGCCGTAGAACACGCCGTCAGCACCGAGGACCTGCGAGGTGCCGAAGAAGCCGATGGCGAGGCAGCCGACGATGCCGCCGACGAGGTGGACGCCCACGACGTCGAGCGAGTCGTCGTAGTTCAGCTTGTACTTCAGGCCGACGGCCATCGCGCAGATCATGCCGGCGAGGAGGCCGATCACCACGGCAGCCCACGGCTCGACGAACGCACAGGCCGGCGTGATGGCGACGAGGCCAGCGACAGCGCCCGACGCGGCGCCGAGGCTGGTCGGGTGGCCGTCGCGGATCCGCTCCACGATCAGCCAGCCGCCGAGCGCGGCAGCGGTGGCGACCTGCGTGTTCATCAGGGCGACCGCCGCGGTGTCGGTGGCGCCGAGAGCGGAGCCGGCGTTGAACCCGAACCAGCCGAACCACAGCAGACCGGCACCGATGAGCACCAGGGTGAGGTTGTGCGGGCGGTTCGGGCTCTTCTTGAACCCGATCCGACGGCCGAGCACGATGGCGAGAGCGAGGCCCGCCGCACCGGCGTTGATGTGCACCGCCGTACCACCTGCGAAGTCCTCGACGCCGAGGGCAGCGAGCCAGCCGGCGCCCGTCGAGTCCTCACCGCCGAAGTCGAAGACCCAGTGCGCGACCGGGAAGTACACGATGCTGACCCACAGCGCCACGAAGATCACCCAGGTGAGGAACTTCGCGCGGTCGGCGATCGCGCCGCTGATGAGCGCGGGCGTGATGACCGCGAACATGAGCTGGAAGCCGGCGAAGGCCAGCAGCGGGATCGGGTATTCGCCACCGTTGTTCGTGAGCTGGCCCACCGCCTCGGTGAGTCCGTTGAAGCTGAAAGCGCCGTAGTACGCGCTGCCGGAGTTGCCGAAGGCCAGCGAGAAGCCGTACAGCACCCAGAGGACGCTCACCACGGCGATGGTCGCGAACGACATCATCATCATGTTCAACGTGCTCTTGGCCTTGGTCATGCCGCCGTAGAAGAACGCGAGGCCCGGGGTCATGAGCAGGACCAGCGACGTGCTGGCCAGGACCCAGGCGGTGTCGCCGGAGTTCAACTCCATCGGTCACCCTCTCTAGTAGTAGGCAGCGACGCGGGTGCGTCGGCCTGCACCGACGCGACGCTGCGCCGAACTGAGAGGGATCCCATCGGCCCCGTGTTGCCCGCCCCGTCCCGTGCTGTTTCGGACCGGTGACGTTTGCGCCCCTCCTGTTACGCCCCTGTTTCCCACTGGCCCCCGATCTCCCCCCAACAGCCCAACCACGCCGGTGCTGAGCAGGAAACGCCCAGCGGCGCCCGACCCGAGGAACCCAAGCCCGCCACCGAGCCGTGTTGGTGATGTGCAGTGCCCGCGCCAGCCGAAGGCGCGCGGCGACGACGGCGCCCGACTCGAGGGCACCCAGGCGCGCCACCGACGGCGCCCAGCCCGAGGTGCAGTACCCGCGCCAGGGCGAAGCCCGCGCGCCGACGACGGCGCCCGACCGGAGGCCACCCAGGCCGGCCACTGACGGCGTGCAGCCCGAGGTGCAGTACCCGCGCCAGGGCGAAGCCCGCGCGCCGACGACGGGGCCCGAGGAACGAGGGCCCCCGAGGAGGCGCGCCCCACGCCGGGCTGCGACGGGCCGACGGAGGAGGCCCCGAGCAGACCGGCCTGGCGCGGGTGCCCGACGCGAGGCGGCGAGGAACGAGCCGCCGAGCTTGGAGGGCCATAAACATGGCGCGGGTGCCCGACGCGAGGCGGCGAGGAACGAGCCGCCGAGCTTGGAGGGCCGACGACGCAGGTGCAGTACCCGCGCCAGGGCGAAGCCCGCGCGCCGACGACGGGGCCGGAGGAACGACGGCCCCCGAGGGGGCGCGCCCCAAGCCGGGCTGCGAGGCGCCCCCGAGGAACGAGGGGGCCCGAGTCAGACCGGCCTGGCGCGGGTGCCCGACGCGAGGCGGCGAGGAACGAGCCGCCGAGCTTGGAGGGCCATAAACATGGCGCGGGTGCCCGACGCGGTGCGGCGAGGAACGAGCCGCCGAGCTTGGAGGGCGAATCAACACAGAGAGGGGCGGGCCGCACTCCCCGGCCGCCCCTCGAGGCCTGAACTGGCTCAGGCCTCCTGCGCACCGCCACGGCCCGGTACAGCCGGCCCCAGGGTGGGGCCGGACGCGGCATCGACCTGGCCGCGGGCGGCAGTGCGCGAGGTTGTCGTCAGACGCCCTTGTAGACGGCGGCGACGAAGATCTGGTTGGTGCCCACGACCGCGCCCGTGGCGGCGTCGCGCACGGTGAACCGCGCGATGTACGACGTGTTGGCCCGGACGACCGCGGTGAGCTTGCCGGAGAGCGGGATGCCCACGGCATCGAGCGCGACGTTGTCGGGGGCAGCGGTCTGGAACACGAGCAGATCGGCGGTGACGGCGCTGCCATCGCACGACTTCACCTTGTAGCTCACCTGAACCGTCGCGAGCGCGGTGTCGCTCGTGGTGGCGTCGCCCTTGTAGCCGAGGCCCGAGACGGGGTTGCACGTGGTCGTTGTGGGTGTCGGCGTACCCCCGCTGCCGACCTCCTTCGCGGAGGCGGTGCCGACCGCGGCAGCCAGGACGAGGCCGGCGGCGAGGCCGACGACGCCGGCGCGGCGGCGCAGCGAGGGACGGGTGGACGGGGCTTCGGGGCGTGCGTGGCGCAAGAGTCGCTCCAGGGTCGGGCCGTCCCGCGGGCGTGCGGGATCCGGCTGTCCCGATGAGCGTCGAGCGGCTCAGGTACGGCGCTGAACCCGTCCATAGGTCCCGGTACCGTGCGTGCCGACCCTCCCAGCTGAGGGCTCGTCCCTCGCCCTTCGCGTCGGGCACCCGCGCCAGGCCCGTCCGCTCGGGCCCCCTCGTTCCTCGGGGACGCCTCGCAGCCAGGCGCGCAGGCTTCGGCTTGGCGCGGGTACTGCAGCTACCAGGTGAGCTCGATCTCGATCTCGCGCTCGTCGGACTCGATCTCGACCTCGACCTTCATGCGGACCTCGTCCGGCACCGCGACGTCGAACCGGATGCCGTCCCGCTCGATCACGAAGCCGTTGCCCGAGGCGAGCTCGTCCGCGATCTCATGCAGCCGCCGAGCCGCCTCCTCGCGACGCAGGGTCTGGGTGTCGGTGAGCTTGGCGATGTCCATCCCCCCACCGAACCACTGCACGGCTACGGTGTCGATGAAGGCCGAGTTTGTACGCCTCTTAGCAACGAAGGCCCCCTTCATCGCCCACCCCCGACCCCAGCAGCTGAGCCGGCCCCCGATGGCGTGGTAGCGTGGTGCAGTACCCGCGCCGACGACGGCGCCCGACCCGAGGACACCCAGGCCAGCCATCGACGGTGCGCAGCCCGAGGTGCAGTACCCGCGCCGGCCGCAGGCGCGCGCCGACGACCCTCGAACGGCGTGATCGCGAGCAGCCCAGCGAGCCACAGCCCCGAGCGGCTGCCTTGCCCGCGCCGGGGCGCAGCCCGCGCGCCGACGACGGGGCCGGAGGAACGACGGCCCCCGAGGAGGCGCGCCCCAAGCCGGGCTGCGACGGGCCGACGCAGGAGGCCCCGAGCAGACCGGCCCGGCGCGGGTGCCCGACGCGAGCGGGCGAGGAACGAGCCCGCGAGCTTGGAGGGCCGGAAACACCGAGCTTGGAGGGCTAGTCCAACAGCGCGTCGACGAAGGCTTCGGCGTCGAAGGGTGCCAGGTCGTCGGGGCCTTCGCCGAGGCCGACGAGCTTGACCGGGACGCCGAGCTCGCGCTGCACCGCGACGACGATGCCGCCCTTCGCGGTGCCGTCGAGCTTGGTGAGCACGATGCCGGTGACGTCGACGACCTCGGAGAACACCTGCGCCTGGCGCAGGCCGTTCTGGCCGGTGGTCGCGTCGAGGACGAGGAGCACCTCGTCGACGGGCGCCTGCTTCTCCACGACGCGCTTGACCTTGCCGAGCTCGTCCATGAGGCCGGTCTTGGTGTGCAGGCGGCCGGCGGTGTCGATGACGCAGACGTCGGCACCCTCGTCGACGGCGTGCTTCACCGCGTCGAACGCCACGGCAGCGGGGTCGGCGTTCTCGGGACCGGTCACGACGCGCGCACCGACGCGGTCGCCCCACGTCTGCAGCTGCTGACTGGCCGCGGCGCGGAACGTGTCGGCCGCGCCGAGCACCACGCTGCGGCCGTCGGCGACGAGCACGCGCGCGAGCTTGCCGGTGGTGGTGGTCTTGCCGGTGCCGTTGACGCCGACGACGAGCACGACGGCCGGACGGTCCTCGTCCACGTGGGTGGCGACGCTGCGGTCGAGGCTCGGGTCGACGAGCGAGAGCAGCTCGTCGCGCAGCATCGCGCGGGCGGTGCCGACGTCGGAGATGCCCTCGACCCGCGTACGCCGCTGCAGCGACGCCACGAGCTCCTGGGTCGGACCCACGCCGAGGTCGGCCGCGAGCAGCGTCTCCTCGACCTCGTCCCAGGTGTCCTGGTCGAGCTGGTCGCGGGTCAGCAGCGCCAGAAGCCCCTTGCCGACCGCGGTGTTCGACCGGGCGAGCCGGGCCCGCAGGCGCGCGAGACGCCCGGCCGACGGCTCGGGCACCTCGACCGTCGGTACGGCGGGCGCCTCGGGCTCGGTGACGGCGACGTCCACCTCGTCCCCGGCGACCGGCGCAGGGGGCGCGGTGACCTGCGGGCGGGCGGGCGGCGCCTCGATGGCACGGTTCGACGAGCGGCGCAGCAGCACCACCGCTCCCCCGCCGAGCACGAGGATGACGAGCGCGATCAGGCCATAGAGAAGTCCGGTGTCCACCCGCTCATCCTCCCAGAGCGCCGCGCCTGCTCAGCACGTGCGGGCAGGCAGTGGGCGTCGATACGCGTCGCAGAGCGCGCGCAACCACTGCCGCTTCGGCGCGCCCCTGGGAGCGGGCGTCGATACGCGTCGCAGAGCGCGCGCAACCACTGCCACTCCTCAACACCGCCCAGAAGCGGGCGTCGATACGCGTCGCAGAGCGCGCGCAACCACTGCCGCTTCGGCGCGCCCCTGGAAGCGGGCGTCGATACGTGCCGCAGAGCGCGCGTATCGACCCCCGAGCCCGAGCTTGGAGGGGCAGCGGCTACGCGGGGACGGCGGAGTCGCTGACGTCGACGGGTTCGCCGTCCGGGTCGTCGCCCGAGCGGTGCGAGGCCATCCGCTGGCCGATGACCGTCGTGACGCCGTCGCCGCGCATCGAGACGCCGTAGAGGGCGTCCGCGATCTCCATCGTGCGCTTCTGGTGGGTGATCACCAGCAGCTGGGAGTCCTCGCGCAGCTCCTCCATGATGCCGAGCAGGCGCTGGAGGTTGACGTCGTCGAGGGCGGCCTCGACCTCGTCCATGATGTAGAACGGGCTCGGCCGCGCCTTGAACAGCGCGACGAGGAACGCCACCGCGGTCAGCGACCGCTCGCCGCCCGAGAGCAGCGACAGGCGCTTGACCTTCTTGCCCGGCGGCCGGGCTTCGACCTCGATGCCGGTCGTGAGCAGGTCGCTCGGGTCGGTGAGGAACAGCCGGCCCTCGCCGCCCGGGAACAGGCGGGCGAAGATCCGCTCGAACTCGCGCTCGACATCGGCGTACGCCTCGGAGAACACCTGCTGCACGCGGGCGTCGACCTCGGTGACGATGCCGAGGAGCTCCGCGCGCGAGCGCTTGAGGTCGTCGAGCTGCTCGTTGAGGAAGCGGTGCCGCTCCTCGAGCGCCGAGAACTCCTCCAGCGCCAGGGGATTCACCTTGCCGAGCAGGTTGAGCGAGCGCTCGGCGGAGCGCATGCGCTTCTCCTGCTCCTCGCGCACGTACGGGTACGGCTCAGGCTCGGGCGCCTCGGGGTCGACCTCGTCGCCGGGGGCGACCATCGACGGCGGGACGAGGACGTCAGGCGCGTACTCGGTCTCGAGGGTCTCTGCGTCGACGCCGAACTCCTCCATCGCGCGCGCCTCGAGCTGCTCGATGCGCATGCGCTGCTCGGCGCGCGCCATCTCGTCGCGGTGCACCGACGACGTGAGCGCCTCGAGCTCGGTCTGCAGCTCGCGGGTGCGCGTGCGCAGCGCGAGCAGCTCGCCCTCGCGGACCGTGCGCGCCTGCTCCGCGGCGTCGCGCTCGCTGGCGGCGACCCCGAGCGAGATGTCGATACGCACGAGGGTGGCGGCAGCCCCGGCTCGTACGGCGGCGGCCACGGCGGCAGCACGGGCGCGGGACTCGCGCCGCTCGGCCGAGCGGGCGCGCGCGGCGCGCTCGGCGTTGGCCGCGTGCTCGAGCTGCTCGGCGCGGCCGGCGAGGGCACGGGCGCGCTCCTCCCCCGTGCGGACCGCGAGCCGCGCCTCCACCTCGGCCTGGCGCGCGAGCACCGCGGCCTCGGCGAGGCGGTCGCGCTCCTCGTGCGAGGGCTCGCCCTCGTCGGGCACCGACTGCGCGGCCTCGAGCCGGGCGGTCAGCTCCTCGAGCGTGGCCTGGTCGGCGTCGCGGGCCGCGGTGGCCGACGCGATGCCGGCAGCGATGCGCTCGGCCTCCCCGGTGGCGGCACGCGAGGCGGACCCGAGCTGCCCGAGCTGCTCGGCGACGGCGGCCATGCGCGCGTCGGACTCGTGCAGGCGGGCGAGCGCGGCGTCGACGCGGTGCTGCGCGGCCTCGACAGCCTCGGTCGCGCCGACGAGTTCGAAGCGGGCGCGCTCGGTGCGGTGGGTGGCATCGGTGAGCTTCGCGCGCGCCTCGTCGACGGCGGCCTGCACCTCGAGCAGCGAGGGCGCGGACGCCGATCCGCCGTGCACGACGCCGTGAGCGACCACATCGCCGTCGCGCGTCACGGCCACGACGTCGTGGTCGCGCACGAGGCCGCGGGCGGCCGCGAGGTCGTCGACGAGGGCGACGCGCGCGAGCGCCACGGCCACCGAGCCGCGCAGGGCCTCCGGCGCCTCGACGGCGTCCACGGCCCACACCGCGCCGGCAGGCAGCGACGGCCAGGACGAGCGGTCGGGTGCCGTGGCGCCGCCGACGAGCAGCGAGGCGCGGCCCGCGTCGTCGGACTTGAGAAGGGTCAGGGCGTCGACGGCCTCGGACACCGAGCCGACGGCGACGGCGTCGGCCAGCGGGCCGAGCGCCGCCGAGACCGCGGCCTCGTACCCGGGGCGCACCCGCAGCAGCGCGGCGACCGTGCCGAGCACGCCGGAGAGCCGGTCGCCGGCGGCGAGCACCGCGGCGCCGCCGTCCTTGCGGGCGAGGCCCAGCTCGAGCGCCTCGACGCGGGCGGAGAGAGCGTGGCGCTCGCGCTCGGCCTCCTGCTCCTCGAGGCGCAGCGCCTGCACGCGGGCGTCGGCCGCGGCGAGCTCGGCGGAGGCGACCTCGTGCTCCTCGTCGAGGCCGACCTCGCCCTCGTCCAGCCCGGCCACCTGCGCCTCGAGCGCGTGGAAGTCGGCGTTCGCCTTGTCGGCGCGGGCGCGGGCGTCGGCGGCCTGGGCGGCGAGGCGGTCGAGCTCCGCGGTACGAGCCTCGAGACGCGAGGTCGCGGCGTGCACCTGGCCGGTGAGGCGCACGAGGCCCTCGCGGCGGTCGGCGGCAGCGCGGAGCAGCGCGGCGAGGCGCTGCTCCTCCGCGGCGTGGGCGCCCTCGGCCTCGGCGCGGGCGGCGACGGCGCCGGCGAGCACCTCGCGGGCGGAGGCGACCTCGCGCCCGAGCGCGGCCTCCTCCTCGCGGGCGGCGCGGGCGTCGGCGTCGAGCTCCTCGGGGTCGCGGCCGCGCCGCTCCTCCTCAGGTTCCGGCGCGAGCAGGCGCACGCGCTCGGCCGCGAGGGCCGCGGTGCTCGACACGCGCTCGCGCAGGGACGACAGGCGGAACCAGGTGTCCTGGGCGCGGGCGAGCGCGGGGGCCTCGCCCGCCATCTCGGCCTCGAGCACGGCCTCCCGCGCCTGGGCGCCGGCGAGCTCGGCCTCGACCTCGCCGCGGCGCTCGCGCAGCGCGGTCTCGTCGGCGACCTCCTGCTGGACGGCGTCCCGCAGCGTGATGAGGTCGTCGGCGATCAGGCGCAGCCTCGAGTCGCGCAGGTCGGCCTGGATCACCGCGGCGCGGCGGGCGACCTCTGCCTGCTTGCCGAGCGGCTTCAGCTGGCGGCGCAGCTCGGTGGTGAGGTCCTGCAGGCGGGTCAGGTTGGCCTGCATGGCGTCGAGCTTGCGGAGCGCCTTCTCCTTGCGCTTGCGGTGCTTCAGGACGCCGGCCGCCTCCTCGACGAAGCCGCGGCGGTCCTCGGGCGACGCCGACAGGATCTCGTCGAGCTTCCCCTGGCCGACGATCACGTGCATCTCGCGGCCGATGCCGGAGTCCGACAGCAGCTCCTGCACGTCGAGCAGGCGGCACGGGGTGCCGTTGATGGCGTACTCCGACCCGCCGTTGCGGAACATCGTCCGCGAGATGGTGACCTCGGAGTAGTCGATCGGCAGGACGCCGTCGTGGTTGTCGATCGTCAGGAGCACCTCGGCCCGGCCGAGCGGCGGGCGGCCGGACGTGCCGGCGAAGATGACGTCCTCCATCTTGCCGCCGCGCAGGCTCTTGGCGCCCTGCTCGCCCATGACCCAGGCGATGGCGTCGACGACGTTGGACTTGCCCGAGCCATTGGGGCCGACCACGCAGGTGATGCCCGGCTCGAAGTGCAGCGTCGTCGAGGACGCGAAGGACTTGAAGCCCCTCAGCGTGAGGCTCTTCAGGTGCACGCGGGATGCTCCAGGCGCTTGGTGGTTCCAGCAGGTTCACCGGGCACGTCGACCAGGCGGGGGAAGTGCGCCCACCCTATCCGGGGCCCCCGGCGTGTCGACCCCCGGACACGACGACGCCGCGGCCGCCCGGTCGGGCGCCGCGGCGGTCGGGGTGGTGCTCAGGCGAGGACGGCGGCGTCCTCGGGCAGCTCACGGACGGTGACGTCGACGCGCTCGAGGCCGGCGAGGTCCGACGGGACCATGGCCTCGTACGTCGCGAGCTGCTCCTCGAGCTCGCGGACGCGGCGGCGCAGCCGGGTGACCTCGGCGACGAGGAGTGCGTCGGACGTCGCCAGGTGGCCGTAGATCGCCTTGGACATGAAGTGTCTCCCTTGACACGAGCCTGGACGAGCAGCGCGGATCGGTGCCGTGCGGCACTCGGATCGCCTGTGGGGCGGAAGGAGAATCGTGGCGGCGGGCTGCCCGCCGGTGGATTCAGGGTGACAGCGCGGCCGCGCGGGCGTCAACCCGCCTCCCCGCGCGCCGGTGAGACCCGCGGCACACAGGCTGCCCTGTGCTGGCCGGGCCTCTCGGCCCTCAGCGCTCGAGGAACCCGTCGAGCCCGCGGGCGTCGGACCACTGCTCCACGACCGACCGGACCCGCCCCGGCGTGCCGGGTCCGCGCAGCAGGGCCAGCAGCGCCTCGCACGCCTCCCGGTCACCCTCCGCGACCACCTCCACGCGGCCGTCGTCGAGGTTGCGGGCCCAGCCGACGAGCCCGAGCTCCAGCGCGCGGGCGCGCGTCCACCAGCGGAAGCCCACGCCCTGCACATGGCCGCGCACCCACGCGGTGACGCGCACGGTCACCACCGAGGGCTCCTGGGCGTGCGCTGGCAGCGGGGGCACCGGTACGACGACCGGTTCATGAACGCCTCGCGCACGATCGGGCGCCCGCACCGCGGGCACGGCCGGTCGGCCTGCCCGTACGCCGCGAGCGACCTGTCGAAGTAGCCGCTCTCCCCGTTGACGTTGACGTACAGCGCGTCGAACGACGTGCCGCCCTGGTCGAGCGCCTCGGCCATCACGTCGCGGACGTGCCCGAGCAGCTCGCGGGCCCGAGCGGGCGGGAGGCCGTCGGACGGCGTCGCCCAGTGCAGGCGCGCCCGCCAGAGCGACTCGTCGGCGTAGATGTTGCCGACTCCGCTCACGAGGGTCTGGTCCAGCAGCGCCCGCTTGATGCCGGTCTGCTTCGCCCGCAGCCGGCGCACCCAGCGGGCGTCGTCGAACAGCGGGTCGAGCGGGTCGCGCGCGATGTGCGCCACGGACGCGGGCACACGGCCCTCGGCGTCGTCGGGCACGAGGTCGTCGAGGGCGAGGCCGCCGAAGGTCCGCTGGTCGACGAACCGCAGCTCGCGGCCGCCGTCGGCGAACCGGATCCGCGCGCGCAGATGCGTCTCGTCGGGGCTGTCGGGCGGCTGCACCAGCAGCTGCCCGCTCATGCCGAGGTGCGCCACCAGCGCCGCCTCGCGGCCGTCGAGCGGCAGCCAGAGGTACTTGCCCCGACGGCTCGCCGCCTCGATCGTGCGGCCCACGAGCCGGTCGGCGAGGTCCGCTCCCCCGGCCGCGTGCCGACGGGCGGCGCGGTCGTGCAGGACGGACGCCGAGGCCACCGTGCGGCCCGCGACCCAGCGGTCGAGGCCCCGGCGTACGACCTCGACCTCGGGCAGCTCGGGCACTAGTCCTCCGCCGCGGCGGCGAGGAGGGCGTCGCGCTTGTCGGAGAGCTCGGCGTACGCGGTGGCGGCGGCCTCCTGCTCGGCCTCCTTCTTGCTGCGGCCCTTGCCGTCGCCGTAGAAGTCCTCGCCGACGCGCACCCGCGCGCGGAAGCTCTTCTGGTGGTCGGGCCCGCTCTCGTCGACGACGTACTCCGGGACGCCGGCCGACAGGGCCGCGCACAGCTCCTGCAGGCTCGTCTTCCAGTCCAGGCCCGCACCGAGGCCCGCCGACTCCGCGATGAGCGGGTCGAACAGCCGGTGCACGAGCTCGGTCGCGACCTCGAGGCCCTGGTCGAGGTAGACCGCGCCGATCACGGCCTCGACGGTGTCGGCCACGATCGAGGACTTGTCGCGCCCGCCGGTCGCCTCCTCGCCCTTGCCGAGCAGCAGGTGCTCGCCCAGGCCGAGCTGGCGGCCGATGCCCGCGAGGGCCTTGGCGTTGACGACCGCCGCGCGCAGCTTGGCCAGCTGGCCCTCGGGCAGGTCCGGGTGGGCGCGGAAGAGCGTGTCGGTGACGACGAGGCCGAGCACGGAGTCGCCGAGGAACTCCAGGCGCTCGTTGGTCGGCAGGCCGCCGTTCTCGTACGCGTAGGACCGGTGGGTCAGCGCCCGCTCGAGGATCCCCTCGTCGAGCTGCACCTGCAGGCGCGCGGCGAGCTCGGACATCGGCGGGTGCGAGCGGGCGCTCACGCCGGGGCTCCCGCAGTGGACAGGTGCTCGGCGAGGTCGCCGAGGACGGCGGCGTCGCGCAGCACGGAGTCGTCGACACTCACGGTGCGGCCCTCGGCCGCGGCGAGCTCCTCCACGACGTCGGCCCACTGGACCCGTGCGATCGAGTCGGCCCCCAGGTCGTCGAGCGGGCTGTCAGCCCGCAGATCGACGGCCTCGAGGTCGAGCACGACCGCGAGGGCCCGGGCCGCGAGGCTCAGGTCATCGGTGGTCATGGTCGGAAGGCTAACCCCGGACGCGACGCGGCACCCGACCGGCGGCCCGTCGCAGGGACGGGCGCGGTCGGGTGCCGCGGAGGCGTGCGGGTCGAGCGTCGAGCCAGGGGCCCGAACGTCGAGGCTCAGATGTCGAGGACCTGGCGGCCGTTGTACTCGCCGTCGGCGTCGACGCGGTGGGGCACCACGAACTCGACGCGGCCGTTGCGGACGACCTTGTTGATCTGGGGCAGCTTGGCCTTCCACTGCGAGCGGCGGTGGCGGGTGTTGCTGCGCGAGGTCTTGCGCTTGGGGACGGCCATGGCCTTAGTCCTCTTCCTGCTGGTCGTCGGTGTTCGTAGCGGTCGTGCTGGTGGAGCCGGGCTCGTCCTGCAGAGCGCCGAGGGCGGCCCACCGCGGGTCGATCACGTCGTGGCCGTGCGTCGGGTCGTCCTCGAGGCGGAACCCGCACTGCGGGCACAGCCCCGGGCAGTCGTCCCTGCACACGGGTGCGAGCGGAAGGTCGAGCACCACCGCGTCGCGGAGCAACGGCTCGAGGTCCAGGAGATCCCCGACCACGTACCGCTGCTCGTCCTCGTCGTCGCCCTCGGCCGAGTCGGTGCGCACGGGGCGACCGCGATGATCGGTCTCCTCGTACGCGTACAGCTCCTGGAAGTCGACCTCGAGCTCGTCCGAGACCGGATCCAGGCATCTGCTGCACTCGCCCGTGAGCTGCACCCGCGCCGTTCCCGACACGAGCACACCCTCGACGACCGACTCGAGCCGGAGGTCCAGCTCGATGTCGCTCCCCGTGGGGACGCCGATCGACATGATCCCGATCCCCTCCGGCGCGGGCCGGGTCAGCGACAGCTCCTGCATGGACCCCGCACGACGTCCCAGCTCCCGCGTGTCGAGCACGAGGGGCGAGCGGGGGTCGAGCGGGTTCAGGACTGCGCCTTTCCGGGCCGTGCGGGAGCGCTGCCGGGGTCACCGGCGGTGCTGCGGTGGGGTTCGGACGTCACGACGACCGACACGCCAGGGTACCGGAGGGCCGGCGTACCGCCCAAATGGGACTCCGGCGGCCCCGGATCGCGCCTCAGCCGGGCAGCGGGGTGTCGTCGTACCCGAGCTCGTCGTACTCCTGGCGGCCGCGGATCTTGTCGCGGCCCTTCTGCACTGCGGTGAGGGTCTTGTGCAGGGCGACCTCGAAGTTCGCCAGCTTGGCATCGACGTAGTCGTCGGTCTCGCGGCGCATCCGGTCGGCCTCGGCCTCGGCCTCGGCGCGCACGACGTCCGCCTCGGCGAGCGCGGCGCGGTAGACCTCGTGCTCGGACACCCGCGCGCGCGCCTCCTCGTCGGCGGCCGCGAGCACCTCGGCGGCGCTCACCCGGGCGGCGGCCACGATCCCGTCGCGCTCGGCGAGGATGTCGTCGGCCTGGTCGAGCGAGGTCGGCAGCAGCGAGCGGACCTCGTCGAGGAGGTCGAGCACCTGCGCGCGGTTGACCACGCACGACGCCGACATCGGCATCGCGCGGGCGCCCTCGACCAGGGCGGACAGTTCGTCGAGCTTGTCGTGGACGTCCACGGGGGTCCTTCGTTCTCGGTCGCGCCGGGTCAGCCCCGGGCGCGTTCGGCGATCCGCTCGCCGAGACGGGCGAGCACAGTCTCGGGCACGAGCCCGGAGACGTCACCACCGTACGTCGCGATCTCCTTGAGCAGCGACGAGGACAGGTAGCTGTACAGCGGGTTCGTGCTGACGAACAGCGTCTCGACGCCCTTGAGACGGTGGTTCATCTGCGCCATCTGCAGCTCGTAGTCGAAGTCGCTGACCGCGCGCAGGCCCTTGACGATCGCCGCGATGCCGTTGGTCTCGCAGTAGTCCACGAGCAGCCCGTGGAACGAGTCGACCTTCACGTTCGGGTACGGCGCGACCACCTCGCGGAGCATCTCGATCCGCTCGTCAACGGTGAACATGCTGCTCTTGGTCTTGTTGATGAGGACGGCGACGGTGACCTCGTCGAAGAGCGAGGCCGCGCGCACGAACACGTCGAGGTGCCCGTTGGTGACCGGGTCGAACGAGCCGGGGCAGACGGCCTTGCGCACGTATGGCTCCTCGGTGGGTCGAGGTCCGGCCGAAGCCGCTGGTCAGGCGTCGCGACCGTACCAAAGCGCGGTACGCACGAGGGTGTCGCCGTACGCCCGGTCCTTGCGCGGCTCGTACCCCTCGGGCCAGGCGAACGGCTCGCCCCGCCGCGGCCGGGCGCGCTCGACGACGACCAGCGACCCGTCGGCGAGCCAGCCGTTCACCGCGAGCCCCGAGAGGATCTCCTCCACCGTGGCGTCCGGCACGTCGTACGGCGGGTCCGCGAAGACAAGGTCGTACGGCGCCTGTGCACGAGGCGGCGGCACCGAGCCGGCGAGGCGCACGACGTCGTCGCCGAGCACGACGGCGCCGGGGATGCCCACCGTGGCGACGTTGGCCGTGAGCGTGGCCACGGCCTTGCGGTCCTTGTCGACCAGCAGGGCGTGGGCGGCGCCGCGGGACAGCGCCTCGAGGCCGACTGCGCCGGTGCCGGCGTACAGGTCGGCGACCGCCGCTCCTCCGAGCGAGCCGAGCTCGTGCTCGAGGGCCGACATCAGGGCCTCGCGCACGCGGTCCGACGTGGGCCGGGTGCCCGTCGGCGGGACGGCGAGCCGTCGCCCGCGCGCCGACCCCGCGATGATCCGCGTCACGCCCCGACCCCCCAGCCCCGCAGCACGGCGACGATCGCCGCGATGTCGTGCCGCCCCTCGGCCACCCCGATAACGAGGTCGTACGCCTCGTCGTCGTCGACGTCGAGGCGATGGCCGTTCAGCGCGAGCATGAGCACCAGGGAGAGCCAGCCCAGCCGCTTGTTGCCGTCGATGAGCGCGTGGTTTCGCACGAGCGACTCGAGCAGCGCCGCCGCCTTGGTCTCGAGGTCCGGGTACGCGTCGTCGCCGAACACCGACGTGCCCGGCCGGGCCGCCGCGGACTCGAGCAGCCCGAGGTCCCGGATCGAAGGATCGCCGCGCCCGATGCGCGTGGCGATCGCGACCAGGTCCTCCGTGGTCAGCAGGCGGTGGGTGCCGCTCACTTCGACAGGCGGTCGAGCAGGTCGGCGTACCGGCCCTCGGCCCAGTCGAGCACCTCGTCGCGCTCGGCGGCGTGCCCGGCGCGCTCGGCCCGCTCGAGCACCGCGAGCCGCACCACCTCCTGCATGGAGCGGTGCTCGCGCTCGGCGAGCGCGCGCAGGATCTCGGTCTCCTCGTCGGTGAGGCGCAGGGTCATGGCCATGGGTCGATGGTACCGCCGTGGTATCACCACGGCCAGGCTTGTTTCAGCGGGCAGCGGCGAGCACCGCGTCGACGATCTCGGCGCTGCGGCCCAGGACGACTGACAGGTGGCCCTCGCCGTCCAGGAGATGCGCGTCGGCCTGCGGCATCGCCTGGGCCAGCCAGCGCCCGTGGGGCGACGGGACCATGAGGTCGGCCGTGCCGTGCCACAGCGCGACCGGCACGTCGATCGCCCCGAGCTCGAAGCCCCAGGGCTGCACGAAGGCGAGGTCGTCGTGCACCCAGCCCTCCCCCGCCACCTCGACCGCCTCGCGGAACTCCTGGGCGAGGTCGTGGCCGTAGTCGCCGGCGATCCAGGCGCGGTCGGCCTCGGGCAGCAGGCTGGCGATCGCGCCGACGATCTCCTCGCGCGAGATCGTGCGGAACGCCTCGACGAACGGCGCCAGGAATGCCCGCACCTGCTCCTCGCCGGCGATCGCGGCGCCGAACTCGTCGATGTTGTCCTGGCCGAAGCCCTCGAAGAAGTCGAGCTCGCCGAGCGACTCGGCGTACGGCGCGACCCCCGCGAGCACCGACGCCGCCCGGCAGCGCTCGGGCGCGAGCGCGGCGAACGCGAGCACGTGCGGACCGCCCCCGGACCAGCCGCTCGCGGTAGCCGACGCCACGCCGATCTGGTCGAGCACCTCGCGCGCGTCGTCGGCGACCGAGGCGATCGTGCGGCCCGGCTGCGGCGTCGAGGTCGAGTAGCCCGGCCGCGACCAGGTGACGACCCGCAGCCCGCGCGCGATCAGGCTCTCGAGCAGGACGCGGTCGACGAGCGAGGACCCCGGAGTGCCGTGGAAGTGCACGTGCACGGGACCGTCGTCCGGCCCCGCGGTGCGCACGTCGAGCAGCCGGCCGTCGGACAGCCGCATCTCGCTGCGGTGCATCTCGGTCATGACTTCTCCAGGTAGTCGGCGCGCTCCTCGTCGAGCATGGCCGCGATCGCGCGCGCGAGCGCGGGGACCGTGGCGAGGTCAGGATCGCGCGAGACGAGCTCCACCGCCTCCTCGCGCGCCTGCACGATCACGTCCTCGTCGCGCAGCACCGACAGCGCGCGCAGCGACGAGCGGTGGCCCGACTGCGACGACCCGAGCACGTCGCCCTCGCGGCGGTTCTCGAGGTCGATGCGCGAGAGCTCGAAGCCGTCGGACGTCGAGGCCACCGAGTCAAGGCGCGCGCGGGCCGGCGACGCCGGGTGCATCTCGGTGACGAGCAGGCAGAGGCCGGCGTGCGCGCCGCGGCCGATACGGCCGCGCAGCTGGTGCAGCTGCGAGACGCCGAAGCGGTCGGCGTCCATCACGACCATGACGGTGGCGTTCGGCACGTCGACGCCCACCTCGACGACGGTCGTCGCGAGCAGCACGTCGATGCCGTCGGGCGCCGACGGCCCGGCACCGAAACGGCGCATGACGTCGTCCTTCTCGTCCGCCGGCATCCGCCCGTGCAGCACGCCGACCCGCAGCCCTGCGAGCGGGCCGGCCGTCAGCGGCTCGACGAGGTCGAGCACCGCGAGCGGCGGCCGCCGCTTGTCCGACGACTCGGCGTCCTCGGGCTCGTCGACGTCCTCGCCCGCCGATCCGGGCCCGCCGATGCGAGGGAAGACGACGTACGCCTGACGGCCCTCGGCGACCTCCTCGCGGATGCGCTGCCAGGCGCGGTCGAGGTACGCCGGCTTCTCCGACGTCGGCACCACGTGCGTGACGATGGGCGACCGGCCGGCCGGCAGCTCGGTGAGCACCGAGGTCTCAAGGTCGCCGAACGTCGTCATCGCAACCGTTCGCGGGATCGGCGTCGCGGTCATCACGAGGACGTGCGGACGCTGGTCGTCGCGCGCCTTGGCGGCGAGGGCCGCGCGCTGCTCGACGCCGAAGCGGTGCTGCTCGTCGACGACGACGAGGCCGAGGTCGAAGAACTGCACCTTGTCCTCGAGCAGCGCGTGCGTGCCCACGACGATGCCGGCCTCGCCCGACTGGATGTCGAGCATCGCCTCGCGGCGGCGCGCCGCCGTGACCGAACCGGTCAGCAGCGCGACGCGCGTACCGACGTCGCCGCCGGTGAGCAGCCCGCGCTCGGCGAGCGGCCCGAGCATCGCCGTGATCGAGCGGTGGTGCTGCTGGGCGAGCACCTCGGTGGGCGCGAGCAGCACGGCCTGGCCGCCGGTGTCGACGACCGTGAGCATCGCGCGAAGCGCCACGAGCGTCTTGCCCGAGCCGACCTCGCCCTGCAGCAGCCGGTGCATCGGGTGGCTGCGGGCGAGGTCGTCGGCGATCGTCGCGCCGACCGCGACCTGGCCGGCCGTGAGCGCGAACGGCAGGCGGGCCTCGAACGCCTCGAGGAGCCCGCCGGCCACCGGCACGCGCGGCGTGGCCGGCAGCGCCGAGGCCGCGAACCGCCGCTGCGCGAGCACGGTCTGCAGCACGAACGCCTCGTCCCACTTCAGCCGCTCGAGGGCCTCGCGGACCTGCTCGCGGCTGTCGGGCGCGTGGATCGAGCGCAGCGCGGGTGCCAGCGCCGGCAGGCTGTTGCGCCTGCGGGTGGCCTCGGGCAGCGGGTCGTCGATGTCGTCTGGCAGCTGGTCGAGCACCACGCCGACGGCCGTCGCGATCTTCCACGACGGCATCGACTGGTTGGCGGGGTAGACCGGGATGAGGGCTCCGGCGTACTTCAGCACGGTCTCGTCGTCGGCGAGCGAGTCCGAGCCCGACTCGGGGAGGAGCACATAGTCGGGGTGGGCGAGCTGCAGCACGTTGCGGAACTGCCCGACCTTCCCGGAGAACAGCCCCACGCGCCCGACCCGCAGCTCCTTGCTGCGCCACGCCTGCTTGAAGAAGGTGAGGGTGAGGCTGCTCGTGCCGTCGCTGACCGCGACCTCGAGCCGGTCCTGCATCCGGCCCGTGCGCTTGTCCTTGTACTGCTTCACGTCGACCTTGCTGACCCGCGCGAGCACCGTGACGTGCTCGTCGAGCTCGAGGCGCCGGAGGTCGGTGAGCTGGCCGCGCTCGGCGTACCTGCGCGGGTAGTGGCGCAGCAGGTCCTCGACCGTGCGCATGCCGAAGCCCTTCTCGAGCGCGTCGGCCGTGCGCCCGAGGACCTTCTTCAGCGGGTCGTCCATCCGCAGGTCGGCCACAGCTACTCCACGCCGAGGATGAGCGGCCAGAACGGCTGGCCGCCCTCGTAGACGACGACCTCCGTGCCGTGGTGCTCGCGCCGCGTACGCCGTGCCACTGCGTCGGCCAGCGCGTCGTCGGCCTCGTCGCCGCGCACGAGGGTGACGAGCTCGCCGCCGGTCGCGAGCAGACGGGCGAGGACGGCTGCCGCGACGTCCTCGATGGAGCTGCCGATCTCCACGACGTCGCCGCCGACGATGCCGAGCACGTCGCCCACGCGGCAGAGGCCGGCGCTCGTCATCGCCTCGCGCGAGGCGATCGAGACGCCGCCGTACCTCGTGGCGCCGGCGGCGCGCGTCATCGAGACGACGTCGTCCTCGAACGCCGCCGACTCCTCGTGCACCGCGACCGCGGCGAGCGTCTGCACGATCGAGAGCGTCGGTACGACGGAGACGCGCATGCCCTCGCGCCGCGCGGCGTCGGCGGCGGCCTCGGCGACCGGTCGGATGTCGGAGTCGCTCGGCAGGAGCACGATCTCGGCCGCGCCCGCGCGCTCGACGCCGTCGAGGATCTCCGCCGTCGAGGGCGCGACGTTGCCGTGGGCGCGCACGACCGTCGCCCCGCTCGCCTCGAGCAGCGCGGCGGTGCCGGGGCCGTGGGCGACCGCCACGACGGCACGCCCGCCCCGGCCCTGCGCGCCGGACCGGAGCTCGGTGTCCTTGCGCAGGTCGGTCACCCGGATGCGGTGCGGCCGCCCTGCGGCGATGCCGGCCTCGATGCAGGCGCCGATGTCGTCGGTGTGCACGTGCACGTTCCAGAGGCCACCGCCCCCGACGACGACGAGCGAGTCGCCGAGGCCGCCGAGCGTCTCGCGCAGCCCGTGGATGGCGGGCTCCTCGGCGTCGAGGAGGTACATCACCTCGTACGCGCCGCCGCCCTCGAGCATGTCGTCGCCGACGTTCTCCCGGGGCAGGGGCAGCGCGACCGGCCCTGCCTCGCGGCGTACGCCGGTGACCGTCTCCACGAGGGCGTCGAGGATCACCACGAGGCCGCGGCCGCCGGCGTCGACGACACCGGCCCGGGCGAGCGCCTCGAGCTGCTCGGGGGTGCGGGCGAGCGCATCGGCCGCGGCGTCGGCGGCGGCGGTGACCAGGCCGGTGAGGCTCGTGCCCGGCCCGAGGGCGGCCACTGCGTCGGCGGCGGCACGCGCGACGGTCAGGACCGTGCCCTCGCGCGGCTCGGCGACCGCGTCGTACGCCGAGTCGGCGGCCTTGCCGAAGGCGTCGACCAGCACGGCCTCCTGCCGGTGGGCGTGCTGCTCGGCCGTGGCGAGCGCCTCGGCGAACCCCCGGACGAGCTGGCTGAGGATGATCCCGGAGTTGCCGCGGGCGCCGAGCAGCGCCCCGTGGGCGAAGGTCCGGACCGTGTCGCGCAGGTCGAGGGCCGCGCCCGCCTCGGTCAGCGCCGAGGCGGCGGACTCGAAGGTGAGGAACAGGTTGGTGCCGGTGTCGCCGTCGGGCACCGGGAACACGTTGAGCGCGTCGATCTCGGCGCGGTGCCGCCCGAGCGCCTCGAGGCCGAGGTCGGCCCAGCGCCGGATCGCGGCCGCGTCGAGGTGCTCGAGCACGATCGGCTGCTCCCTCGGTGTCGGCGGGCGGCGGCGTGACCGGCGTCACGGCGCCGGAGCCTCGCGAGCGAGCGTAGTGTCCGACGGCGACCGTCACCCGCCCCGGCGCGGCCCGCCGGGGTCGGCCCGGTGCCCGCTCGGGCCGGTTCGCCCGGTTTGGGAGTCGCGTGCCTCTCCCTGTACCCTTGCCGGGTTGCCCGGTCGACCGGGCGTGACGCCCGCACCTGGCGGGCGACTCCACCCGTTTCGACTGTGAGGACTACCACCGTGGCTGCCAACTGCGACGTCTGCGGCAAGGGCCCGGGTTTCGGCCACTCGATCTCGCACTCGCACCGCCGGACCAAGCGCCGCTGGAACCCCAACATCCAGACCGTGCGCGCCCTCGTGGGCAAGACCCCCAAGAAGCTCAACGTGTGCACCTCGTGCATCAAGGCCGGCAAGGTCGCCCGCGTCTGACGCTCCACGCTTCCGCCAAGGGCCGCACCCCCCGGGGGTGCGGCCCTTCGCATGTCCGCACGCGAGAGGATCCGGTCATGAGCCACACCGAGGACGTCGAGGTCGGGGCCGCGGGCATCCGTCTCGGCCAGCTCCTGAAGTACGTCAACGCCGTCGAGACCGGCGGCGAGGTCAAGGACCTGCTGGCCTCCGAGCAGGTGCAGGTCAACGGAGCCGTCGAGACCCGCCGCGGCGCCCAGCTCGCCCCCGGCGACGTCGTCACCGTCCCCGGCGCGACCTACCTCCTCACCTAGGTCCGCGAGTTACTGCCCAAAAGCACGTTGAAGCGCTGCCTTCAGCGTGCTTTTGGGCAGTAACTCGCGTCACCTCCGGAAGTGGTCGTGGCCGCCGGGGCCTGCGGCGGGTACGCCGTCGACCTGCACGCCGGGCTCGCCGGCGGACACCCGGCCGATCGGCGTGAAGCCCTCCGGCAGAGCCGATCCGCCCGGGAACGTCGCGAGCAGCGCGTGGTCCTCGCCGCCGCGCAGCACCCAGTCGAGCGGGTCCGCGTTGAACGCCGCGGCCGCATCCGCCAGCGGCTGCCCCACCTCGAGCGCCGCGGTATCGATCTCCAGGACCACGCCCGACGCCGCGGCGATGTGCCCGGCGTCCTGCAGCAGCCCGTCCGACACGTCCACCATCGCCGTCGCCCCTGCTGCCGCGGCTGCGCGGCCCGCGCCGTACGGCGGCACCGGCACCTTGTGCGCTTCGACGAGCACCCGCGGCGAGCGGAAGCCCCGCCCGAGCACCGCGAGGCCTGCGGCCGACCAGCCGAGGCGGCCCGCCACCGCGAGCACGTCGCCCGGCTGCGCGCCCGCACGGGTGACCGCGGAACGGCCCTCCAGGTCCCCGAGCGCGGTCACCGCGATCACCACCTGGTCGCTGCGTACGACGTCCCCGCCCACGACGGTCGCCGCGACGAGGCCGCACTCCTCGGCGAGCCCGTCGGCGAGGCCGGTGGCCCAGTCGACGGGGAGGTCGGGCGGGCAGCCGAGGCCCACGAGCAGCGCGGTCGGGCGGGCGCCCATGGCCTCGATGTCGGACAGGTTCTGCGCCGCGGCCTTGCGGCCGATCTCGTGGGCGCTCGACCAGTCGCGGCGGAAGTGGCGGCCCTCGACGAGCAAGTCGGTGGTCGCGACCACACGGGAGTCGGGCGCCGCAACGACGGCGGCGTCGTCGCCGGGGCCGAGCAGCACGTCGGGGGTCACGGGGAAGCGGGCTACCACGGCCGCGATGAGCCCGAACTCGCCCAGCGCGGACACCTCGCCGGCGCCGGCGGGACCGCGATCGGCCACTGTGTCCTCCTTCACGTCCGGGCAGGAGCGCCCCTACCCGTTCTCCGGGGGAACGCTACGGGCGATAGTGTCGCCCCGCGGCCCCTCGACGGCGTCGGTCCGCGCATCACGGGGCGGCGGGAGGTCGCACGTCCCCCGTCCGTTCATCAGCCGACCGAGGAGGACGACCATGGTGGTTCAGGCCTACATCCTCATCCAGACCGAGGTCGGGAAGGCGGCCCATGTGGCTGCCGAGATCGCCCAGATCAAGGGCGTCACGCAGGCCGAGGACGTCACCGGCCCGTACGACGTGATCGTCCGCGCCGAGGCCCGCAGCGTCGACGAGCTCGGCAAGCTGGTCGTGGCGCGCATCCAGGCGGTCGAGGGCATCACCCGCACCCTCACCTGCCCCGTCGTCCACCTCTGAGCCCCGCCACCGTGGGCAGGAGGTACGTCGGCGTCCTCGTCGGCGCAGCCTCGCTGCTCGCGCTCACGGGCTGCTCGCGCGGCCTCGCCGTACCCCTGCCCGACCCTCTCCCGGAGGGCTCGGCAGCGTACGCCTGCGCCGACCTCACCAGCAGCCTGCCCGAGCAGCTCCTCGGGCAGAACGTCGTCGCCACCGACCCGCAGTCGGCGCTCATCAACGCGTGGGGCGACCCGGCGATCGTGACGCGCTGCGGCGTGCCGACCCCCGCTGCCCTCACGCCGACCTCGCAGCTGCTCACGGTCGACGGCGTCGACTGGCTGCCGGAGCAGCTCGAGCGCGGCTACCTGTTCACGACGGTGGGCCGCTCGATCAACGTCGAGGTGAGCGTGCCCGACGCCTACTCCCCCGAGGCCGACGCCCTCGTGGACATCTCCGCAGCCGTCCGCGAGACCATCCCCGCGTCCTAGGACTTGGGCGGCAGCGACGCCGCGTAGCCGGCGCCGCGGGCGACCCACGCGTCGAGCACGTCGGGGTTGTCGAGCTCGTCCGCGGGCACCCGCAGCCACCCGGTCATCGGCCGGCCGCGCATCACCATCACGGTGGCCGACGTCGTGTCGAGGAGGTGGTCGGACTCGGCGGGGTCGACACGCACGAGCGCCCCGCCCTCGCTGCTCGCCGCGATGGCCATGTTCCCGTTCACCAGGAACGCCAGCCCGCCGAACATCTTCTTCTCGCTCATGCCGGAACGGCCGCCGAGCGCCTCGCGCATGCGGTCGGCGAGGGCCACGTCGTACGCCATGGGGCCATGCTGCTCCCACCCGGCGCCAAGGGGAAGGTCAGCGCAGGCCGGTGCCGCGGCGCAGCGCATCGGCGACGAGGCGGTCGACGAGCGTCGGGTAGTCGACGCCCGTCTCCTGCCACACGCGCGGGAACATCGAGATCGACGTGAACCCGGGCATGGTGTTGACCTCGTTGATGATCACGCCGCCGTCGGGCGTGACGAAGAAGTCGCAGCGCGCGAGCCCCTCGCACGACAGCGCATCGAAGGCCCTGATGGCCAGCGCGCGCACGCGGTCGCTCACCTCCTGCGGCAGGTCGGCGGGCACCACGAGGTCGGCGGCGTCGTCGAGGTACTTCGCCTCGAAGTCGTAGAACTCGTGGTCGCCCTTCACCACGATCTCCGCGCAGACGCTCGCCTGCGGCACGCCGTCGGCGTCCACGAGCACGCCGCACTCGATCTCGCGCGCATCCTCGACCGAGGCCTCGACGACCACGCGCGGGTCGTGCTCGCGCGCGAACTCGATCGCGGCCGCGAGGTCGGCGGCGTCGGACACCTTCGTGATGCCGAGCGACGAGCCGGCGCGCGCCGGCTTGACGAAGACCGGCAGGCCGAGCGCGTGCACCCGCGCCAGCGCGGCGTCGCGATCGCGGGCCCAGTCGCGATCGGTGATCACGGCGTACGCCGCCTGCTCGAGACCGGCGTTCGCGAACAGCGCCTTCATGACGCCCTTGTCCATGGCCGCGGCCGACGCGAGGACGCCGCTGCCGACGTACGGCACGCCGGCCATCTCGAGCAGGCCCTGGATGGTGCCGTCCTCGCCGTACGCGCCGTGCAGCACGGGGAACACGACGTCGACGCCGGCGAGGGTACCGGGGACGTCGCCGGGCGCGTGCACCTCGAGGTCCCGGCGCGTGGGGTCCCCCGGCAGCACCAGCGACGTGCCGCTGCCGTCGACCTCCGGCAGCACGCCGTCGGTGATGCGCAGGCGGTCGGGGTCGTCGTGCTCGAGCACCCAGCGCCCGTCGGTGGTGAGGCCGATGGGCACGACGTCGTACCGCTCCCGGTCGAGCGCCCTCAGCACCGAGCCGGCCGATACGCACGAGATCGCGTGCTCGCTGGAGCGGCCGCCGAACACCACGGCTACTCGGATGCGTCGGGTCTGGCTCACGCCGTCAACCCTAGTGTGCGTCCGGCGACGCCCCGGCCGTGTCCGGAGCACGCCGCCCGCCGCCCGCGTGGCCGGTCGGCTAGCGTCGGCGCGTGACCGAGCCCTCGCTGCGCCCCGAGACCGTCGTCGTGTCGGCCGGGCGCCCGCCCGCCTCACCCGACGCACCCGTGAACGTGCCGGTCGTGCTGTCGTCGACCTTCCACGCGGGCGGCCCGGTCGGCTACGCGCGTACGTCGAACCCCACGTGGGAGGCGTTCGAGGAGGTCCTCGGCCGGCTCGAGGGCGGACGCTGCCTGGCGTTCGCGAGCGGCATGGGTGCGGTGTCGGCGGTGCTCGACCTCGTGCCCACCGGCGGCGTCGTCGTGGTGTCGTCGCACTCGTACTCGGGCACGGCCGCGCGGCTGCGCGACCTCGAGGCTGCGGGGCGGGTCGCCGTGCGGCTCGTCCAGATCGACGACCCGGCGTCGGTCGCCGCGGCATGCGAGGGCGCCGCCGTGCTCTGGATCGAGACGCCGACGAACCCGGCGCTCGAGGTGTGCGACCTGGCCGCGGCGACCGCCGCGGCGCGCGAGCACGGCGTGCTGACCGTGTGCGACAACACGTTCGCCACGCCGCTGCTGCAGCGCCCCCTCGAGCTCGGCGTCGACGTCGTCGTGCACTCGGCGACCAAGGCGCTCGCGGGCCACTCCGACGTGCTCATGGGCGCGGTCGTCGTACGCGACGACGCCCTCTACGACCGCGTGCTGCGGGTGCGGACGCTCGTCGGCGCGATCCCCGGGCCGCTGGACGCGTACCTCGCCCTGCGCGGCGTACGCACCCTGGCCCTGCGGCTTCGCCAGGCGCAGGCCACGGCGTACGAGCTCGCGACGCGCCTCGCCACGCACCCCGCGGTGCGCAACGTGCGCTACCCCGGGCTGCCGGGCGGCCCGGGGCACGACGTGGCGGCGAAGCAGATGGACGGCTTCGGCACGATCGTGTCGTTCGAGACGACGGGCACGGCTGAGGAGACCGACGCGATGTGCGACCGCACGTCGGTCGTCATCCACGCCACGAGCCTCGGCGGCGTGGAGACCTCGTGGGAACGCCGCCGCCGCTGGGTCGAGGAGCGCCCCGACATCCCCGAGACGCTCATCCGCCTGTCCGTCGGCATCGAGGACGTCGACGACCTCTGGACAGACATCGAGGCGGCCCTGGGCTCCCTCGCCTGACGGCAGTCACGGCAGGGCCCCCGCTGCGCGACGGCGCCAACCGTCGGGCGGTAGGGGACGTGATCCAACAGGACTTGATGATGGCCGGGATTGTTCGGCTCTATTGGATGAAGGTCGCCTTCATCGCTTACGTCAGCCGACCTCGGCCTCGGCCTTGAGGCTGCGGCTCATGAAGGCCTGCAGCATCTCCTTCGGGTCCAGGCCCGAGTGCACGACCTCCACGACCTGCTCGGTGATGGGCATGTCGACGCCCTGCTTCTGCGCAAGCTCGAGGATCGCGCGGCACGACTTCACGCCCTCGCAGGTCTGCTTCATCTCCGCCGTCGCCTCCTCGATCGTGAGGCCCCGGCCGAGGTGCTCGCCGAACGTGCGGTTGCGCGAGAGCGGCGACTGGCAGGTGGCCACGAGGTCGCCGATGCCGGCGAGGCCGAGGAACGTCAGCGGCGAGGCACCGAGCGCCACGCCGAGGCGGGTCATCTCGGCCAGGCCGCGGGTGATGAGCGCCGACTGCGCGTTCTCGCCGTACCCCATGCCCACGGCCATGCCGTTGGCGAGCGCGACGACGTTCTTCACCGATCCGCCGATCTCCGTGCCCACGACGTCGGTGGTCCAGTAGGGCCGGAAGTACGCCGACGTGCTCGCCTCGGCCAGCAGCTCGGCGGTGGCCGGGTTCGGGCAGGCGATCGTCGTCGCCGCCGGCTGGCGCTCCGCGATCTCGCGCGCGAGGTTCGGGCCCGACACCACGGCGACCTGGCTCGCGTCGACGCCGGCGACCTCGGCGGCCACCTCGCTCATCCGCTTGGTGGTGCCCTGCTCGACGCCCTTCATGAGCGAGACCAGCACCGCGCCCTTCGGCAGCACGTCGGTCCACGAGGCGAGGTTGGCCCGCAGCGTCTGCGCGGGGACGGCGAGGATCACCACGGTCACGCCGCGGAGGGCGTCGCCGGGGTCGGTGGTCGCGCGCAGGGACGACGGCAGCGCGATGCCGGGGTGGTAGCGCGGGTTCTCGTGCGTCGTCGTGATCGCCTCGCACAGCTCGGCGTCGCGGCCCCACATGACGACCTCGTTGCCGGCGTCGGCGAGCACCATGGCGTACGCCGTGCCCCACGAGCCGGTCCCCATCACCGCGATGCGCATCAGCCCTGCGACCTCTCCTCGTCCTGCCCTGCCGTGCGTGCCTCTTCCGCGGCGCGGTAGGCCTTGAAGTCGAACCGCTCGGCGGGAGCAGTCTCCCCCCGGAGGCCCTCCACGAGTGACACGATCGCCGCGATCAGCCGGTCGGTGGCCTCCTGCAGCACCTCGGCGTCGAGCGGGCGGCCGCGCAGGTCGTCGATGTCGACGGCCGGGCCTGCCACCACGCGCATGGTCTTGCGCGGAAGGATCCGGAACTCGCTGACGTACGGGCGGATGACCTCCTGCGCCCCCCACAGCGCCACGGGGATGAGCGGCGCTCCGCTGAGCAGCGCCACACGGGCGGCGCCGGTCTTCCCCTGCATCGGCCAGAGCCCAGGGTCGCGGGTGATCGTGCCCTCGGGGTAGATGACGACGCACTCGCCGCGCTGCACCGCGGAGATGGCATCGCGGACGGCGTTGGCGGCGTCCGCGGTCTCGCGATACACCGGGATCTGGCCCGCCTTGCGCAGGATCCAGCCGGCGACCGGCACGCGGAACACCGACTCCTTGCCGAGGTAGCGCGGCGGACGCCCGTTGTCGTAGAAGAAGTGCGCGCTCTGCAGCGGGTCGAACCACGAGATGTGGTTGGGGCAGACGACGACGCCCTCCTGCGAGCCGTCCGGGAGGATCTCCGCGCGCAGGTGCTCCATGCCGTGCCAGTCGCGCTTGGTGAGGGCGAGCATCGGAGGTCGCAGCAGGCCGACGGCGAACAGGTACCAGAAGCCGAGCTTCTTGCCGCTGCGCCGCTTGCTCATCCGACGTCCTCCTCTCCTGCTCCCGGGTGATCCTCGCCCCCGCAGGGGCGCGGGTCCAGCGTGACACCTCCGATGGGCGAGGATGTCGCTGTGCCGCAGCCCGCCAGCCCCCTCGAGTGGGTCGTCATCGCCCCCGTGAAGCGCCTCGACCGCGCCAAGACGCGGCTGTCGACGCGGCCCGCCGGCGAGCGGCGCGACCTCGCGCTCGCCTTCGCCGTCGACTCGATCCGTGCTGCTCGCGCGTGCGAGCCGGTGGGCAGGGTCGTGGTCGTGTCGGACGACCAGGAGGTGCGCCAGGCCGCCGAGTCGCTCGGCGCCGAGTGGCTGCCTGACCTGGTCGATGCACATCTCAACGAGGTGATCGCGTCGGTGGCGGACGGGCTGCGGGCTGCAGATCCCGACCTCGCGCTTGCCGCTCTCGTGGCCGACCTGCCGGCACTGCGTCCCGACGAGCTGCGTCGTGCGCTGCAGTCTGCGTCCGACGTCCCCCGCGGCTTCGTGGCCGACGCCGCAGGCACCGGCACGACGCTGCTCACCGCGCGGCCCGGGGTCGACCTCGACCCCCGGTTCGGGGTGCGCTCGCGCGCGGCGCACGCGGCGTCCGGCGCCGTCGCGCTCGAGCCGGGACCGGTGCCGGGGCTGCGCCGCGACGTCGACACCGAGGTCGATCTCTGGGACGCCGGCCGCCTCGGCGTCGGACCGGCCACGGCTGCGCTGGTGCAGGGTGGCTGAGGTGTCCGTGGTCGCCGCGACCGTGCGCGACCACGACACGGCCAGCGGTGCGGGATCAGTCCTGCTCGACGACGGTTCGGTGCTCGAGTACGACGCCGCGGCCTTCGCCGCAGGCGGCCTGCGGCTGCTGCGCAGCGGGCAACGGGTGCTGGTGGAGCTCGCCGACGGCGTGCCCGTGCTGGTGGCGCTGCCCTCCTGACACGCGGAGAGGGCCCGGGTCCACGTGGACCCGGGCCCTCTCCGGAGGTGGTGCGTGCGGCGCGAGGCCGCGCCGATCACTTCTTGCGGGCCGGCGCCTTCTTGGCGGGGGCGGCCTTCTTCGCGGCCGGAGCAGCCTTCTTGGCCGGGGCAGCCTTCTTGGCGGCCGGAGCAGCCTTCTTCGCCGGGGCGGCCTTCTTGGCGGGGGCGGCCTTCTTCTTGCCGGCCACGGTGGCCTTGAACTCGGCACCGGCGCGGAACTTCGGCACCGAGGTGGCCTTGATCTTCACGGTCGCGCCGGTCTGCGGGTTGCGGCCCACGCGGGCGGCGCGGTCGGCCTTCTCGAAGACGCCGAAGCCGCTGATGGCGACCTTGTCGCCCTTGGCGACCGACTTGGTGATCTCGTCGACGATGGCCTCGACGGCCTCGCCCGCGAGCTTCTTGGTGACGTCCAGGCGAGCCGCGAGACGGTCGACCAGCTCTGCCTTGTTGACGCTCTCTGCCACGGGAATCCTCCGGTGTGCGGCCGGACCCACCGTCCGGCACTCGTGGGCAAACCTAACCGCGCGCGCCCGTCCCGTCGCCACAGGAGGACGGCGACACGCCGAGGGAAAACCTGAGCAGCGCCAACGGATTTCGCCCCGTGCACCTCTTGACAGGAGGGCGGAGTGGTGCAGGTCACGGTCCGAAACCCCCTGGAACGCATGGCCTCCGGCCGGACGAGGCCTGTCGGCGGCGTCGCGCGAGCCCCGGGTGCGACGGCGTGGAGGCATCTCGACGTCGCCTTGTGGACGGCACGCCGTACGTCGCGGCCTGTGGACAACGAACGGCGAAAACCGTTGGGATTCCTACGGTTCAGGGGTTGCGGACCGTCGGGGGCATATGCTTGGATTCGTACATGCGTTCGACCCTGGCCGACCTCCCTCTGGAGCAGAGAGCCGCCCGCGCGGCCTCCGCCCTGATGGAGGCCGCCCAGGCCGTCGCCGAGATCGCGCGCGAGGGCGGCTTCGCCGCAGCACCCGCCGCCGTGCAGCCCGCGCTCGCGATGGCGGTGCTGCGCGCCGCCGACCAGTCCAAGGCCGCCGCCACCGTCGCGGTCGGCGCCGTGCACTCCTCCGGGTGGCTGCCCGACGGGCACGCCTCCCTCGGGCGATGGCTCGAGGACGCCGCCGGCCTGCACTCCCGCGAGGCCAACGGCCTGGTCGCCGGCGCCCGCGACCTGGCCGAGGACTACCCGCACGTGCTGGACGCCTGGCTCACCGGCGACATCTCCGGGTCGGCGGCCTCCACCCTGCGCCACGGCATCGACCGGGCCCTGCGCCGCGTCCCGGCCAAGGACCGCCCCGCCAAGCGGGCGGCGCTGCAGCTGGTGTTCCTCGACCACGCCGGCCGGTGGAACCCCGACCGCCTGGCCAAGAAGCTCAAGGAGTACCGCGCGAAGGTCGACCCCGACGGCGCCAACCAGGCCGAGATCGACGCCCACGACGAGCAGCACATCCGCTTCACCCCCGTCGGCGAAGGCGTCGTCGTGCGCGGCTGGCTGTCCAACGAGACCTACGCCCAGATCCGCACGGCGCTGGAGCAGGTCGTCGACCGCTGGTACCGCGACGGCGACCTCCCCGACGCCGACCGGATCGAGTGCGACGGCGACACCCGCGCCGCCGCCCGCCGCAAGCGCGAGCGCCAGGGCCACCTGCACGCCCTGGCCCTGGCCCAGATCTGCACCGACGCCCTCGAATCAGGCACCCTCGGCACCCACCACGGCCTGCTCCCCCGCATCACCCTGTCCGGCAGCCTCGACCGCCTCCAGATGGGCCTGGGCGGCGAGCTCCACCTGCCCGGGCACGACACCCCCGCCGTCGTCGTCCCCGACGCCTTCCGCCGGTTCCTGTGCGACGCCGAGATCACGCCGATCGTGACGGCGAACGCGGGCCAGACCCTCGGCCCGATCGACCTGGTCCTGCGCGAGGCGAACGAGCCGTTCCTCTACGTCGGGCGCGACTACCGCGTCGTCCCACCCCGCCTGCGCCGAGCCCTCGAGCACCGAGACGGCCACTGCGCCTTCCCCGGCTGCCGCGTCAGCATCCGCCGCTGCCGCGCCCACCACGTAAAGCACTGGGAGCACGGCGGCCTGACCGACCTGTCGAACTGCGTGCTCCTCTGCGAACGCCACCACCGATCCGTCCACGAAGGCGGCTGGACCGTCACCGCAGTCGGCACCGACCCCCGCCTCCCCGACTACTGGACGTTCACCCCACCCGACCGACCCCGGCCCTGACCACGCATCCAGCGGCAGGGCGCACCACCCGTCACCTCACGGCCCGACCGATCCGCGCGATCGGCACCTCGAGGTCGCTCGTCGGTAGTCGTTTCGCGGGGTATAGACCGCGTTTCGACTACCAGCCGACTCCGTCCCCGTCGCTGGTAGTCGTTTCGCGGGGTATAGACCGCGTTTCGACTACCGGCAGCCGAGGCGATGCCGAATGCCGGGTATTGCGCGTCAAGCCAAGGTGGAAGCGACCGGTGGCAGACATCGCTCGCCCCCGGCCGCACGTCGAGGAGGGCGGCCGGCGGCGAGGGAGACGAGCGTCAGGCGGTGGCGGGCTTGAAGGCGGGGCGCTGCGCCTCGAACGCGGTGATGTCGTCGGCGTGCTGGAGGGTCAGGCCGATGTCGTCGAGGCCCTCCATGAGGCGCCAGCGCACGTAGTCGTCGACCTCGAACGGCGCGACGAGGTCGCCGGCACGCACCTGGCGCTCGGCGAGGTCGACGGTCACCTCGAGCGAGGGGTCGGCCTCGACGGCCGCCCAGAGCTGCTCGACGACGTCCTGGTCGACGACGGCGGTGAGCAGGCCGATCTTGCCGCTGTTGCCGCGGAAGATGTCGGCGAAGCGGGAGGACAGCACCACGCGGAAGCCGTAGTCCTGCAGCGCCCACACCGCGTGCTCGCGCGACGAGCCGGTGCCGAAGTCAGGACCGGCGACGAGCACGGTGACGTCGGTGTAGCGCGGGTCGTTCAGCACGAAGTCCGGGTCCTGGCGCCAGGCGGCGAACAGGGCGTCCTCGAAGCCGTGACGCGTGATCCGCTTGAGGTACTCGGCCGGGATGATCTGGTCGGTGTCGACGTTGCTGCGGCGCAGCGGCAGGGCCCGACCGGTGTGGACGGTGAACTTCTCCATGTCGATGCTCCTGTCAGGCCAGGTCGGCGGGCGAGGCGAGGCGGCCGACCACTGCGGTGGCGGCGGCGACCTGCGGGGACACGAGGTGCGTGCGCGAGCCGGGGCCCTGGCGCCCCTCGAAGTTGCGGTTCGACGTCGAGGCGCTGCGCTTGCCCGGCGCCACCTTGTCGGCGTTCATCGCGAGGCACATGGAGCAGCCCGCGTTGCGCCACTCGGCGCCCGCGGCCTCGAACACCTTGTCGAGGCCCTCGGCCTCGGCGGCGAGGCGCACGCGGACCGAGCCCGGCACGACGAGCGCCTGGACGCCCTCGGCGACGGTGCGGCCGCGCATCACCTCGGCCGCCGCGCGCAGGTCCTCGATGCGGCCGTTGGTGCACGAGCCGATGAAGACCGTGTCGACGGCGATGTCCTTCATCGGGGTTCCGGCCTCAAGGCCCATGTACTCCAGCGCCCGCTCGGCTGCGGTGCGCTCGGACTCGTCGGAGAAGTCCTCCGGCGACGGGACCGTGGCCGACAGCGGCACGCCCTGGCCCGGGTTGGTGCCCCACGTGACGAACGGCGCGAGCGTGGCCGCGTCGATGCGCACGACCTTGTCGAACACGGCGTCGTCGTCGGTGACGAGGGTGCGCCAGTACGCGACCGCGGCGTCCCACTCGGCGCCCTGCGGCGCGCGCTCGCGACCCTCGAGGTAGTCGAACGTGGTCTGGTCCGGCGCGATGAGGCCGGCGCGCGCGCCCGCCTCGATCGACATGTTGCAGATCGTCATGCGCGCCTCCATCGAGAGGGCGCGGATGGCCTCGCCGCGGTACTCCAGGACGTAGCCCTGGCCGCCGCCGGTGCCGATCTCGGCGATGACGCGCAGGATGATGTCCTTCGCCGTCACCCCGGCAGGCAGCGGGCCGTCGATCTCGATGGCCATGGTCTTGAACGGCTTCAGCGGCAGGGTCTGCGTGGCGAGCACGTGCTCGACCTCGCTCGTGCCGATGCCGAACGCCAGCGCGCCGAAGGCGCCGTGGGTCGAGGTGTGCGAGTCGCCGCAGACGACCGTCATGCCGGGCTGGGTGAGGCCGAGCTGCGGGCCGACCACGTGCACGATGCCCTGCTCGGCGTTTCCGAGGGAGTAGATCGGTACGCCGAACTCCGCGGCGTTCGCACGCAGCGCCTCGACCTGGGCGCGCGAGATCGGGTCGGCGATCGGCTTGTCGATGTCGAACGTCGGGACGTTGTGGTCCTCGGTCGCGAGGGTGAGATCGGGGCGGCGCACCGGGCGGCCGGCCGCGCGCAGGCCGTCGAAGGCCTGGGGGCTGGTGACCTCGTGCACGAGATGGAGGTCGATGTAGAGGAGGTCGGGCTCGCCCTCGACGCGGCGCACGACGTGCGCGTCCCAGACCTTCTCCGCCAGCGTGGTGCCCATGGACTCACCTCTCGAGTTGCCTCGTACCACTTGCCATCTCGGATGCTGAGACGGCAGTATCAGCACATGGACAACACTAGCGGAGTCGGCGTCCTCGACAAAGCGGCGACCGTGCTCGGGGCCCTCGAGGCCGGCCCGCTCACCCTCGCCGGGCTCGTGCAGGCCACCGGCCTCGCGCGGCCGACCGCGCACCGCCTCGCCACGGCGCTCGAGCACCACCGCCTCGTGGCCCGCGACCTGCAGGGGCGGTTCATCCTGGGCCCCCGGCTGGCCGAGCTCGCCACGGCCGCCGGCGAGGACCGCCTGCTCGCCGCCGCCGGGCCGGTCCTCACCGCCCTGCGAGACGCCACCAGCGAGTCGTGCCAGCTCTACCGCCGACAGGGCGAGCAGCGCATCTGCGTGGCCGCCGCCGAGCGCCTGACCGGCCTGCGCGACACCGTGCCCATCGGCGCGGTCCTGTCCATGCACGCCGGCTCGGCGGCGCAGGTGCTGCTCGCCTGGGAGGAGCCCGAGCGGATGCACCGAGGGCTCATGGGCGCCAAGTTCACCGCGACCGCGCTGGCGGGGGTACGCCGGCGCGGCTGGGCGCAGAGCGTGAGCGAGCGCGAGATCGGCGTCGCGTCGGTGTCGGCCCCGGTCCGGGGGCCGGGCGGCCGCGTCGTGGCCGCCGTGTCGGTCAGCGGTCCGGTCGAGCGGCTCGGCCGCGCCCCCGGGCGACTGCACGCGCAAGCGGTCGTCACGGCCGCAGCGCGCCTGACGGAGGCCCTGCGACGCAACGGCGGATCCTGATGGTGGGTCCCGAACCCCGGTCCCGCCGCGGCTTCCTCTGGCCCCAGGCCTTCACCGACGACGGCCCGTACGTCGACCGGTTCGGCCTGCTGCTCGGCGTGACGGCCCTCAGCATCATCGGCCTGTCCCTGTTCGACATCACCGATCCGGAGGGCGAGTCGAACGTCGCGGAGATCGGCTCCTGGGCGGCCTCGGTCACCGTGGCTGCAACGCTGCTCATCGCCCTGCGGGCCAGCGGCCTGGCCGCGCGCCGGCAGCGCATCATCGACATCCTCGTCGGCATCGGACTCGTCGGCCTCACGCTCATCACGGCCGTCGCGCTCTTCACCGACGGGACTGTCGTCGACAACCGCTACAACCCTGCGGGCGCCGTGGCGCTGCTGTCGGTCGTGATCCCGTTCGTCGTCGTACGCCGCCTCCTGCGGCACGAGCGCGTGAGCTCCGCGACGCTCCTCGGCGCCATCTCGGCGTACCTGCTGATCCCGCTCGCGTTCTTCCACGTGTTCATGGCGATCGACCACTGGTCCTCGACGCCGTTCTTCGGCCAAGAGCAGCCCTCGACGGCGTTCATGTACTTCGCGCTCGTCACCGTCACCACGGTGGGGTACGGCGATCTCGCCGCCGTCACCGACGTCGGGCGCCTGGCGGCGACCTCGCTCGCGGTGGTCGGGCAGGTCTACCTCGTGGTCTTCGTCGCGATGATCGTCGGCCTCCGCGCGCAGGAGTGGCGATCCGGCAAGGGCGGGCTGATGCTGCCGCCCGCGGACGGCCTCATCGCCGAGGTGCAGGCGGCCGAGCCCGGCAGCGATCGGCCCGACCCCGCGCCGTAGCCCTCCGGCGCGCGGGTAGGTTCGCCCCGAGAGCGCCGCCGCCGGAGGGACCAGACATGACGCTGCACGCCGAGGACCGCGACCCGTCGGTCGACCCGGGCACGGACTTCTACCGGTACGCCAACGGCGGCTGGATCGACCGGCACCCCATCCCCGCCGGCTTCGGCGCGTGGGGCTCGTTCGAGGAGGTCCTCACCCGCAACGAGCTCGTGCTGCGCGCCGAGCTCGAGCGCGCCGGCACCACGCCGGCGGACGACCTCGAGCGCCGCCTCGGCGACTTCTACGCATCCGGCATGGACACCGACGCCATCGAGGCCGCGGGCCTCGCCCCCGTGCAGCACCTGCTCGATGCCGTCGCCGCGGTCGATTCGCCGCGGGCGTTCCTGGACCTGCACGCGGCGCTGCTGCGCGAAGGCGTCCCGCTGACCTTCGCCGCCGGTGCCACAGTCGACCACGAGGACGCCAGCCGCTATCTGCTCTGGGTCGTGCCGAGCGGCCTCGGCCTGCCGGACCGCGACTCGTACCTGGCCGACAGCGAGGCCGCCGTCGCGCTGCGCGCGGCGTACGTCGAGCACGTCGCCGCCCAGCTCCGCAACGCCGGGCACGACGCCGATGCCGAACTGGCCGAGCGGGTTCTTGCATTCGAGACGCGGCTCGCCGAGCCGCAGCTGAAGGCGGAGGAGCGGCGCGACCGCGGCCGTACCCTCAACAAGCGCACGCTCGACGAGCTCGCCGCGCTCGCTCCGACGCTCGGCCTCCCCGGCTACCTCGAGGCCATCGGCGCGGCCTCGGTGCAGGTGGTGAACGTGTCGGAGCCGGCGTACCTCGAGGTGCTCGCCGGCATCGTCGAGACCACCGACGTCGAGGTGCTCCGCGCGTACGCGACGTTCCACGTCATCTCCACCACGGCCAACGCGCTGCCCGCCGCATTCGAGGACGAGGCGTTCGAGTTCTACGGCAAGCGGATCGAGGGCAAGCAGGAGCCCAAGGACCGGTGGAAGCGCGTGGTCGCGGCCATCGGTTCCGACATGGGCGAGGCGCTGTCGCAGCTCTTCGTCCACGCGACCTTCAGCGAGGCGGCCAAGGAGCGCGCCGAGGCGATGGTGGGCGAGATCCTCGCCGAGATGCGGCACTCGCTGCAGACCCGCACCTGGATGAGCGAGGAGACGCGCGCCAAGGGCCTGCACAAGCTCGACTCGTTCGGCGTGAAGATCGGCTACCCCGACTCGTGGCGTTCCTGGGACGGCCTCGCGATCGATCGCGCGTCGTACGCCGGCAACCGCATCGCCGCCGCGCGGTTCGACCTCGCACGCCAGCTGCGCAAGCTGGACGAGCCGGTCGACACGGCCGAGTGGGACATGCCGCCGCACATCGTCAACGCCTACTACCACCCGGTGCGCAACGAGATCGTCTTCCCTGCGGGCATCCTGCAGGAGCCGTTCTTCGACGCCGACGCCGACGACGCGGTCAACTACGGGGGAATCGGCACGGTGATCGCGCACGAGGTCACCCACGGCTTCGACGACCAGGGCCGCCGCTTCGACGCGGACGGCGCGTTCCGCGACTGGTGGACCGAGGAGGACCAGCAGCACTTCACCGGCCTGGCCGAGAAGCTGGTCGCGCAGTTCGACGAGTACGTCGCCGTCGCCGAGGTGCACGTCAACGGCCGCCTCACCCTCGGCGAGAACATCGCCGACCTCGGAGGCATCGCCCTCGCCCAGCGCGCCCACGCCCGCGTGAGCGCCGGGTCCCCGGACATCGACGGCCTCACGCCCGCCCAGCGCTTCTTCCTCGCCAACGCGTCGGTGTGGCGCGGGAGCACCAGCGAGGAGTACGCCCGCACGCTGGCCCAGATCGACCCGCACAGTCCCCGCACGGCACGCGTGCACGGACCGCTGTCGAACAGCGACGCCTTCCAGGAGGCGTTCGGCCTGCCCGACGATGCACCGGTGCTGCGCCCCCGCTCGGAGCGCATCGAGATCTGGTGATCCAGGTGGGGCCCGTAACCGTTACGGGCGCCCGGGCGGCCGCTCCGAACGGTGTGTGGACCGCGCCCCGGGTTAGCGTCCCGGCGTGAGCAGCGTCCGCGTCCCAAGTGTCCGTGCCCTGGCGTGCGCCGCCGCGTCGGCGGCGCTGCTCGCGGGCTGCAGCCTCGCCGGCAGCGATGCCGCGACCCCGGCCGCGACGCCGACCACCGGGCCCGCGTCCGCGAGCCCCTCGACGTCGGACCCCACGCCCTCGAGCAGCGCGCCCAGCACACCGGCGTCGACCACGTCGGCGGCCACGCCCGCGGTCACGGACTCCGCCACCCCCGACCCGACCGACGACCCGGCCGTCACGAGCGCGACGCTGGTGTTCACCGGCGAGGTGCTCATGCACCAGTCGCTCATCGACACTGCGCTGCACAACGCCGGCGGCCGCAACTTCGACTTCCGCCCGATGTTCGACGGCATCAAGAATCTCCTCACCGCCGCCGACCTCGCGGTCTGCCACCTCGAGCTCCCGGTGATCCCGGACGGCGAGGGCATGGAGCCCCGCTACGCCGCGCCGCCACAGGTGATGGACGCCCTCGCCTACGCCGGCTTCGACCGCTGCTCGACGGCGTCCAACCACGCGCTCGACAGAGGGGTCAAGGGCAGCAACGCCACACTGGTCGCCTTCGAGCGGGTGGGCATGACCCAGCACGGCACGGCCCGCAAGGCCTCCGAGGCTGCGCCCACGGTGCTCGACGTCGGCGGCATCAAGGTCACGCACCTGTCGTACACCGAGGTCAGGGGACTGCCCGAGCCCGGCGACCAGCCGTGGCGGCTCTCGGACGCGAGCAGGGACAAGATCCTGGCGGACGTCGCCGCGGCCCGGAAGCTCGGCGCGGAGTGGATCGCGGTGTCGATCCACGACTCCGACGAGCTGCACTACCAGCCGACCCCGAACCAGAAGAGCTGGGACCACTGGCTCAGCGATGTCGCGAAGGTCGACCTCGTGGTGGGTACGGGCAGCCATGTGCCGGAGCCCGTCGGCGAGCGCGACGGCCGGTTCGTGCTCTACGGGCTCGGCAACCTCATCAACTGGCGGCTCGACGCCCGCGACAGCGTCATCGCCCGCGTGCGGATCGAGAAGCAGGCCGACGGCAGCATCCGCACGCTGACCCCCGAGCTCATCCCTACCTTCACCGAGGAGAGCCGCGGCTACGAGGTGCTCGACGCCCGCACCTTCCACGCCAAGGGCCTCGACCAGCGCACCCAGGCCGACTTGAAGGCAGCCTTCCGCCGGGTCGACCCGTACGTCGACGCCTGGATCCCCAAGCTCGGCTTCTAGTCGACCCCAGGGCAGCAGACAGGCCCCGATCATGCGAGAAGGCCCGGATCCTTGGATCCGGGCCTTCCGACCACGTAGCCCCGACGGGATTCGAACCCGCGCTACCGCCTTGAGAGCGCATTCCAGGCCCTTCACGGCGACACCCGAACATGCCACAATGGGCCTCTGACCTGCGCTTTTGCTGTCGGCTACTG
>JBFWNE010000017.1:0-79788 GCA_050251215.1 Candidatus Nanopelagicales bacterium
GCACCTCGATGTCGGCTCGTCGCATCCTGGGGCTGGAGTAGGTCCCAAGGGTTGGGCTGTTCGCCCATTAAAGCGGTACGCGAGCTGGGTTTAGAACGTCGTGAGACAGTTCGGTCCCTATCCGCCGTGCGCGTAGGAGTTTTGAGAAGGGCTGTCCCTAGTACGAGAGGACCGGGACGGACGAACCTCTGGTGTGCCAGTTGTCCTGCCAAGGGCACGGCTGGTTGGCTACGTTCGGAAGGGATAACCGCTGAAAGCATCTAAGCGGGAAGCTCGCTTCAAGATGAGGACTCTCACCGGGTTAACCGGGTAAGGCCCCCAGCTAGACCACTGGGTTGATAGGCCGGAGGTGGAAGTGCAGCAATGCATGGAGCTGACCGGTACTAATAGGCCGAGGGCTTGACTACACTTAACAAACTAGATTATGCGTCCACTGTGCGGTTCCCGAGATACGGTCGGGAAACGATCAACATCTCCATAGAGTTTCGGCGGCCATGTCGAAAGGGAAACGCCCGGTCCCATTCCGAACCCGGAAGCTAAGCCTTTCAGAGCCGATGGTACTGCGCGGGTGACTGCGTGGGAGAGTAGGACGCCGCCGGACATTCTTTCGAGACGAGGTCGCCCCGTATGGGGCGGCCTCGTTTTCGTTTATGTCCACGAATCCGGCACTCGGTGCCGGCGAGCAAGGAGTGTCAGATGGCGAACGGACCTCGCAACAGCGGGTCGTCCGGGGGCAAGGGCGGGTCGCACCGTCCCGGTTCCTCCAGCGGCGGCTACAGCAAGGGCAGCGGTCGTTCGACCTCTGGCCGGCCCGCCTCTGGCGGCTACCCCAAGCGGGACGGTGGCGGCTACGCCCCCCGCGACGACCGCGGCCCCCGCCGCGACGACCGTGGGTACGGCGACCGCCCGCAGGGCGGCGAGCGCGCCCCGCGTCGCAGCTTCGACGATCGGCCTGCCCGGTCCTACGACGACCGTCCGCAGCGTTCGTACGGCGACCGCCCCTCAGGCGGCTACCAGCAGCGCGACGACCGCGGCCCGCGCCGCGACGACCGGCCGGCCCGGTCCTACGACGACCGCCCGCAGCGCTCGTACGGCGACCGTCCGCAGGGCGACCGTCCGCAGCGTTCGTACGGCGACCGCCCCTCGGGCGGCGGCTACCAGCAGCGCGATGAGCGCGGAGCGCGCTCCTACGACGACCGCGGCCCGCGCCGCGACGACCGCTCGTACGGCGACCGTCCCCAGGGCGACCGCCCGCAGCGCTCCTATGACGACCGCGGCCCGCGCCGCGACGACCGCGGCGGCCGCTCGTACGGCGACCGTCCCCAGGGCGACCGCCCGCAGCGCTCCTATGACGACCGCGGCCCGCGCCGCGACGACCGCGGCGGCCGCTCGTACGAGGACCGTCCGCAGCGTTCGTACGGCGACCGTCCCCAGGGCGACCGTCCCCAGCGTTCGTACGGCGACCGCCCCCAGGGCGACCGTCCGCAGCGCTCGTACGGCGACCGTCCCCAGGGCGACCGTCCGCAGCGCTCGTACGGCGACCGCCCGCAGGGGGACCGTCCGCAGCGTTCGTACGGCGACCGTCCCCAGGGCGACCGCCCGCAGCGCTCCTATGACGACCGCGGCCCGCGCCGCGACGACCGCGGCGGCCGCTCGTACGAGGACCGTCCGCAGCGTTCGTACGGCGACCGTCCCCAGCGCTCGTACGGCGACCGCCCGCAGGGCGACCGTCCGCAGCGCTCGTACGGCGACCGCCCGCAGGGCGACCGTCCGCAGCGTTCGTACGGCGACCGTCCGGCACGCGACGACCGCGGCGGCTACCAGGGCCGTAGCGATCGGGGCGGCTACCAGGGCCGGGGCGGTCAGGGCGGCCCGCGCCGCGACGACCGCGGCGGTCGGGGCGGCTACCAGGGCGGGCGCGACCAGCGGCCCGAGCGCGTCCAGGGCCCGGCGATCCCGGACGACGTGACGGGCCAGGAGCTCGACAAGTCCATCCGCGGCGACCTGCGCACCCTCTCGGTCGAGGCTGCGGAGATCGTGAGCCGGCACCTCGTGATGGCCCAGCGCCTGCTCGAGGACCGCCCGGACCGCGCGTGGGAGCACGCCAAGGCCGCGGTCGCCCGCGGCGGCCGCCTGGCCGTCGTGCGCGAGGCTGCCGGCGTCGCGGCGTACACCGCGGGGGAGTACGCCGATGCGCTCGCTCAGTTCCGCGCGGCCCGTCGCATCTCCGGCTCGGACAGCTACTGGCCGATCATGGCCGACTGCGAGCGCGGCCTCGGCCGGCCCGAGCGCGCCATCACGATGGCCGGCGCGCCCGAGGTCGACCGGCTCGACCGCGACGGCCGGGTCGAGATGCGCATCGTCGCCTCGGGCGCCCGTCGCGACCTCGGCCAGCTCGACGCCGCCGTCGTCACCCTGCAGTGCCCCGAGCTCAGCAGCACGAGCACCGAGTCGTGGTCGGCGCGGATCAAGTTCGCGTACGCCGATGCGCTGCTCGCGGCCGCCCGCGAGGACGAGGCGCGCGAGTGGTTCGCCCAGGCCGTGCAGGCCGACGTCGCGGACGAGACCGACGCGGCCGAGCGCCTCGCCGACCTCGACGGACTCGTGTGGGTCGACGCCCTCGACGGCGAGGACCTCGACGAGGACACGGTCGACGAAGAGACCGCGGACGAGGACGACGACGTCATCGCCGAGCTCGAGGACGAGGTCGCGGAGCTGGCCGGGCGCGTCGAGGCCCTCGAGGAGGCGCTCGAGGGCGAGGACGGACTCGACGACGGCAGCGAGCCGCTCGAGTCCGAGCTCGACGACGCCTCGCTCGCCGACCTCGACCCGGAGGAGGAGCTCGCCGAGCTCCTCGGCGAGACCGAGGGGGACGACCGGGCCTGAGCCCGCCGACCGCACGACGACGAAGGGCGCCGCAGCCCACCGCGAGGTGGTGGCTGCGGCGCCCTCGGTCGTTGCGGGCGGAAGTCTCTGCGGCTCAGCCGTTCTCGAGCGCGGCCTGCTGATCGAGGTAGCGCCAGATCCCGTGCACGTCGGCCTCCGTGCTCGACAGCAGCTCGAGCTTGGCCTCGACCTCCGGGATGCTGCGCACGGCGTACCGCTCGAGCGTGCGCTCGCGGACCCGCGCGACGGCATGGTCGACGTCGAGCCCGTCGGCGCGGGCCTCGCGCACCAGCTCGACCCAGAGCCGCAGCTCCTCGACCGAGCGGTCGAGCGTGGTCCCGACGTCGCTCACCGGGCCGAAGTGGCTGAACAGGAGGCGGGTCGGACGCCGCTCGCGCATGCGCTCGAGGGAGGCGAGGGCCGTCTCGAGGTCGAACTCCGGCGGCGGGGTGGCCGGGCGCAGGTCCTCGGTCTCCGGCGTCCAGACGCCGGCGGCGTCGCCGGTGTACAGGTCGCCGGTCAGCGAGTCGAGCAGCCCCACGTGGTGCCGGGCGTGGCCGGGGGAGTCGAACGACTCGAGGCGGCGGCCGCCGCCGAGGTCGACGTGGTCGCCGTCGCGCAGGGCCCGTACGCGCGAGGCATCGGTCGGCAGCAGGGCGCCGAATAGCTCGTCGAGCACCGGGCCGAACACCCGCTCGGCGCTCGCGAGCAGCCGGCTCGGGTCGACGAGGTGCCGCGCGCCCGCCTCGTGCACGACCACCTCGGCGTGCGGGAACGCGGCCGCGAGGTCGCCGACTCCGCCGGCATGGTCGAGGTGGATGTGCGTGACGACGATGCTCGCGAGATCGCCCGGTCCGACGCCGAGACCGTCGAGCGCGCGCACGACCTCGCCGGCCGAGCGCGCGGCCCCGGTCTCGACCAGGGCGGGGCGCTCGCCCCGGATGAGGTAGCCGGCGGTGATGCCGTCATACCCGCCCATCCGCGTGTCGATGAGCCAGACGTCGTCGCCGAGGTCCACCGGTGCCGTCGATGAGTCGTCCACAGCGCGCGTCCTCCCGCGTGTCGTCCACAGCCGCGCTCCGGACGGTTCCGGCCCGCGTGGGCAGCCGCTCGCAGCGTACGGCCGGAGGTCCGCGCCGTCCGGGTGCGGCGGCGAGAAGGAGGAGACATGCCGGGTGCGACGACGGCGGCGGGGCGGCAGGACGCGGTCAACGAGGTCCGGCTCCGCGGGCGGCTGTCCGGAGACCCCGAGGAGCGCGAGCTGCCCAGCGGCGACCTCGTCGTGGTGCTGCGGCTGGTGGTCGACCGTCCCGAGGGCGCGCGGGCCAGCCACGACACCCTCGACTGCGCGGCGTACTCGGCCAGTGTCCGCCGCAAGCTGCTGCGCTGGGGACACGGCGACGTCGTCGAGGTGACCGGCGCCCTGCACCGCCGGTTCTTCCGCGCGGGCGCGGTGCCCGTCTCCCGCTACGAGGTGGAGGTGGGGGCTGCGACGAGGGTGTCGGCAGCGTCGGCGGGCTCGGGGAGGCGTGGCACGATGGCGGGGTGAACGACGGGACCGACTCCGAGGCATCGGGCGAGGAGGGGCAGCCCTCCCAGCCGGACGACCACGCATCGGCCGCGCTCCCGGCTTCGGACCCTATCCCCGTCCTGCGCATGCCCGAGGGCGTGCTCGCCCCGGCCGGCGACGCGTACGACTGGTACCGCCGCGGCTCGGCGCTGCTCGAGCAGGGCAACGCGGCCGCGGCCGCCGAGCTCCTCGCCTGGGCCGCGCGGGCCGAGCCCGAGGCGGCCTCGATCCGCGAGGCCTGGGCACGCGCGCTGTTCGACGCGCGCCGATTCCCGGACGCCGAGCGGGAGTTCCGGGTGCTCGTCGACCTCGTCCCCGACGACGACTATGCGCGCTTCGGGCTCGGGCTGACCCTATGGCGGCTGCGCCAGTTCCCCGAGGCGGCGGAGCATCTGGCGATGGCCTCGGTCATGCGCCCGGACCGCCCCGAGTACGCGCGGGCGCTCGGCCAGGTGCGCGCCACGATCGCCGCGCGGGCGGAGGCGGGCATGGACCCCATCGGCTCGCCCGAGGAGGGGCTGACGTGACGGCGCACGGCCCGACGCTGCTCGACGACCACGACGCGCTGCTGCTCGACCTCGACGGCGTCGTGTACGTCGGCCCCGATCCCGTCGCGCACGCCGTCGATGCGCTGCGCGCTGCGGCCGCGACGGGGGTCGCGACGGCGTACGTCACGAACAACGCGGCACGCCCGCCCGAGGTCGTGGCCGAGCACCTGCGCTCGTTCGGGCTCGACGTGCAGGCGCACGACGTCGTTACCTCGGCCCAGGCGGGAGCTCGGGAGGTGGCGCTGCGCGTGCCGCCCGGCAGCCCGGTGCTGGCGGTGGGAGGGCCCGGCGTGGCGCTGGCGCTGGCCGTGCGCGGTCTGGTCCCGGTCGGTTCCGCCGATCCGCGGCCCGCCGCCGTGCTCATGGGCTACGGCCCGGACGTGTCCTGGCGCGAGCTGGCGGAGGCTGCCTACGCCGTCGGCGACGGCGCGGTGCTGGTGGCGACCAACCTCGACCTCAGCATCCCCACCGATCGCGGCATCGCGCCGGGCAACGGAACGCTGGTCGGCGCGGTGGTGAGCGCCACCGGCGTGGAGCCGGCGGCCGTCGCGGGCAAGCCGTACGCGCCGCTCGTGCTCGAGTCGATCGAGCGGGTCGGCGCCGCCCGCCCGCTCATGGTCGGCGACCGGCTCGACACCGACATCGAGGCGGGCCACCGCAGCGGGATTCCGAGCCTGCTCGTCCTGACCGGCGTCACCGGCGTCGTCGATCTGCTCGCTGCCCCGCCGTCGCGGCGTCCGACGTACCTCGCGGCCGACCTGCGCGGCCTCGCGCTCCCGCGGTTCGTGCTCGCGCTCGCCCCGCCGGAGGGCCCGGTGACCGACGACGGGCTGGCAAGCCTGCGCGCCGCGTGCCGTGCGGCATGGTCGGCGGCCGACGCGGGGGAGCCGGGTCCGGCGTACGACCTCGAGCAGCTCGCGGCGGACGTCGTCGCAGCGCTCACCAGCTGAGGAGTCGGCTCAGAGGAACTTGCGCAGCTCCCAGATGTCGCGGATCCGCGCATCGACCTTGACCTTGCCGTGGCTCCAGGCATGGGCGAAGTCCAGGCGCCCCTCCACGATCGACAGGAACGTGTCGGAGTCCATGGCGAGGCGCAGATGCGCCTCCTTGCGCCGCGCGGGGTCGAGGGGGGCGACGTCGACGAGCGACCCGGATTCCAGGCGCCCGGCGTACGCCGCATCGAGGTCGGTGAAGTAGGCCGAGACGCTGCGATCGGGGATCTTGCCGCGGGTGTCCGGATCGAGGTCGTCCATCGACGCGACCAGGGCCTCGAGCCCGGCCTGGACCGATTCCAGGGACGCCATCGCGCGCACGCTCCATCGGTGGGGACATCGGTCGGGGGGGCCGCCGTACGGCGGGGCGCCCACGAGATGCCGACGGGCCGCCGGTCAGCGACGCTATCGCAGCACCGCGCGATAGCGTGGGCGCCGGGCCTCCCAGGGAGCCCGAACCACGACGACGATGGGGTGAGCGACGTGCTCGAGGCGCTGCGCGGATATGTCCAGCTGGCGACGGGCCTGACCGAGGTGACCCTCAGCAAGGCCCGCGAGGCTGCGGCCGCGCTGCTGGCGCAGGGCATAGACCTGACCGGCGCGGTGCCGGTGCCGGGCAAGGACCAGGCCGCGAACGCCGCCAACGCCGCCGCCGGCCAGGTGGCCAAGCTCGCCGACGACCTCGTCGAGACCAGCGAGCAGAACCGCGAGCTCATCGTGGGCCTCGTGCGCACCGAGGTGGACCGCGCGGCCGGGCGGATGGGCTTCGTCCGCGAGGAGGAGCTCGCCGCCGTACGCCGGCACGTCTCGCGGCTGGAGTCCTCGCTCGCGGAGGTGCGCGCGCAGATGGGAACCGCCGGCAGCGCCGCCGAGGAGCCGACGCCGGCGGCCCAGTCTGAGGCTGCTGCGGAGGAGCCCACCGGCGAGGCGCCCAAGCCCGCGCGCAAGAAGAAGGTCGTCGTCGCGCCCGAGGACGGCCAGGCGTGAGCACCTGGGACGCCACTCCGTACCGCGGCGAGGACGAGGTCGCCGTCGAGGCGTCGACGACGGTCGTCCAGCACGGGAGCGCCGGCGAGGAGGTCGAGGTCGTCGACGTCGTGGTCGAGGACCTCGGCACCGACGAGGTCCTCGAGGAGATCGAGGCCGTCGAGGCGGACGACGCCGTGCCCGGCGCCCTCGACGACGGAATCGACCCCGAGCTGGAGGCCCAGGTCGCGGCGGAGCTCGACGCCGAGCTCGATGCGGAGCTGGACGCCGAGATCGACAGCATCGGCGACGGGTCCGAGGCTGTGGGCGCCGGCGCGGCCCACGAGCAGCAGCCCAGCGGCACGCTGGCCTTCGCCGTCTCGGCCAAGGAGCAGCTGGCCGCTCTGGCCGAGCCCGAGGTCACGGGCGATGCGCGCATCGATGCCGCGACCGCCCGGCTCGGCGACCTCGCCGACCTGCCGACCGCGGACCATGTGGCGGTGTACGACGACGTCCACCGCCGGCTGCAGGACGCGCTCGCCGACGCCGAGGTGCGCTGAGCGCGGTGGCGCAGGCCCGACGTCGGCTCGACGCCGAGCTCGTCCACCGCGGCCTCGCGCGCTCGCGCGAGCAGGCGCGCGCCCTCATCGAGGATGGGCGTGTGCTGGTCGGCAACGTCGCCGCCACCAAGCCCGCGACCCAGGTCGACGCAGGCACGAGCATCAAGGTCAGCGAAGCCGAGGACGGACCCGACTACGTCTCGCGCGGCGCGCACAAGCTCGTCGGCGCGCTCGACGCGTTCGGGCTCGACGTGGCCGGCCGGCACGCTCTCGATGCGGGAGCCAGCACGGGCGGCTTCTGCGATGTGCTGCTGCGGCGGGACGTCGCGGCCGTCGTCGCGGTCGACGTGGGCTACGGCCAGCTCGCCTGGCCCGTGCGCAGCGATGCGCGCGTCACGGTGCTCGAGCGCACCAACGTCCGCGATCTGACGGCCGACATGCTGCCCTTCGCCCCCGACCTCGTCGTCGGCGACCTCTCGTTCATCTCGCTCCGGCTGGTGCTGCCGCCGCTCGCGGCGGTCGCGACGGCCGATGCCGACTTCGCGCTCATGGTGAAGCCGCAGTTCGAGGTGGGCAAGGAGCTGGTCGGCGCCGGAGGCGTGGTGCGCGACCCGGCCCTTCGGTCGGACGCTGTCCGTAGGATCGCCTCGGCGGCGTGGGATCTCGGTCTCGGCACCGTCGGCGTCGTCGCGTCCCCCCTGCCGGGGCCGAGCGGCAACGTCGAGTACTTCCTGCACCTGCGCCGTGGGGCCGAGCCGCTCGACGACGCCGAGCTCGCCCGTGCGATCGAGGAGGGTCCGCAGTGACCGCACCAGCGTCCCCGCGCCGCGTGCTGCTCGCGGTGCACGGCGTACGCGCCGAGGCGGTCCGCGTCGCGCACGACATCGCGCACGAGCTCGTCGCCGCCGGCATCGAGGTGCGTGCCCAGAGCGACGTCGAGATCGACCTGCCGCACGTCCAGATCGTCGACATGGACGGTGCGGCCGAGGGCTGCGAGCTCGTCGTGGTGATCGGCGGCGACGGCACCATGCTGCGCGGCACCGAGCTCGCGCGCCCGTACGACGTGCCCATCCTCGGCATGAACCTCGGGCACGTCGGGTTCCTCGCCGAGGCCGAGCGGGACGAGACCGCCACCGTCGTGGCCGCCGTCGTCGACCGCACCTGGACCGTCGAGGAGCGCACGACGCTCGAGGTGGTCGTGACGCGCGACGGGGTCGAGGTGGAGCGCACCTGGGCGCTGAACGAGGCGTCGGTGGAGAAGGCCGCGCGCGAGCGCATGATCGAGGTGCTCGTCGAGGTCGACGGCCGGCCGCTCTCGCGCTGGGGCGCCGACGGCGTCGTGGCCGCGACACCCACCGGTTCGACCGCGTACGCCTTCTCGGCCGGAGGGCCGATCGTGTGGCCCGAGGTCGAGGCGCTGCTGGTCGTCCCCATCAGCGCGCACGCGCTCTTCGCGCGGCCCGTCGTGGTCTCGCCGCGCAGCACGATCGCGGTCGAGGTGCTCACCGGCCAAGGCGGGGGAGTGCTGTGGTGCGACGGCCGCCGTCTGGTGGAGCTGCCGACCGGGTCGCGGGTGGAGATCACCCGGCACGCGTCCCCGGTGCGGTTCGCCCGGCTGCACACCAACCCCTTCACCGACCGGCTCGTCGCCAAGTTCGAGCTGCCCGTCGACGGCTGGCGGGGCGCGCGCGGGTGATCGAGGAGATCCGCATCCGCGGCCTCGGCGTCATCGACGACGCCGTGGTGGAGCCGCACGCCGGGTTCACGGCGCTGACCGGGGAGACCGGCGCGGGCAAGACCCTCGTGCTCACCGGCCTCGGGCTGCTGCTCGGCGGCCGCGCCGATGCCGGCGTCGTGCGTCCCGGCACCGAGCGGGCCGAGGTCGAGGGCCGGTTCGCGGTGCGCGAGCAGCGCGTCGTCGACCGCGTCCTCGAGGCGGGCGGCGACCTCGACGACGGCTCGCTCGTCGCCGCGCGCACGGTCGCGGGCGAGGGCAGGAGCCGCGCCTTCCTCGGCGGCCGTTCGGTGCCGGCCTCGGTCCTCGCCGAGCTCGCGGACGACCTCGTCGCCGTGCACGGGCAAAGCGATCAGCAGCGGCTGCTCGCACCCTCCCGGCAGCGCGCCGCCCTCGACCGGTTCGCCGGCGACGCGGTGCTGGTCCCGCGGGTGGACTACCGGGCCGCGTACGACCGGCTGCGCTCCGTCGAGTCCGAGCTCGCCGAGATCACGGCGCACGCGCGCGAGCGGGCGCAGGAGGCCGACCTGCTCCGGCACGGCCTCGCCGAGGTGGAGGCGGTGGCGCCGCAGGCCGGCGAGGGCGAGTCGCTCGCCGCCGAGGCCGCGCGCCTCGGCCATGCCGAGGCGCTGCGGGAGGCGGCGGCCGAGGCGCATGCCGCGCTGCGCTCGGACGACGACTCCGTCTCCGACGTCGACGCGATCGCCCTGGTCTCCGCCGCCCGCCGCGCCCTCGACGCCCAGCGCGAGCACGACGCCGAGCTCGGAGCTCTCGCGGACCGCCTCGCCGACGCCGCCGCGGCGCTCGGCGACGTCGCGGCCGAGCTCGCGTCGTACGCCGCGGGCGTGGAGAGCGACCCGGTGCGCCTCGCCGCCGTGCAGGAGCGGCGTGCAGCCCTCGCTGCCCTGACCCGCAAGTACGGCGCTGATGTCGACGAGGTGCTCGCCTGGGCCGAGCAGGCCTCGACCCGGCTGCTGACCCTCGACGCCGACGACGAGCGCATCGCCGCGCTGCAGTCCGAGCGCGCCACCCTGCGGGCGGAGCTCGGGCGGCTCGCCGGCGCCGTCTCGTCCGCACGGGCTGAGGCGGCGCAGCGGTTCGGTGCGCTGGTCACAGCGGAGCTCGCCGAGCTAGCGATGCCGCATGCCGTGCTGACGGTCGACCTCCGCCATCTCGAGCACCCGGACGGCATCGACGTGGAGCTCGCGGGCCGGGTGCAGCGGGTGGCCTTCGGGCCGTCCGGCATCGACGAGGTCGAGCTGCTGCTCTCTCCGCACACGGGCGCGCCCGCGCGACCGATCGCCAAGGGTGCCAGCGGCGGCGAGCTCTCGCGGGTCATGCTCGCGGTCGAGGTGGTGTTCGCCGGGTCGGAGTCGGTGCCCACGCTGGTGTTCGACGAGGTCGACGCCGGCGTCGGAGGTCGGGCGGCGGTCGAGGTCGGCCGGCGCCTCGCCCGCCTCGCGCGTTCGGCGCAGGTCGTCGTCGTCACCCACCTGCCGCAGGTCGCGGCGTTCGCCGATCGGCACGTGGTCGTGGTCAAGAGCGACGACGGCAGCGTGACCACCTCGGGCCTCACGGTCCTCGACGACGCCGACCGCGTCCGCGAGCTCGGCCGCATGCTCGCCGGGCTCGAGGGCTCGGCGTCGGCGGCCGCACATGCTCAGGAGCTGCTCGACCTCGCCGCCGCCGAGCGCGCCTCGGCCGTGGTACCCACCACCAAGCCCAGCCGGAAGAAGGCCACCGCATGAGCCAGGTGTTCGACCTCGCGTCCCGCATCGTCGACGGCACTGCCGCCGCCGACCCGATCATGGCGACGTATATGGGTGTTCCGGGCTTCGACCACCTGCTCACCGACGACTCGCCGTCGGCCCACGACGCCCGAGCGGAGCAGGCGCGCGGCTGGCTGCGCGAGCTCGACACGGCCGCCATCGACGGTGACGACGACCGCCTCGCCGCCGCGGTGATCCGCGAGCGGCTCGAGGCCCGCCTCGCGGTGCACGAACTCGGCCTGCACCTGCGCGACGTCAACGTGCTCGGCTGCCCGGTGCAGAACAACCGCAACGTGTTCACCCTCATGCCGGCCGGCACCGACGAGGAGTGGGCCGTGATCGCGGCACGCCTGGAGCAGGTGCCGGCCGCGCTCGCGAGCCTGCGCGCTGCGTACTCCGAAGGCGTCGCGCAGGGCGTGCTCCCCGCCCGCCGTCAGGTGCTCGGCGCGGCACGGGTGGCCGCGGTGTGCGCGGGCATCGAGCCCGACGCGGGCGGAGCGTGGTTCGACGGGTACGTCGGGTCGTACGCCGGCGACGACATCGACCTGCGCGCCCGGCTCGAGGCCGGTGCTGCGGCGGCGACCGCGGCGTACGCCGATCTCGCGGGCTGGATGCGGACGACGTACGCGCCCGCTGCGGTGGAGCACGACGGCGTCGGCGAGGACATCTACCGCACGATGGCGCGGGTCTACAGCGGCACCGACATCGACCCGGCGGAGACGTACGCCTGGGGCTGGGCCGACCTCGCGGAGATCACGCGCCGGATGAACGACTGCGCGGCGCAGCTCTACGGCGGGGTCACGCCGTTCGAGGCCATGCAGCGGCTCGACGCCGATCCCGCGTGGACGATCGACGACGCCGAGGAGGCGCGCGCCTGGCTGCAGCGGGTGACCGACGAGACGACGGCGTCGTTCAACGGGCGGTACTTCGACATCCCTGAGCAGATGCTCCGGTGCGAGGCGATGCTCGCGCCCGCCGGCGCCGCGGCCGCGCCGTACTACACCCCTCCGAGCGAGGACTTCAGCCGCCCGGGCCGCACCTGGCTGCCCGTGGTCGGACCGACGTTCCGGACGTGGTGGCTGCTGTCGGTCTGGTACCACGAGGCCGTGCCGGGCCACCACCTGCAGCTCGGCTTCACCAAGACCCAGACCGACCGGCTCTCGCGCTTCCAGCGGATGGAGTTCGTATCGGGCAACGGCGAGGGCTGGGCGCTGTACGCCGAGCGCCTCATGGACGAGCTCGGCTACTTCGCCGAGCCCGCGACCGAGCTCGGCTACCTGTCGAACCAGGCGCTGCGGGCAGCGCGCGTCGTGATCGACATCGGGCTGCACCTCGGCCTCGAGATCCCGGAGGGCATCGACCCCGTGCTCGTCGAGGGGCTGGCCGCCGATCCGCGGGGGCAGGTCTGGGACGCCGACATCGCCCGCGACTTCCTGCGCGTACGCGGCCTGCAGACCGAGGCGTTCGCGACCAGCGAGATCGACCGCTACCTCGGACTGCCCGGACAGGCCATCTGCTACAAGGTCGGGGAGCGCGAGTGGATGGCCGCCCGCGCGGACGCCGAGGCGGCCGCGGGGGAGTCGTTCGACCTCAAGGCCTGGCACATGAAGGCCCTCGCCCTCGGCTCGGTGGGCCTGTCGGTGCTGCGACCCGAGCTCGCCCGCGCGTGACACCGGACGGCCGATGACCCGCGCCGCGGTCGTCGCCTAGCCTGTCGCGCATGCCCGTGCGCCGCGTGCTCGCCGCCCCGCTCACCGCGGTGCTCGCCGTGGTCGGCCTGCTCCTCGGGCTGGGCGCGGTCAGCGGCGACGCCTCGGCGGCGACAGCCCGAACGGCGACCGCCCCCACCCTCGCGTGGCGTGCCCAGGCGCCCGCCGCGCTCGTGATCGGGAGGTCCGTGAGCGGTCGCTACATCGTCGCCCGGCGACAGGGGCCCGCCACCGCTCCGAAGGTGCTGCTCGTCGTCGGCCAGATGCACGGCAGCGAGCCCGCCGGGCGCGCCGTGGTCGGCCAGGTACGCACCCTCGCCCCGCCGAAGGGCGTGCAGGTCTGGACCATCTCGACGATGAACCCGGACGGCAGCGTGCGCCGGACCCGGCAGAACGCCCGCGGCGTCGACCTGAACCGCAACTTCCCCCAGGGCTGGCTGCGCACGTACACGAGCCGGATCTACTACCCGGGGCCGGTTCCGCTGTCGGAGCCGGAGAGCCAGGCGATGGTGCGGTTCCTCAACAACCTGCGCCCGGACCTGGTGGTGTCGCTGCACCAGGCTGCGCGCTCGATCGACGTGGGCAATCCCAAGACGCGGCTGTGGGCGTACCGCCTCGCCCAGGCGTTCCACCTGCCCACCCGCACGGTGTCGTGCTACGGCCCGTGCGCGGGCACGATGACCGGCTGGTTCAACACGTACTACAGCGGATTCGCGGTGACGGTCGAGCTGCCGCGCACGGTCACGGCGTACATGGCCCGCTACTACGCCCGGGCGGCGCTCAAGGTCGGCGCGATGCTGGTGCCAGCGCCGACGCCGGCGCCGACGCCGTCCACGACGAGCCCGTCGCCGACCGCCACATCCGCCACACCCACCCCGTCCGACACCGTCACGGCCGCACCCGCGCCCGCCCCGGCGGCGGACACGCCGACCCCGTCGGAGACGGTCGGACCGTCGGCCGCCCCCTGATAGCCTGGACCCCCGTGGGCCACACGACTAAGCACCTCTTCGTCACCGGCGGCGTCGCCTCCTCGCTCGGCAAGGGGCTCACGGCCTCCTCGCTCGGCAACCTGCTGAAGTCGCGCGGTCTGCGCGTGACGATGCAGAAGCTGGATCCGTACCTCAACGTCGATCCGGGCACGATGAACCCCTTCCAGCACGGCGAGGTGTTCGTCACCAACGACGGCGCCGAGACCGACCTGGACGTCGGCCACTACGAGCGCTTCCTCGACGTCGACCTGCACGGGTCGGCCAACGTCACGACCGGCCAGGTCTACTCGCAGGTGATCGCCAAGGAGCGCCGCGGCGAGTACCTCGGCGACACCGTGCAGGTCATCCCGCACATCACCAACGAGATCAAGTCGCGCATCCGCCGGATGGCGGGGCCCGAGGTCGACGTCGTGATCACCGAGGTCGGCGGCACCGTCGGCGACATCGAGTCGCTGCCGTTCCTCGAGGCCGTGCGCCAGATCCGCCACGAGGTCGGCCGCGACAACGTGTTCTTCGTGCACGTGTCGCTGCTGCCCTACATCGGTCCGTCGGGCGAGCTGAAGACCAAGCCCACCCAGCACTCGGTCGCGGCCCTGCGCAACATCGGTATCCAGCCCGATGCGATCGTCCTGCGCGCCGACCGCGAGGTGCCCGCCAGCATCAAGCGCAAGATCTCGCTCATGTGCGACGTCGACGTCGAGGCCGTCGTGGCCGCCGTCGATGCGCCGAGCATCTACGACATCCCGAAGGTGCTGCACTCGGAGGGTCTCGACGCGTACGTCGTGCGCCGCCTCGACCTGCCGTTCCGCGACGTCGACTGGACCGCCTGGGACCAGCTGCTGCGCCGGGTGCACCACCCCGCGCACGAGGTCACCGTCGCGCTCGTCGGCAAGTACGTCGACCTGCCGGACGCCTACCTCTCGGTCACCGAGGCGCTGCGCGCCGGCGGCTTCGCCAACGACACCCGTGTGAACATCCGCTGGGTCACCTCGGACGACTGCGTCACGCCGGAGGGCGCCGAGCGGCTGCTCGGCGACGTCGACGCGGTCTGCGTCCCGGGCGGGTTCGGCGTACGCGGCATCGAGGGCAAGCTCGCTGCACTGCGGTTCACCCGCGAGCGCGGCATCCCCACGCTCGGCCTCTGCCTCGGCCTGCAGTGCATGGTCATCGAGTACGCGCGCACGATGTGCGGACTGGAGAATGCCGGCTCGACCGAGTTCGACGAGGCCACGCCGTACCCCGTGATCTCGACCATGGCCGACCAGCGCGACGTCGTGGCCGGCGAGCGCGACATGGGCGGCACCATGCGCCTCGGCCTGTACCCCGCCAAGCTCGCCGACGGCTCGATCGTGCGCGAGGTGTACGGCGAGCCCTACATCGACGAGCGCCACCGCCACCGCTACGAGGTCAACAACGACTTCCGCGGCCAGCTCGAGGAGGCCGGGCTCTGGTTCTCCGGCACGTCGCCGGACGGCCGCCTCGTGGAGTTCGTCGAGCTGCCGCGCGAGGTGCACCCGTACTACGTCGCCACCCAGGCCCACCCGGAGCTGCGGTCGCGCCCGACGAAGGCGCACCCGCTGTTTCGCGGCCTGATCGCAGCGGCCAACGCGCGCCGCGGCGTCACGGTGTCGCTCACCGACGTCAACGTCTGACCGCGTGAGCGACGCGCCGTACGTCGTCCCCCCGACCTGGCCGGGGGAGACGTCCACGCTGGCCGACGAGCCGGACGACCGGGCCATCGTCGCGACCGAGCTGCTGCACCCCGGCATGGTGTGGGACCTGCGGCGCGACACGGTCGATCTCGGCGACGGCCAGACGGTGCGGCGCGAATTCGTGCAGCACCCGGGCGCTGTGGGCGTGCTGGCGCTCGACGCCCAGGACCGCGTGCTGCTCATCCGGCAGTACCGGCACCCCGTCGGGATGTCGCTCTGGGAGCCGGTCGCCGGACTGCTCGACGTGGCCGACGAGTCGCCCCAGGTCGGCGCCGCGCGCGAGCTCGTCGAGGAGGCGGGGCTCGTCGCGTCGCGCTGGGACGTGCTGGTCGACCTCGAGAACTCGCCGGGCGGCTCGAGCGAGACCATCCGCTGCTACCTCGCCCGCGACCTCGCGCCCTCCCCGGGCGGACGCCCTCCCGGCGAAGGCGAGGAGCGCGACCTGCCCATCGCCTGGGTGCCGCTCGAGGAGGCCGCGCTCGGCGTGCTCGCGGGTCGTCTCACCGCGCCGCTGACCGTGGCCGCGACGCTGGCCGCGCTCGCCTCGCGCTCGGCCGGCTGGTCGACCCTGCGCGCCGCCGACACCTCGTGGCCGCAGCGCGAGCACGTGGCCGGATCCGGCCGCGCGCGGATCTACCGCTCGGGCTGAGCACCTACAGCGGGATCCCCGCGCCCGGGAAGTGCTCGAACACCAGGCTCGTCTGGGTCGACTCGGTCTCCGGGCGCGCAGACAGGTTCTGGGTGACGAAGTCGCGCAGCCCCTCGGAGTCCGAGGCCGCCACGTGCACGAGGAAGTCGAACGTGCCGGCGACGAAGTAGACGTTGAGCACGCCAGGCTCGTGGGCGAGGCGCTTGCCGAACTCGAGCAGGGAGCCGCGGGCGCCGGGGCGCACGCGCACCGACACCATCGCCTGCAGGCCGGCGCCGACCTTGGCATGGTCGACGTCCGCGCGGAACCCGCGGATCACGCCGCGCTTCACGAGGTTCTGCGTGCGCAGCAGACAGGTCGAGGGCGCGATGCCCAGTCGCTCGGCGAGCACGTTGTTGGGGAGCCGGCCCTCGCGCACGAGCTCGGACAGGATCTCGCGGTCCACGGCGTCGAGGGGCTTCTGCACCGGATTCGGGGCAGCGGTCGGCTTCACGGCCTTCGTCGAACGGGATTCAGCCATAGTCCCAGAGTATCGAACGATCTACGCGCCAACTACCGTGCATCCGGCTCTGGGTTCATCATCCTCTGCAAGCACACCAGCGCATCGGAGGCATGTCGTGAAGGTCGGAATCCCCCGCGAGGTCAAGAACCACGAGTACCGCGTGGCCATCACCCCGGCCGGCGTGTTCGAGCTGGTGAAGCACGGTCACGAGGTGTTCGTCGAGCACGACGCGGGCGTCGGGTCGTCGATCACCAACGAGGAATACGTCGCCGCCGGCGCCACGATCCTCCCGACCGCGGACGACGTATGGGCGACCGGCGACCTCATCCTCAAGGTCAAGGAGCCGATCGCGGAGGAGTACCACCGCATGCGCTCGGGCCAGACGCTGTTCACCTACCTCCACCTCGCCGCCGGCCGCGAGTGCACCGAGGCGCTGCTCGCCAACGGCGTGACCGGCATCGCATACGAGACCGTCGAGCTGCCCGACCGCTCGCTGCCGCTGCTCGCCCCGATGTCCGAGGTCGCGGGCCGGCTCGCGCCGCAGGTCGGCGCGCACGCCCTCATGCGCGCCAACGGCGGGCGTGGCGTGCTCATGGGCGGCGTCTCCGGCACGTACGCCGCGAAGGTCGTCGTGCTCGGCGGCGGCGTCTCCGGTCAGAACGCCGCGGCCATCGCGCTCGGCATGCAGGCCGAGGTGCTCCTGCTCGACCTCAACATCGCGCGCCTGCGCCAGATGGACGCGATCTACCAGGGCCACGTGCAGACCATCGCCTCGAACTCGTTCGAGATCGAGCGCGCCGTGCTCGACGCCGACATGGTCATCGGCGCGGTGCTCGTGCCGGGCGCCAAGGCCCCGAAGCTCATCTCCAACGAGCTCGTGTCGCGCATGAAGCCGGGCTCGGTGCTCGTCGACATCGCGATCGACCAGGGCGGCTGCTTCGAGGACTCGCGCCCGACCACGCACGCGGACCCGACGTACACCGTGCACAACTCGGTCTTCTACTGCGTGGCCAACATGCCGGGCGCGGTGCCGAACACCTCGACGTACGCGCTGACCAACGTGACGCTGCCGTACGCCGTGGCCCTCGCGAACAAGGGCTGGAAGCAGGCGCTGGCGGACGACAAGTCGCTCGCGCTCGGCCTCAACACCCACGCCGGCCAGATCACCTACGCCGCCGTCGCCGAGGCGTTCCCCGACCTGCCGGCCACCACGCTGGAGTCGGTCCTCGCCTGAGGCCGCACGCCCGATCGATGGGCCGGACCCGCACGGGTCCGGCCCATCGTGCGTCGCGGGTCTAGAGCCGGGCCTCGACCGGGACGCCGCGCAGGTCGAGCGTGAGCGGCTGCTGGACGAGGTCGCCTGCGTCGATGTCGTGGACTCGTAGGAGCAACCGCGAGTCGGCTTGCAGGGCCAGGGTCTCGTCGAGGGGGAGCGGCTGCCCGCAGAGCGAGGCCTTCAGGGGGCGCTGCAGGATCACGGGGTCGACGTCGATCGCGCTGCGCGCGACGGCGAGGGCGAGCAGGTAGCCCGAGGTGTTGCCGGGGGCGCAGGGGATCGTGAGGGTGCCCGTCAGCCGGTAGGTGCCCGGCGTCGCACCCGAGCCCGATAGGACGCCGGGGAGCCAGCCCGGGTTGGAGGTCTGCCGGATCGCGCTGCGCACGAACGTGAAGCGCGGTACCGGTGCGAGCGCGGCGATCTGGGCGGCGGTGCGCCCCTGCAGCCGTGCGGCGTCGACGGCGGCGCGGGCGGCCGACACGATCGTCGCGGCGTCCATGCCATCGAGCTTGTCGGCGTGCAGGTTCAGCACCTTGCCGGTGGCATTGGTGGTGAACGGAGCAGATGCGGTGGTCGTCGTCTGCAGACGCAGGACCGGGCCGGCAGCGTCGTTGACGAGGGTGGTCGGCGCCGAGGCGGTGTTGGTGCGGCCGAGCACCAGCCCCGACCCGGTAGCCGCGAAGGATGCTGCATCGATCGTGACGAGGAAGGCGGCCGCGAGCGCCGAGGCCAGCAGCAGCGGGCGGCGCCAGCGTCGGCGACCCTGGGCGGCGGTCGGACTGGCGGGGGTCGGACTGGTCATGGGAGCTCCTCGCGGCTGGGTCGTCGTGCTGGTGCCGGCCGACTCTGGAGCGCACAGCCGACGGGGTCCGGCACGGGGGGCGGTGGCCTGGGGACGACACGCCGGGGGCGCGGCTCCTGTGGACGGCCAGCGCCCAGCACTGTCAGTTATGTCGGGTACGGTCGCGATGTGGACGAGCAGCACGGAGCCGGCGCGGCCGGGGAGCCGAAGGCTCCTCCTGCCCGCCCCTCGCCGCTCGCCCGTGCCGTGACGCTCTACCTGGACCACCTCGCCGTCGAGCGGGGCCTCGCTGCCAACTCGCTGGCCGCCTACCGGCGCGACCTCGCCCGCTACCTGGCCTGGACGGCCGACAAGGGGATCACGACGCCCGAGCAGGTGACCGAGGCCGATCTCGCCGACTTCCTGCTCGCGCTGCGGGCGGGCGACGCCGATCACCGGCCGCTCGCCGCCTCGAGCGCGGGACGGACGATCGTCGCCGTGCGCGGCTTCCACCGCTTCGCCGCCCGGGAGGGGCTCACCGCCATCGACCCGGGCAAGGAGGTCCGGCCGCCGAGCCAGACCCGCAAGCTGCCCAAGGCCATCTCGGTCGGCGAGGTCGAGGCGATCCTCGCAGCCACGGGGGGAGGGGGCGGACCGCGCGACCTGCGGGACCGGGCGCTGCTCGAGGTGCTCTACGGCACCGGGGCCCGGATCTCCGAGGCCGTGGGTCTCGACGTCGACGACCTCGACCTCGATGCGGCCTCGGTGCTGCTGCGGGGCAAGGGCTCCAAGGAGCGGATCGTGCCCGTCGGGCGCATGGCGGTGGCGGCGGTCGAGGCCTACCTCGTGCGCGGCCGCCCCGCCCTCGCCGCCGCGGGGAAGGGCAGCCCTGCGCTCTTCCTCAACGCGCGCGGCGGACGCCTCACACGTCAGAGCGCCTGGAGCGTGCTCGCGGCCGCCGTCGAGCGGGCGGGCGTCTCCGCGGACGTCTCGCCGCACACGCTGCGGCACAGCTTCGCCACGCACCTGCTCGATGGCGGGGCCGACGTCCGCGTGGTGCAGGAGCTGTTGGGGCACGCATCGGTCACGACGACCCAGATCTACACGCTCGTCACGGTGGATCGCCTGCGCGAGGTGTACGCCCTCGCCCATCCGCGCGCCCGCACCTGACACGCCTCTGACCTGCGCCGATACCGAACATCACCTGCGGCGGAGCACTCCTTCGGCTGACCGGTCACGGCCGCGCCTTGCCTCCCCGCCGCCTGCGCGCCTAGGGTGACGCTCCATCGCCAAGGCGATCAGGATGTCTATCGCGACAGAGACGAGTCTTCTTGTGACTATGTCGACAAACGCGGCCGAGCCGGACCCGGCTCCCGCGGACGACACCCCTCCCGCGACCCCCGAGCCGGCCGCCGTCGAGCTCGACGCCACGCTGCGCCCGAAGGTGAACTTCCCGGAGCCGCCTCCGCTGGAGTCGCACGGGCCGGCCCGCGTCATCGCCCTGTGCAACCAGAAGGGCGGGGTCGGGAAGACGACCACCACGATCAACCTCGGCGCAGCGCTCGCGGAAGCGGGCCGGCGCGTGCTGGTGGTCGACTTCGACCCGCAGGGCGCCCTGTCGGTGGGCCTCGGGGTCAACCCGCACGAGCTCGACCTCACGGTCTACAACCTGCTCATGCAGCGCGACATCACGATCGAGGACGTCCTGCTCAAGACCTCGGTCGCAGGCCTGGACCTCCTGCCGGGCAACATCGACCTCTCGGCGGCCGAGGTCCAGCTGGTCTCCGAGGTGGCCCGCGAGCAGACCCTCGCGCGCGTGCTCGCGCCCGTGCTGGGGGAGTACGACGTCATCCTCATCGACTGCCAGCCCTCGCTCGGCCTCCTCACGGTCAACGCGCTCGCGGCAGCGGACGGGGTGATCATCCCGCTCGAGTGCGAGTTCTTCGCCCTGCGTGGTGTCGCCCTTCTCATGGACACCATCTATCGAGTCCAGGAACGCATTAACCCTCGACTTGAGGTTGAGGGAATCCTGGCCACGATGTACGACAGCCGCACGCTGCACAGCCGCGAGGTCCTGGCCCGCGTCGTGGAGGCGTTCGGCGACAAGGTCTTCCACACGGTGATCGCCCGGACCGTGCGGTTCCCCGAGACGACCGTCGCGGGGGAGCCCATCACGACGTACGCATCGAGCTCGACGGGCGCCTCGGCGTACCGCCAGCTCGCGAGGGAGGTGCTGGCCCGATGAGCCGACGCGCGACGCTGCCCGGGGCGGACGAGCTGTTCCGCCGTACCTCCGACGCCCCGGCCGAGCCGGAGGCCGCGCCGGAGCCCGCCGCCGCGCCCGTGGCCCTCGCCCCGGCGCCCGCGGAGCCGGCCGAGGACCCGGCGGCGGTGGCGCCGGCCGGTGCCGCCGTTGCGGGCTCGCCCACCCGAGTGCGGGCGACGCCCAAGCGCCGGGCGCGCGCGGGCGACCTGCGCCCGACGGGCCGCGAGCGGCACGAGGAGAAGATCACCGTCTACGTCTCGCCCGAGGAGCTCGTCGCCCTCGAGCAGGCCAAGCTTGCGCTGCGGGCCCAGCACGGGATGGCGGTGGACCGCGGGCGCATCGTCCGCGAGGCCGTGGCCGTGGTGATCGCCGACCTCGAGGCCAAGGGCGAGGAGAGCATCCTGGTCCGCCGCCTCCGCGGCCTCTAGGAGCTACTGCACGCATCGCCGCAGGTCAGCAGCGGTAGATGTGTCGACACAACGACCTGTCGATGGGTTGACGGGCTCTGCGCCGCCGCCCCTCGTCGGCGACGCGCGGACGTCTCGGCGCTCGCGGGTCGGTCCGTGCGCGCCGCGGCAGGTAGGTTTCCGCGCGTGATCGACGTCCTGCACCCCGACCCTGCCGGGCCCGCCCCGGCCGGGGGCGCCGTCGACGGCGACGGCCTGCCGGAGGGCGCCGAGCAGGAGACCCCGAACCAGGAGCCGGGCGACGGCTTCTCGGTGCGGCTCGAGGAGTTCGAGGGCCCGTTCGACCTGCTGCTGTCGTTGATCGCCAAGCACAAGCTCGACGTCACCGTGCTCGCCCTGCACACGGTCATCGACGACTTCCTCGCGCACATCCGCGCCCGCGGGCCCGAGTGGGACCTCGACGAGGCGACCGAGTTCCTGGTCGTGGCCGCCACGCTGCTCGACCTCAAGGCCGCGCGCCTGCTGCCCTCGGGCGAGGTCGAGGACGAGGAGGACCTCGCCCTGCTCGAGGCCCGCGACCTCCTGTTCGCCCGGCTCCTGCAGTACCGCGCGTTCCGTGACGTCTCGGAGCTGCTGGGGGAGATGCTCCGCTCCGCCGGCCGCCGCCGGCCGCGCACCGCCGGCCTCGACCCCGAGTTCGGGGATCTCCTGCCCGAGGTGCTGATCGGCCTCGGCCCGAGTGAGTTCGCAGCGCTCGCCGGCCGTGCTCTGGCGCCCAAACCCGTTGCTACCGTAGGCATCACGCACATCCACGCCCCTCGGGTGAGCGTGCGCGAGCAGGCCGCCGTCCTCGTGGACCGGCTCCGGCGGAACCCCTCGCAGACCTTCCGGCACCTCACCGCGGACTGCGACTCGACCCTCCTCGTCGTGGCGCGCTTCCTCGCCCTGCTCGAGCTCTACCGCGAGGGCTCGGTCGCCTTCGACCAGGTCGATCCGCTCGGCGAGCTGCACATCCGGTGGACCGGTCCGGCCGAGGGCGAGGTCGCGGTGACCGTCGAGGAGTACGAGGGCAGCCCGGCAGCGGAGGCCGAGCCCGAGGCAGCGGCAGAGGTCACGGATCAGGACATCGCGGACATCTCGGGCGTCGTTCTGGGCGACGACGAGGGCGACCAGGACGAGAGCACGGAGGCGGACGCGTGAGCGACCCCGATCTGACCCCCACGGAGCTCACCGACGCCGACGGGGCGCCGGACGCAGCGCCGGCGCCCGAGAGCCCCGAGACGTCCGACGAGGCCGTCACGGGGCCGGAGAGCGCCTCCGAGAGCCCCCAGGCGGCCTCGGGCGGCGCCGCGTCCGAGCCCGACGGCACCGACGAGGCAGATCTGCCCCCCGACAGCCTGGGCGCGCCCACGCTCGAGGCGGCGCTGGAGGCCCTGCTGCTCGTCACCGACGACCCGCTGGACCTCGCCACGCTCGCCACGACGGTCCGGCGCCCGACGGCCGAGGTGGAGGCCACCGTCCGCGCCCTCGCGGCGGACTACGACGCCGCCGGCCGGGGCTTCGAGCTGCGCGAGGTCGCCGGGGGATGGCGGTTCTACACCCGGGCCGACTGCTCGGAGGTGGTGGAGCGGTTCGTGCGCGACGGGCAGCAGGCCAAGCTCACCCAGGCAGCCCTGGAGACGCTGGCCGTGGTCGCCTACCGCCAGCCCGTCAGCCGGGCGCGCATCTCCGCCGTGCGCGGTGTCAACGTGGACGGCGTGATCCGCACCCTGTCCAGCCGGGGGCTCATCGCGGAGGCCGGCACCGATCCGACCAGCCAGGCGATCCTGTACCGGACGACCGACCTGTTCCTGGAGCGGCTGGGCATCACCACGCTGGACGAGCTGCCCCCGCTGGCTGATTACCTGCCAGACATTGAACTACTTGATGCCCTCGCAGACGAGATGTGAAGTAGAGGTTGAGACTGTGAGCGCGAAGTCGACTGGCACCCCCGAGGAGTCGGGCGTCCGACTGCAGAAGGTCCTCGCGGCCGCAGGGATCGGAAGCCGCCGGGCCTGCGAGGAGATGATCGACGACGGCCGGGTCGAGGTCGACGGCCGGATCGTCCTCGAGCAGGGCCTGCGGGTCGACCCGCGCTCCTCGATCATCAAGGTCGACGGCATGCGCATCCCGACAGCGCCGGGGCACGTCGTGCTCGCGCTCAACAAGCCCCGCGGCGTGCACTCGACGATGAGCGACGACCGGGGCCGGCCCTGCGTCGGGGACTACCTCAAGGGCCGCAAGGAGCGGCTCTTCCACGTGGGGCGACTCGATGCCGACACCGAAGGCCTCCTCCTGCTGACCAACGACGGCGAGCTCGCCCAGCGGCTGGCCCATCCCTCGCACGGCGTCACCAAGACGTACCTGGCCCAGGTGCGGGGGACCATCCCGCGCGACCTCGGCCGGCGCCTGCGCGAGGGCGTGGAGCTCGAGGACGGCATCGTCCGGGTCGACCGCTTCCGCGTGGTCACCTCGGCGCCCGGCCGGAGCCTTGTCGAGCTGGTCCTGCACGAGGGCCGCAAGCACATCGTGCGCCGCCTCCTCAAGGAGGTCGGGCACCCGGTCGAGGGCCTGGTTCGGGTCAAGGTCGGACCCATCGGCCTGGGCGATCTGCGCTCCGGGAAGGTGCGCACGCTGTCGATCCAGGAGGTCGGCGAGCTCTACGCCGCCGTCGGCCTGTAGGCCCGTCGCCGCCCTGCTGGCGGTTTAGAGCGAAATCTCTGTAACGCTAGGTCGACAAATCTCTGGGTTCGGCCGCTGGCCCGCGAGATCGAGATATCGACTTTTCCCGCCGATCGCGCCAGCCCACAAACATCGACAAATCGATGACCAACCGCCGCGGCGTCAGCAGGTGGGACCCGTCTCGGCAACCGTTGTCGCTGGTCAGCCACGGGTCAGCCGCTGGAGGCGCCGCACGCGCCGCGGGCCGGCACGTGGGCGTGGCCCTCCAGGCAATCGGGGGCCGGCCCCGATCCGTCGACCCGCTGGGGGTGCCGAGCTGCCAGCTCAGGCTCGATCACCCGACAAGTCGCATCCACGCTAGATCGGTAAGCCGACAAAAGGAGAAAACGGCACATCGGTCCACCGATACCTCGGTTGAGAGATGGGGCGCCACATCGGTGAGTCATCAAGGCGAGGGATCGCCGGATCGCTAAGGTGAGCCGTCGACCGAAAGGGGTTCACCGTGCCCGTCCGCGCGCTCCGTGGCGCCACCCGGCTCTCCGCCGACGACCCGGCCGAGATGACCGAGGCCGTCGTCGAGCTCGTCGGCGAGATGCTGGCCCGCAACTCGCTCGACCGGGCCGACCTGATCTCGGTGATCTTCACCTCGACCCCGGACCTTGTGTGCATGTTCCCGGCGGCAGCGGCGCGCGGCATCGGCCTCGGGGACGTCCCGCTGATCTGCGCCCAGGAGATCGCGGTGCCGGGGGCCCTGTCGCGCGTGGTCCGGGTAATGGCGCATGCGGAGATGGACGTCCCCCGGTCGGACGTCGTCCACGTCTACCTGCGCGGGGCAGAAGCTCTGCGCCAGGATCTCGCGCAGTGACCGGGACGGCGGGGGAGCACCTCCGCCTCGAGGCCGGCCCCGTTCTCGTGGTCGGCACGGGGCTCATCGGCACGTCCATCGCCCTCGCCCTGCGCGCGCGGGGCACCGAGGTCTGGCTCCGGGACCGTGACGACGCTGCTCTGGCGATAGCCGTGGAGCGCGCAGCGGGCGTCCCGGAGCCTGAGCAGGGAGAACCGCGCCTGGCGATCGTGGCCGTTCCCCCGGCGATCGCGCCGTTGGTCATCGCCGACGTCCTTCGTACGACTATCAAGTCCACAGTGAGCGATGTAGTGAGCACTAAGTCTCGACTTCAATATGAGGTCCAGACTCTGTCGACGGATCCGTCGAGTCGAGCCCGCTATGTGCCGGGACACCCCATGGCGGGGCGTGAAGTGTCCGGCCCGGCAGCGGCTCGGGCAGATCTCTTCCAGGACCGCGTGTGGGCGCTGACCCCGACACAGGACACCGACCCGTCCCGGCTGGCTGCGATGGCGGCGTTCGTGGAGTGCCTCGGCGCCGTCCCGGTCGTGACGACCCCGGAGGAGCACGACCGAGCCGTGGCCCTCACCTCGCACACGCCCCAGGTCGTCGCCTCCGCGGTGGCGGCCGGGCTGGCCGATCTGGGCGACACCGGCGTACGGCTCTCGGGCCAGGGCCTGCGCGACGTCACCCGTCTCGCCGCCTCCGATCCGGACCTGTGGTCGGAGATCCTCGCCAGCAACGCAGGTCCCGTCGCGGGCGCTCTGGACTCCCTCATCGAGCGGCTGAGCGCCGTCCGGGACGGGCTGCGGGCGGGGGAGCCGGGGGCGCCCGAGGTCCATCGGGCCCTCGCCGCCGGGGTCGCCGGCTACCAGCGGGTGCCGGGCAAGCACGGCGCGGCCCCCGTCGCCTGGGCCGTCGTAGCGGTGTCCGTCGCCGACCGGCCGGGCGAGCTCGGCCGGCTGTTCGCCGACGCGGGCGCCACCGGCGTCAACCTCGAGGACGTCCGCATCGAGCACGCCCAGGGCCGGCCGACCGGCCTCGTCGAGCTCGAGGTCGCTCCGGCCGCGGCGTCCGCGCTGACCGAGGGCCTGCGCGCGAGCGGGTGGGACGTCCGCGCCTGAGTCCTCTGACCTGCTGCGATGCCTCAGAAGGCGGCGAACAGGTACATCGGCAAGTCGACAAAGTGGATACCCCGGTCGGGACGGGCGCGGCCTGAGCAGTTTGTCGACACGACGACACATCGCTCGATCGCGGTGCCGAGGTCTCGGGATGGCGGAGGACCTCGGCCTCGGGCCGTAGGCTCGACCCGTACGCCGCGGCGATCGCCGCCCCGACGCACGGACGACGAGGACACGCATGCACCCCCGTACCCGGACGGCCAGCACGGCCGTCGTCGCCGTCGACGGCCCCTCGGGATCGGGCAAGTCCAGCGTCTCGCGCGGCGTCGCCCGCGCCCTCGGCCTGCGCTACCTCGACACCGGCGCCATGTACCGCGCGACCACCTGGGCGGTCCTGCGCGACGGCGCCAGCACCGACGACCCGGCAGCCGTCGCCGCGGCGGCCGCACGGGCCGAGCTCGGCTGGTCCACCGACCCCGACGAGTCCTGGACGACGGTCGACGGCATCGACGTCTCGCGCGCCATCCGCGAGCAGTCCGTGACCGGGGCGGTCTCCGCGGTCGCGGCGGTGCCGGCGGTGCGGGCCCGCCTCGTCGGCCTGCAGCGGGGCGCCGTGGAGTCGGCGCTGGCCGCCGGGCAGGGCATCGTGGTCGAGGGTCGCGATATCGGCGCCGTGGTGCTGCCGGACGCCGACCTCAAGGTCTGGCTCGTCGCCGACCCCGCGGTGCGGGCCGCCCGCCGCGCCGCGGAGGATGCGGCCGCGGGCCGGGCGCACGTGACGTCGCCGGACTCCATCGCCGCCGACCTGGCCCGCCGCGACGCGGCCGACGCGACCCGTGCCGCCTCGCCCACCACCCAGGCCGAGGACGCCGTGGTCGTGGACGCGACCCATCTGGGTCTCGCCGAGGTGATCGACGTGGTCGTCGGGCTCGTCCGCGCCCGGGTCGAGCCATGACGTCGGTCGAGGTGGCCGCGCCCAGCACGGCGGGCGCCGCCACGGGTCGCAACCTCGCCGCGCTCGTGAGCCGCCTGTGGCGGCTGCGCGTGACGGGTGCGCATCACGTGCCGGACGGCGGCCCGGTGATCCTCGCGGCGAACCACACCGCATTCCTGGACGGCATCCTGCTCGCGGCCGCCAGCCCGCGTCCCGCGCACGTGCTGGCCAAGAGCGAGCTCTTCGTGCCGCCGATCGACCGGCTGCTGCGCGCGACGAGCCAGATCCGCCTGGAGTACGACGGCCCCGACCGCTCCGCGCTCCACGAGGCGCTGGCCGTGCTGCGCGCCGACGGGGTCGTCGGAATCTTCCCCGAGGCCCACCGCGGCCCCGGCGACGGCCGGCACGTGCGCCACGGGGCGGCCTACCTCGCAGCGCTGTCCGGGGCTGTGGTCGTACCCGTGGCGATCCTGGGCGCGCGCCCCGCCGGGGCCGGGAAGGATGCGCTGCCCCGGCTGCGTTCACCTCTCGACGTCGTGATCGGCGAGCCGGTCGACATCCGCGTGGACGACGACCCCCGTCGGCGCGCGGTCCTCGCCCGGTCCGGGGAGCGCCTGCGCCAGGCGCTGTCCGACCACGTGGAGCTCGCCGTACGCCGCACCGGGCAGGACCTGCCCGGCCCCCTGCCCGACCGCACCCCCGACCACCGGAGCACCCCGTGACCCCCGACGACCGGCCCGACGAGATCGCCGACGACGGCTACGACACCGACGACGCCGCCTGGGCGGCTGACGAGGTGATCGAGGTCGACGACCTCGACGGCGACGAGGTGCCCGATCTCGGCGACCTCGGCGACGACGAGGAGATCACCGCCGAGACCCTCGCCGCGCTCGGCTTCGACCTCGACGACGACGGCTTCTTCGACGACGAGGACGACGAGCTGCTGCCGGTCGTCGCCGTCGTCGGCCGCCCGAACGTCGGCAAGTCGACGCTGGTCAACCGCATCATCGGCCGGCGCGAGGCGGTGGTCGAGGACGTGCCGGGCGTCACGCGCGACCGCGTGACGTACAAGGGGGAGTGGTCCGGCCACCGGTTCCTCCTCGTCGACACCGGCGGGTGGGAGCGCGAGGCCAAGGGGATGGCGGCCCAGGTCGCAGCCCAGGCCGAGCGCGCCATGCGCGAGGCGGACGCCGTGATGTTCGTGCTCGACGCCACGGTCGGTGCCACGGACGCCGACGAGGACGTCGTGAAGGTGCTGCGCGGCACCAAGAAGCCCGTGCTGCTCATCGCCAACAAGGTCGACGACAGCCGCGGCGAGGCGGACGCCGCGATGCTCTGGTCGCTCGGCCTCGGCGAGCCGCAGGCCGTCTCGTCCCTGCAAGGCCGCGGCATGGGCGACATGCTCGACAACCTCGTCGCGATCCTTCCCGAGGAGGGTTCGCGGGCCGCAGAGCCTGCGGGCCCGCGCCGCGTCGCCCTGCTCGGCAAGCCCAACGTCGGCAAGTCGAGCCTGCTGAACCAGCTCGCCGGCGAGCAGCGCGTGGTCGTCGACTCGGTGGCTGGGACTACGGTCGACCCCGTCGACGAGCTCGTCGAGATCGCAGGCACCACCTGGCGTTTCGTCGACACGGCCGGCATCCGAAAGCGCGTCAACGAGGCGAGTGGCCACGAGTACTACGCGTCGCTGCGCACCAAGTCGGCGCTCGACAAGGCCGAGGTGGCCGTCGTCCTCCTCGAGGCAGACCAGCCGCTCGCGGAGCAGGACACGCGCATCCTGTCGATGGTGGTCGAGAGCGGACGCGCCCTCGTGCTGGCGTTCAACAAGTGGGACCTCATGGACGAGGAGCGCCGCAAGTACCTCGAGCGCGAGATCGAGCGGGACCTGCACCAGGTGTCGTGGGCGCCGCGCGTGAACATCAGCGCCAAGACGGGCCGCCACACCGACAAGCTGGTCCCGGCCCTCGACCGCGCCCTCGACGGCTGGGAGACGCGCGTCCCGACCTCCCGGCTCAACGCGTTCCTGGCGCAGCTCGTGCAGTCGCACCCCCACCCGGTGCGCGGGGGCAAGCAGCCGCGCATCCTGTTCGGCACCCAGGCGACGACCAAGCCGCCGACGTTCGTGCTCTTCACCACGGGCTTCCTCGAGGCCGGCTACCGGCGCTTCATCGAGCGCCGCCTGCGCGAGGAGTTCGGGTTCGAGGGAACGCCGGTGCGGGTCAACCTGCGGGTCCGCGAGAAGCGTCGGAGGGGCTGACCCACCGCCCGTGGCCGGTTTCATCCGTGCGGCGGGCGTGGGGTAGCCTTCACGGGCCGATCGCGGGCGACCCTCGTGATCGGAGCTCGGGCTGTGGCGCAGCTTGGTAGCGCACTTGACTGGGGGTCAAGGGGTCGCAGGTTCAAATCCTGTCAGCCCGACCATCGGCCCCGGAATCCCAAGGGATTCCGGGGCCGAAAGCATGTGGGGATTTGAACCGGTGGCCAGAAACTAGCCATAAACCCGCCCCTGGGCGGCTACTGCCATACCTCGAGGACCTACCTGTTGGGTCGTCACGGCGAGCCTGGCCTGTCAGGGGGCTTCGCCGCGCACCTGTTTCGTATGAGCGGTGTTGCGCGGGATCAGGGTGGGGCGGCGTTGGAGCCGTTGTTGAGCATCGATGCGGTGGCGGACTACCTCGGGGTGTCGGTGCCGACGATCTACGACTGGCGGGTGGCGGGCAAGGGCCCGCGGGCGATCAAGGTGGGTCGTCATCTGAAGTTCGCGGTGTCGGACGTTCAGGCCTGGGTTGCCGCCCAGCGCGAGCCTGCTCCTGGCCGTCCGGGGCCTGGCGCTGCGGCTCGGGGGTGAGCTGAGGTGGCGCGCCCGAGGACCCCGGTGGGGACGTTCGGTGATATCTGGTTCGAGCCTGCCCCCGGCGGCAAGGTCAAGGCGAGGGCTCGCTTTCGGGACGAGGACGGCGTGCTGCGCCGGGTCCAGGCGACCGGTGACACGGAGCGCGCCGCGGAGCGGAACCTGAAGGTGATCCTGTCGCGACGCACCTATGTCGGGAGCGCGGGGGAGCTGACGCCGGATTCGTCGTTCGGGCAGCTGGTGACGGTGTGGCTGGCGGATCTGGACCTGGAGGGCCGTCTCGCTCCTTCGACGCGGTACTTGTATGAGCGGAATATGCGTCAGCTGGTGCTGCCGGCGTTCGAGCACTTTCGGCTGCGGGAGATCACGGTGTCGAAGGTGGACCGGTTCCTCAAGCTGCAGCGGCAGAAGTCGTACAGCATCGCCAAGCAGTCCAAGGTGGTGCTGTCTTTGGCGTTCGGGTTGGCGGTCCGGTACGAGGCGATGGCCCGGAACCCGGTGCGGGAGACCGCGCGTCTGCGGCGTCCGTCGTCGCAGGCGAGCGCGTTGACGGTGCCGCAGGTGCAGGCGATCCGCCGCGCGGTCGCGGACTGGCGTCGCGGCGACGGGCTGTCGGGTCCGCCGCCGGACGGGCAGCTGGAGGCGATCATCGAGGTCATGCTCGGGACGTCGGCGCGGATCGGGGAGGTCCTGGCGATCCGAAAGTGCGACGTGGACCTGGAGGCGTCGCCGGTGACGGTGCGGCTGTGCGGGACGATCATCACCCCGAAAGGCAAGCCGACGTATCGCCAGGACCAGCCCAAGACCTCGAAGTCGGTGCGCACGGTCGCGGTGCCCTCGTTCACCGCTGCGGTGCTGAGGGAGCGGTTGGCGCTGCTGGACGGGGAGCCGGGGGAGCACCTGGTGTTCTTCTCCCGCAACCGGACCCCGTTGACGACGAACAACGTCCGACGCAGGCTGCGCGCGATCCTCGAGGCCGCGGGGATCGAGGGGGTGACGCCGCACGCGTTCCGCCGCACTGTCGCCACTGTCGTGGACCGGGCGGGTGGGGCTGATCTGGCCGCGGAGATGCTCGGCCACACCTCCAGCGACATCACCAGGCTGCATTACATCGAGCCCGACGATCACGTGAACCCGGTCACGGCTGACATCCTCGAGGCCCTCGCCCCCGACCGCTGACCCCGCCCCGGCTGGCGGGGTCAGCGGTCGATCCCACGCTCGGTACTTGCCACGGGACGCTGTCGCGTCTTCTCCTGGCTCGCCTCGGTGGCTGCGGCAGGCCTGAGCGTGTTGCGCAGGAGGGCGTCGATCTCGCGGACCGCGCGGCGGGCGGCTGCTCGGTCGACCGGCTCCCCGAGCGGCGTGTCGTCGTCGAGGCCGGTGAGGGCATCGCGGATGGGGAGCAGTCTTGCTGGGCTGGTGGCGTGGTCGAGGTTCGCGCGCAGGGTCTCTGTCGCGGACTTCTCGCGGCCGCTGGTCGCCAGGATCGATGCGAACCGCTCCGACGCCTCGGCATCGGTGGACGAGGTGCGTGCGGCGTTCTCGCAGTGCGGGTCTGCGCCGTCGGTGGGGAGGTAGGCGTGGTTGCTGGTGGTGCCGCGGGTCATCGCGACATACAGTGCTTCGCGGGTCATGCCGGGGGCGGCGATGACGTGGGAGTGGGTGACGGTGACGCCTTGGGCGCGGTGGATGGTGGCTGCGTAGCCGAGCTCGACGTGCTCGCGCACGTAGGTCGCCGGGAGCCGCACTGACGCGCTCCCGTCGCCGCCATGGCCCTGCCCGGTGGTGAGGGTGAGGCCGCCGTCGAGATGCGTCGCGGTGACGGTCCATCGCGTGCCGTTGCGCACGTGCGACCCGTCCTCGAGCAGTAGGCCGCGGTTGTTCCGGCGCGTCAGCACGACATCCCCGACACCGACCTGGATGCCGTCGGCCGCGGTGACCTCGCTCGTGGCGTCGACGTCGCCGGTGGCGATCCGGTCGTGGCGGGCGCGCTGGTTGAGCCGGGTGACGGTGTCGGTGTCGGCGGCGAGCAGCAACGACGCCTCCCCACGGGCGAGGTCGGCGGCCCAGGCCGAGTAGGCCGCGTCGAGGGCCTCGTCGTGCCCACCGACGTGCAGCCGGCCCTGGACCTCGTACGTGTCAGCGACGGCGGGGTCGCCGTGGCGCAGCCGCCGGGTGGCGTCGGCCTCCCACCGCTGCTGGAACCGCCACAGGGAGGTGAGCTCCCGCGCCGCCGGTGTCGAGGCGAGGAGCCCGAACGCGCCGCCGGCGTCGACGGCGGACAGCTGGTGCTGGTCCCCGACGAGCAGAAGCTTCGCCCCGGCCTCGCAGGCCTGGGTCGCGAGGGTGTCCAGGGTCAGGGTGCCGGCGAGGGATGCCTCGTCGACGATGACGAGCATCCCCGCCCGCATCGACCACCGGCCGTGCCGTTCTTCAAGCGCCCGGAGGGCCGCCTCGCCACGGCGGATCCCGGAGCTGCTGCCGGCGGCCCGAGCGGCGGCGAGAAAGTCGGTGAGCGAGGTGCGTCGCTCGCGGGCCTGGACGGCGGCGGGGCGGGTGGATTCGTGGATCCACTTCGCGGTGTTCTCGCACCCGATCCCGAGCGCCGCCGCGAGTTCGTGGGCTGCGGTGGCGGACGGTGCCAACCCAAGGACGGTTCCGGGACCGTGCTCGGCCTCCCATGCGGTGCGCAGCGCGGCGAGGGTGGTGGTCTTGCCGGTTCCGGCGGGCCCGACGAGCACATCGATACGTCGGCCGCTGGCCGCGATCGCGGTAACGGCGTACGCCTGGTCAGCCGCGAGCGTCACGGGGCCTCCGCTGCCAGCACGGACGGAGTGACGGACGGCGGCGATCCCGGCGGCCGCCGGTTCGGCGGTGGGGGCGGTGGTGTCATCGAGCGCGTCGAGCAGGCGGGCCTCGGCCTCCAGGATCAGCGGGTGCGTCCAGGGGTCCTCCCCGGCCCGGTCGAACACCGACACCCCGTCGGCGCGGACCAGGCCGGTCGGGGCGGTGAACAGCTCGGGTGCGGCGAGGATGACCGACCCTGCGAGCGCGGCCTCGACGACCTGATCGTGCAGGGCGTGCCGCTCGGCGGGGGAGGCGCAGCGGAAGTCCCGCGTTGCCCGGGCCGCCTCCGCGAGGACGTTCCACCGGGTCCACGTGGACCGGCGCTCCATCACCCCGGCCAGCGTCGTCGCGGCGAGTGCCGCGAGCTCGCGCGGTGACAGCCCGCCGCCAGCCGTGCTGACGCCGGTGACGGTGTCCGTCACCGCCGCGGCCGCTTCAGCGGCGACTGTCACCGCGTCCGTCACCGCCGCAACGTGACGGGCGGGCGCTGTCACGGCGTCCGTCACCGCGGCGACCGTGCCTGTCACCGCACCGGACGGAGGAGTCCGCCCCGACCTGGACGGTGCCGGGCGGTGCCGCAGGACCCCGGCGACGATCTGCTGCGGCGACACCCCCGTGATGGCGCTGGCGCGGTCACGCCACCACGCGATCAGGTCGCTCAGACGCCGGGCGGTCTTCGGCGGCCGGATCTGCCGGGTCAGGCGCTGACGCAGGCGGGAGGTCTCGACTCCGTTGGGACCCCGGCCGCGGGCGGCACGGAAGTCCGCGACCGCGTCGATCATGGCCTGGTCGATCTGCGCGGACCGTTGGGAGAACTCGGTCAGCAACCGGTCGGGCAGGCCGTGCAGCTCGAACGCCGGCGTCCGTCGCGGTCCGCGGTCTCGCCGCTCCCAGGTAACAGGTAGGCGGACGGCGAGGTGGTCCGCGAGGAGGTTGTCGTAGACCTCGGAAACCGCGACGACGGCGTGGTGCAGGGCCCGGGAGTCCAGGGTGCGCCACTGCCCGTCGAGGCCTTGGACGCGGTTGGCGATCACGACGTGGGTGTGCAGGTTCGGGTCGCCGGTGCGGGTGTCCCAATGCTCGAACAGCGCGGCGACCATGCCACGGGTGGGGACCTGCATGCTCGAGCGGGCACCCACCCGCGTGAATAGCGCGCGTCGCTCCACGAGGGCGAGGGCGTCGCGGACTGCGGCCTGGTGCGCCTCGACGACGAGAGCCTGGGTGGCGGGGTCGGCCAGCGCCCACAGAACGCTCGCTGACTTGGGGGCCGTGAACGTGAGGTCGAAACCGGCGACTGCTGTCCGCGGTCGTCGTCCGGCCTCGGCGCGCTCGATCGCCGCGATGGCGTCGGCGAGTTGCTCGCCTGCCAGTGACTCCGGTAGGCGGCCGATCGCGTCGGCGACGCGCTGACTCCGGGACTTGAACTGCGGGTAGGGGCGCCCGAGCGGCAGGTCGGTGACCGGGTCGTGGCCCGCCCCGAACACACGAGCCATCGCGTCCTCTGTCACCGTGGTCCCGGGCGCGATCGCGCCCGGGAGAGGTCCGAGGCCGTCCAAGCCCGCGCCCCACCAGGTGCCGGGCGGGTAGCCGGACTCGGCGTAGTACGACGTCAACGCCGTCACTCGATCGCGGCCGACGTCACCGCACGCGGTGTGCCGCATCAGGTACTGGTAGCCGGCCCCCGCCGACAACCGCGCCACCGACATCACGACGGACCACCAGCCCGCAACGACGCCGACGACGTCTGCGGCCATCGACTCCTCACATACCAAGGTGCGCGGAATTCGGCGTCGACTCAGCAGGAGCCAGACGAGTCATGGATCGGGCTGCGACATCGGATGTTCGTGACGACGTCGCGTCGTCGTGTCGTCTGCTGCTGACCTCGAGCCGCGACAAGCTGTTCGCAGGTTCGCGCGCGGAAGCGCCGTTCTGGGGGCGGCTGTTCACCCGATCGCCGTGTTGACGACCCTTGACCGTCGCGTCGAGCGGGGCCTAGGTTCCGACGCGTCTCGAGTTTTCGATCTTGTCAACGGGGGTTGGCGATGCGCGGCTCGTCCTGGTGGGGCCTGTCCGGGCCGCGCGTTGCGTTCGGTCGTCGAGCGACGTCGCCTCGCGCTGCGCGTCGTGTGTGGGCATTGGCGCTCGTGGCGGGCCTGAGCGCATCGTTGCTGGCGGCGATCCCGGATGCGGTCATCGCGCCGGCTGCGGCGGCGGGCTCCACGGCGGATCCGGTGCCCCCGTCGCCCGCGGTGAGCGTGCCATTGCTAGGCGCACGCGAGCTCGTCGGGGACGACGATCGGGACGCTGAGGCGTTCCTCGCCAGGAAGCGGACCCCGCCGGTGTTCCCCGAGGCGTCGTCCGTCGAGGTCAAGGTGCCGGCACCGGGCGAGCCGGACGCCGGCGTCGCGGGCTCGGTGGTCCGGGTGGGGTATCCGGACCCGAAGTTGATCGCAGAGCTGGGGACCGGGGACCTGCTGATCGCGGACGCGGTCGCCGAGCAGGCGGTGCCGGTGGATCGCACGGTGCCGTGGAGGCCCGTACCAGTTATGGACGCTCCTGCCCTTCCTGTTGCTTCTGAGCCGGCGGCGCCTTCGCCGTCGGATCCGGCCCCGGCCAGTCCCGCTCCGTCGTCCTCGGCCGCGTCCGCCTCCTCCTACACGCCGACCGCACTGATCGACCCGATCGATCCGCTCGCCTCGGGGGTGCCTGAGGGCGCGGCACCTCCGGGCACGGACGCCACGCCGCCGGCGGGCGTGGCGGTGCCGGACGCGCCGGCGTCCATCCGGGTCGAGACGCTGGACCGCAAAGCCTCGCTCGCGCTGGGTGCGGCGGGGTTCGCGTTCGTGGTCCGCCGCACGGATCAGGTCGGCGTATCCGGCCCGGTCACGCTGACGCTGGATGTCAGCGGGTTCGCCCAGGCGTTCGGCGCGGGGTACTTGGACCGCCTCAAGGTGGTGCGCCTGCCGGAGTGCGCGCTGGCCGCGGACGGGTTGAGCACCAAGACCGACTGCGGCGCGACCGCGCAGGTGCCCACGGTGGTGGACCGTAAGGCGATGACAGTCACGGTCGTGCTGCCCGCCGCCGCCGATCCGACGGTGCCGGCGGCGCCGCTGAAGCCGGACGTCCCGGCGACCCAGTCGCCTGCGCCGGCGGCCGGCGGCAGCACGTCCACGGATGGGGCCTCGCCCTTGACGCCGGCCTCCCTGGCCGCCGCCGCTCCGACGGCTGTCCCGTCGGGGGCGGTTTCGGGAGCGTCGGGCGTGTTCGCACTGACGGCGGGAGTCTCCAGCAACACTGGGTCGTTCGCGGCCACGACGCTGAACGCGGCCGGGTCGTGGTCCGCGGGCGGCAATTCCGGCAGCGCCGGCTACGACTACCCGCTGGTCCTGCCGCCAGCGACCGGCGGCGCGACGCCGCGGGTGGCGCTGTCGTACTCGTCGGGCTCGGTCGACGGGATGACGGCTGCGGCGAACACCCAGGCCTCCTGGGCGGGGCTGGGCTGGGACTTGGTGCCGGGGTTCATCGAGCGCAAGTACACCTCCTGCAGCCTGGACGGGCACCCCGGGTACAGCGACCTGTGCTGGAAGACGTGGAACGCGACCCTTTCCCTGGGCGGGGTGTCGTACCCGCTGATCCCGGACGCGTCGGACTCCACGCACACCAACTGGTTCGTGCGGGACAACCCCGGCTACGAGGTGCACCGTGCGGTGTCCGGGCTCGCAGACCCGAACCAGTCCACGACGAAGGAGTTCTGGGTCGTCACGACCCCGGACGGCACGCAGTACTACTTCGGGCGCGGCTACGGCACGACCACGGCGGATTCGACGAACAGCACGTTCACGGTGCCGACGTTCGCCGACGACCCTGGCGAGCCGTCGTACTCCGCGTCGGGCTGGACCGCGGGGCAGGTCAGCGCGCAGCCGTGGCGGTGGAACCTGGACCGGGTGGTGGACCCGAACGGGAACATCACCCGGTACTACTACGTGAAGGAGGTCAACTGGTACTCCAAGCTGGGCAACAGCTCCTGGCCGATCCGCTACACCTCCGGCGGTCTTCTGGACCGGATCGATTACGGAGCGCAGTCCGGGTCCGAGGCGAGCTTCGGCCAGCAGGTGGTCTTCGACCGGCAGTACCGATGCACGGCGCTGGACACGACGTGCGTCAACGCGCCGGGCCCGAACAGCCCGCAGAACACCGACCCGACCACGTTCCCGGACGTGCCGCTGGACCTGATCTGTCCGATCAACACGGTGTGCTCGGAGTCCTCCCCGTCGTTCTTCGACACCAAGAGACTGGCGGGCGTCACCACCAAGGCCCTCAAGAGCGGGTCGTGGAAGACCGTCGACTCCTACGCGTTCACCCACTCGTGGCTCAACCCGGCCGGATCGATCCCGCAGCTGTGGCTGAACAAGATCCAGCGCACCGGCGTCGACGGCACGGCGACGAAGAACCAGCGCCCGGTCCTGTTCGACGGCACCGCGTACGCGAACCGCGCCGACTTCGGCGGATCGGTGTCCTCCCTGCCGTTCTACCGCCTGTCGACCGTCTCGGACGAGGTCGGCGCGCAGATCTCGTTCACCTACGGCCAGCCGGACCCGTGCACGACGTTCTCCGGCTGGGACACCAACACCCAGGACTGCTACCCGGTCTATTGGACCCCGGACGGTCAGCCCGGCGGGTGGGGCGCGTTCAACAAATGGGTCCTCACCCAGGTCAAGGTGGTCGACAGCACCACTGGCTCGCCGGACATCGTCACCACCTACCAGTACTCCAACGGCGGGGCGTGGCACCACAACGACGACCCGGTCATCGACGGGACCCCGCTGACCACGTGGGACCAGTGGCGCGGCTACTCCACCGTCAAGGCCACCACCGGGTCCGGCGGCGGCCGCACGTCGATCAAGACCCGCTACTACCGGGGCATGCACGGCGACAAGCTCACCACCGGCGGCACGAAGACGGTCAACGTCGTCGACGCCGACGGCACGACCAGCACGGTGGACAAGGACATCCTGGCGGGCAAGGTCCGGGAGGTGCAGTCCTTCGACACCGCGAACGCCGAGCTGACCGGATCGGTCACCGGGTACACCAGCTACAACGTCAAGTCCGGCGGCACCGAATGGCCGGACTCGGAGATGGTCCGCCCCACCACGGTCAAGTCCCGCGAGCTTTACTACACCGCGACGGGGACCGCGACCCGCACCCGCCTGGTCACCACCGACTACGACCCGACGTACGGCGTGCCGATCACCGTCACCGACTCCGGGGACCTGGCCTCGACCACGGACACCAGCTGCGTGAGCAGCTCCTACGCCCCGAACGCTAGCGCGTGGATCATCAACCGGCCCAGCGCGATCCGGCAGTACGACGGCACCTGCGCCACCGGCACCCTGGTCGGGCGCACGACGTACTACTACGACGACGCGACAGCGGCCACGACCCCTCCGACGGCGGGCAACGCGACCCGCGTCCAGTCGTACATCGACGCAGCCACCACCACCGAGGTGTGGATGGACCACGACGCCTACGGGCGCGTGACCCGCACCAACCAGAAGCTCACCGCCAGCGCGACCACGCCGGTCCCCTCGACGCCGAGCAGCACCGACGGGTGGGCGACGACGCTGGTCGCCTACAACCCGGCCAGCGGGCCGGGATCCCCGACCCGGATCGACACCACCAACGACAAGGGCCAGGTCTCCAGCGTCGCCCCCGACGGCACCCGCGGCCTGCCGCTGTGGGACCGCAAAGCCGAAGGCAGCACACCGCCCACCGGCACCTACCAGACCTCCTACGGGTACGACCCCCTCGGCCGGCTCACCGACGTCACCTTGGAATCCGCGTCAAACCCGTCGTACAAATTCGCGTACTACGACTGGAACACCGCAGGCGAGATCGCGCACGTGGTCACCAGCGCGCTCACCAACGACGCCGGCGCCGGAACCTACATCGACTCCGCGGACTACTACGACGGACTCGGCCGCATCCGCGAGCACCAGGTCCAGGCCCCCGACCAGATCAGCGGCGTCGAGCGGATCATCACCGCCACCCGATACGACAACGTCGGCAGGGTCGCCGCCGACACCGGACCGATCCACAGCGCCCAGACCGTCGGCAACTCGATGTACAACCCCGACGGGACCACCACCCCGTCCGAGACCCGGTTCACCTACGACGAGCTCGGCCGCACCCTGTCCAGCGGCCTCTACGCCAGCAACGCGCTGAAATTCGCGACCACGACCACGTACTACGGCGACCACACCAGCACGATCACGCCGAAGAACGCGACGACGGACTACGGCAAGGTCACCACGTACAACGACGTGTTCGGCAACATCACCCAGCTGCAGGAGGTCCTGCCCGGCGCGGTCGTGCATTCCGTCGACTACGGCTACGACGCGCTGCACCGCCTCACCTCGGTCGCGACCAAGGCCGCCTCCGGTGCGACCACGACCACGGCGACCACCGACTACGACTGGCTCGGCCGGATCACCGGCACGACCGACCCGGACGCCGGGGCCACGGTCAACACCTACGACCGCGGCAGCCGCCTGACCACCACCACGACCGGCACCTTGCGCACCGTCACCACCAGCTACGACGGCCTGTCCCGCCCCGTGGACCGGACCTCGAGCGTGACCTCGGGCGGATCCAGCACCGCGCACTGGGACTACGACACGCAGTTCCCCGGATCCCTGGACGCCCAGGTCGTCACGGCGTACACCGCCACCGGCGGCAGCCCCGTCCTGGCCACCGGGCTCAGCGCCGCGGCCGACCGCACCTACACCATCGCGTACAGCGCCTACGACTCGCTGCAGCGCCCGCACACCACCACCTACACCCTCCCGAAGAACGAGGGCGCCCTGGGCCGCAGCTACGTGTTCGGCTCCGACTGGGACGTGGCCGGGCGCCTGAAGACCGTGGACTCGCCCGCGGTCGGGCCGCTGCCGGCCGAGACGATCACCTACAGCTACGACGCCAACGGCTGGCCGAAGACCGTCACCGGCACCTACACCGCGACCCCCGTCGGCGGCGCCTCGACCGCCTACACCACCCCGTACGTCCAGAACCTGACGTACACCCCGACCGGGCAGCTCGAGACCGCCGCCCTGGGCACCGCCGACACCGTCCCGCCGACCTCGCCCCAACGCAACCTGGACACCACGGTGGCGATCAACTACGGCTACGCGTCGGACACCCGCTGGATGAACCACACCGACGTCAAGATCGGCGCAGCCGGGGCGACCCAGTTCCTGGCCGACCAGGCGATCTCCTACGACTACGCCGGCCTCCCGACCCAGATCACCGACTCCGCGCCGGGGGTCGGGCAGACCGAGTGCTACCGGTACGACACCCAGCAGCGCCTGACCGCCTACTACACCCAGGCTGTCGGCGCCTGCGCCACCACCGGCACCGACTCCTCCGTCGTCAACGGCGCCACCGTCACCTCCGCCGGCGGCCCCGACGGATACGCCGCCCTCTACACCGTCGACTACCTCGGCCAGCTCACCGGCCTCACCGAGCGCCGCCCCGCCACCAAGACCGCCAGCCAGGCCACCACCATCGTCAGCACCCTGAACCGTGGCGGCGCCCGACCGCATGCGTTGATGGGCGTGGACCGCACCATCGACGCCGCCGCGACCCCGTCCCAGACCTACGAATACGACGCCACGGGCCGCCAGACCAAGCGCACCCTGCCCGCGAACAGCCGCACCCTCGGCGACACGAGCCACGGCGTGACGTCGACCATCACCTACGACGGCAACGGGCGCTGGCTGTCCTCCACCGACGCGGACCCCGCCAACGCCACGAACACCCGCACCACCGGCTACATCTACGACGCCACCGGCACACTCCTGTCCCGCCACGACGACGACGCAGGCGACGACCTCGCCGCCGCCAACGCCCGCCCCGGCGGGCAGCGCACCCTCTGGCTCGGCACCGGCGGATCCGCCGGCATCGGCGCCACCGGCCTCGCCGGAACCGGCGGCCTGCAGATCCAGACCAGTCGCAAGCCCGGAGCCGCCACCACCACGGCAGGCACCGCCAGCGCCGTCGACCCCGCCCAGCAGCTCCTGACCGTCTCCCGGGCCATCGTCGCCCCCGTCCTGGCCAACGGAGCACCGCTCCAGGTCGCCACCCACACCGCAAGCGCCCTGCTGTCCTCCTCTACGAGCAGCGGCGTCGTCACCCAGGCAACGGCCCCCGTGCCCGGCCGGGTCTGGTTCACCATCGGCGACGCCCACGCCTCCCTCGGCGGCGCCGGCACACCGGGCATCACTGTCGCCGGCAACCCCGCAACCACCGATCCCGCATCGCCCCAGTCCCAGGCAGTCACCGTCGCCGGGGCGAGCATCGCCGCGTGGCCGTCGGGCAGCTCCGGGGCTGGCACCTCGTCTGCTGGGACAGCCGGAATCCGGCGAACCACCCCCTACGGCGCAGACCGCACAGCATCCGCCACCCCGACGCCGCTGACCGGTGCCTTCGGAGCAACCGTCACGGCCAACACCAAGACCAACACCCCAGGCGGCTTCGGCGGCTTGGGCTTCCTCAACGCGTCCGAGACGACCAACGGCGCAGAAGACGGTCCAGTCCTTCCCGGCGCCACCACCCCCACCGGAAGCGGCTACGCCACAACCGGCCTCGTCCAGCTCGGCGCCCGCGGCTACGACCCGGCACTCGGCGTCTTCACCGCACCCGATCCCGTCTCCAACCCTCTCAACCCCTCCGACGCCGGTTCCTACACTTATGCCAACTCACGCGTCGGCATCGCCACCGACCCGACAGGCCTTTACACCAACAAAACCGACACGGACAACGCAGGCACCGGCGACACCGAGGCCAATTGCGAGAACCGATGTGAAGACGGCTCCGGCGACACGGGTGACTCCAACCCCGTGCAATCCGCTGTCCAGACCGTCTGGAACCCGATCGCCGGCTTCCTGGACGGCGCCTACACCGCAACCATCGGCAGCGCAGCCGAACTCGTTGACTACGTCATCCCCGGAACCCACGAACGAGCCGAGGACCTTCAGCGCTGGCTCCGCGCCCACGGCGGCGCCGACACCGAGACTGGAATCTACGGTCGTGCCTTCACCGCCGGACACTGGACGACGGGCGTAGCCACCATCTTCATCCCCGGCGTCGGCGTGGGCGCCAAGGCGGTACAGACGCTGGAACGCGCGGCCGCCATTTTCGGCATCGCGGGCAGAGCGGAGAAGGTGGCCAAAGTCGGCAGTGAACTAGCCGATACAGCGGCTGCGGCCTGCTCGTTTGCGGGCGCGACCCTGGTGTTGATGGCCGACGGGACCAGGAAGCCCATCGAGCAAGTTGACGTGGGCGACGCAGTCCTGGCGACCGACCCCGAAACCGGCCTGCAAGCGAGCAAGCAAGTCGTTGAAGTCTTCGTCCACCGCGACAAGTTGCGCGACCTGCTGCTTCACGATGGCACGGCTCTGACGACTACGGAGGACCATCCGTATTGGTCGGTCGACAAGCAACGATTCCAGCGGGCGGACGAGCTTGCCCCGGGGGAGCGCGTTCTTAGTGCGAGTGGTCGAGCCGTTCGGGTTGCGCGGCTGCTGACCGGGACGCAGCAAGACCTTGCCTACAATCTCTCCGTAGAGGGCATCCACACCTATCACGTCGGCGAGGACGCAATCCTTGTCCACAACAGTTGTGCCGCGCCGTGGTTGGATCAGGTTGGCTTCGACAAGGTTAGCGCCGACCACCTCAGCGGCGCAGCGGGCAAATCGCAGTTCGCGTCAACAGAGGACCTCTTCCAGCTGGCAGAGGAGGCTGGATCACATCCGGCGGTCGCGCGCGCCGACGGGCGATGCGAGAGAATTTGCTCCATGGGGCGCGACATCGGCACTGACCTGTCGGGCCAACCCACATCCATCATGACAGTCGTTACGAATCCCAACGGCCGAGTCATCACCATGCATCCCGGTCTGCCTCGATAGCCGTGGCCGCCATCTTGAGAATCAGCGTACAGAACCAGGCTCACACAATCGTGCGCTCCTGGGAGGAACCGGTTGGTGAGCCCTTCCTCCGGTTTTGTCGTAAGGCTTCCGAGTTTGGCGTGCGGAACGTCGATTTCATCTGGCCTTACGCCGACGCGATGGTCAATTTCTTCCAGATTCAGCAGTGGCTTGAGGATTTCCCCAAGGTTCTTGACTCGGGCGGATTCGACGACGAGGAGCGAGCGAGTGCATTGAGAGTTCTAGCGGCGGCTCGAGAAGCTGCTGGGTTCGACGGGTATCTGTGGTTTGAGGGCTAAGTGGGCCGGTTGCGTGCACCGCAGCCCATCCCGCAGCGAGTCCGCTTTGCACGGCGTGACCGATCACGTGCATCTCACCGGGTCCGTGTCGAGGCGCTGGCGCGTCCGGACCGAGGCATCCGTCACGAGCAGGGGCGGCCGGCTGCTGTACACAGGTCGTAGCACGAGGTGTCGGCCGCGGTGCATCGTCGGCGGGAGGCCGCACGCGGGCTCTCCGTCGCACCCGTGAGACCGACGAGGGCGCCGGCACCTCCTGGGCGGGCGTCTGACCCGCCGGGCAGGTTGACGGGTAGGTCCCTTGTGCGCACAATTGCGGTACAGGAGGTGCGGGATGTCTGCAGAGACGATCAACATGCGAACCGACGCCGAGCGCAAGCGGCGGCTGCAGCTCGCGGCCGACCTCACGCACGAGAGCCTCACCGGCTTCGTCCTGTCCGCCGCCGACGAGCGGGCCGATCGCGTGATCGCCGCGGCGCACACCACCGCGTTGCCGGCTGCCTTCTTCGACGAGTTCTTCGACTCGCTGGCCAGCGAGCCCACGTCGGCGCTGGTCGACGCTGCTCGACGCTTGGGCTCGAACGTCCACCGCGGTGGTTGAGCCTCGATTCGCCAGCGCCCCGTTGGACCCCGACACGCACGACACGTCGGGATTCGACAGCGGGGAGCCAGACCTCGACGAGTGGCTCCGCGTGCATGCGACGCCGTCGGCCCGTGCACGCGTCGCCGCGACGTTCGTCTGGGTCCGCACCGGCGAGGCTGAGGTCGTGGCCTACTACGCATTGAGCGCGCATGCAGTCAGAAGGGACGAGGCGCCGAGCCGGATCGGGCGAGGAGTGCCGGATCCGGTGCCGGCTGCCCTGATCGCGAAGCTGGCGCTCGACCAGACCCTGCACGGGCAGAGGCTCGGAGACCTGCTGCTCGTCGACGCCTTGGACCGCATCATCTCCGCGGCGGAGCAGGGCCCCGCAGTGCGCGCCATCGTGGTCGATGCCGCCACCGAGCGGGGACGTGCCCTGTACCGGAGGTTCGGCTTCGTCCCCGCCCCGGGGCGGGCAGATCGGATGATCGTGCGTGCCGAGACGATCGCGCAGGGATTGTCGGCGGGTCGACGTCGAGCGCAGTGAGCCGATCGCCATCGCCGGGGATCGAGGTGGCCACAAAGTGGCCACAAACGGTGGCCACTTTCGCGTAGGTGTTCCACTAGTATCGGCAGTTGTCAGTCGAGGTTAGACCTCGATAATCCGAGGAATCCCAAGGGATTCCGGGGTGCACGGGTAGCCGCCCCCAAGCGGCTGGACCCCTCCAAGGGGTCGCAGGTTCAAATCCTGTCAGCCCGACGAACGACGAAGGCCGGCCGCTTGCGGCCGGCCTTCGTCGTTCCTCGGACTCCCTGATGTGGGAGGAATCCATCGCTGCGCCGGAGGCAGGACCGGATGGCGGCATCGAGGCTGCCGTTGTCCGCAAGCTGGTGGGCCGAGCATGGACGGACTGGGAGCATCGCGGCATGCGCCTGGCCGACATCGCCGTACCGACGACCGCCAGCGCGGAGCGCGCTCTCTGGGTGGTCACGACCTTCGCCTCGCCGGCGCTGGCGAACCACAGCGTGCGGTCGTACCTCTGGGCCGCGGCGTACGCCGATGCGCACACGATCACGTACGACGCCGAGCTGCTGTACGTGTCCGCGATGCTCCACGACATCGGGCTGGTCGCGTCGTTCGACAGCCACGCCGTGCCGTTCGAACTCGCCGGCGGAGACGTCGCGCGAGTGTTCGCAGCCGGGGCCGGATGGACGCCGGAGCGAGGCGTCCGCGTCGCCGAGGTGATCGACCGCCACATGTGGGACGAGGTCGACGTCGATCAGGACCCGGAGGGCCACCTCCTCGAGCTGTCGACCGGCCTCGACATCAGCGGCCGCAGCCCCGACCAGTGGCCGCAGGACCTCCGCGACGAGGTCCTGGCGCGCTACCCGCGCCTCGGGATCGCGACCGAGTTCACGGCCTGCATGTCGGCTGAGGCGGCGCGCAAGCCGGACAGCGCCGCGGCGTCGCTCGTGCGTCGCGGCATGCTCGATCGCATCTCGGCCAACGCGCTCGACCGGGCCTGAGGATCACCCTGCCGACGTGCGCTGAACAGTCGCCCGCAGCTCGGCGACCTCGGCCCGCAGGGCACGCAGCTCGACGAGCACCTCGTTCTCCACCTCGCGGGTGCGACCGACGAACCATGCCGCCACCGACGCGGTCAGCACGCCGAGGAGGCTGATCCCCACGAGCATCAGGCCGAACGCGATGACGCGCCCGGCGGCCGTGACCGGGAAGGTGTCGCCGTACCCGACGGTCGTCACCGTGACAGCGGCCCACCAGAGCGCGTCACCGATCGTGCTGATGTGGGACGCCGGAGCCGTGCGCTCCGCATCCAGCACCGCAACCGCGCCCACGGCCATGAGGTAGGCGACGCCGAGGAGCGCCGCTCCGAGCGCACGCCCCACGGCCGCGCGCGTGCCCGACGCGTAGGCGTCCGCGGTCAGGCCCCGCAGCTCCCTCAGCGGTCGCAGGACCGGCAGCAGCACGAGGATCGCGTCGATCGGGTGCCGGACGAGCCACCGCGCCGGCCGGCCCGAGAGCCACGCCCGCACGAGCAGGTCCGCCGCGAAGCCGGCCCACAGCACCGTCCCGAGCGCATCGAGAAGATCGGCGTCCGTCCGAGGCATCGCCGGCAGCAGGACCGGCAGCGCGTAGGAGATCACGTACAGCACGGTCGCGACGAGGAGCGGGATGCGGGACGCGCGCTGAAAGCGCCCGAGACGGGAGGCAGCGTTCGAGGGGGAGTCCACGTCGTGTGAACGTAGCGGACCGCCCGCGCGATCCCGCCTGCCTGCGCCACCATGCGGACGTGGAACCGATCAGCACGTGGACCGTGCCGCTGCCCGAGGTGTCCGGGCTCAGCTCCCGGCCCGTCGCGGGCGGTGTGCTGCTGCTCGCGCTCGGGGACGACCGGGTGGCGTTCGCCTCCACGCTCGTCGTGGACGGTGTGCCCGGCGGCTTCGACATCGTGACCGCGGACGACGTCGGCGCGCGGCCCGGGTACGAGGAACGTGCGACGCAGCTCGAGGCGGTCGCAGTCGACGGCGCGGGGACAGCCTGGCTCCTGACCGAGGGCACATCGATGGTCGGGGGAGTCGACCTGGCCGAGCGCCGGATCGTCTCGCGGCTGCTGATCGACACCACCCCGATCCCCGACCTGCATGCGAGCTGGTCGAAGAAGAACGCCTCGCGCGGCGAAGGGATGCTGCTGCTGCGCGATGGCCACCTCCTGGTCGCGAAGGAGAAGAAGCCGGCCGGCCTGGTCGAGCTCGGCCCTCGCGGCCATGAGGCGCACGGGATCTCGACCGCGACCCTGCTGGGTGAGGACGAGGCGTGGACGCCGCCGTCCGACGACGACGGCCTCAGCGCACTGGCGTGGTGGCCGTGGAAGGGCGAGGGCACGGGCGACCTGAAGGACCTCAGCGACCTCGCGCCCGACCACGAGGGCGGTGTCTGGGTGCTGTCGGACCAGAGCCGATGCCTCACGCGCCTGGTGCTGCCGCTCGACCCCGGTGAGCCGATCGCGGTGGCGAGCACCGCCAAGCTCCCGAAGCGCATCGCCAAGCCCGAGGGGCTTGCGTTCCTGGGCGGCGGGCTCATCGCCGTCGCGGACGACCGCAAGGACACCCGCCACAACCTCACGATCCTGCGCCTGGCGTAGACGGCGGGCCGGACGGAGGTACGTCCGGACCGCCGTCGCACGCGATCAGGCCGCGGGGTCGATGGTCCCGCCGTCGATGACGGTGCCAGGCGCGTTCGGGTACTGCGCGGCCGCCGCGCACACGGCGGACGAGATCGCGTCGAGCGCGGCGGCGTCGAGCGCGGCTGACGTCGCCGTGCAGGTGCCGCCGGCCGTCGTGAGGGACAGTTCCGACGCGCCGCTTCCGTCGGTGAGCGGCAGCGTGATCGTGCCGTCCGGCGCGAACGCAGCGTCCATCGGCAGCTCGGCCACCGACGTGCCCGACGGCAGCGCGCCGTTGACGACCGCGACCAGCTCGCCGAGTGGCAGGCTCGTCGGCAGGCTGATAGCACCCGGGTCGGTGACGGGCGGCGCGGACGTCGACCCGCTCGCGACCGGGACCTTCGGGCTCTCGGCACCGAGCGCACTGATCGACACTGCGGCCACCACGGCCACGGCCGAAGCCGCGCCGAGCGCGCCCACGCCGTACCAGGCCCGGCGCCGACGGGTGCGCGCCGCCGCGGCGGACGCGATGACAGGGGTGCTGAACTCGCGGGCCGGGGCGCCCTCCACCGCGTCGCCCATCAGGGTCCGCAGATCGTTCTCGCTCATGGGTTCTCCTCGTTCGAGCCCGCGTGCACGGGCGTACGCATCAGGGCGCGCAGGCTCTCGAGCCCGCGCGAGGTCGCGCTCTTGACGGTGCCGGTCGTGATCCCGAGCAACCGTGCGGTCTCGTTCACGTCGAGGTCGTCGAAGAACCGCAGCACCAGCACGGCGCGCTGGCGCGGCGGCAGCTGGGCGAGGGCACCGACGACGTCGTACGGCGCCTCGTCCTCGCCCAGCACCGGAACCTCGGGGAGGACGTCGCTGGACACTTCGCGCCGCCACGGCCGCCGGGCGCGGTCGACCGCCGCCGTCGCGACGACCCTCCGCGCGTACGACGTCGCCGCCTCCGGCCTGATCCGGTGCCAGCGCTCGTACACCCGCACGAGCGCGTCCTGAACCACGTCGTCGGCCGAGTGCCAGTCGCCGCACATCAGGTACGCCGTGCCGCGCAACGACGCGGCCGTGCGCTCCACCCACGCGGTGAACTCCGCGTCGTGGTCCCTGCCCATCCCTGCCTCCGATGAGGTCCGCCTTCGCAGGAGAGACGGAACGGAGCCGCCCGCCGGTTGCCTCGGCCGGCCGATTCCTTACGGCGGTCAGACGTCGCGCGTCGTCGTCACGACCAGCCGCTCGCCCGTCACGCGCTCGATCGAGTCGCTCATCGCCTCGAGGAACGAGGGCTTGGAGGCCCGCTCGTAGCCGTGCACGCCGGCCATCTTCGTGGCGTCGACGAAGTCGAGGGTCAGGACGCCGCCCTCGAGCGAGGCGAGCCGGCCGTCGAACAGCGCGAGCCACGCGGTGCGGTGGTGCGCCTCGAGGTCGTACAGCACGTCGACCCAGCGCAGCTTCAGGGCGGCCAGGGTGAGGGGCTCGCGGTCGGTCACGGGCCCGATCATGCCGTGCCGCCGGCCGGCGCACAGATCGTGGTGGCGCCGCAGCCGCATCGCGCCGCCCGCGCGTTACCGTGGCGGCGTGGCACGTGCCGGGTTCGTGGTGTCGGGGGTCGTCGTCGCGATCCTCGGCGGTGCTCTCGTGGCAGGCGGCGCAGTCGTCGGTGCGGCCTTCGGACCCGACGGCACGGTGACCACCACCCCCACCAGCGTGAATGCGACCGGCGTGGCGCTCCTCGTCGACGGCCTCGAGGTGGACGCGGGCGGCCTGCCCGTCCCCGACGGCGTCGGCGTCCTCACGCTGTCCGCGACCTCCGCCACCGGATCGCCGCTCTTCCTCGGCGTGGCGAACGGGTCCGACCTCGACACCTACCTGGCGGGTGCGCCGTACGACGTCGTGGCCGCCCTCGGCACCGGCGGTACAACCACCACGCGCACCGTGCCCGGCACCCAGCAGCCGCCACCGCCCGCGACGCAGCAGTTCTGGCTGCGCCAGGACGAGGGCTCGCCCGCGCGTCTCACCGCCCGCATCCCGCAGGGCACCACGGTCGTCCTCATGAAGTCCGACGCGACGCCGGGCGTGTCGGCCGACCTGTCGGTCACCCTCGAGGTCGACCGCGCGTGGCCCGCGGCGCTGGCCATCGCCGGCGCGGGGGTGGTCCTGCTCGTGATCGCCGTCGCCCTGCTGGTGGCCTCGCGCCGGCGGAAGACTCCCGAGCCGGTCGGTGCCCACAGCGCACCGTCGGCCGCGACGGTCCTGCCCGGTGCACCCGCAACCGTCGGCGACGGCGGTGCGCAGGACGACCCGCAGCCGTCCGACGGTTAGGGTCGCCGCATGGACGTGCAGGAGACGGAGGTCCAGACCGACCGCATCCTCACCGTGCCCAACGCGCTGTCGTTCCTCCGGCTCCTCGGCGTACCGCTCTTCCTGTGGCTGATCCTCGTGCCGCAGGCCGACGGCTGGGCGCTCGTCGTGCTGATGGTCGCCGGATTCACGGACTGGCTCGACGGGAAGATCGCGCGGGCCACCCACTCGATCAGCCGGCTCGGCCAGCTGCTCGACCCGCTCGCCGACCGCCTGTACATCGCCGCCACCCTCGTCGGCCTCGCGATCCGCGAGATCGTGCCCTGGTGGCTGGTCGTCCTGCTGCTCGCGCGCGACGTCGTGGTCGGCCTGTACCTGGTGGCACTCAAGCGGGTGGGCATCACCGGGCTGCCCGTGCACTTCCTCGGCAAGGCCGCGACGTTCAACCTGCTCTACGCCTTCCCGCTGCTCCTGCTCGGCGACGGCGCCGATGCGCCCGGCGTCGACTACCACGACGTCGCCCGCGTGGTCGGCTGGGCGTTCGCGATCTGGGGCACGGCGCTCTACTGGTGGGCGGGCCTGCTCTACCTCGAGCAGGCGCGGCGGATCCTGCGGCGACGCTGATGCCGGCACCGCGCGACCCCGCCGCCTCGATGGCGCTGCTCACCGAGCTCGTGCGCGACGACGCGGCCCAGGAGTACGCCGAGGCCGCCCGCCGCCACCGCGGCCAGAAGCCTGACGGCCCGACGCGGGCGCTGTTCTTGCTGGCGTGCGCCCTCGTCGCCGGAGTCCTGGCGCTGGCGGTCGCTCAGCGGCAGGCGGCGGCGCCCGAGGCGGAGAAGGCGCGTCAGGCCCTGGTGCAGCGCGTCGAGCAGACGCAGGCGGACATCGCGGCTCTCGAAGCCGACGTGGAGCAGACGCGGGCGGACCTGGCTGCGGCCCAGGAGGTGCTGCTGGCGCAGTCCGCCGAGGGCGCGGCGCTGTCCGCCCGCCTAGCCCGACTCGAGTCGGCGGCCGGGTATACCGCGGTGGAGGGGCCGGGGGTCGTGGTCGTGCTCGACTCCGCCGACGGCTCCGACCCCGCGGCCACCGACGACCCGGGACGCGTCCTCGACAAGGACGTCCAGAACGCCGTCAACGCTCTGTGGGCGTCGGGCGCCGAGGCCGTCGCGGTCAACGGCGTGCGCCTCACCTCGACCACGGCCATCCGGTCGGCGGGCGCGGCGATCCTCGTGGACTTCCGCCCGCTGCTGCCGCCGTACCGCGTCGAGGCGATCGGGGATCCGGCAGGGATGGCGCGGCGGTTCCCGCTCACGACATCCGGCGCGGAGCTCGACGGCGTGGTGCAGCAGTTCGGCGTGAAGGTGACCCTCGACCCGGCCGACATGCTCACGCTGCCCGCGTCGACCGCGCTCCTGCCCGTGCGGGCACGGGTTCCCGGCCGCGGCGCGGGTACGGTGGCCGGGACGTCGACGGGGACCGCGGACGCGTCCCCGGGATCCACCGCGAGCAAGGAGACGCAGCCGTGATCGCTGCCATCGGGCTCATCGTCGGGATCGTGCTCGGCGTCATCCTGCAGCCGGACGTGCCGCTGTGGATGCAGCCCTACCTGCCGATCGCGGTGGTCGCAGCCCTCGACGCCGTGTTCGGCGCCGCACGCGCCCTCCTCGACGGCGTGTTCGACGACCGCGTGTTCGTGATCTCGTTCCTGTCCAACGTCGTGGTGGCCGCGCTGCTGGTGTTCCTCGGCGACCAGCTCGGCGTCGGCGCCCAGATCTCCACCGGCGTCGTCGTGGTGCTGGCGATGCGCATCTTCGCCAACGTCGCCGCCATCCGCCGCCGGCTGCTCAAGGCCTGACGTGGGCGACGACATCTCCGAGGACGCCGCGGTGCAGCGCACCGGGGACGACGAACGTGCGGCGCGATCGAGGCTGCGTACGGCGCTCGCCCCGCGAGCCACCGTGCAGCAGCTCGTGATCGGCCTGCTGTTCGTGGCCCTCGGTTTCGCCGGTGTGGCGGCGACCCAGAGCTCGAGCGCCTCGGGCCTGCTCGCCACCGCGAGGGAGGACGAGGTCGTGCGGGTGCTCGACGACCTCACCGAGCGCCAGGCCCGCCTGCAGGCCGAGCAGCGGGCGCTCGAAGCCGCGCGCGACCGCCTGCTGTCGGGCAGCGAGGAGCAGCGCCTCGCTGCCTCGCGTGCCCGCGCCGATGCCCTCGCCATCCTCGCCGGCACGGTGCCGGCGACCGGCACCGGCATCCGCATCACGCTGCAGGACGGCGGGGGAGCGATCGGCTCGGCGGTCCTCCTCGATGCGGTCCAGGAGCTGCGGGACGCCGGTGCGGAGGCCATCCAGATCGGTACCGTGCGCGTCGTGGCCTCGACGTGGTTCGAGGACGCGCCCACCGGGGTGTCGGTGTCGGGCACGGTGCTGGCCTCGCCGTACCGGATCCTCGTGATCGGCGACCCGTCCACCCTCGCGACCGCGCTGGAGATCCCGGGCGGCGTCGCCGACACCGTGCGTACGGCCGGCGGCCGGATCGAGGTCGTGCAGGACGAGGCGGTCGTCATCAGCGCGTTGCAGCCGCTCTCGACCCCGCAATACGCTCGCCCCGCCCCGAGCCCCAGCGGCTCGTGAACCGCCACCTCTAGGAGCGCCCCGCATGGCCGGTCAGACCCCCGAGAACCTGCGCTACACCCGCGAGCACGAGTGGGTCGACCTCACCGCCGAGGGCACGGTGCGCTTCGGCATCACCGACCATGCGCAGGACGCGCTCGGCGACATCGTCTTCGTGACGCTGCCGGCCGTCGGGGCCGGCGTCACCGCGGGCGAGCCGTGCGGCGAGGTCGAGTCGACCAAGAGCGTCTCGGACATCTACGCCCCGGTCTCCGGCACGGTCGTGGCCCGCAACGACGCCGTGGAGACCAGCCCGGAGACCATCAACTCCGACCCGTACGGGGCGGGCTGGCTCGCGGAGGTGCAGGTGGCGGAGGGGACCGACCTCGACGGCCTGCTCGACGCCGCGGGGTACGTCGCCCTCGTGGGGGAGTAAACCCTCGAGTAGAGGTCGAGGCTTCCGCCTGTTGACCCCTCCACGCGCGGGTCCGTAGTCTCGGGGGCGACCCTCGACGCGATGTCGAGGGCTTCTCGTTCGGCGCAGCGCCGAGCGTGCCGTGGTCGAGCGGAGGCGGGCTATGAGCCGGCAGTGCCCCAGGTGCGGACACCTGGCGGAGGACCTCGACCACTTCTGCTCGTCCTGCGGCGCCGAGCTGCCCGCCGGCCCCGATGCCGCGTTCCAGACCGGTGTCCTCGGGGTTCGGACCGCGTCCGAGGGCGACAGCGCGCCTCTGCCCACCGTCGATCCCACCAGTGTGGGAGGCCTCGGCCGCGGTCACGCGGTGCTCGTGGTGCTGCGCGGGCCGCAGGAAGGCGCCCGGTTCGACCTCGACCCTGCCGCCGGCACGGTGGTGCTCGGCCGTGCCCCCGAGTGCGACCTGTTCCTCGACGACGTCACCGTCTCGCGCCGGCACGCCGAGCTGCACGCGGCCGACGGCGCGTGGGAGCTCGCCGACTCCGGCTCGCTCAACGGCAGCTACGTGAACCGCCGCCGCATCGACCGCCAGGTGCTCGTCGGAGGCGACGAGGTGCAGATCGGCAAGTACCGGTTCGTGTTCCTCGAGGCGGCGGGGGAGGGCGCATGAGCGCCGTCCCCCGCGCGTCCGCGCGCGGGCTGCTCGGCATCGGCGACGTGCTCGAGGTGCTGCGGCCCGACTTCCCCGACGTCACGATCTCCAAGATCCGCTTCCTCGAGGGCGAGGGGCTCATCAGCCCGCAGCGCACGGCGAGCGGCTACCGGAAGTTCAGCCACGCCGACGTCGAGCGGCTGCGCTACGTCCTCGCGTGCCAGCGCGACCAGTACCTCCCGCTCAAGGTCATCCGCGAGCACCTCGAGGCCATCGACCGCGGTCTCGAGCCGCCGGCCAACGGCGCGGACGGCCCGCGGGTGCCGCGCGCGCTCGTCTCCACCGACGGCATGCCGTCGGCGGAGTCCTTCCGCGGCAACGCCGATGTGCGCCTCTCGCGCGGCGAGCTCCTCGAGGCCAGCGGGCTCACCGACGCCCTCCTCGAGCAGCTCGAGGGCTTCGGCCTCGTGGCCAAGCGCGGGAGCCACTACGACGGCGACACGCTCGTGATCGCGAAGACGGTCGCGGAGATGGCGGCCTTCGGCATCGAGCCGCGGCACCTGCGCACCTTCAAGGTCGCCGCCGACCGCGAGGTGGGCCTGGTGGAGCAGGTCGTGACGCCGATGCTGCGCCAGCGCGACCCCGAGAGCCAGCAGCGCGCCGACGATGCGATCCGCGAGCTCGCCGCACTGTCCGTGCGTCTGCACGCCTCGCTCGTCAAGGCCGGGCTCGCCACCGAGCTGCGCCGCTGACCCGCTCGCGCGAACGCCGCCGCTCGCCGGGTCGCGTCGACCTCCCGCGCGGCTAGGCTGGATCCATGCGCCAGATGGACGTCGTGGGTGTCCGGGTCGAGATGCCGTCGAACCAGCCGATCGTGCTGTTGCGCGAGGTCGAGGGGGAGCGCTACCTCCCGATCTGGATCGGCGCGGTCGAGGCCACCGCCATCGCGTTCGCCCAGCAGGGCGTCGTGCCCGCTCGTCCGCTGACCCACGACCTGCTGCGCGACGTCGTGGCCTCCCTCGGGCACACCCTGTCCGAGGTGCGGATCACCGAGCTCACCGACGGCGTGTTCTTCGCGGTGCTCGCCTTCGAGGGCGGCGTGGAGGTCAGCGCCCGACCGTCCGACGCGATCGCCCTCGCGCTGCGCACGGGTACGCCGATCTACGGCGCCGAGACGGTCCTGGAGGCCGCAGGCATCGCCGTGCCGGACGAGCAGGAGGACGAGGTGGAGAAGTTCCGCGCGTTCCTCGACGAGATCTCGCCGGACGACTTCCTCGGCGGCAGCGCCGGTCCCGAGCAGCCGTAGGCCGCGCAACCCTCGACCTCGACATGAGGGTTGGGGTGGTCGAGGGATTCTGCCCGGCGTGTCGCGGCCCGCTGCGTTGACCCTGCCCCCGTGCAGTCCTAGCGTTCGATCCAGAACGTCGTCGGTGTAACTCTCGCGCTGTGCTTCCCCCACGCGCGGCACCGGAGGGCGGCTCCAGGAGGTCTCCGGTGAACGGAGTGCACGAGGGCCACGGGCCCGACGAGCAGCGCGACGAGGCGGCTGCGGCTGCCGGTCGCCAGGGCCTGCTCTTCGGCGACGAGGTGCGGACCATGCCGGCCGACGTCGGCTTCCGCGGCCCGGTCGCCTGCTCCGCCGCCGGCATCACCTACCGCCAGCTCGACTACTGGGCCCGCACCGGCCTCGTCGAGCCGTCCGTGCGCACCGCCCACGGTTCTGGCAGCCAGCGCCTCTACAGCTTCCGCGACATCCTGGTCCTCAAGGTCATCAAGCGGCTCCTGGACACCGGCGTCTCGCTGCAGAACATCCGCAGCGCGGTCGAGCACCTGCGCGAGTCCGGTGTCGACGACCTCGCCCAGGTCACGCTCATGAGCGACGGTGCCTCGGTGTACGAGTGCCGCAGCCAGGACGAGGTCATCGACCTCGTGCAGGGCGGTCAGGGAGTGTTCGGCATCGCCGTCGGCCGGGTCTGGCGCGAGGTCGAGGGCGACCTCGCCGAGCTGCCGAGCGAGCGTCTGGACGGCACGCCCAACATCCCGGTCGTCGAGGGCGACGAGCTCGCCGCCCGTCGCGCAGCCCGCTCCGCCGTCTAGCCCACGTCCGTCCCGATGCCCCCGGCCGGCGGCCGGGGGCATCGGCGCGCCTAGGGGAGCCCCGGGTGCCGGGCGCGGGTACTCTGGGCCCGCGCCGATCCCTCGGGCGGGAGAGACCTGTCGCAGCCAGCGGCAGGCGCCGAAGGAGCAACTCCCCGTCAACCTCTCAGGCATCACGGACCGCCCGGGCATGGCGCCTCTGGAAAGCGGGACCCACAGGTCCCCGCCGACGGTGCAAGCCGCTCCCTCGCGGGAGGGGTGAAGCTCTCAGGCGCGCGGGCTCGCGCATGGACAGAGGGGGACCCCACCGGCGCGCGCCCGCGCGACGGGGTCGCCCGCCGAGCATGCTCGGCCATCACCACGAGGGCCCGCCGTGACCGACTCCACCGTCACCCCTTCGTCCGTCACGTCCCCGCTCGCCGACGGCGTGCCGTTCGTCGACCGCCACGTCGGGCCGGGGTCCGACGCCGTGGCCCGCATGCTGGCCGTCGTCGGCTACGACTCCCTCGACGACCTCGCCGCGGCCGCCGTGCCGGAGACGATCGCCTGGACCGAGGGGCTCGACCTCCCGGCGGCCGGCACCGAGGCCGAGGTGGCGGCCGAGCTGCGCGAGCTCGCGAGCCGGAACACCGTGGCGCGCAGCATGATCGGGCTGGGCTACCACGACACCCACACCCCTGCGGTCATCCGGCGCAACGTCCTGGAGAACCCCGCCTGGTACACCGCCTACACGCCGTACCAGCCCGAGATCAGCCAGGGCCGGCTCGAGGCCCTGCTCGCGTTCCAGACCCTCGTCGGCGACCTCACGGGCCTGCCCGTCGCAGGCGCGAGCCTGCTCGACGAGCCCACGGCTGCGGCCGAGGCCATGTCGCTCGCCCACCGCGTGTCGAAGTCGGCCTCGACCCGGTTCGTGGTCGACGCCGACACGCACCCGCAGACCCTGGCGGTCCTCGCGACCCGGGCCGAGCCGATCGGGGTCGACCTCGTGGTGATGGACCTCGACGGCGACCTGCCCGAGGACGACTTCTTCGGCGTCCTCCTGTCCTACCCAGGATCCTCCGGCGCGGTGCGCGACATCGCCCCGGCGGTCGCTGCCGCCCAGGCCCGCGGCGCGGTCGTGGCCGTCGCGACCGACCTGCTGGCGCTGACGCTGCTCACGCCGCCCGGCGAGCTCGGCGCCGACGTCGTCGTCGGCTCGGCGCAGCGCTTCGGCGTGCCCCTCGGCTTCGGCGGTCCGCACGCGGGCTTCATGTCGGTGCGCCAGGGCCTCGAGCGGTCGCTGCCCGGACGCCTCGTCGGCGTGAGCGTCGACACCGACGGCCGCCCGGCGTACCGCCTCGCGCTGCAGACCCGCGAGCAGCACATCCGCCGCGAGAAGGCGACGTCGAACATCTGCACGGCGCAGGTGCTGCTCGCGGTCACCTCGGCGCTGTACGCCGCGTACCACGGCCCCGACGGCCTCACTCGGATCGCCGAGCGCACCCACCGGCACGCGGTCGTGCTGGCCGCCGGCCTCGCCGAGCGCGGCGTGGAGGTGCTGACCCCGGCGTACTTCGACACAGTCAGGGTCCGCGTCCCCGGCCGCGCTGCCGAGGTCCTGCAGGCCGCCGAGGTGCTCGGCGTCAACCTCCGCCTCGTGGACGCCGACACGCTCGCGATCGCGACGGACGAGACCACCACGGTCCGCGACCTGGTGACGGTGTGGGGCGCGTTCCAGGAGGTGCTCGGCGGATCTGGCCTCGACGAGTCCGACGCCGAGCGCCTCGCGGCAGCTGGCACGCGCGCGCTGCCCGAGGGCCTGCTGCGCACGTCGGAGTTCCTGACCCACCCGACGTTCCACGACCACCGCAGCGAGACCGCGATGCTGCGCTACCTCCGCAAGCTGTCCGACAAGGACATCGCGCTCGACCGCGCCATGATCCCGCTGGGCTCCTGCACGATGAAGCTCAACGCCACCACGGAGATGGAGCCCATCACGCAGCCCGCGTGGGCCGGGATCCATCCGTTCGCGCCGCTGCACCAGGCGGCCGGCTACGTCGAGCTCATCCGCACCCTCGAGAAGTACCTCGTCGAGATCACCGGCTACGACGCCGTGTCGCTGCAGCCGAACGCAGGCAGCCAGGGCGAGTTCGCCGGCCTGCTCGCCATCCGCGGCTACCACCGGGCCAACGGCGACACGCACCGCGACGTCTGCCTCATCCCGAGCAGCGCCCACGGCACAAACGCCGCTAGCGCCGTGATGGCCGGCATGCGCGTCGTCGTCGTGGCCTGCACCGACGCCGGCGACGTCGACCTCGAGGACCTCCGGGCCAAGATCGCCCAGCACGGCGACACCCTCGCTGCGTTGATGATCACCTACCCCTCGACGTTCGGCGTGTACGAGCAGACCGTCACCGAGATCTGCGCGCTGGTGCACGACGCCGGCGGCCAGGTGTACGTCGACGGCGCCAACCTCAACGCGCTCGTCGGCCTTGCCAAGCCCGGCAAGTTCGGCGCCGACGTGTCGCACCTGAACCTGCACAAGACCTTCTGCATCCCGCACGGCGGCGGCGGCCCCGGTGTCGGCCCCGTGGCCGTGCGCGCGCACCTTGCGCCGTACGTGCCCGGGCACCCGTTGCGCCCCGAGGCCGGCCCGACCGGCCGCGGCCACGTCGACGGCGGCACCGGCCCGGTCAGCGGCGCGCCGTGGGGGAGCGCGGGCATCCTGCCGATCCCGTGGGCCTACATCCGCCTCATGGGCGGCGACGGCCTGACCCACGCGACCCAGGTGGCCGTGCTCTCGGCCAACTACGTGGCGGCGCGCCTCCGTGACCGCTACCCCGTGCTCTACACGGGCCGCAACGGGCTCGTGGCGCACGAGTGCATCGTCGACCTGCGCGAGATCACGAAGGCGACGGGCGTGACGGTCGACGACGTCGCCAAGCGCCTCATCGACTACGGCTTCCACGCCCCGACGATGTCGTTCCCCGTCGCGGGCACGCTCATGATCGAGCCGACGGAGTCCGAGGACCTCGGCGAGCTCGACCGGTTCTGCGACGCGATGCTCGCCATCCGCGCCGAGATCGACGACGTCGCGGCCGGCCGCTGGAGCATCGAGGAGTCGCCGCTGCGCGGCGCGCCGCACACCGCGGAGTGCCTGCTCGGAGAGTGGGCGAAGCCGTACTCGCGCGAGGAGGCGGCGTTCCCCGTCGCGTCGCTGCGCGAGACGAAGTACTGGCCGCCGGTGCGCCGCATCGACGGCGCGTACGGCGACCGCAACCTCGTCTGCAGCTGCCCCGCGCCCGAGGCGTTCGAGAGCTGAGGTCGTGGCGCGCGGTCGAAACTCGCACGCGCGCATGGGGTTACGGCTAGTACGGTCCTGCGCTTGTGTCCCACAGGGCACCTGACCGACAGGAGCGACGAGTCATGACCCCGACTCTCAGCACGGACAAGTCCGTCCTGTCGTGGGCTTCGACCCTGGAGCCCGCGGCCATGGACCAGGCGCGGCGCACGGCCTCGATGCCGTTCGTCGTGAAGCCGCTCGCCCTCATGCCCGACGCCCACCTGGGCAAGGGCTCGACGGTGGGCTCGGTCATCGCGACCGAGGGCGCGATCATCCCGGCCGCCGTCGGCGTCGACATCGGCTGCGGGATGGCCGCGGTCGAGACGTCGCTGACGAGCCACGACCTGCCGGACGACCTCGGCCCGCTGCACGACCGGATCCGCCAGGTGGTCCCCGCCGGCATGGGCAAGGGCCACGAGCAGCGCGACGTCGACGTCATGGACGTCGTCGAGCGCGAGCTCGCGACCGAGCTCACCGAGCGGCAGCTCCGCACCGCGCGCACGCAGTACGGCTCGCTCGGCTCGGGCAACCACTTCGTCGAGGTCTGCCTCGACGAGCGGGACCGGGTCTGGGTCGTGCTGCACTCGGGCTCGCGCGGCATCGGCAACCAGCTGGCGGCGCATCACATCGCGGTCGCGACGGGGCTCATGAAGGACTGGTTCATCAGCCTCCCGGACCCCGACCTGGCCTACCTCGTGCAGGGCAGGCCGGAGTTCGAGGCGTACGTGGCGGACCTCCTGTGGGCCCAGGCGTACGCCGCGGCCAACCGCGAGGAGATGCTGCGCCTCGTCCTCGGCGAGGTCGAGGCCGTGCTCGGCCGGACGGGGATCGAGACCAGCCGCGTGAACTGCCACCACAACTTCACGCAGCAGGAGGAGCACCGGGGTCGCACCCTCTGGATCACCCGCAAGGGCGCGATCCAGGCGAGTGCGGGGAAGCTCGGCATCATCCCCGGCTCGATGGGCACCCGCTCGTACATCGTCGAGGGCCTCGGCTCCGCGGCGTCGTACGAGTCGTGCTCGCACGGCGCCGGCCGCCGGCTCTCGCGCACCGCGGCGAACAAGACGCTGTCGGTGGCCTCGCTGCGCGAGGCGATGGAGGGCCGCAGCTGGAACGACACCGACGCCGAGCGCCTGGTCGACGAGCACCCGCTCGCCTACAAGGACATCGACCAGGTCATGGAGGACCAGCGCGACCTCGTCCGCCCCGTGCGGACGCTCTCGCAGATCCTCAACTACAAGGGCGTCTGACCTCCCGGGCAGGGAGAGGGCCGGGGCGATCCACGCGATCGCCCCGGCCCGCTGCCGTCACGTGCGGCCGTCGGTCTCCTGGGCGTCGAAAAGGCTCTGCTGCTCGGTGCGGTCGGCGTGCATCCAGGTGGCATGCACGACAGGCCAGCCGGCCTCGCGCAGCACGCGCACGACCGCCTCGTCGTCGTCGACCACGGCCACGACTTGCGCGCCGCGGGCGATGCGGGCCAGGGCCTGCGGCTTGAACAGCCGGGCCGGCCGGCGGTCGTCGTCGCGCCGCATCACGAGCCTCCCCTCGGGCAGACCGTGCGCGGCGAACCAGGCGAGCGTCGTACGCCGGTACGCCTCGTTCCGGCCTGTCAGGTAGACGATCGCGTCGCCGGCCGCGGCGTGCTGCTGTGCGAGCGCGACGCCTTCGGCGAGCGGTGCGTCGTCGGACATGGCGGCGAAGAAGGATGGCCAGTCCTTGGGCCTGCGCTCGACGAACGTCAGCCGGTGCCGCACGTCGGCAAGCACGCCGTCGACGTCGAAGACCACCACGCGGGGGAGGTTCGGCTGGCCTTGCCTCTCGGCAACCTCGCGATCGGGCCCGTGCGTCGGCATGCAGGGGACGCTAACGCGTATCGTCCCGAGGTATGGCACTCGACCTCGACACCGTCCGCGCCTCCATGCCGACCACCGTGCCCTTCGTGGGCACGCTGGGCATCGAGTACCTCGAGCTCTCCACCCAGCACGCGGTCTGCCGGCTGCCCGACGACGCGCGGTTCCACAACCACATCGGCGGACTCCACGCCGGCGCGATGTTCACCCTCGCCGAGACGGCGTCGGGCGCGCTCGTGCTGTCGAACTACGGCGAGATGCTCGGCGAGGTCACGCCGCTCGCGGTCGAGGCGACCATCCGCTACCTGAAGGTGGCCCGCGGCCCGGTCACGGCGACCGCGCAGATGGCGTCCAAGGCCGACGCCGTGATCGCCACGCTGAAGGCCGGCGGACGCCCGGAGTTCCACGTCGAGGTCGAGCTCGCCACCGGCGAAGGCGACGACCGCCTCGTCACCGGGGCGGTCACCGTGCTCTGGACGCTCAAGCCCAACAAGCGACCCGAGCCCGCCTGACGCCGGTCACTTCTTGGGCGGCCGCACCAGGCTCTCGAGCGAGATGCGCGCGACCGGGGCGTAGGTCATGACGGCGGCCGCGGGGCCGTCGACGTCGAGGCGGGTGCTCGTACCTCCGCCGATCCGTGCCTCGCTGCGGTGGTCGAGGTGCATCTTCACCGGGCCGGCCACGACGTCCCACGCCCAGCGGTGGCGCTCCTCGTCGAACTCCACGACCTCGAAGCTCGCGCCGATGTTGGGGATCACGCCGTACACCGTGCCGGTCACCCCGACCGCGAGGCGGTCCGAGGAGCACTCCACGCGACGGATCTGCGGCGCCCAGGTCGTCCAGAGCTCGGGGACGGAGTAGCGCTGCCAGACCAGTTCGAGGTCGGCGGCGCCGTCGGCGCGCAGGGTGAGTCGCATGCGCACATCCTGCCTCCCGCGCGCACGGGTGGCCCGACGAGGGGTGGTCGGCGCGCCGCGTCGCGGGTGCGCCCACACGAGCGTGCTCGTGCGCCGTACGGTGGAGCCCGTGAGCGAGATGACCGACGCCCGCGCAGGGTGGCTTCCGCACGAGGACCTCGAGCAGGCGCGCGACCGCGTGCCCATGGTGTACGTCGACGCCTTCCCCGTCCGCGTCGACGACCGCGGCGTCGTGACGCTCGTGGGGCTGCTCCTGCGCGCGATGCCCGACGGCTCGATCAGCCGCGCACCGGTCTCCGGCCGCGTGCAGTACGGCGAGCGGGTGCGCGACGCTCTCGTGCGCCACCTGGAGAAGGACCTCGGCCCGATGGCGCTGCCTCAGCTGCCGACCGCCCCGCAGCCGTTCACGATCGCGGAGTACTTCCCCGACCCCACCGTCACCGGCTACCACGATCCGCGCCAGCACGCGGTGTCGCTGGCGTTCGTCGTGCCCGTCAGCGGCGACTGCGTGCCGTCGGCGTCGGCGCTCGACCTGCAGTGGATGACGCCGGAGGAGGCCGCGGGAGAGGGTGTCGCGGTCGAGATGACCGGCGGACAGGACCGCCTGCTTCGGCTGGCGCTCGCGCACGTCGGCGTACTGCCCTAGTGCCCACGCGCATCGTCACCGCGCGGCTCGTGCTGGAGGCGCTGACCACGGACGAGGCCGCCGCGATCCGTGCGGGCGATCGCACCGGGCGCTGCTGGTCCGCCGACTACCCCAGCGAGGGCGACCGCGTCGTCGCCGCGGTGGTGGGCGAGGCGGGCGACCAGTACGACGAGGCCGCCGCGCTCGGCCCCCTGCAGATCCGGCTCGCCGGCTCCGGCGAAGCCGTCGGCGGCGTCGGCTTCCTCTCCGCCCCCGACGCCGACGGCGTGGCCGAGATCGGCTACGGGCTCGTGGAGTCGGTGCGCGGCCTCGGCTATGCCACCGAGGCCGTGTCCGCGGTGATCGGCTGGGCCGCGGCCCACGGAGTGTCCGCGGTCGAGGCCATGGCCGATCCGGGCAACACCGCCTCGCACCACGTGCTCGAGCGGTGCGGCTTCGAGCACGTGGGGGAGATCGACGCCGACGAGGGCAGGCTGCTGCGCTGGGTGCGCCGCCTGCGTTAATTCATCACGCGTGGACTTAGGTCAGGACGCGGTCCTACGGTCGGCGCATGCGAGCCATGATCCTCAAGGAGCTCCGCGAGCTCCGCCGCGACCGTCGCACCGTCGGCCTGCTCGTCGGCATGCCGCTGCTGCTCCTCGTGATCTTCGGGTACGCCGCCAACTTCTACGTCTCGAGCGTGCAGGCGGCCGTGGTCGGGCCTCAGGCCGAGCAGGTCGCGGCGCAGCTCCCGGACTTCTTCGACGTCGTGGTGGTCGAGCCGGCCGACGGCCAGGCGGACGCCGAGGCCCTGCTGCAGGCCAACACCGCCGATGTCGCGTTCGTGACCGGCCAGCAGCCGGTCGTGGCGCTCGTCGACGGATCCAACCTGTTCGCGGCCCAGTCGATCGTGTCGGTGCTCAACAAGACCGGCGGCGCCGTGCAGACCGAGGTGCTGTACAACCCCGACTTGAAGACGTCGTGGGTGATGGTTCCCGCGATCATCGGCCTGATCCTCACCTTCATCGGCACGATCATCACGAGCATCGGCCTGGTCAAGGAGCGCGAGACCGGCACGCTCGAGCAGCTCGCGGTCATGCCGATCCGCCCGAGCACGGTGATCGTCGGGAAGATCGCGCCGTACTTCCTGCTCGCCTCGCTCGACATGGTCATCGTGACCGTGCTGGGCATCGTGCTGTTCGACGTGCCGTTCAACGGCAACCCGGTGGCGTTCGCCCTCGGTGCAGCTCTGTTCCTGCTCGTGGTGCTCGGGCTCGGCGTCTTCATCTCCACGATCTCGCAGACCACGGGGCAGGCCATCCAGACCGCGTTCTTCTTCCTGCTGCCGCAGATCCTGCTCAGCGGCATGATCTTCCCGCTCGACGCGATGGCGGCGGGGGTGCGCTGGATTGGCTACCTGCTCCCGCTGACCTACTTCACCATGATCAGCCAGGGGATCATGCTGCGGGGCGCGACCATCGCCGAGCTGTGGCTGCCGTTCACTGTTCTCGCCGTGATGGCCGTCGTCGTCTTCACCGGCGCGACGCTGCGCTTCCGCCGCGACCTGGCCCCTGGACGGCGGCGCCACGGCAAGGCCGAACCGGGCGAGCACGAGCAGGTGGCCTCGTGACCGGGGCTCTGGGTGCGCAGGCGCTGACGGTGGACTACGGCGGCCGCCGCGCCCTCCACGACGTCACCGTCCGGGTACGGCCCGGGGAGGTGGTCGCGGTCGTCGGCGGCGACGGCGCCGGCAAGTCGACGCTGCTGCGCGCGCTGGTCGGCGAGGTGGTGCCGGACGCCGGGTCGGTGACGGCACCCGCGTCGGAGCGCATCGGCTTCCTGCCGGCGTCGGCGGGCAGCTGGGCGGCCCTGACCGTGCGGCAGAACCTCGACTTCGCCGGCGGCGTCTACGGCCTGAGCGGGCAGCGGCTGACCGAACGGGTCGACGAGCTCCTCCAGCACGCGGCGCTCGTCGGCGCGGCCGACCGGCCGGCGTCGCAGCTGTCGGGCGGCATGCGCCGCAAGCTCGGATTCTGCATGGCGGTCATCCACGAGCCCGAGCTCCTGGTGCTCGACGAGCCGACGACGGGCGTGGATCCCGTGAGCCGGGTCGACCTGTGGCGGCTCGTCGCGCAGACGGCCGCCCGCGGAACCGCGGTGGTGATGAGCACGACGTACCTCGACGAGGCGGAGCGCGCCGCGTCGCTCACCGTCCTGGACGGCGGCGCGACGTTGGCCCAGGGCTCGGTCGACGACGTGCTGGCCTCCGTTCCCGGCACGATCACGGAGGCGGCGGCTGCGATCAGGCACGCCTGGGCGTGGCGCCGGGGCCGCGACGTGCACGAGCTGTGGCCCGACGGCGAGCCGGCCCAGGGCACGGTCGTGCAGCCGGATCTCGAGGACGTCGTGGTGGCCTTGTCGCTGCTGCACCGCTCGGGGGTGGCGGCGTGAGCGCGACCCTCCTGGCGGCGCGCTCGGTGTCCCGGGATTTCGGCGCCTTCCGGGCGGTCGACTCGGTCTCCATGGCGCTCGAGCCCGGGGAGGTGGTCGGGCTCCTCGGCGCGAACGGCGCGGGCAAGACGACGCTGCTGAGGCTGCTGCTCGGCCTCATCGCGCCCACGTCCGGCCAGGTCGAGCTGCTCGGCGGCGCCCCCGATCGTGATCGGCGACGCGCACTGGGCTACGTGCCGCAGGGGCTGGGGCTCTACCGGGCCCTCACCGTGCGGGAGAACCTCGCCTTCGCCGCCAGCTCGTACGACGTGCCCGCGCCCGAGATCGGCCCTGAGCTCGCCGCCGTGGCCGACGTGCTCGTGCGGGACGTGCCGCTCGGCCTGCAGCGGCGGGCGGCCTTCGCCTCGGCGCTCTGCCACAGCCCGCGGGTGCTGGTGCTCGACGAGCCGACCTCGGGCGTCGACGCACTGGCCCGCGCCGAGCTGTGGGACACGATCCGCGAGCAGGCCGCGGCGGGCGTCGGCGTGCTCGTGACCACGCACTACATGCAGGAGGCGCAGCAGTGCGACCGGCTGCTGCTGATGTCCGACGGCCGGCTCGTGGCCGAGGGGAGCGAGGCCGACGTCGTCGGCGGCACGACCGCCCTCGCCGTACGCACCGACGAATGGGCGGCGGCCTTCGACGCCCTCGATGCAGCAGGCGAGCTCGTGCTGCTGTCCGGGCGCTCCATCCGGGTGGCCGACGGCGATCCGGACTCCGTCGGCCGGGTGCTCGCGGATGCGGGACTCGCGGCCGATGTGCACCAGGTGCCCGCGACCATCGAGGAGCGGATGGCGGTCCTGGCGCGGGGCGGCCGCTGATGGCGCAGCGCGGCCGACGGCCGGCGGGCGAGGGCGACTCGCGCCAGCAGATCCTCGACGCTGCGCGGGAGCTGTTCGCGGAGAACGGGTTCGAGCGCACGACCATGCGCGCGGTCGGCGAGCGCGCGGGCGTGGACCCGGCCCTCATCTCCTACTGGTTCGGGAGCAAGGACGGGCTGCTGCTCGAGGCCATGACGCTGCCGCTCGACGTCGAGGTCGTGCTCGCCGACCTCGACGCGTCGCGTCCCGGTGCCGACATCGTGCGCCGCGTGCTGGCCGCGGCCGACGGCTCGAGCGCGGTCCGTGGCCAGGCCGTCGCCTTCCTCCGCATCGGCCTGTCGCACGACCACGTAGCCGGCCTCCTGCGCGAGGTGATCAGCAGGCGCGTCCTGGCGACGCTCTCGCCGCTCGCCGCTCCGGACCACCGCGAGCTGCGGGCGGCGCTCATCGGCTCGCATATCGCCGGCCTTGTCATGGCCAGGTACGTCGTACGCATCCCGGCCCTCGCGGACGCCGACCGCGAGCAGCTCGTCGTGGCGATGGCCCCGGTGGTCCAGCACTACCTGACAGGCCCGATGGCCACGGTGCCCGAGCGCCCGCGGGCGGCCGCTCGGAGGCGCTAGCCCGCCGAGGCCCGCGGCGACGGGCGTACGACGAGGTCCTCGAGCAGGTGCGCGGTGCTGTGCGCGATGTCCTCCACCGCCCGGTCGAAGGCCTCGCGATTCGCCGCCGACGGCGCGCGCATGCCGGCGATCTTGCGGACGTACTGCAGGGCGGCTGCGCGGACGTCGTCGTCGGTGACGGCGTCGGCGTACGGCGGGCGCAGGGTCTTGATGCTGCGGCACATGGCGGGTCCTCCTCGAGTCGGGTCCAGCCTCGCACGGGTGTGCGCGCGTCAGGCGGCCGTGACGTGGCGATCCACGAGCCCGACGTCCGCGAGGGCGGCGGCCACGAGCGCGTCATGCCGCCCGGCGGCGAGGTCGCCGAGCGGGTCGGGGGTGTGCTCGAGGAGCTCGTCGTACGGCATGCCGAACGCCGCGCGCATGGCGAGCAGGCGTCGGCGCTCGGGGTCATGCAGGTCGACGAGCACGCGTGAGGCGACGGACATGTGCCGGACGCGGCGGACCCGACGGGGGACCACCACGGCGAGCAGCACGAGGATCGGCAGGGCCGCGGTCACGAAGCCGACGATGCGGGCGACGGCGAACACGGCGTCCTCGCCGGACTGGCCGAGCTCGGCGAGGTTGCCGCCGGTTCCGTCGCCGGCGCCCGCGATCGCGTTGCCGATCGACTCGCCGATCACCGGCACGCCGGAGACCGCGTCGGCCACCGACTGGAAGCCGCCCTCGACGGTCTGCCCGGCCTCCTTGACGCCGGTGGCGAGCACGGCGAGCTCGCCCACGGCGTCGTGGACGAACTTCCCGACCCAGATGAAGAACACGACCAGCAGCACGACGACGACGTCGGACGCGATCTGCTTGCCTCGCTGCGCGGGGACCTCGCTGTACAGGCGGATGCTCATGCCCTGGAGGCTATGGCCTCAGAGGATCCACGCGAGGGCGAGAGCGACGACCGGGAGCAGTCCCTGCACGAGGCCCGCCCGCAGCATGGACGGCTTCTTCGCCACGAGGATGACCGCGGCACCGATCATGAACAGCAGGCCGTAGACCACGAGGGTCGGCCCCTGCGGCTCCCAGCCTCGGAAGGTGCCGACGACGCCGACGAGCGTGCCGAGCGCCAGGAAGAGGTTGTAGAAGCCCTGGTTCCACATCGAGAAGACGAGGCCGTCGACGTCCTCGGGACGTACGCCGAACGTCCGATAGGCCCGCGGCGACCGGAAGATGAGGCTCTCGAGCACCCAGAAGTAGACGTGGAGCAGCGCGGCGAGAGCCGCGAGGACGAGCGAGATCGTCGGCATCGGCACACCGTACGGCGGGATGCGCTCAGCCGGGGTCGATCTCGACGACCCGGCCGTCGTCCACATGCCACCGGCGGGTGAGGCGCACGGTGTCGAGCATGCGGCGGTCGTGCGTCACCAGCAGGACAGTGCCGGGGAAGGACTCCAGCGCCTCCTCCAGCTGCTCGATCGCCGGCAGGTCGAGGTGGTTGGTCGGCTCGTCGAGCACGAGGAGGTTGACGCCGCGCGCCTGCAGCAGCGCCAGCGCGGCGCGGGTGCGCTCGCCCGGCGAGAGCGACGCGGCGGGGCGCCCGACGTGGTCCTTGCCGAGCCCGAACTTCGCCAGGAGGGTGCGCACCTCGGACGTCGGCCAGTCCGGCACCTCGCGCGCGAACGCGTCGCCGAGCGGCTCGTCGCCCTCGAAGGCGGCCCGCGCCTGATCCACCTCGCCGACGACCACGGCGGACCCGAGCGCGACCAGGCCCGAGCTGGGCGGCGTGCGGCCGAGAAGCAGGGACAGCAGCGTCGACTTGCCGGCACCGTTGGGACCGGTGACGGCGACCCGGTCGCGCACGTCGAGCTGCAGGTCGACGGGGCCGAGGGTGAACGACCCCCGGGTGACCGTGGCGTTGCGCGCGGTGGCCACGACGTCGCCGGACCGCGGGGCGGCCGCTATCTCGAACTGCAGCACCCACTCCTTGCGCGGCTCGTCGACGACGGCGAGGCGCTCGAGCGCCTTCTCGGTCTGCCGTGCCTTGGCCGCCTGCTTCTCGGTCTGCTCGGTGCGGAACTTGCGGCCGACCTTGTCGTTGTCCTTCTGCTTGCGCCGGGCGTTCTTCACGCCCTTCTCCATCCACGCGCGCTGCAAGCGGGCACGGGCCTCGAGCTCGGCCTTGCGTCCGGCGTAGTCCTCGTACGCCTCGCGGGCACGGCGCCGGGCGACCGACCGCTCGTCGAGGTACGACTCATAGCTGCCGCCGTACATCGTGACGCGCTGCAGGCTTCGGTCGATCTCGACCACGCTGGTCACGGTGCGGGCCAGGAACTCGCGGTCGTGGCTCACGAGCACCACCGGAGCCTCAAGGCCGAGGACGAACTCCTCGAGCAGGTCGAGGCCGTCGGCGTCGAGGTCGTTGGTGGGCTCGTCCAGGAGGTAGACGTCGTACCGCGACAGCAGCAGCGCGGCGAGGCCGACGCGCGCCGCCTGCCCTCCGGACAGCGCGGTCATCTCGAGGTCGAGGTCCACGTCGAGCCCGATGTCGGCGACCACCACCGCGAGACGCTCGTCGAAGTCGGCGCCCCCGAGGGCGAGCCACGTGTCGAGCGCCTCGGACCAGCGGTCGTCCGCCCCCGGCACGCCGTCGGCGAGGTCGTGGGCCTCGCGGTCCATCGCCGCGTGCGCGTCGCGTACGCCGGTACGCCGCTCGAGCTGCTGGCGCACGGTCTCGCCCACCGGCCGCTCGGCCTCCTGCACGAGGAAGCCGATGTGCGCGGTCGAGGGGGACAGGGACAACGATCCGGCATCGGGCGCGCGCAGGCCGGCGAGGATGCGCAGCAGCGTGGACTTGCCGGCCCCGTTGGGGCCGACGAGTCCCACCACATCGCCCGGCGCGACGACGAGGTCGAGGCCGGAGAAGAGCTCGCGGTCGCCGAACGCGGCGGCCAGGCCTCGGGTCTGCAGGGTCGCGCTCACCCGCCCATCCTCGCCGGTCGCCCCGCTGCGGAGCGCGCGGGTATCGGGCGGGGCTACGCGTGGGCGGACTCGGCCGCCGACTCCTCGGCCTCCCGGCGCGTCGTGGGGCGCGTCGACAGGAACGATCCAAGGAGCACCAGGGGGAAGCCGATGGCCACGCCCCAGGTGATCGGCTCGGAGAGGATCACGATGCCCAGCAGCACGGCGACGGCTGGGTTGACGAACGTGATGATCGTGGCGCGCACCGGGCCCGCGGCCGCGATGAGCTCGAAGAAGAGGACGAACGCCAGCGCCGTGCACACCAGTGCCAGCACCAGGATCGCGAGCACGACCGTGCTCGACGGCAGGCCCGAGGCGAGCTCGGAGACGGTGAACGGCGAGTAGAGGATCGCCACGACCGACAGCGACAGCGCGATGACGCCCATGGTCGGCACGCCGCGGAGCTTGCGGTCGGCTACGGCGGGGGCCACGGCGTACAGCACGGCGACTCCGAGGAGCTCGGCCACGCTCAGCCAGTCGGCGGTGCCGTGCAGCGAGTCGATGCCCACCAGCGCCGCGACCCCGGCGATACCGGTGACCAGGCCGAGCACGCGCACGGGCGCGAACGCGTGCCGGTCGCCGAGGATCCGCGCGAGCACCGTGCCCACGAGCGGGACGGCGGCGATCACCAGCGCGGCGAACCCGCTCGCGACGCGCGTCTCGGCATGGCCGAGCAGCACCCACGGGATGGCCATCTCCATGACGCCGAAGGCCACGACGTACGGCCACTTCGCGAGGGCCGGACGCACGGCGCCCTGCCGCCACGCGAGCGGCAGCAGGATCAGCGCGGCGAGCAGCGTGCGCATGCCGGCGAGCGCCGGGGGCGAGACCTCGACGACCGCGATCTTGATGAACAGGTAGGGGATGCCCCAGATGACCGCCATCGCCGCGAAGAGCAGCCACGCGCGCTGGCTCATGTGCGCGGGTGCGGTGGTGGGGGAGTCGGTCACCGGGGGATCGTACGGGCCCTCACCGACAACGGACCGGCGGGAATCGGCCCTCGGGCCGGGGGCGGCAGGACTCCTGCGCAGGTCGTCCGGATCCTTGCGCGGTCCGTTGCGCGGACGCCCCGTGACGGACGAGACAGGCGCCTCCGGGTTCCTGTTCATCTTCGGGGTGGACGATGGAGGAGGCAGGGGAGGCAGCTATGACTGCACTGGTCGTCTACGAGTCGATGTACGGGAACACGCGCACGATCGCCGAGGCGGTCGCACGAGGCCTGTCGGCTACCAACGAGGTGCGCGTGCTCGAGGTCGGCGAGGCGCACGAGCTCCCGCCCGACCTCGAGCTCCTCGTCGTGGGCGGGCCGACGCACGCGTTCGGGATGAGCAGGCCGCAGTCCCGGGACGAGGCCCGGTCCAAGGCCCCGGACCGCCGCGTGGTCAGCGAGGGCCAAGGGCTGCGCGAGTGGCTTGCGGCGCTCCCGCACCAGCGGCGCCCGGTGGCTGCCGCGGTGTTCGACACCAAGGTGCGCAAGCCGTTGACAGGGTCGGCCGCCAAGGGCGCGGCCAAAGCCCTGAAGGCCGCCGGTTTCCGGCTGGTGGCCGAGCCCGCCGACTTCGGCGTGCAGGGGAGCACGGGGCCGCTCGAGGACGGGGAGATCGAGCGGGCCGAGGCGTGGGGCTCGCTCATCGGGTCGCGGCTCGTCGCAACCTGAAGGCGCTGAGACCGCGCCGCTGCCAGGGTGAGCGGGTGGTGCTGACTCCCCGCGACGTGCTCGACGCCCACGGCGATGCCTGGCAGGTCGAGGGGCTCCTGCGGCGCCCGCACGGAGGCGACGCCACCGAGCTCCCCGGAGCACGTCTCATGGCGAGCGGCCTCGCGCATCCGCAGTGGAACAGCGGCGACGTCGACGACCCCGCCGCCGTGGACCTGGCGCAGGTGCGTGCCTGGTACGCCGGTCGGGCCGCGTCCTGGGGGCTGCGACTTGCGGCCGGGACTCCGTGGCCGCACGGCCGCCGGATCCTGACCCAGTCGCTGTGGGCCCGAACGTTGGACGACCTGCCGACCGGAGCAGCGGTCCCCGGCCTGGAGCTGGTCGCTGCCGGGCCCGACGACCTGGGCGACGTGCTGCTGGTCGACTCGGCCGCCTTCGGGTCCGACCCCGCTCAGGAAGGGCCGTGGGCGGCCCCGCACCTGGCAGCTGACACGGTCGACGTCCTGCTCGGGCGGCTCGACGGCGTACCGGTAGCGACGGGCTACTCCGTGCGCAGCGACGGCCGCGCCGGGCCTGCGGCGCACGTCGGGGGTATCGGCGTGGCGCCGGCGTACGAGGGCAGTGGGATCGGCACAGCGCTGACGCTGGCCCTGCTGCGCAGGGCGCAGGCCTCCGGTGCTCGGTTCGCCCACCTCGAGCCCGAGACCGCGCGCGCCGCGCGCGTCTACGACCGGCTGGGCTTCGCCGAGACCGCGTCCCTGGACATCTATCTCGGCATGGACGGGTGATCCGGGCCACCCCTGGACGGTGATGTGCCAGGTCAGCGCGTCGCGCCGACGGGTGGGACGGCGTCCCCCGTGTAGATTCGGGCCGTGCCGCATCGCGACGTCGTGGTCTGCTCCTTCCACACCCCAGACGAGTACTACGCCGGCCATGCCCGGGAGCTGAAGGAGCAGCTCGACTCCCTCGGGGTGGGCTACGAGCTCCTCGAGGTCGAGAAGCACGACGGCGAGGACTGGGCCGACGTGACCCGCCGCAAGATCGGGTTCATCCACGGTGTGTGCCAGAAGCACCCGGACGCGCTCGTGATCTGGATCGACGTCGACTGCCGCATCACCCACCTGCCCGACTACGTGCGCGACACCACCGCGGACTTCATCGGCTTCCAGCGCAGCTTCCGCTCGCCGATGCAGATCGGGTACGCCAACCGCACGCGCTTCTGGGAGCCGTCGTTCTGGGGCGTCAACGCCACCCCGCTCGGCCGCAAGCTCATCGACGACGCGTACGCGCTCGAGCAGCGCTCGGACCTCAAGGCCACGGACGACTACTTCCTGGAGGAGGCCTGGCGCGCCAACGCGCACAACCTCACGTTCCAGATGATCTCGTCCACGGCGATCGTGCGCGAGGACAAGGAGGCCGGCTCGGTGGGCCGTCCGCCGTTCTTCGTCTTCGGCTCGAGCGGCAACGTCGCCGACTTCAAAGGCAAGGTCGTCCAGCACGGCGGCAAGAAGAAGGTCGGTCCTCGCAAGAAGATGCTGGCCCAGGCCAAGCGGCTCGAGGCGGCGCTGCCCGACGACGCGCGGCAGCGGCTGCGTCGCATCTCGGACCAGGTGGGCATCACGGGCGCGCTCACGGCCGACGCCGTGCGCGTCGTCGACCCAGTGCGCCAGACGTGCGTGGGCGACCTCCTGTCCGCGGGCATGAACGGCGATCCGATCGGCTTCGCCGCGGCGCGAAAGAAGTTCGACAACGCCTACATCGTCGGGCCGGCCGAGGACGCGACGTTCGAGGTGGCCGAGGCGTTCCTCGAGTACTCCGCCCGCGACAGCCCGATCTCGCTGCGCCTCGCCTGGTGGGTCAAGCCGTTCCCCGGCAACTTCGGCGACTGGCTGAGCCCCCTCGCGGTGTCGTCGGCGACGGGCGCCAACATCCTGTTCCAGAACGTCACCGACGCCACGAAGAAGCCGCACATCGTGGCGCTGGGCTCGATCGGCCGGTTCATCAAGCCCAGCTCGGTCGTGGTCGGAACCGGCGTCTCGACCACCGACCTGCAGCTCGCGACCAAGGCGACGTACGTCTCGCTCCGCGGCCCGATCGCGGCGAAGGTGCTGCGTGCGTCGGGCGGGCCCGCCGTGACGGCGTACGGCGATCCCGGCTTGGCGCTGTCCCGCTTCGTGCCTCTGGAGCGCGGGGCCACCAACGGCCGCGTCGCGTTCGTGCGCCATTTCACGCACCGGCCGATCCCCATGCAGCTGCCCGAGCACGTCGACGAGCTCGACGTGCGGATGAGCCGCCGCGCCGACATCGAGGCGTTCCTCGGGAACCTCGTGGCGTACGACTACGTCATCACGAGCGCGATGCACGTGATGATCGCCTGCCAGAGCTACGGCATCCCGTGCGGACTGGTGACGTTCGAGGGGTTCGAGGACAGCGTGCACGGCGAGGGCGTGAAGTACGAGGACTACGCCCTCGGCGCCGGCGTCGAGGTGCAGAACCCCCAGGCGGTGCCGCTCGACCTGCGTCGCAGCGACCTCAGCGCGCTCGTGCGCGACATCCGCGTCGAGGAGAGCAAGAAGGACGAGGTGCAGGAGCACCTCCGCACCGCCGTGGCGAAGGTGCTCGCTGCTGCGCCGAAGAAGAAGAGCACGGTCTGATGCAGGGTGCACGCGGCTCCGCCGCGGGCTGCTGCGGCGAAGAAGGATGATGGCCAAGAGACGCTCGCTGCTCCCGTCGCGCAAGGCGCTGCGGGAGCTGCTCGAGGACCCCTGGCAGATCGGTCTGATCAGTCTGGTGCGCTCGCTGCGCGAGACGTACCAGCTGATGATCCCGAAGGGCAAGGACCGCGGGATGCTCGGCATCCTCGTGGCCCTCGGCGCGATCATCCCGGTGTCGGAGCTGTTCGTCACCAAGCTCTTCACCGACGTCATCACCAAGGAGCGCAAGGGCGCCGACCTCAAGACGATCGGCGTCGAGCTGGTCATCTTCTTCGCGCTGTTCCTGCTGACGCGCGTCGCCCACTACGCGCAGCGCATCTACCGGGTCCAGTTCTTCGACACGGTGTTCCGCAAGGCGGGCCGCAGCAGCGGCGGTGCCACGGCGAGCTGGGAGTGGGCGCTCGGACTCGAGCTGGTCAACGTGCTCTCGTTCGCGACCCAGCTGCTCGTGATCGCGATCTTCATCGCGGTGCTCGCGCCCATCTACGGGGCGCTCAACTTCCTGCTGATCCTCACGCTCTTCGAGGTCGTGAGCAGGCTGTTCAAGCACCAGATGGCCGCGCAGATCCGCTACGTCGAGCAGCGCGACAAGAAGATCGTGGTGCCGGCGTACGACAAGCTGCGCTCGCGCATCATGAGCGCGGAGGTCGGCACGCTGATCGCCTCGGTCGGCATGGTGATCCTTCTCGCCGGCCTGATCCTGTTCAGCATCAACGGCTACATCGGCATCGCCAACACGGTCGTTCTGTTCCTGGCGGCCCGCCTGCAGAACGGCACGATCGCCAGCATGTCGGGCGCGATCATGCGGTACGCCCGCTCGGTCGCGAACGCGAAGCTGAAGGCCAACGAGAAGGACGACGACGAGGATGACTGAGGGCGCCTCCGCCCGCGTCACGCTCGGCTACTCCACGACGGCCGACCGGGTGCGCAACGTCGCCCCGCCGCCGGAGCACCCGCTCCTCGCCGTCGTGGTCTCGGTGCAGAACCCGTCGGAGACGGACTGGCGCTCGACGCTCCCGGCGGCGCTCATGTCGCGCTCGGACGTCGTCTTCCACGAGCAGATCGCCTGGGGCGTCGCCAAAAGCCGCAACCTCGTCCTCGACGCCGCCGCGACGGAGTACCTGCTGTTCGCTGACGACGACGTCGAGTTCGACTGGGCGGGCATCCTCGAGGGCGTCGCGCTGCTCGACGCCGACCCCGGTGCCGGGATGCTGCTAGCGGCGGCCCGCGACGAGCACGGCCGCCTGCGCAAGGACTACCCGTCGTCGGTGGTGCCGCTCTCGGTGCGCAACAGCGGGAAGGCTGCGACGTACGAGATGCTCGTGCGCGTGCCGACGGTCCGCGCCCTCGGCATCCGGTTCGACGAGCGCTTCGGCGCGGGCGCGGAGAACTACCTGGGCGACGAGTACATCTTCTGCGCCGACCTGCTGCGTGCCGGTGGGCGCGGGCTGCACGGCCCGGTGGTGGTCGCCATGCATCCGGACGACAGCTCGGGCTCCCGCTGGGGCACCGACGCCGACCGACGGGCCCGCGCCATGGTGTTCGACCGGGTCTTCGGCTGGAAGGCGCCGCTGGTGCGCCTGGGCTTCGGCCTGCGCCGCCGGGCGCTGCTCGGCGGCCTCGGGGGAGTGTTGCGGTTCACCGTGGGGCGCTGAACCGGCGTCCGGAGACCGGGACACCGTGCCCGTTGCTCGCTAGCGTGGACGGCGTCTCAGGACCTGGGAGGCCGTGGTGCTGGCTCGACGCCGTACGGCGATCGCGTGCGCAGGCGCCGTCCTCTGCGCGCTGGCGCTGGGGCCGACCAGCGCGATGGCAGCCGTCTCCGACGGCGGTGGCGGCACTCCTGCTGTGGTCCTGGGTCCGACGGCGCCCGCGCGCTACCTCGGCCCCGCCTTCATCATCGGCGACTCGGTGCTGCTCGGTGCCCGCAGCTGCATGGCGGCCAAGGGCTGGAAGTACGACGCCGCAGGGAGCCGGCAGGCGCCTGCGATGCGCACCATCCTCGCGGCGATGGGCTCGCGGGTGCCCCACCTCGTGGCCGTGCACGTCGGGACGAACGGCGGCGTGACCGACCAGCAGATCGACGCGATCATGAGGGTGCTGGGCAACCACCGCATCGTGGTGTGGGTGACGGTGCAGCTTCCCGGCGACGGGCGCTACTCGCACGAGGCCCGGACCAACGACGCGATCCGTTCCGCTGCTGTGCGCTACCCGAATGCACGGCTCGCCGACTGGAACGTGAAGTCCGAGGCGCATCTGTCCACCTGGACATGGTCCGACCACATCCACCTGCAGCCGGCAGGCTGCCGGGCGTTCGCGAGCCTCATCGACTCCGTGGGGCGCGCCCCGACGGCCTGACCGGCGCGGCCGCTCGCCCGTCCGCGGTGCCGCTGCTCGCCGCGGCCGGACGGACCGCCGAGAGGGCCCCCGCCTCGCGGTCCAGTTGACGCTCCGGGCGCGGTCGTCAGAGTGCGTCCGAATGGTGGACTTTTCCCTGAAACACGCGTGAAAGTCGTTGCATTTCCCGTGTAACCGCGCGACATCCCGCCATCCGCGACGAGGTGCCTTTACGGTCCCCGATAGCCGCCCCCCGATGGGCGGCGATCCTTCATCCGCTCCCACCAGAAGGAACTTCCATGCACGGATCCAACCTGCGGGTGCCACGGCGCCGAACGGGGCGCAGGGCCCTGCTCGCCGCGGCCACCTCGGTGCTGCTGGCAGCCGCCACGCTGCCCGCTGTCGTATCTCCCGCGACGGCGGTCACCGGGCCCTCCAGCGTCACCATCGCCGGCTCGCTCCAGAGCGAGCTCGGCTGCCCGGGCGACTGGCAGCCCGACTGCACCACTTCGATGCTGACCTACAGCGCAGACGACGACGTGTGGCAGGGGTCGTTCCCCCTGCCCGCCGGCTCGTTCGAGTACAAGGCGGCGCTGGACGGCACGTGGGATGTGAGCTACGGCTCGGCCAGCGGCGCCAACATCCCGCTCGCGCTCGGCGCCGGCCGTACCGTCACGTTCCTCTACTCCGACGCGACGCACTGGGTGGCCGACAACGTCACGTCCACGATCGTCACCGCGGCGGGCAGCTTCCAGAGCGAGCTGGGGTGCCCGGGCGACTGGCAGCCCGACTGCTTGCGCTCGTGGCTGCAGGACCCCGACGGCGACGGCGTCTACACCTTCGAGACCACCTCCATCCCGGCGGGCTCGTACGAGGGCAAGGCGGCGCTCGACCAGTCGTGGGACATCAACTATGGCAAGGACGGCGTCCAGAACGGCCAGAACATCGCCTTCACCGTCCCGAGGGACGGCGCGAAGGTGTCGTTCCGGTACGTCGCCTCGACGCACGTGCTCACCATCCAGGCCGGACACGGCGCCGACAACAACGTCGAGTGGGACGGCCTCGCGCACGACTCGCGCGACCCGCTCTACCGCAGCCCGTCCGGCGCCGTGCCGCAGGGCACCGCGGTCACGCTGCGCCTGCGTACATTCGCCGGCGACGTAACCGGTGCCAAGGTGCGGCTCTACAGCGTCAACGACAGCGGGCAGTCGTTCCTCACGATGAAGAAGGCCGCATCGTCGGTCAGCTGCTACGACGAGGCTCTCGCGGCAGAGCTGTGCGACTTCTGGCAGGCGACGATCCCGGCGACCCACAAGGCGGACAACCTCTGGTACCGGTTCATCGTCACCGACGGAACCGACACGGACTACTACGCCGACGACACACCCGCGCTCGACGGCGGCATCGGTGCGGCGTCCGACGAGCCGGTCGACCAGAGCTGGGCGCTCATGATCCACGAGCCGGGATTCACGGCGCCGTCGTGGGCGAAGGACGCCGTCGTCTACCAGATCTTCCCCGACCGCTTCCGCAACGGCCGCAAGGACAACGATCCGAAGACGGGCGACGTCCGCTACGCCGACCCGGTCGTCAAGACGTCGTGGGGCGCGCTGCCCGAGGGCTACTGCCGCAACTACGCGGACGCGTCCACGACCACGTGCGCGTGGCGCTACGGGCAGTCGCCGAGCGACACCCGTGCCATCGAGCAGCCCACCGGTCGCGACTACGCGGGCGGCGACCTGAAGGGCGTGGACCAGAAGCTCGACTACCTCAAGGCCCTCGGCGTCACGACGGTCTACTTCAACCCGATCTTCGATGCAGGGTCCAACCACTCCTACGACACGCAGGACTACTCCCGGATCGACCCGTACTTCGGGTCGAAGAAGGACTGGGAGAACCTGGTCAAGCATGCCAAGGAACGCGGCATCCGCATCGTGCTCGACGGCGTGTTCAACCACCTCAGCTCGGACAGCCCGTTCTTCGACCGCTACCACCACTACTCGACGGTGGGCGCGTGCGAGTCGACGTCCTCGCCGTTCCGCTCCTGGTTCTTCTTCCAGGAGGTCGGCCAGGGTAACGGCGAGTGCGCAGGTGCCGGCGGTTCGACGTCGGCGACCTACAGCGGCTGGTTCAACTTCGACTCCATCCCGGTGATCGACAAGGCTGCGGCCAACTCCTCGGTGTGGAAGTACTTCCTGACCGGGTCGGACGCGGTGGCCAAGCGCTGGCTGCGCGAGGGCGCGGCCGGTTGGCGCATGGACGTCGCCGGCGACCCGTCGTTCCCGGCCGGCTACTGGGAGACCTTCCGACAGGTGGTGAAGTCGACCAAGTCGTCGGCCCTCACCATCGCCGAGACGTGGCAGAAGGACTCGACCCTGCTGCGCGGCCTGCGCGGCGACCGCTTCGACACGACGATGAACTACCGGTTCCGCGACGCCGTACTCGGCTTCCTCGCGCCCGGGTCGTTCGACTCGAAGGGCTTCGCTGACAGCGGCCGGGTGATCGCGCCGTCCGAGTTCCTCAACCGGCTGGCGTCCCAGCGCGAGGACTACCCGGACGCGGCGTACTACTCGACGATGAACCTCCTCGACAGCCACGACACCGAGCGGCTGCTGTGGACGCTCACGCCGGGCCAGGCGACGCGGGCCGACAAGGAGCAGAACAGCTCCAACGTCGGCCAGGGCAAGTCGCGCCTGCGCCTCGCCTCGCTGATCCAGTACACGCTCCCGGGCATGCCGACCGTGTACTACGGCGACGAGGTCGGCATGACCGGCGGGGACGACCCCGACGACCGCCGCACCTACCCGTGGGCGGATCAGGGCGGATCGCCGGACACGTCGTTGCTGGCGCACTACCAGTCGCTGGCCAAGGTGCGCCGCGACGTGCCGGCCCTTCGGTCCGGCGACTTCCGGCCGCTGCTGGCCGACGACGCCGACGGCGTCGTCGCGTTCGGGCGCGCCACCACCTCGCAGGCGGCGATCACGGTCGTCAACCGCGGGGCGACGGCGCAGACCGTCGACGTCCCCGTGTCCGGCTGGGTGCGTGACGGGCTCCAGTTCACCCGTCGCTACGCCGTCGGGTCGGGCGCGACCTTCGCGGTCTGGTCGAAGGACGGCGTGGTCCGGGTGACCGTGCCCGCGCTCGGGGCGGCCGTGCTGGCCACGAGCAAGGTCGACCTCGCGCCGACGGCCGCGCCGGTCGCGTCGCTCACCGACGAGGGCAGCAGCCAGCTGTCGGTCTCGTGGGCGCCCGTGAGGGGTGCCGTGTCGTACGACGTGTGGGTCAGTCCGCTCACGGGCGGCGGCTACACGAAGGCCACGTCGAGCCCGGTCACGGGTACGTCGTTCACCCTCACCGGTCTGCGCAACGGGGCTCCGGCGTACGTCGTGGTCACGGCCACGGACGCTGCGGGCAACGTCAGCCGCCGGTCGAACGAGGTGACGGGCCTGCCGCACCTCGCCATCGGGTGGTCGAACCTGCAGTGGCCGCCGTCGATGACCCACACGCTGTCGGCGGTGAACCGCACGGACACCGCGTACGGCCAGGTGTGGATCGACGGCGTCACCAACCAGCCGGGCGCCACGCCGGGCCTGCGCGCCGAGCTCGGCTTCGGGCCCGACGGCAGCGACCCCGACGGCAGCACGGCCTGGACGTGGGTGGCGGCGTCGTTCAACGGCGACGTCGGCAGCAACGACGAGTTCCAGGCCAGCATGCTGCCGGAGTCGACGGGCGCGTTCGACTACGCGTTCCGGTACTCGACCACCGACGGCCGCGACTGGGTGTACGCCGACCTCGACGGGTCGGGCAACGGGTACAGCCCGTCGCAGGCCGGCTCGCTCACGGTGGTGTCGAACGGCGACACGACGGCGCCCGACGTCCCGACGGGTCTGGCGGTCACCTCGGCCTCGCCGGCGGGGATCGACCTCGCCTGGGACGCCGTGCAGGGCGACACGTCCCTGTACGGCTACGAGGTGCTGCGGTCGGCGACATCCGGAGGCCCGTACGAGCAGATCGCGCGGGTGACGGGCACGACGTACACCGACACGGCCGTGGCCGAGGGCGACACCTGGTACTACGTGGTGCGCTCGCTCGACCTGTCGTTCAACCGGTCCGGCGCCTCCAGCGAGGTGGTCGGTACGGCGGAGCTGCGCACGGTGACGCTCGACTTCGTCGTCACCGTGCCGGCAGGGACCGACGGCGTGGGCACCGGCGTGCACGTGGCCGGCTTCCTCGACCGGCTCGACGGCGGTCTGCCGCAGTGGGATCCCGGTGCCGTCGCGCTCACGCGCGTCGACGCCACCCACTGGCGGATCTCGCTGACCGGCAAGGAGGGCACCCAGCTCGAGTACAAGTACGCGCTCGGCTCGTGGGACTTCGTCGAGAAGGACGCGGGCTGCGGCGAGATCGCCAACCGGCAGCTGACCCTGTCGTACGGCAGCTCGGGCGTGCAGACGGTGAACGACACCGTGCTCAACTGGCGCAACGTCAGCCCCTGCGGCAACTGACGCCGCCACGGCGAAGGCCCCGACCAACTGGTCGGGGCCCTCGTCGCGGTGTCCGAGGGGGGACTTGAACCCCCATGCCCTTTCGGGCACTAGCACCTCAAGCTAGCGCGTCTGCCTATTCCGCCACCCGGACTCGTCTCGCCTTCCGGTGACCCGGCTGGCGCGACCCCGGAA
>JBFWNE010000018.1:0-78954 GCA_050251215.1 Candidatus Nanopelagicales bacterium
CGCGGCCATACTGGACATTCCAGTACAGGGGAAGGTCAAGGCACATGAGCAACCCGCGCCCATGAGAATCGGTGAACTTGCTGAGGCGTCCGGCACCACCACCAAGACGCTGCGCTTCTACGAGGGCCAAGGTTTGCTCCCTGCCCCCGACCGAACGCCGTCGGGCTACCGCGACTACGCCCCCAACATGCTGGCTCGGCTCGACTTCATCCACCGCGGGCAGGCCGCGGGCCTGACACTGGCTCAGATCAAACAGATCCTCGGCATCCGTGACGGTGGCACGTCACCGTGCGGACACGTCAGCGAGCTCCTCGCCGCACGCCTCGCCAACATCAATGCCCAGATCGCCGGGCTGGTCGAACTCCGTCGCACCATCACCGAGTTGCACGACAACGCCTCAGTCGCCGAGCCGGACACCTGCCCACCCGACGAGGTGTGCCGCTACCTCTAGGCCGGCACTCGGAGATTCCCGGCCACAGTCGGTGACGACCTGCAGAATCACACCCGCCTGTCCATCCCGTTCAATCCCGACGATGTGAATCGCTTCCTTCCTGTCGTCTCGTGTGCAGGTCTGCCCCTCCTCGGATGCGCATCACCAACGTCGTCGGCCCCGCTCCCAGCCGTCCACGAGCCGCGACGTGTACAGAAGTGTCACGACACTCCTCAGCACGGCGCACGAGCTGGACGCAGTCTGCGGACAAGACCGCAGTTCAGGGCCCCAGGATTCGTTCGGTTACCCCAGCCGGACGCTGCCAGATCGCCTGACGGTCGGAAGGTTGGACCGCCGTTTCCAAACATAGGCTCGCAGTGAGCCAGCGTGGAGATGACGCTCGGCGCGCACGCTGTCATCGGATGCCCCTCCTACCAAGTTGAGGGTGATGTCATCCAGGCGGCCCAGTGCGGTCTGACGCTCAGGCTGGGTTCTTTCTGGGTTCGGACGCGCAGCCATCCCTCGAATCTAGCCAGGCCACTGAGCCACAAGAATCGTTGTGCCCCAACACCTTCCGGCCCTATGCGGGAAGTCCAGCATGCCTTGGAACGACTCGGGCCCGTCCTTGGCTTCCGCGGGATCAAATTGGACGCACTATTGCGCCTGGGCCTGATCCGCGGGTCGCCACAGCCGGTCGATGGGGAGGATGTGGAGTCTGTCGTCGTAGGTGTAAGAGCGGGCCCCGGTGCTGAACGCGACTCCGGCGATGAGTCGATCACCGAGGGCCTCTCGGAGTTTGCGGAGACCCTTGAGCTCCTCGCCGGTGACGCGTTCGTTTGCCTTGACCTCGAAGGCCAGCACCCGGCCGTCGTCGAACTCGATGACGAGGTCGACTTCGTCTCCGTCGTGGGTGCGCCAGTGACCGGTTGTTACTCGCTCGTCGAGCCAGGATGCTTGCTTGCGCAGCTCGCCAACGACGAAGGTCTCGAGCAGGTGACCGAACTCGGACTGTGTCGTTGGGTCCAGGGTTGCCAGCTTCGCCTCGGACACCCCCAGCAGCCGAGCCGCCAGGCCGGAGTCCACGACGTGCACCTTCGGTGTCGCGGCCGCGCGGGCGCGCAAGGTCTTTCCCCAGGCCGGCAACCGTTGCACCAGGAACAGGTCCTCGAGCAGCCGGACGTATTGCTCGATCGTGGTGCGGTCGACGGCCAGCCCGGCGGAAGCCTTGGTCAGGTCGAGGACCTGACCCGTGCGCCCGGCGAGGCGACCGAGCAGATCGCGCAGAACCTGCCGCTGCCGGACCCGCGCGAGTTCCAGGGCGTCACGCTCGATCGACTGCGTGACGTAGTTGTCGAACCAGCGGGTGCGCGCGGCACCGCTGCGACGCAGCGCAAGGGGGAAGCCACCGGCCACGACCCGGGCGACGTAGTCGGCGCGAGTCGTCGCCGAGGTCGGGTGGGCAGCGACGGCGCCGTCGGGATCGGCGCGTAGCGCGATCAGCAGGTCCTCGGTGACTCCGCTGATCTCACCCTGGGACATGGGCCAGATCGTCAGCGAGTGCAATCTGCCGGTCAGCGCCTGGGCCGTGCGCGGCAGAGCGTCCTGTCGGGTCGAGCCAGTGATGACGGCAGTCCCCGGTCGGCTGCCTTCGCGGTTGAGCCGGGCCTTGATCGCGTCGAGGACGGCCGGCGCCCGCTGGTACTCGTCCAAGCACACCGGCGTGCGTCCTCCCACCGCCAACGTCGGGTTCGCCAGCACCACATCTCGCACTGCGGCGTCATCGAGGTCGAGAAGCGCCACGCCACGGGCCTCGGCGAAAACCCCCAGCACAGTGGACTTGCCGACCGCTCGAGGACCGTGGATCGCGATCACCGGCTCCTCGTCCGCGAGCGCCTCGAGAATGGCTGAGATGCGGCGTGTGGCGAAGTCAGGCAGCTGGGCTGGCACGGCCGCAGACTAGCATTCCCCGCGATGTCAATCCCAGAATTCGAGCCACTAAAACTCCATAATCGGAGGACCGGCGGCCCACGGACTCGAGGCAGGCTTCTATCCGGTCCGTTTCCTGATGGCATCGATGGCCACCACGGCGGAGGCGTCGGCACCGGGAAGGCTGTGCAGGTACTTCTCGGTCGTGGTGATGCTCGCGTGGCCCATCCGCTCCTTGACGACCTGCAGGTCGGCGCCGGCGGCGAGCAGCCACGAGGCGTGGGCATGGCGCAGGTCGTGGAACCGGACGGGGATGTCCAGCCCGGCCTTGGCCAGGGTGGGCCCCCACACCTGAAGGCGGAAGTAGGACCGGGGGATGTGGCCGTCGGTGGTGAGCGACTTGGGCACGCGGGGCTGGTCGAGGCCCTGGTTCCGCCGCGTCGCACGGTAGAGGGCGTAGGCGTCCTTGCAGTACCGGCAGTGGCACGGGGCGGTCGAGTAGGCCGAGATCGTCCCGTGGAAGTACTGGCGTCCCGCGGCGTTCGGTTCGGTGAGTCCGAGGGTGGCCGGGTCGGGCAGCACGTCGGGGCGACGGCGCACCTGTCCGACCGCTTCTGGTGCTCGGAAGAGCAGGTCGTCGGCGTCGAGCCCCTCCATGCGTTCCAAGAGCTGGTCGGAGATGTGCCGGCTCAGCGAGACCTGCCGCCACTCCTGGTCCTTCGGGTAGGGCTTGATCATGAAGCGCTTGTCGTCGACGCGTCCCAGCCCAGAGAGCTCGACGACGACGCGGGAGACGGTCAGGACCCGGGTCGTGGGATCGAAGTCGCGCTTCCTGAGCTCGGTGATCTCGCCCCACCGCAGGCCCGACTCGATCGCGGTCTCGACGAGGAGCTTGGACGTGGCGTCGGGAAGCAGAGCGTGGATCACCTCGAACTGTTCGGGGGTGATGATGCGGCGGGACTTCTTCGCCACCGCCGGGGTGCGCACGCCCTTGCACGGGTGCAGGAAGGTGACCTGGTCGTTGAGCGCGGTGGTGAAGATCGCGCTGAGGATGGTCACGCAGTAGCGGATGGTGTGCGCGTGGACGCCCTCGCGCTGCAGCCGTGTCACATACTCGCGAATGTGCGAGGGAAGGATCTCGACCATCGGGTAGTCGCCGAACGCGGGCAGAATCCGGCGCCGCAGCTGGTAGGTATAGCTCTGCCTCGTCGTCAGCTCCATCACGTGGTTGGGCAGCCACTCGTCCTCGACGTAGCGGCGGAAGCGCTGACGGCTGCGTCGCACGTCGCCGACGCGGCCCTCGGCGACCTTCGACTCCGCGCGCTGCCAGGCCCGGTCGGCCTCGCGCTTGGTCGCGAAGGTGCCCGCGGAGCGTCGCCGTCCCGCGACGTCGACGTAGTAGGCGGTGTACCTGGGTCTACCATCGTTACTGTTCCGCTTGCGCGTCTGGCCCACCTCGCGTGCCTCCCCTCGCGGCGTCCTTGACCCCCATTTGACCCCGGACATGGCATCACAGGCCAAAACGGGCTGATACGAGCCAACACCGAAATCCCTTGCGCTGCAACAACTATAGCCAGATAGGTGCATCGGCGCGAGGGGCGAATTTGGCGTCAAGGGGGCTTCGCATCGAGGGGGTCAGGGGTTCGAGTCCCCTCAGCTCCACGCATGGCGTAGACCCTGGCCCATGATCTTCGGGCCAGGGTCTACGCCATTCTGGCGTTCGAAGGACGTGGGCCCCCGCTGCGGGCCGACGCACCCACGCGCCACCCCCCGACGCCCCTGCCCGCAGTAGGGGACCTCAGCTCCACGCATGAGTCAGGCTCCGACCCACGCTCTTCGGGTCGGAGCCTGATTCATCCTGGCGTGGCTTCGTCGCGAGGTGCGGCGACACGACAGGAACGGGCGCGCCTTTCTGTCGGTTCGCGACACCTCGGCGCCGCCGGCAGACCACCGTGCACGACGGGCGCCTCGCGAGGAGACGGGGCGCGTCAGGCGGCGGAGCTGGTGCTCGCCGAGGGCTGGGTGTTCGGGGTGAGGGTGCCCGAGCCGCCGTCGCCGTCCGGGCCGTGGCCGCCGCGCTGGGGCAGGCCCTCGGTCTCGACCATGGTCCTCACGCGGGTCTCGAGGTCGGAGAGGATCTGGTCCGCCTCGGCCTGGGTGTGCTCGCCGGAGGCCACCTCGTCCGCGAAGTGGGCCTTCGCCTCGGCGATGATCGCGTCGATCACGGTCTGCTCCGAGACGCCGTTGGCCTCGGCGACCGCGGCGATGGACTTCCCGGCCTCGAGCTCGGTGCGCAGATCGTCCTCGGTGACGCCGATCGCGGTCGCCGCAGCGGTGAGGCCGCCGAAGCCGCCGCCCATGCCGCCGCGACCACCGGGGCCGCCGTGCCCGCCGCCGGCAGGCATCTTCGAGGCGAGCGTCTCCGCGACCTTGTCGGCCTGGTCCTGGGTGAGGGTGCCGTCCGCGACGAGGCCAGCGAGGTCGGCGGCGATGCGCGACTGGATGTCGGCGGTGCGGTCGGCGCTGGTGCTGCCGTCGACCGAGGGCCGGGACGAGTCGGACGACGCCGAGCTCGACGCGCTGGGCGTCGGCGACGTCGTGGAGGCCATGGCGGGCAGGGCGCTGGCGCCGAGGGCGATGCCGCCGGCGACGGCGGTGGAGGCAAGGACGATCGTCAGCTTCTTGTTCATGGGATGGGTTCTCCTGGGATCGGGAGGGCTCGTCGCCCTTCACGTCCCCTAACGTGCCGACCCCGCCTGTGAGGGCACCCGCCCCGTCCTGGGACGTCGCTGAGAGGCCCCTCTGCGGGGGTGTACGCCGTTCTCAGGAAGCGATCAGCCGTTGACCGCGCGGCGGTAGCCGTCGCCCGGCAGGTCGACACCGCTGCGAGGGTCCTGCAGCAGGGCGTCGAGGTCGTCCTGCGCCCCGAGGTGCTCGAAGCTGTCGTCGTCCTCGACGTAGCGGTCGGAGTACGCCGCCTGCTCGCGCTCGGCCGGCAGCGCGGAGTACCCCTCGCGCGGCTTGGTGATCTCGAACGTCTCCACGCGCATCTCGCCGTCGGCGACCGGTTCGGCGGCGAGGCTGCTGCGCGCCTGCTCGACCATCGCTGCGCCGGTCCACGCGCCGGGGTGGGTGAGATCGATGACGCGCGGCATCTTGGTCGCGCGCGGCGCGGTGACGTACGTCGGCAGCGTGGTGGGGACGGCGTGCCAGGCATCGTCGGTGCCGGTGGCGGCGACCGCGTCGTACGCCGTGTCGGCGACGAGCTCGCCGCGGCGGTCCGACACCGGCGCCGGGTCCATCGCGCGGCCGCCTCGACGGGCCGCGGTGCTGCCGGTGGCGTAGCGGGCGTCGGCCGCACGGGCGGCCTCGGCGAGCGCGGTGCGCCGCTCGCGGCGGGCGCGCATCTCGGCGGCGTGCGCGACCTGGCGGCGCGCCACGACGAGGAACCCGAGGACGAGCACCAGGGGCGCAGCGGCGGCGACGAGCGGGATCACGCGGAGGGCCCCCAGGAGAAGCGTCACGGTCAGGAGGCCGAGGAGGACGAACAGGGTGCGGCGGCGGCGCGCGGCCGCCTGGGCCGCGGGGGTCTGCTCGGCGCGCGGGCCGGTCACGACCACCTCGGTGGCGCGGGACTTCGCCGAGCGGCCCGGCATGAGCACCTCGCGCGGGGCCGGGGCGGAGTCGTCGCCGCGCGAGCGGCGCAGGGTGCCCATCGCGCGGGCGAAGCGGTCGGCCGACTTCGACTCGCGGTTCTCGTCGTGCTGCTTGAGCCACATCGGGACGAGCACGGCCGCCCACATGCCGGCGATCACGAGATAGATCCACGATCCGCTGAGGACGCTGGACCCGCTCTGCACGAAGTCGAGGCTACGGTCACGGCACGGTAACCCCGTGGATCACACGCGTCACGGTGGGTGCGTGTCGCGGGCCCGGACGTCGGCGACCGCCGAGCAGCGGGTCAGACGAATCCGTTGCTGGCCCGCCATCGCGCGAGCAGGCCCTCGGGGACCTCCTCGGCGGTCAGCGCGAACGAGAGGTGGTCCCGCCAGTCGCCGTCGATGTGGAGGTACGCCGGGCGCAGCCCCTCGGGCCGGAAGCCGAGCTTGTCCACGACGCGCCTCGATGCGACGTTCTCCGGCCGGATGTTGATCTCGACGCGGTGCAGGCCCGTCGCGAAGCAGTGGTCGGTGGCCATGGCCACAGCGGTCGGGATGATGCCGCGGCCCGCCACGCGCTGGTCGACCCAGTAGCCGATGTGCGCGCCGCGCAGCGAGCCCCAGGCGATGCCGCCGACCGTGAGCTGCCCGACGAGCCGGCCGCCGAACTCCACGACGAACGGCATCGAGCGGCCCTGCCGCGCCTCGACCTGCAGGCGGCGCACCATCGCGCCGTACGTCGGGGGCGCCTCGCTCACCGGGTCGGGGCTCGTGGCCTCCCACGGGCGCAGCCAGTCGGCGTTCCGGGCGCGGACCTCGCGCCACTCGCGCGCATCCCTCAGGCGCAGGGGGCGCAGCACGACGTCGCCGTCCCGCAGGACGACCGGCCACCCCGTGGTCATGACGCGCCGTCGTCGGTCCGGGGATGGTCGCCGCCCCGGATCTGCTCGACCGCGTGCACGAGCAGCTCCGAGAGCACCGCCATGCCGTCCTTCACGCCGCCCTTCGAACCGGGCAGGTTCACGATGAGCGTTTCTCCCGCGAGCCCCGCCCGCCCGCGCGAGAGCGCGGCGGTCGGCACTCCCTTCGCGATGCCGGCCGCCCGGATGGCCTCGGCGATGCCGGGCGCCTCGCGCGTGATGACCCGTGCGGTGTGCTCCGGCGTGACGTCGTTCGGCGTGAGGCCGGTGCCGCCGGTCGTGAGGACGACGTCGAAGCCGTCGTGCACGGCGCCGAGGAGCACGCTCTCGATCTCCGGCCCGTCCGGCACCACGGTCGGGCCGGCGACGTCGAAGCCGAGCGCCTCGAGGCCCTGCACGAGCACCGGCCCGGACACGTCGTCGTACACGCCGCTCGCGGCGCGGGTCGAGATCGTGACGACGAGCGCGCGCATCAGGTGGCGAGCCCTTCGCGCCGCCACACGCCCGTCTTGCCGCCGAGCTTCTCCTCCACCCGCACGTCGGTGATCGTCGCGGCCGGGTCGAGCGCCTTCACCATGTCGACGAGCGCGAGCGCCGCGACCGACACGCACGTGAGCGCCTCCATCTCGACGCCGGTGCGGTCGGCGGTGCGCACCTCGGCGCGGATGGCGACGTGGTCGTCGTGCACTTCGACGTCGACGACGACGCCGTGGATCGCGATGGGGTGGCACAGCGGCACGAGGTCGGGCGTGCGCTTGGCCGCCTGGATGCCCGCGATCCGCGCGACGCCGAGCGCGTCGCCCTTGGGCACGGTGCTGTCGCGCAGGGCGCGTACGACGTCGTCGGACACGAGCACGCGCCCGGTGGCCACGGCGGACCGCACGCTGACGGCCTTGCCGCTGACGTCGACCATGCGCGCGGCGCCGGTCTCGTCGACGTGGGTCAGTCCGTGGTCTGCCGTCATGTCACACCTCGTCGAGCCGCAGCACGGCGAGCGCCGTACCGGGCTTCACCTCGGTGACGTCCTCGGGCACCACGACGAGGCAGTTGGCCTGCGCCATCGCGCCGAGCATGTGCGAGCCCTGGCCGCCCGCGGGGCGCACGACGTAGCGGCCCTCCTCGACCGACAGGTGCCCCCGGGCGAACTGCCGCTTGCCCTGCGGCGACATCAGCGTCTCGGTCAGCACCGCTCGGACGACCGGGCGGTAGATGCGCTGGTGGCCGAGCATGCGGCGCAGCACCGGGCGCACGAACACCTCGAACGAGACGTACGCCGACACCGGGTTGCCCGGGAGCGTGAAGATCGGAGTCTGCTCCGGGCCGAGGAAGCCGTGCCCTTGCGGCATGCCGGGCTGCATCGCGACCTTGGTGAACTCCACCGTCCCGAGCCGCGACAGCACGGCCTTCACCGTGTCGTACGCGCCGGCGGACACGCCGCCCGTGGTCACGATCATGTCGGCGCGCACGAGCTGGTCCTCGAGCGTCGACAGCAGGGTTGGCGCGTCGTCCATGACCGGGCCGACGCGGTAGGCGATCGCACCGGCCTCCTGGATCGCCGCGGCGATCGTGTAGCCGTTGGAGTCGGTGATGAGGCCGGGCTGCAGGGGCGTGCCCGGCTCGACCAGCTCGCTGCCCGTCGAGAGCACGACGACGCGCGGAGCAGGGTGCACCGACACACGTCCGCGGCCCACAGCCGCCAGCAGGGCGATCTCGCGCGGGCCGAGCACCGTGCCGGATGTCGCGACCACGTCGCCGAGCGAGACGTCGTCGCCGCGCGAGCGCACATGGGCGCCGTGCTGCACGTCGCGCATGATGCGCACCTCGGGCATCCCGGCGTCGGTCCACTCGACGGGGATCACGGCCTCCGCACCCTCCGGCATCGGGGCGCCGGTCATGATGCGGATCGCCGTGCCCTCGGTGACCGGCACGCTCGCCCGGTAGCCGGCGGGCACGTCGTCGACGACGCGCAGCACGACGGGCTTCCCGTCGCTCGCGGCCGTGACGTCCTCGACGCGCACGGCGTACCCGTCCATCGCGGAGTTGTCGAAGGGCGGCAGCGGCCAGGGCGCCGTCACGTCCTCCGCGAGCACGCAGCCGCGCGCGTCGAGCAGGGTGTGGTCCAACGGGGACAGGGGCACGACCCCCGCCAGGACCCGCTGGAGATGCTCTTCGACGCTGCGCACCCCCCGACCCTACGGCGCAGAGGGGATCATGACCTCGTGACGCTGCCGCAGGACCCCGACGAGGACGCCCCCGCCGACCGGAAGCGGGCGGTACGCCGACGGCTGCGGGCGGCACGGGCGGCGCGGCCGGACGCGGAGCGCGACTCTGCGGCCTCGGCCCTCGCCGTCCGCGTCGGCTCGGTCCCGGAGGTGGCGGGGCTCGTCGCAGCCGGCGGCGGGGCGGTCGCGGCGTACGCCTCGCTGGGCGACGAGCCGGGCACCGGGCCGTTGCGCGCGCTCCTGGCCCTGGCGGGGGTGCGGGTGCTGCTGCCCGTGATCCGCGCCGACGGCGGTCTCGACTGGGGCTGGGACTCCGACGAGCTCGTCCCGCGCGAGCACCGCCTCGCGATCCCGGAGCCCGTGGTCGATGCCTCGCTCGGACCCGGCGCCGCCGGGCTGCTGGCCTCGGGCTGCGCCGTGGTCCTCGTGCCCGCGCTCGCTGTGGACCGGCACGGCTTCCGGCTCGGCCAGGGCGGCGGCTACTACGACCGGCTCCTCGCCGACGTCCCGCGGCACGCCGACGGCGGCCCGCTCCTCGTGGCCGTCGTCCACGACGACGAGGTGCTCGACGCCGTCCCCCACGAACCCCACGACCGCCCCGTCGACGCCGCCCTCACCCCCACCACCTACCTGCCCCTGTAGCCCCCACTTTTCGGGTCAATGTGGCTTTCACTGCCTTCGGCAGAGATAACGCGTCACATGCCGTCCACAGGTACGCCGGATCAGCGGGTCGAGCGGCGCGCGGCGTCCCGGGCGAGGTGGGCCGCGGAGATCTCGCTCGCGAGCTGGCGACCGTCCGGGCTGCCGGTCACCGCGGCGAGGAAGTCGGCGGCCTGGATCCGCAGCAGCCGCACCGGCGTGAGCGCCGTGACCGTCGCCGTACGCGGGACGTCCTGCAGCAGCGCGACCTCGCCGAACCACCCCGGCGCCGCGAGCGGCTCGGGCGCGACGATGTCGCCGACCTGCACCGCGAGCGAGCCCTCGTCCACGATGAAGAAGTCGCGCCCCGGCTCCCCCTCGGTGACCACGACCGTGCCCTCCGGCACCTCGCGCCACGTGACGGCCTTGGCGAGCCGCTCGAGCTCGTACGGCGGCAGCACCGCGAGGAAGGGCACCGAGCGCAGCAGCTCCATCTCCGCCGGGCGGTAGACCGCGCGCACGTCGAGCGAGCGGATGAACCCCGCGCAGACCAGCGCGCACACGACGATGCCGAGGCCGAGGGGGATGAACGCCCCGCGCGCGGAGATGAGCGCCACGAGCAGCGGCGCGAGAGCGGACCCGAGCGCCAGGCCCAGCAGCGACGTGCTCTCCTGTACGGCGAACACGCGCGCGATCACCGAGTCGTCGGTCGATCGCTGCAGGAGCGTGCGTCCGGCGACCATGAGCAGCTGCCCCGCCAGCCCGCCGAGGGCCAGCATGGCCATCGCCGGCGGGAGCAGCGAGAACAGCGCGACGGCCGCCAGACCCGAGCCGAGCACCACGCCGCTGACCATGATCACCGGCGTCAGCTCGCGCCGGCGCACGAACGACGCCGCGATCGCCGCGCCGACGAAGGCTCCGATGCCGGCCGCGCCGATGAGCAGTCCCGAGCCGGAATGGCCGAGCTCGAGCACGTCCTCGGAGTACGCGACGCCGAGGACGTCCAGGGCGCCGATGAACACGAAGAAGGTCGTGAGCACGACCATCAGGGCGATCGCGCCGCGGTCGCCACGCAGCGCGGAGAAGCCGCCGAACGCCTCCCGCAGAGGGCCCTCCTCCTCGCCGTGGTGGGCGGGTGCGGCGGATGCCCGCCCGAGCCGGAGCACCAGGACCGTGCTCACCGATACGGCGACCGTCGCAGCGGCGACGACGGACCAGGTCCCGAACGCCTGCGTGCCGACGCCGGCGAGGATCGGGCCGGCGAACAGCGCGAGCCCCTCGGCCATGGACGACAGCGAGATCGACGACACCAGGTCGTCCGGGCCCTCGGCCAAGGCCGGGAGCACCGCGTAGTGCAGCGGCCGCGCGACCGCGAGCGCGGTGACGGACGTACCGGCCGCGACGGTCACGAGCCAGACGTCGGCCTCGGCTGCGAGCGAGGCGAGAGTCCAGGCACAGGTCGCCGTGACACCGAGGTACGCGAGCACGAGTGCGCGACCGCGCGGCAGGCGCTCGGCGATGCCGGTCAGGAGCGGCGCGATGACCGCGGACGGCAGGAGCTGCGCCACGGCGACGATGCCCGCGAGCACGGCGCCGCCCTCGGCGAACGCGTACAGGATGATGCCGATCCACATCGTCATCTCGACGAGGCAGTAGAGCGCGTACGCCGCGAGCACGCGCCGCACGCCCGTGCGCGCCTGCACCGCGCGCAGCGTCACCGGCAGCGCCACACCCGCACCTCGCTCCCCGACCTCGGCCCGTCGTCAGGCAGAAGATAGGGGGTGGGCGTTTCGGGCGTGTCACCTACGCCCGACTAGGGCCAGACGCCGTCCCCCGGCGACTCGTCGAGCGCCTCCCCGGCGGCGCACGCCCGATCGGTGTACGCGTCGGGCATCCGCGGGTAGACCTCGCGCCAGTAGGTCTGGGCGAGCCGCTGGCCCTGCGCCGCCGTCGCCCCGAGCTGCTGGGCGGTCCACGCGTCGCGCTGCATCGCCGCGCAGTCGGCGTCGGACTCGACCAGGCGACCGGCGAGGTGCATCGATTCGTGCGTCAGCACGTGCACCGCGATGACCTGCTCGAGCGGCGGCGTGTCCTTGTCGCCGTCGGCGTACGCCGCGAGCCGTCCGCACGTCTCGTACGAGATCAACGCCGCTCCGAGCGGGCGGCCGTCCTCGTCCCAGTCGACGTGGCCGAGCTCGGCCCCGGCGTAGGTGAAGGTCTCGCCGAGCCGCTGGCAGTGCACGCCCTCGGTGCCGGGTGCGAGCGCGCGGGCGATGGCGCTGTAGGTGTGCTCGGCGCTGATCCACTGCCGCTCGCTCCAGCCGAGGAGCAGCAGCGGCACGGCGATCAGCGCGAGCCCGATCCAGGGCACGCGCCGGTTGAGGATGCCGCGCACGAGCAGCCAGCCGGCCCACGCGGCCAGGCCGACCACCACGATCGTGCGGATCCCCATGCAGTGGTCATCGACGAGTCCGGTCCGGCCCTTGACGGCCCGTCAGTCCGGGGGCGCCTCGGCGAGGGTGCCGATCTCGACGAAGCCGAGCGACGCGTAGAGCCCGAGGCCGTCGGCCGAGGCCGAGAGCAGGACAAGCTCGACCCCGCGCGCATGCGCCTCTCCGAGCAGCAGGCTCAGCAGGGCGCCCGCGAGGCCGCGCCTGCGCTGCTCGGGCAGCACGGCGGCCCCCACGAGCTCCGCGACCCGGTCGATCGGCTGCAGCGTCGCGACCCCGACGACGGCGCCGTCGGGGTCCGTCGCCACGGCCGTGACGTTGAGACCGCGCTCGATGCGGGAGCGGATGTGCTCCTGCTCCTCGACGTACGGCGATCCGAAGGCCGTCGCGACCACGCGCGCGGCGTCGAGCACGGCATCCTCGTCGTACCCGAGCAGCCGTACGGCGAAGCCGTCCGGCACCGCGACCGGCAGAATCGCAGCGGTCCGGACCATCAGCGGGGCGGTCGTCCATCCGAGCCCCAGCGCCCGCACGGCGTCGGCCATCGACGGCACCCGCTCGAGGATCCACTCGAACGCGACCGGCGCCCCGGCGTCCTCGAGCGCCGCCGCGGCGGCGCGCACGTCGTCGACCGTCACCGCCCCGGGCGACGACAGGTCGAGCTCGGGACGCGGCCGCGCGTAGTACGGCCACGGCCGGCGTGAGAGCAGCACCCGCAGCGGGCCTACGTCCACGCGGTCGGTCGAGTCCCGCACCGTCGCGTCGAGGAACGCATCCACCCGCGCCAGCACACAGTCGTCCATGCGTGTCAGGAGGCTGGGGTCAGGGTGAGGGTGTCGATGGTGGCGGCTTGGACGGCGGCGGGCGTGAAGGGGAACGGGTAGGTCTGGCCGGAGGCCCAGGCGTCGAGCTGGTCGACGTAGTGCGGGTGGTACGCGTGGCCGCTCGCGCCGGTGAGGTTGACCCAGGTCGAGCGGTCGAGGTCCGACAGGTCGAGCACCATGCGCATCGAGGGCACCCAGTCGACGGTGTACTCCGGCAGGGTCCATCCGGTCGCGTTCACGATCGACTCCCCGCCGGAGGTCTGCACCGGGCCGCGGTTGAACAGCATCTCGATGGGCGCGATGCCGCTCGTGCCGAACGTCTGGTTCTGCACCGTCAACGTGTGGAGCGCGCCCCAGCGCCAGCCCGAGGCGTCGCCGCCCTGCAGGCCCGAGAGCTCGTCCTGCGCCTCCTGCAGCGCGGTGCGTACGGCGTCGTCGCGCGTCTCGCGCACATCCGGCGTACGCGTGTCGTCCCACCACGCGTCGTCCGGGCTGTCCCAGAGGTCGCGGACGACGGTGAACCAGCGGTCGCTCCCGCTGATGACCTCGTCCGCCGGAAGCTCGTCGCCGAACACGTCGGTGAGCAGGTTCTTCCAGAACACGTTGAAGTACGCCGCGGGCGCGGAGTCGGCGGGCTGGGTGAAGTCCCAGTCGGCGAGCAGCCCCACGCCGTCGATGCCCTGCACGCCCAGCGCCTTGATCTTCGGCACGAGGAACGCGGCGTTCTCGTTCCAGGTGTCGAACTGGATCTCGCGGATCCGGTCGGCGCTGATCTTCTGGTCGTCCGACGTCGCGAGCTTCACGAGATCGACGATCCGCTGGCTGCGCGCGCCGTACGACCAGTCGTCGGTGAGGAAGTACGGGTAGGCCTCGTACACGGACGCCTGGTTCGCGGTGACGACCCAGCCGTCGTCGGGGTTCTTGACGTTGGGCAGCGCCTGGAACGGGATGTAGCCGGTCCAGGTCTGCTTCGGGTCCCATCCGTGCGCGGGGTACTTCCCGTCGTACCCGGACCGGATCGGGATCTTGCCCGGCGTCTGGTAGCCGATGGTGCCGTCGACCGAGGCGAAGATGAGGTTCTGCGCCGGCACCTCGAAGATCGAGGCCGCCGAGCGGAAGTCCTCCCAGGTCTGCGCGCGGTTCAGCCGGTCGATGGCGTCGGCGGTGCGCCCGGGCTCGAGCGCGGTCCAACGCAGGGCGACGGCGTACCCCTCGCCCTTGGGCGGCGCGAGCACGCCCGCGGGCGCATCGGCGCCGACCGTGCGCAGCTCCTCGGACGCGTCCGACAGCAGCGGGCCGTGCTCGGTCTCGCGCACGGTGATCACGACGTCGTCCCCGCCGGCGACCTTGATGGTCTCCTCCCGCGTCTGCATCTGCTTGCGCTCGGTGCCGACGAGGTAGGTGTCGCCCTCGACCTTCTCGAGGTAGAGGTCGGTCACGTCCGGCCCGAGGTTGGTGAAGCCCCAGCCGATGGTCTGGTTGTGGCCAATGATGATCCCCGGCAGCCCGGAGAAGCTGTAGCCGGCCATGTCGTACGGGCAGTCCGCCGACACCGTCGAGCAGTGCAGCCCGATCTGGTACCAGATGCTCGGCATCATCGGACCGAGGTGCGGATCGTTGGCCAGCAGCGGCTTGCCGGTGTCGGTCTTGTCGCCGCTGATCACCCAGGAGTTCGACCCGATGCCCGGGCCGTCGGGACCGAGCATGTCGGTCACGGCGTCCGAGGCCCGGCCCGTCGCAGCGAGCACCTCGACCGCGCCGGCCGGCACGGCGGGCGCGAGTCCAGCCGCCTGGGCCGCGCCGGGGCTGGCGCTCTGGTCCCACCCGCCGTCCACGACGGCGCCCTGCTCGACGATCGGGCGGTGCTGCAGGTAGGGGTACGCCGGGAACAGCTGCGCGGTGCGACGCTCGCCGACCGCGGCGCTGATGATCGACCGGCTGATCTCCTCCTGCATGTTGCCGCGCAGGTCCCACGCCATGGCCTTGAGCCAGGCGACTGAGTCGGCGGGAGTCCACGGCTCGATGACGTAGCCGCGGTTCTGCAGGCCGAGCACGGCGTACTCCAGCGACACGGTGGCGCCGGAGTGGTCGGCGAGGTAGGCGTTGACGCCGGCGCTGTAGGCGTCGAGGTTGCGCCGCGTCTCGGGGGACAGCAGCTCGAGCTCCCGCTCGGCCACGCGGCGCCAGCCCAGCGTCCGCAGGTACGTGTCGGTCTCGACCTGGCTCTTGCCGAACAGCTCCGAGAGGCGTCCTGCGGTGATGTGGCGCCGGAAGTCCATCTCCCAGAAGCGGTCCTGGGCATGCACGTAGCCCTCGGCGTACATGAGGTCCTCGGCCGTCGAGGCGTATATCTGCGGGATGCCGCGCTCGTCGCGCAGCACCTTCACCTCCGCCTTCAGGCCAGGGAGGGCGATGGTGCCGTCGACCTGCGGGAAGGAGCGCCGCACCGTCCAGGCCCCGAACGTCGCGGCCGCGACGACGAGCACGAGCAGGACGATGCCGATGATCCCGAGGACCTTGCCGAGTCTGCGCACGGAGGCAGGGTAGATGTGAACGGGCGCTAACCGGCGCGCAGCGACACGACCGTGATGTACGCCGCCGCCGCGATCGCCACGCACACCGCGACGGAAGCAGCGGCGTACACGACCGCGCGCACGATCCTCTGGCCGCCCGGCACGGACGACGGTGCCACCGCGAGGTCGAGCACCTGCGCGGCGTACCCCCCGAACGTCGTGAGCGCGCCGCAGAAGCCCGTGCCCACCAGAGCGACGACCGGCGTGCCCGACGAAGCACCCGCCAGGGCGACGAGCGCCCCGAGGACGGCCGAGCCGACCACGTTCACCGCGAAGGTCCCCCACGGGTAGGCGCCCGCGAGGCGGCGCTCGACCAGGAACCGCACCGGGGCGCCGAGCGCGGCGCCGAGCGCGACGAGCAGGACGGCGGTCACAGGTCCTCGTCCTCGCGCAGGTCGGCGGGCGCGGATCCCGCGACGGCCGCGCCGATGCGACGCCCGAGGAGCACCGCGAGGACGCCGAGGACGACGCTGGCCACGGCGTACAGCAGGGCGAGCCCGGCCTGGCCCTCCTCGACGAGCCGGACCGCCTCGACCGAGAACGTCGAGAACGTCGTGAACCCGCCGAGCACGCCGCTCGCGAGGAACGGCCGGGCGAGGCGGGCGCGCGCCGGGCTCGAGAGCTGCCACGTCGCATGCCGGGCGTCGACGATGTCGAGCACCACACCGAGCAGGAGGCACCCGAGCAGGTTCACCGCGAACGTCGCCCACGGCCACACGGACGGGTCGTCGTGCGGCACCAGCACGGACACGGCGTACCGGGCCAGCGCACCGAGCACGCCGCCCAGCGCGACAACGGCGACCTCGTCCGGCCGCGCGAGGGCCGGTCGGGTCGCTGTGGTCACGGGCGCGAGTCTAGGGACGCCTCCTACGCGTCCCGCCGCAGGAACGACCACGCCTCGGCCGCGAGGAGCACGAGCACCCAGCCGCCGAAGGTCGCGAGCGCGCCCCAGCCGACCGCGAGCTGCTGCATGCCGGGCTCGATCAGCGAGGGGTCGGGCGGCAGCTCGGCCCACCGTCCGCCTGTGCTCCACGGCAGGATCCGCACCAGCCAGTCCGCGCGATCGCTCAGCACCACGCCGAGGATCGGCTCGATGATGAACCCGGCGATGATCGGCACGGCCACGCCGACAGCGGTCTGACGCGTGATGCCGGCGAGGGCGAACGCCGACAGCGCGAACAGCGCCATGAACACGAACGCCCGCAGCACGTACGTCGAGTCCGGCGCCGGGGTGCTGTCCGGTGCGCTGGGGTAGCCGCGGAGCACCACCGCGAGGTAGCTGCCGAGCAGCGAGACGACGGTCACCGCCGCCGTCAGCAGCAGGACGACAAGCACCTTGGCCGAGAGGATCCGGCGGCGACGCGGGAACGCCGACAGCGTCAGGCGCACGATGCCGAAGCGGTACTCCTGCCCGATCGCCTGCGAGGCGAGCACCGCCGCAACGATCGCGGTGGCCGACAGCGGGAAGGTGAAGGCGCCGAGCCAGTCCAGCGAGGTGCCGGCCAGGCTGCCGGAGTCGTCGTAGTAGTCGCCCGGGGCGGCGATGAGGTAGCCGAGCAGCAGGGCGATGAGGAACGCGACCACGAGCCCGATCCAGGTCGACCGGACCGTGCGCGCGCGGACGAGCTCGTAGCGCAGCGCGGAGATCATGCGGCACCGCCCGTGCGGAACTGCTGGTCCTCGCTGGTGAGCTCGAGGAACGCCTGCTCCAGGCTCGCCGTACGCCGGGTCAGCTCGCGCACCACGACTCCGGCCCGGAACGCGGCGTCTCCGACGAGGTCCGTGTCGGACGTCGCCACGGCGAGCCGGTCCTCGCCCTCCCTCACGACCGTGAGCCCCTGCTCCCGCAGGAGCCGTTCGAGCGCATCGGGGTCGGACACGCGCACGAGCACGTCGTTGCGGGTGCTGCGCGCGACGAAGTCGTCGAGGGTCTCGTCTGCGACCAGGCGGCCCTTGGCGATCACGACGAGGTGCTCGGCCATGAGCTGCATCTCCGAGAGCAGATGGCTCGACACGAACACGACGTTGCCCTGCTGCGCGTAGTGCTGCAGGAAGTCGCGCAGCCATTGGATCGACTGCGGGTCCAGGCCGTTGGCCGGTTCGTCGAGCAGGAGCACCTTCGGCTGGGCGAGGATCGCCCCGGCGAGGCCGAGGCGCTGGGCCATGCCGAGGGAGAAGCCCTTCGGCTTCTTGCGCTCCACCGACTCCAGGCCGACGAGCTTCAGGACCTCGTCGACCCGCGTGGCCGGCACGCCGGCCTCGGTCGCGAGCATCCGCAGGTGGTTGCGGGCGCTGCGGGTCGGGTGGAAGAACCGCGCGTCGAGGTGCGCACCCACCGTGGTGGTCACGGGCGACACCTGCGCCAGCGGACGGCCGTCCCAGAGGGTGCTGCCGTCCCCGCGGTCCAGGCCGAGCATCAGGCGCATAGTGGTCGACTTGCCGGCGCCGTTCGGGCCGAGGAAGCCGGTGACCATGCCGGGCGCGAGCGTGAAGCTGAGGTCGTCCACCGCCCTCGTGCCGCCGTAGGTCTTGCCCAGGCCGATCGCCTCGACCGTCATGGTGCCCCCTCTCCTGCCGCGGTCCGCGGTCCGCACATCCTGCCCGACCGGCCGGCCGTGGGCCTCAGCCTCGCAAGAGCCGGCGTCGCACGCTTCGGGGGCGGCCACCCAGCCGACCCTGACCCCCACCCCGTCACGCAGCGCCCTGCCTGCCCCTGACCTGCTGTGACGCCGCTCACGGGTGACGTTCACCTCCTCGCAACAGGGCCAGAACGGGGAGTTCACGGGCCGATGTAATCGTTGTCATGGACAGAGCGGGTCGGCGATCCCGATCCCGCTCCGCACGGGTCCGGCCCACGAGGCCGGTCCCCCGAGACGAGAGGAGGTGCACAGCATGGGCACCCTCACCGACCTGCGCCGGAGCCTCGCTCCGCAGGACGTCGCCGACACCATCGCGCTCTGGGACCAGCTGCGCGAGGCGGCCATCAGCGACGCCGACCGCCACGAGATCGACGCGATCTTCTCCCGACAGCTGCCGTGACCACGGCGAGCACGGGACGGACGCCCCGCGAGGACGACGAGGTCCTCCGCGGGGCGTCCGTGCGTCCGGGCCCTCTCAGCCCTTGAGTCCGCTGCTCGCGACGTTCTCGACGAACGAGCGCTGGGCGAGCAGGAAGACCGTGATCGGCGGCAGCATCGCGATCATGACGCCGGCGAGCACCAGGTTGGCGTTGTCCGCCGCACGTCCGCCCAGGGTCGAGAGCGCCACGGCCAGGACGTTGTTGTCGAGGTTTCCGCTGTCGAGGATGATCAACGGCCAGATGAACGAGTTCCACGCGTAGAGGAACGAGAACGTCGACAGCGTCGCGATGGCCGGGATCGACAGCGGCACGAAGATCTGCCACAGGATGCGCCAGCGCGAAGCCCCGTCGATGACGGCCGCCTCCTCGAGCTCCTTCGGGATCCCGACAAAGAACTGCCGCATGAGGAACGTGCCGTACGCCGTGAAGACGAACGGGATCACGAGGCTTACGAGGTCGTTCACCCACCCGATCGTCACCATGAGGCGGTAGAGCGGGATCAGCAGCACGACGAACGGGATCATGATCGAGCCGAGGTAGAACAGGAAGAGCTTGTCGCGGCCGGCGAACTTGATCCGTGCGAAGGCGTAGCCGCCCATGATGCTGGTGAGCACCTGCCCGACCACCACGAGGATCGTGATGAGCACCGTGTTGGTGAGGGCACGGTCCAGCGAGCTGAGGTCGAGCACCTCCGTGTAGTTCTCGGTGCGCCACTGCACGCTCTCGGCCGGGACGGCGTTCGTCGACGGGGCGAGCACCGGTGGCGCGTTCGGGTTCGCGGGATCGACGTACTCGTTCACGATGCGGGTGCGCTCGAGGTAGACCTCGACGGGCTGGCCGCCGGCGGGGGTGTAGGTGAAGACCTCCTTGGTCTCCCCGTTCACATCCACGGTCGTACCGGTCGGCGTGACCTGGTCCTCCTTCGCGAACACGACCTCCTCGTTGGTCGCGACGCTGCGGTACTCGCCGGCCGACAGGCCGCCGGCGACCTGCGCGAGCTGCTGCGAGGTGCCCCCGACCGTGACGGTGAAGACGGGGACGTCCTTGCCGTCGATCTGCGTCGTCGTCGGCTGGTACGGCAGGAGCCGCGGCGGGTAGGTGTTGATGTCCTCGGCGGTCTTGAACGAGCCGAGGAAGGCGAGCAGGAACGGGATCAGCACCAGGAGCCCCGCGATCGCGAGGATCACGTAGACGGACAGCCGGGCTGCCTTCTCCTTGCCGCCGCGCGCCTTGCGCCGGGTCGACGTGCCGGACATCAGGAGCCCTCCACTTCCGCGCGCTGACGGCGGAACTGGGCCAGCGTGAAGATGAAGATGAAGATGAACAGCACCCAGGCCACCGCGGACGCCAGTCCGAACGCGTTCTGCTGGAAGCCGAGCTGATAGAGGTACACGACCGGCGTGAGCGTCGCGTTGTTCGGGAAGCCGACCGGGTTGGGCTGGTTCAGCGCGTAGACGATGTCGAAGAGCTGCAGGCAGAGGATCACGGTCGTCGCGGTGACGAAGAACGTGGTCGAGCGCAGCGACGGCAGGGTGACGTTGCGGAACCGCTGCCACGCGTTGGCGCCGTCGAGCTCGGCCGCCTCGTACAGCTCCTTGGAGATCGACTGCAGGCCCGCTGAGAACAGGACGGTGTTGAAGCCGAACTGCGCCCACGAGAACACGATGACCACTGTCAGGAGCGCCACCGACGGCATCCACCAGTAGTCCGGGAGGCCGAACGGGGCCGACGGGTCGGAGAGCCAGCCGATCTCGACCTGCTGCGGCAGCGGGTCGCCGGGCAGGATGTTGTTGACCCACTCCCCCCAGGTGCCGAGCACCCAGTTGATGGTGCCGGTCTGGGCGTTGAAGAGGCGCTTCCAGATGAGTGTGACGCCGATGACGCCGGCCACGCTCGGCACGAAGAACACCGCGCGGAACAGCTTCACGCCCGGGTAGTTGGTGTGGATCAGCACCGCGAGGATCAGCGCGCTCACGACCGACAGCGGCACCGCCAGGATCATGAACCAGAAGATGTTCGTGAGCGATTTGTGAAACAGCGGATCCGTGATCGTCGTCGCGTAGTTCTCCAGCCCGATGAACGTCGGCGAGGTGAGGCCGTCCCACCTGAAGAACGAGATGACGAGCGAGAACGCGAGCGGGAACGCGAAGAACGCCAGGAAACCCACCAGGTTCGGCGACAGGTAGAGCCAGCCCACCATCCGGTCGGCCTGCTTGGCGGTGGCCTGGAAGTGGACCGCCGCGGCGGAGGACCACATGATCCGCGCCGCCAGGATGCTGCCGACCGTGACCAGGGTGTAGGCGAGCGCCAGGGTCGGCGAGGCCTTGGCGTTGTCCCAGATGTAGGAGATGCCGCCGGGGATGTCGATGACGACGAGCCACCACACCGCGCCGACCGCGGCGATCAGGAGCCCGAACCGTCCGAGCCACATCGCGGCCGCGGCGGCTGCGCTGCCCTCGGCGACGCGCTTCTCGACGCGGCGCGCGATCACCCACCAGGCGATGCCAACGCCGACGATGACGAGCTGCCAGAACGCGTTCTGGAACGCCCCGGCGAAGATGTCGAGGCCCTCGTAGAGGCCGAGCACCTCGGCGAGCAGCGCGACCGCGCCGAGGATCGTGGCGTACAGGATCGTGAACGAGACGCCGCGCGCCACGTGGCGGCCGCGGGCGATGAGCACGATGGCCAGGAGGTTGAGTGCGAGACCCACACCGCCGATGACGCCGACCGCGGTGCGCGGGAGCGACTCGAGCTTCCACGCGCCGTTGGCGATGTTGAGCACCATGTAGGCGCAGATGAGGGCGAGGACGCCGTGCCAGGCCTGCACGAGCCGGAGGCGGCCGACGATTCCGGCGGGCTCTCGGACGGGCTCGGGCGCGGCCGGCGAGGGTTCGACCTCGGGCGGTGCGAGTGTGCTCATGGGACGTCCCGGGGTCGAGGTGCGCGGTGTGGCACGGATCCGGTGGCGGCGGGGCGGCAGCGATGCGGCACCCGCGCGGGGCCCGGCGCGTGGCGGCCGAGCGGTGTCGTGCGCGAGAGGTACGGCGTACCCGGGATGTGGGGGCGGGTCGTGCGACCCGCCCCCACCGTCCCGGAGGCGCGAGCTGCGATCAGCTCGTGAAGGCGCCGGCCTTGTCGACGGCCGGGCAGACCGTCTTGGCGTACTCGTCGATCGTGATCTGGCCGTTCATCAGGGCGTTGACCTTGTCGTTGCTCGCCTTGTCGAACGCCGGCCAGTTGCCGTTCCACAGCGGGCCCTCGGCGACGGGGTCGTTCTGGACGCCGTCGACGAACGCCTGGTTGTTGGTGGGCGGGGTGAAGGTGAGGAACTGGTCCACGAGCGCCGGGTCGTTGCGCGACGGGATGTTCGCACCGAGCGAGGAGATCTCGGACTGGACCTCGGCGGAGGTGAGCTCCTGGACGAGCTTCACGGCAGCCTCAGGGTTGGCGGTCTTCGCGTTGATCACGTACGCGCCCCAGAACTGCCAGTTCTTGCCGGGCGCAGCGCCCGTCGGCAGGGGAGCGACGTCCCAGTTGAAGTCCTTGATCTCGCGGCTGCCGGGGGTGGCCCAGCGGCCGTTCATGAACATGCCGACCTTGCCGGCCTTGAACGGAGGCTCGGAGTCCTCGCCGAACTTCACGGCCGAGCCGGAGTCGTAGAGGCCCTTGAAGAACTCCATGCCGGCCACCGACTCGGGCGAGTCGAGGTTGCAGGCCGTGCGGTCGTCCTTGTAGAAGCTGCCGCCCGCGGAGTTGATGAAGTAGCCGTAGTTGGCCCACCACGAGTTGGCGCCGAAGCCCTTGACGCCGCTGCCGCCGTTCTTGGTGATGGCGTTGGCGACCTCCTGGAACTTGTCCCAGGTCCACTGGCCGTTCTTGGCCAGCTCGATGGGGTTCTCGGCTCCGGCCTTGTCGATCAGGTCGAGGTTGAGGTAGAGCGCGAACGTCGAGACGTCGCGCGGGATGCCCCAGAGGAAGCCGTCGGCCTTGACGCCGGTGGCGGGGTCGACCTGCAGCTGGTCGGTCGGACCGGCGTAGAAGTCGGCCGGGTTGAGGCCGGCGGCCGAGGCCTGGTCGGCGAAGTTGAGGATCAGGCCGGCCTTGGCGAAGTCGGCGACGTCGGTGCCGGGGATCCAGAACACGTCGGGGGCGGTGCCCGCGCCGAGCTCGGTCTTGAGCTTGTCCTGGTACGGCGAGCCCTCCGAGTTGCCGGCCTCGTAGGTCAGCTTCAAGCCGATGTTCTTCGCGGTGATCTTGTCGGAGATCCCCTTGTAGACGTCGGCCTCCGCCTGGTTGTCCGGGCGGGTGCGCCAGCGCAGCTCGACGGTCTCGGCCGTCGACTCGCTGGCGGAGGCGGACGGCGACGCGCTGCCGCTGCTCCCGCCGTCGTTGCTCGTGCTGGCACAGGCGCTCAGCAGCAGTGCTGTGCCGAGCGGCAGGATCACCAGTGACTTGCGAATCCGCATGCGCACTCCTCGTTGTTCTTCCCGTGTCGTCGTCCGCACGCGGCCGACGTCCCCCCAGGTGCCGGGTGGCACTGGGTGTGGTGCTGGTGGACCGGCGTTCCCGAGCAGGCGCCGGTCCGCGTCATCCGGCGACGTCGACCGAGAGCCCGGCCGACCGGATGTTCGCCACGACGTCGGGATCGGCCCCGGCGTCCGTGACGAGGAGATCGACGTCGGCGAGGTCGCATACGCGTGCCACCTCGACCTCGCCGAGCTTCGTGCCGTCGGCGACGACGACCGAGCGGCGGGTGGCAGCCACCATCGCCCGCTTGATCTCGCCTTCGGCGACGTTCCTGTTGGTGACGCCGCCCCGCACATCGACGCCGTTGCAGCCGATGAACGCGAGGTGGGCCGAGAGGCGCTCGAGCAGCAGCGTGGCGTACGGGTTGACCAGCGAGTGCTGGAGCGGACGCACGGTGCCGCCGGCGACGATGATCGAGATCCGCCCCGCCACAGCCGCCGGCTCGAGCAGCAGCGCGATGTTGAGGGCGTTGGTGACGACGGTGACGTCGCTGAGGTCGGTGCGGTCGCGCAGCGCCTGGGCGATGGCGGTGGTCGTGGAGCCGACGTCGAGGAGCACGACGTCGCCGTGCGCCACCATCGCCGCGCAGCGCTGGCCGATGGCCTGCTTCTGCCGGGCCGCGACGGCGGCCGCGGTCTCCAGCGGCTGCTCCGCGACGCCCGCCCCGCTGGCCACCGCTCCCCCGCGCACGCGGCGGACGAGGCCGGCGGACTCCAGGGCGGTGAGGTCCGAGCGCACGGTGACCGTCGAGACGCCGAAGCGGTCGGCGAGGTCGGTGACGCGCAGGAAGCCCTCGGTCTCGACGAGCTCGGCGGTGCGGGCCTGCCGGAGCTCGGCCGGCACCCCCTGCTCCTCGCGCGCCGGGACGGCGGCGAGGGCGGCGGACGTGGTCGGGGTCACAACCCAGACCTTCACTTACTTTCGATCGCTTTGCAAGAGGTTCGAAAGAAGTCCGTAACGAACCGTTATGAAGACGAGACAAAGGAGTTGACGGCGTTCAGCGACCGAAATCGCCGTGGATCGAAGATGTCGAGGCCCGCACGGCGGTCGGCGAGGGACGCCCGCGTCCGGCGGGTGGGACAGGGTGCGCGCTCGCCAGCCTGCGGTCGGCCGGCCTCAGGAGTCGGGCGTCTGCTGGTGGAGCGCGAGCCGGGGCCGGCCGTCCACCAGCCGGTAGGTGCTCGCCATGAGCGCCACGAACGGCTCGCCCTCGTCCCGCCTCGCGACTGCGCGGTAGAGCACCGTGGCGCCGGCGTCCCCCAGCTCGATGATCCGGGGCTCGGTGATCTCGTAGCTCGCCCAGGGAGGGGAGTCGACCAACGAGTCCACGACACCGGCCCGGTCGAGCACCAGGCCGCCGGCGAGCACCATCGCCCCGTCCTCGGCCATGAGGCCGCCGTAGAGCTCTGCTCCGCGGCCCCGTTGGCACAGGGCTCGCCAGCCGTCGTGCTCGAGCGCGAGCAGGTCGTCCAGGGACAGGGTCGGCACCGTCCCGACGCTCATCCGCATCCCTTCCGAGCGGAACGAGCCGGGTCCGCGATCAGAACGCCCGGGGGCTCGACACATTGGTGCTCTCCCGGACCCTCTGGCATCATTGGCACTCGACATCCGCGAGTGCCAGATCCGCGGAGTGCTGCGACCCGGACGCCCGAGGGAGAGACCGTGCCCACCTACCAGTACTCGTGCACCGCCTGTGGCGAGCCCCTGGAGGTCGTGCAGAAGTTCACCGATGACGCGCTCACCGAGTGCCCCGCGTGCGGCGGACAGCTGCGCAAGCTCTACAACGCCGTCGGCATCGTGTTCAAGGGCTCGGGCTTCTACCGCACCGACAGCCGCTCCGGCTCCTCCTCGACCGTGCCGGCCGGCTCGTCCTCGACCAGCAGCTCGTCGGACTCCTCGGGCAGCACTCCCGCGGCCGCGCCCTCGACCTCGTCGACCACGTCGTCGTCGACCACCTCGAGTTCGGGCGGCTCGGCCGCCTGAACCCCGGCGGCGCCTGTGGACGCCCACGGCGCGGCGGTGGCCGCGCTGCCTACCGTCGGCACGTGCGCGCCGCCCCCTCCCCCGCCCCGACCGTCCCCGGCCGACCCGCCCCGTGGCGCCGGCGACTCGCCCGCCACCGCGGCATCGTCGTGGCCGTGCTCGCCGGGCTCCTGGTGTGGTCGCTGACCGCAGCGCTGCGTCCTGCGCCTCCCGAGCTCGTCCCTGTGCTCGTCGCCGCGCGCGACCTCGCGCCCGGCACCACCGTCTTGTCGTCCGACCTCGCCACCGTGGCGCTGCCGGCGGCCGCCCGGCCCGCGGACGCCCCGGGCTCGGCGGACGAGCTGGTCGGGCGGCAGGTCGTCGTACCTCTGCTCGCCGGCGACGCGGTGCTGCGACGGCACCTGCTCACCTCCGACCTGCTGCAGGGGTACGGGCCGGACGTCGTGGCCTCACCTCTGCGGCTCGCCGACTCCTCCGCCCTCGCGGTGCTCCGACCGGGCGACCTGGTCGACGTGATCGCGGCGACGTCCGGCGCTGCGACGACGTCGAACGCGAGCGAGGCGGTCGTGGTCGCGCGCGGGGTGCGCGTGCTCCTGACGAGCGCCACGGCGTCGGCCTCGAGCGGCGGCGGCCTGCTCGCCGCTCCGTCAGGCGGCGATGCGAGCTCGCTCGTGCTCGCGACCACGTCGGCCGAAGCCCTCGCGATCGCACGCGCCGCGGTCGGTTCGCGACTGAGCGTGGTGCTGCGCTCGAGCTGACCTGACGGCGGTGTGCCTGTCCCTCAGATGTCGCTAGGGTCGGCCGTCGTACGGGGCGGACTGATGGAGGGACACATCATGATCAAGGGCTTCCGCGAATTCCTGATGCGCGGCAACGTCGTCGACCTCGCGGTCGCTGTCGTGATCGGCGCGGCGTTCGGCGCGGTCATCAAGGCGTTCACCGACGGCATCCTCAACCCGCTGATCGCGGCGATCTTCGGCAAGCCCGACCTGAACTCGGTCGGCGTGTTCGAGATCAACGGCGCCGTCTTCAGCATCGGGCTGGTGCTCACGGCTCTCATCAATTTCGTCATCATCGCGGCGGCGGTCTACTTCTTCGTCGTCGTGCCGATGAACGCCGCCAAGGCGCGCTTCGCCAAGGAGGAGGAGGCCGCCGAGGCCGAGGAGATCACGCTGCTGCGCGAGATCCGCGACTCGCTGCGGCACGAGCACTGATCCGCCGCACCACCTGAACGGCCGGAGCCGCCGTACCGCGGGCTAGTCCCCGTGGTGCGGCGGCTTCTCGTCGAGGTAGCGGCGCAACGCTGCGGCGCTGTCGCCGGGAGCTGGGGCGCCGGACGACCAGCCGTCGTCGAGGTCGTCGCTCGTCTGCTCGGGCACGAGGTCGACGTCGTCGAGCACGAGCTTCGGGCGCTCGGGCTGCTGGTCGGTCATGTCCCCATCGTCGCACCCGGCTCAGCCGAGCACGACCGCCTGGTACTGCTCGAGGTAGCGCGACTCCTCCTGCGGCGTGAGCACGCGCCACGTGTGCGCCTGCGCGAGGTCGGCGTCGCTCGGGAAGATCGCGGGGTTGTCGACCTGGCTGGGATCGACCTTCTCCATCGCCTCGCGCGCGCCCTGCACCGGGGAGAGGTACTGCACGTAGGCCGCGAGCTTGGCCGCCGCGACGGGGTCGTAGTAGTAGTCGATGAGCTTCTCGGCGTTCTTGTGGTGCTGGGCGCCGGCCGGGATGAGGAACACGTCGCTGTAGAAGCCGCCGCCCTCCTCGGGCATGAAGAACTCGACGTCGGGGTTCTCGAGCTGGATCTGCAGGACGTCGCCGGAGTAGCCGATGGAGGCGACGAGGTCGCCGTTGGTGAGGTCGGCGCCGTAGTCGTTGCCCGCCACCCGCCGGAACTGCCCGCGGTCGAAGGCCGCCTGCAGGTCGGCGATGGCCTCGTCGAAGTCTGCGTCCGTGAACGACTCGGTCTGCTTGCCGTTGGCCCAGAGGAAGAACCCCATCGTGTCCTCCATCTCCGAGGAGATGGCGACCTTCCCGCGGAACTCGTCGGTCAGCAGCTCGCTGAACGTCTTGATCTCGCGCCCTGCCAGCTTCTTGTTGTAGCCGATGCCGATGAGGCCGTTGAGGAACGGCAGGGTGAACGTGCGGCCCGGATCCCACGCCGTGTCGGCGAGCGACGGGATGACGTTCGCCGAGTTCGGCATGGCGGCGCGGTCCAGCGGCTCGAGGTAGCCGTTGCGCAGGAAGCGTGCGGCGGTGACATCGGTCAGCACCGCGAGGTCGCGGTCGATCCCGCGGCCCTCCTTGAGGATGGGCGACTTCTTCGCCCAGAACTCCTCGTTGTCGTTGATGTCCTCGCTGTACTCCACCTCGATGCCGGTGGCGGCGGTGAAGTCCTGGATCGTCGTCGTGCCCTCGTCGCCAGGCTCGACGATGTCGATGTAGTACGGCCAGTTGGACCAGCGCACGAGCTTCTCGGAGTCCGACACGTCGGTCCCGGTGAACGACGCGGCCGGCGACGCCGCACCGGTCGAGGTCGCGGGGCCGGTGGCGCCGCCGTCCGACCGTACGCCGCATGCCGCGAGGGCAGCGGCCGCACCGAGGCCGAGGCCTCCCGACAGCATGGAACGGCGGGTGATGCGTGGCCGGCTGGTCGCCAACGGCGGTCCCTCCCCTGTCGAGCGGCGTGAAGCAGAACGGTAACCGCCGTCGCCCCGCATCCGTTACCTGGGCGGCGCGCGGACGTGATGCGCCCTACGCGGTGGGGAGTCCGGGAGGATGTGCGGATGAGCTCTACGGAGGCGCTTGCCGCCAAGGACCCGGAGGGGCGTCGACGGCGCATCCTCGCCGCTGCGGTCGAGACGCTCGTCGCGCGCGGGTTCGTCGGCACGCGGATGTCCGACATCGCGTCGGCGGCCGGTACGTCGCCCGCCCTCATCGTCTACCACTTCGGCTCCCTCGACGGAGTGCTCGCCGAGGCCGTGCGCTCGGTCGAGGACGACTTCTTCGCCGACTACGCGCGGCTCGTGCCCGAGGGCGCCGGCGCCGTCGAGCGGCTGCGCCTGACCGGCGTGATCGGGGCCGACACCGGACCGGCCGTCGGCAACTGGGTGCTCTGGATGGAGATCTGGGTGCGCGCGCTGCGTGATGAGCGCACCCGCGAGATCCGCCAGGCGATGGACGCCCGCTGGCGCGCCCACATCCGGCAGGTGCTCGAGGACGGCGTCGCCGAGGGCGTGTTCACCTGCGGTGATCCCGAGGCCTCCGCCGTCCGGCTCGTCGCCGTCCTCGACGGGCTCGCCGTGCAGGTCTCCCTCGGAGACCCGTCGGTGACCGAGGATCGCATGGTGGACCTGTGGCTCGGCGCGGCCGCCGAGGAGGTCGGCCTCCCCCGCCAGGCCCTCCAGCGCTGAGACCGCCCCAGGGGGCGGACAATGGGCGGGTGACCGTGTCCGCCGCCACCGGCCTCGAGGTGCTCGCCGAGGACGTCTGGCGTCCGCGGGCCGAAGCGCACGCCGCACGTGTCGACGCGTGGACGGAGCCGCACCTCGAGCGACGCCGCCGCGGTCGCACGCACCCCGTCGACGACTTCCTCTTCACGTACTACCCGACGCGTGCGGGGCAGCTGCGCCGCTGGCACCCGGGCCTCGGGGTCGCGCTCGTCGGGGCGGACGAGCTCGCCGCGGACGCGGCGTACACGGTCCTAGAGGGTTCGGGCGCCGTGACGGTCGATGCCGGCCGCTTCGCGGGACGACGCGACGGGCTCGCCTGGGTGGAGGGCCTCGTCCGGTCGAGCATCGACCGGCCGGCCCGCCTCGGGTGCTTCGGGCTGCACGAGTGGGCGATGGTGTACGGCCTCGAGCAGTCGCAGGTGCGGCACGAGTCGTGGCCGCTGCGGATGGACCCTGCCGCGATCCGCGACGTCGTCGACGCCAACGGCCTGCGGTGCACCCACTACGACGCGTTCCGGTTCTTCACCGCCGAGGCCGTGCCGCTCAACGAGCTCGCACCGACGCGCGAGACCCAACCGGGCCTCGACCAGTCCGGCTGCCTGCACGCCACGATGGATCTCTACAAGTGGGCGTACAAGTACGCCGAGCTCGTCGGCAGCGACCTCGTCGCCGACTGCTTCGCGCTCGCCCGGGACGCGCGGCGCCTGGACATGGCGGCCGCGCCGTACGACCTCTCGGCGATCGGGTACGAGCCGGTGCGCGTCGAGACCCCCGAGGGCCGGGCGGAGTACGTCCGCCGGCAGCGGGAGCTCATGGATGCCTCGGCTCCGCTGCGCGCGAGGCTCGCCGGCGCCTTGGGCCGGGCTCTCACCGCCGTCGACGCCCTCGACTGACCCGGGTGGTTGGATCGGCGGTATGAGCAGCCCCGCGCCGTCCGTCGTCGCAGCCCTCGAGTCGCTGGGCCTCGAGCACCGCGTGCTCGTGCACACCGCTCCGGTGCGGTCACTGGAGGAGGCGGCCGCCGCGCGCGGCGTCGACGTCGTCGACGTCGTGAAGACGCTCGTCGTGCGCCGCGGGGAGGGCGACTACCTCTTCGTGCTGGTGCCCGGCGGGCGGTCGATCTCCTGGCCGAAGCTGCGCGGCCTGCTGGGCGTCTCGCGGATGTCGATGCCGCCGGCCGACGAGGCGTTCGCCGCCACGGGCTTCGAGCGGGGCACGATCACCCCCATCGGCTCCGCCACGGCCTGGCCCGTGGTCGCCGACGTCGTGCTGGCCAGCCGCCGCGAGATCACGCTCGGCTCGGGCGTGCACGAGGTGGCGATCGCCGTGCAGGCTCTGCCGTTCCTCGAGGCCGTGGGCGCCGTCGTCGCCGACGTGACCGACCCCGAGTAAGCACGGCCGGCCCGCCGCCCCCGTGCTGCGGCGGACCGACCGGGCGGCTACTGGATGAGCTGGGTGACGCGGAGGTTGGTCGGGCAGGCGGGCGTCGAGCCTCCGCCGAGGCCGCAGGACGACGACAGGTTGCCGATCGGGATGAACGACTCGACCCGCACCTGCAGCGCATCGTCGGAGTTGTTGCCGCTGGGCAGACGCACCGCCGCGCTGTTGTCGTAGCAGCTCGTCCCGCCGAACGTCGGATCCGGGATCGTGCCGCTGCGGTTGCCGATCTTCCAGCCGCAGATGCGTACGCCGAGGAAGCCGACGACGCGGAGCTCCGCGTTCTGGCCGCTGCCCGTCAGCTGGTCGTAGACAGGCAGCACGCTCAGCTGTCCGAGGATGTCGTTGAACGCGCCGCCGAGGTTCACCGTCTGCTGGCAGCCGTCGCGGGTCGAGCAGTTGCCGCTGTTCGCGGCCGGGAAGCCCGGGTCGCCGTCGAGGGTGATCGCGAGGTCCGAGCCGAGGTCGATCACGAGCGGGTAGCCGACGTCGGTCCACAGCACGATGTCGTTCGCCGGGTTGGACTGGCCGTCGTAGTCGACCGTGCCCCAGTTGCCCGCGGCACCGCCGCAGGTGTCCTCGCCGTCGTCGTCGTGCCCGTTCCCGTGGCCGTTCCCGATCGAGCCGCCGGAGGACCCGCCGAAGGTCTTGGTGAGCGGGATGAGCTGGGCCGCCCCCGGGGTGAGCTTGTCCTGCGCGAGCAGGGCGTCCACCGCGCTCTGGCAGACCGCGAACGGGCGCAGGCCCTGCACGGCCGTCGGCGCGCCCATCGCGGCGATCGCGCTGCGCACGAGGTCGAACCCGTCGGACCCGAACACGCCGGCGAAGATCGCGGGGCTCGTGTTGGTGGTGACCACCTGCACCTCGACGAGGCCGGCCGGGTTGCAGCGGTACGCCACGCCGGCATCGCCGCTCCAGCCCGACGGGGCCGCGCCGGTGGCGAGGGCGCTGTTGACCGGCCAGTTGAGACCGGCGTACGTCACCGCGGTCGATCGCGCAGCAGCGCCGGCCGTGCTCACGACGGTGGCGCACGACAGGCCGGGGGCCGCGGCGTCGGCGAAGGTCTTCGCCGCCGCGAGCGCGGCGCCGTCAGAGGCGACCTGCAGCTGGCGCTTGCGGGAGTAGGCCATGCCGAAGTCGGTGGCGAACACGGCGACGCCGAACAGCACCACGACGAGGATGCCGACGAAGACGGCGACCGCACCGCTGTCGTCACGGAGGTGGATGCGCGTGCTCACGAGTACTCGCACTTGAAGTAGCCGTTGCCGGTGAGCGAGAAGCTGCTCCCGGGGATGACGGGGATGACCATGCGGCCGGAGTACGTCGCCGCAACCCCGAGCTGGTCGTCCGTGCCCGACACCGAGCCCGCGCAGGGCAGCTTCTGCAGCGCGGTGGTGTTGGCCGTCGCAGGCAGCGCCGTACCGGCCGGGATCGAGCAGATCGTGGTGCCGTTGCGGGTGACGGTGACGCCGACGTCGTTCGGGTTGAGCGCGATCGTCACCGCGGCGTCGCGCGCCCGTTTGAGGACCGCGTAGCAGCTGCGTCCGGGCGAGCCGTCGATCTGCCGGACGACGCCGAAGCGGGCCGCATCACGGGCGGCGTTGCTGAGCGCGAGGTTCTGCCCGAACAGGATGCCGAAGTCGATGATCCCGAACACGAGCAGGAGGAGCAGCGGGACGACGAGGGCGAACTCGACGGCGGCGGCGCCCTCGTCGCGGCACGCGGCGGGGCCTCCCGGACGTCGACGGATCATGGGACTCCCCCGCGCTCGCTGATGATGGCGGTCGGAGAACGCCACGCGGGTGCCGTCCGTTACAGGCGGGGACGACGAGTTCACCCGTCCGGCGCAGGCGTGGGCGGGTGGCGATCAGCGCTGCGTAGTCAGCGGTGCAGCGCTGCGTGCTCAGCGGACGCTGGCGCTCGGCTTGCGCGTCGCCCCGGGCGGGGTGGAGGGCTTGCTGTTGGTGCCTGTCGGCAGCACCGAGGGCTTGCGGGTGCTGCCGGGCGGGGTCTTGGTCGTGCCGGGCGGGGTCTTGGTCGTGCCGGGCGCGATCGTGGGCCGGTTCGACTGCCCCGGAGGCGTGCTCGGCTTGTTCGTCTGCCCCGGAGGCGTGCTCGGCTTGCCCGTCTGGCCGGGCTTGGTGCTCGGCTTGCCCGGGGTCTTGGTCGCGAGGATCGGGGCGCAGTACTCCTCGATCGTCTGGTCGTTCGCCGAGGCGGCCTCGGCCAGCACGCGGAAGGCGACCGAGTTGCCGCTCTGGTCGTCGGGGCCGTTGTCGGCGTACGCGCGGCACAGGCCGAACAGCGCCGCGCTGTCGAGCGTGGCCGCCGGGCCGCTGCCGTTGCGCGTCGGGGTGTCGGTGAACTCCGAGGCGCCGCCTTCGCTCGAGGACTCGTCGTCGCTGCTGCCGGAGACGTCGGGCACGGCCGGGCGCGGAGCCGGCGCGCCGATCACCTGGTGGGCGATGCGCTGCAGGTTCTCCGGGAGAGCACCGGAGTACGCCGCTGCCGCGGTACCGGTGACGAGCAGGGCGGCAAGCACGCCGAGGGCGGAGCCGACGGCGACGACGGCGGGGCGCCGGTCGACCGGGCGCAGGGGCACGACGCCGTGGGCGGTCTCCGAGTGGGCGGCGGCCATGGCCGCCACCGTCGCATCCGCGCCGGCCAGCTCCTCCGGCGTGCCCGGGGCGCGCAGCGCCGCGAACAGCTCCGACAGGGCCATCGAGTCCTCCAGGTCGCGCGGCTCGTCCCCCGAGCCGCCCTGGGGATGAACGCCTCCGGTGCTCATGGCGTTACCCTCCGCAGTCCCCGTGCGTTCAAGTCCCGCTCAAGCCTCCGGAGCCCCCGGTGCACGAGCACGCGGACCGCCCCGGGCGTCCGGCCCATGACCTCGGCGATCTCCCCGTGGTCCATCCCGGCCACGATGCGCAGCATCACGGCCTCGCCTTGGTCCCGCGGCAGGGTCCGGATCAGGGCGATCGCCTCGGTCGTGGTATCGCGCTCGACGACGAGGTCGGCGACGTCCGGCTCCGCGGGACCGGCGTCGGGGATGTCGTCGAACGACGCCCCGGGCCGTCGGGCCTCGTACCTGATGCGGTCGATGAGCTTGCGGCGGGCGATCGCGAAGACCCACGACCGGAACGCCTTCTCCGGGCCGTCGAAGGTGGCGACGCCGCGCGCCACCTCGATCCACGCCTCGGAGGCCGAATCCTCGGCGAGCTCCCAGTGCAGGGATCGCAGATAGCGCAGCAGGGGCGGGTGCAGATCGCGGTAGAGGGTGTCGAAGGCTCGCTCGTCGCCGGCGGCGGCATCTGCCAGCACGCCGGCGAAGCGGTCCTCGAGCACCGTTGCCTCTCCGTCCTGTCCCCGTCAGGCAGCGTCCGCTGCGGCCCACAGCACACCACACCACATCGGGCGGCGCGGTGCAGCGACCCCGTCCGCCGGTCAGCGCATCACGTGCAGCAGCACGTCGGCGAGGTTGTCGCACACGGGTGCCGACGGTGCCACCTCGGCGAACTCGGACCGCGGTGCATGGACGCCGACGAACCGCACGCCGGCGTCGATCGCCGCCGCGGCGTCCCACGACGAGTCGCCGACCATGACTGCGCCGCCGGCCTCCGCGCCGAGCAGCTCGAGGGCGCGAAGCAGCCCGTCGCCGCTCGGCTTGGGGCGTACGACGGGATCGCGCCCCACGACGACGTCGACGGCGAGGCCGTGCCTGTCGAGCACCTCGCGCGCGACGTCGGGCGGGAGCAGCGTCACCACCGCAGTGGGCCGGTCGGACATGACCTGCACGAACTGCTCGGCGCCGGGCATCGTCACCGATCGGTCGGCGCCGGCGCGCTCGTGCACCGCGATCGCGCGATCGACCGCGGTCCAGAGCTCGCCCGCCGGCAGGTCGCCGAGAATCGCCATGCAGGCCCGAGTCGCCGACGTCCAGCCCGTGTCGAGCCCGAGGTCGACGGGGCGGTCGCCGAGCATGGGTAGGACGTCGGCCCAGGCCGCGTCGTAGTCGGTGAACAGCTGCACGTTGACGAGCGTGCGGTCGAGGTCGAGCAGCAGGGCGCCGGGCATAGCGGCACGCTAGCGCGGCGGCGTCCGCCTCAGCCTGCGAGCGCCCGCACCTCGCGCGCGAGCGACGCGTCGACGGCCACGTGCTCCTCGAGCCAGGCGAGCGTCGCGAGCGCCGACTCCGGAGTGCGCGCGTAGCCCTGGGCGAGCTGGCCGAGGGGAAGGACCTCGGCAGGGAGGCGGCGCTCCGCCGACCTCTCGACGGCGAACACATCCTGCTGCGGCGCGGTCGCGAGCCCGAGGACGCCCGCGATCTCGAGCACACGGTCGACGGCGAACACCTGCACGAGCCGCATGCCCGAGAGCCGCTCGCCCCTGCGGTAGCGGTGCAGGCCGACGTACAGGTTGGTGAGCGCCTCGCCCACCAGCCAGTCCAGCGACGAGGTGCCGGGCACCGGCAGCGGCTGCTGCGGCGAGGCGATGGAGTCGGGGGTGTCCGCGCGCCGCCAGACCACGCGGCCGGGCGAGTACGGGATCGAGACGAGCGCGTCGAGGGTGAACACAGCGTACTCGGCGAAGAGACCGTCGGCCCAGAGCGCCTTCCGCCCGTCGGGCGTGTTGGCGAAGCTGAACGCGAGGGGATGCACGGCCTCGAGCCAGTCGACGCTGCCGAGGTAGCGCAGCAGCGCGTCGTCGTCCACGATCACGAAGAAGTCGAGGTCCGAATGGGCGTCGAGCCGGTCGAGGTCGACGCCGACCGACCCGAGCCCGAGCAGTGCGCGAGCGTCGCCCCTGCGCTCGAGCTCGGCAGCGAGGTCGTCGAGGCGGGCGAGCAGGCGCTCGGGGACGGTCGGAACGTGGTCGGCCATGCCCCGAGCCTGCCCTGCGGCCCGCGGCAGGTCCACGAGGTTCGGGGCTCCTGGCGGCGAGGCTCCACGGCGTACGCCGCGCCTCTCCCTAGCATCGACTGGTCCGGACCTTCCGGCGCACGTGAGGAGAGCCGTGAACCTCGAGAAGGTGATCTTCGGGTTCTTCGTCCTGCTCGCCGCCACCCTCAACTTCGGGTTCTTCATCGGCGACATCAACGACCCGTCGGTCCACAACCGCTACGAGCTGTACGCGGCCGTGGTGGTCAACCTGATCGCCACGGTGCTGAAGTTCGGCGACCGCACGCAGATCGGGGCCGTGCACCTCGCGACGAGCCTCGTGGCCGACCTGCAGCTCATCGCCGCGGCCGTCGTGCTGGTGTACGCCAACAACGTCAGCCCGGACGGCATCACCCCGGAGGCGATGGCGAGCGCGGTGTCGCTGTCGGGCGGCGCGCTGCTCGCGAACCTCGTCTCGGTCATCCTCCTGGTCGTCGAGACCGTCTCCTACCGACGTCGCTAGGCCGCGCCGATGTCCTGGGATGAGCAGGCGTCGATCGGCGCGGACGTGCCGACCGCGCCCGGGCCGCAGTCGTCCGAGGCGGTGTTCCTCGTCCTGCGGCGCATGCGTACGCCGTTCATCGTCCTCATCTCGATCTTCGCGATCAGCGTCCTCGGGCTGACGCTGATCCCCGGCACGTCGCCCGAGGGTCCCTGGCGGATGGGGCTGTTCGACGCGTTCTACTTCATGAGCTACACCGCCACGACGATCGGCTACGGCGAGCTCCCCCACGCGTTCAACGACGCGCAGCGCATGTGGGTGACGCTGTCGATCTACCTGACCGTCGTCGGCTGGGCGTACGCGATCGGCTCGCTGCTCGCGCTGCTCAACGCCCGGCCGTTCAAGCAGGCCATCGCAGCCCAGCGGTTCCGCCGCTCGGTGGCGCGCATCCGGGAGCCCTTCTGGCTCATGGCGGGGCACGGGCAGACCGGCGCCCTGCTCGGCTCGTGGCTCGACGGCATCGGCAAGCGCTTCGTCGTCGTCGACCACCGCGAGACGGCGGTCGACGACCTCGACCTCGGGGCGTACGGGTCGGACGTGCCCGCACTCGTGGCCGACGCGCGCGACCCCGCCCTGCTCGTGCAGGCCGGCCTCCAGCACCCGAGCTGCGCAGGGGTGCTCGCCATCACCGACGACGACGAGGCCAACCTCGCCATCACGATGGCGGCGACGGTGCTGCGCCCCGACGTGCCGGTGATCGCGCGCAGCTCGTCCGCCTCGATCACCGCGCGCATGCGGGCCTTCGGCAACCCGATCGTGATCGACCCCTTCGACCGCTTCGGCGACCACTTCACGGTGGCGCTGCGCGCCCCGGCGACGGAGCAGCTCTCGAACTGGCTCACGCGCGCGCCCGGCGCGCCGCTGCCGGAGGCCCACGAGTCGGTCGAGCCGGGCCTCTGGATCGTCTACGGCTACGGCCGGTTCGGCCGCGAGGTCACGCGCGACCTGCGGCGCCAGGAGCTCGAGGTGCACGTCATCGACGCCGGAACCGGGCTCACCGACGATCCCGACGACGACGACGTGATCGTCGGCGACGGCACGAGCAGGGATGTGCTGGAGCAGGCGGGCATCTCCCGCGCAGTGGGCTTCATCGCCGGCACCGACAACGACATCACCAACCTCTCGCTCGTGGCCGCCGCGCGCCGGGCCAACCCGACGCTGTACCTCGTCGCTCGGCAGAACCGACCCTCGAACACCGAGCTGTTCCGCGCGATGCGCGTCGACCTGCTGCTCGTGCCGACGACGGTCGTGGCGCAGGAGGCGCTGGCGCACATCGGCGCGCCGATGCTGTGGCAGTTCCTCGAGTCGACGGCGCACCTCGGCCAGGAGTGGTCCTCCGCGCTTCTGGCGCGGCTGCTCGAGCGGTGCGGCCATGGCTCGCCCGAGCTGTGGGAGGTGCCGATCACCGCGGCCGACGCACCGGCCGTCGAGCGCCGGATGGCCCACCAGCACGTCCAGCTCCGGGACCTGCTGCGCGACCCGCTCGACCGCGACCATCCGCTCGACGTCGTGTGCCTCATGGTCGACAGCTACCTCGGCACCACGATCGCGCCGCCGGACGACCACCTTCTGCACGCCGGCGACCGGCTGCTCCTGGCCGGACGGCCGGCCGCGCGGCGGTCCATGGAGTCGACGTTGCTGGTCGATGCGTCGGCGGCGTACTGCCTGTCGGACGAGCCCGCGGCGTCGAGCTGGATCTGGCGCAGGCTCACCCGCGAGAACCAGCGGCTCTAGAACGGGTCCGGCTCAGCCGGGCCCCTCCTCGTCTCCGCTGATCGGCGCGGGCGAAGCACCCGCGGCGAGGAGCACCCGCATCACCGCTCCCTGGCCCTCGATCACCGCGGTGTCGAGCGCGCTGTCGCCCGCCTTGTTGATGCGGGCGTGGTCGGCTCCCCTGTCGAGCAGCATCTGCACGGTGTCGGCGTGGCCGTTGAACGCGGCGACCATGAGGAGCGTGTCGCCGTTCGGCGTGGTGAAGTCGACGGGAACGCCGCGGTCGAGGAAGCCGGCGAGCTCGTCGGTGCGGCCCTCGCGCGCGGTGTCGAAGATGCGCAGGGCGAGGGTGATGACGTCGTCGTCCATGCCGGCCATGGCTCGACGCTACCCATCCCCGCCGACGGCGTGCGGCTGCGCCACGGCTACGTGCGGGTGACAGCCTCGAGCAGCTCGAACCCGTGGCGGTCGACGCTGGCCGACGTGCCGGTGAGGATCACGACGCCGCTGCCCGCCTGCCGGTCCATCCCCCACCACGACCCGAAGCCGCCGGTCCGCCCGTTGTGCCAGGTGATGTCGCGGCCCTTGCGCGAGAGCACCATCCACCCCGCGCCGATGCGCGCGGCGGGACCGGTGAACTGCTCCACCGGGTCGAGCGCCCGCACCCCGGGTGCGGACCCATCGAGGAGAACCTCGGTCAGGCGCGCGAGATCGTCTGCGGTGGAACGGATCCCGCCGGCGGGGGCCAGTGCCTCTCCCACCCACGAGTCGCGGGCACGACCACTGCGGGTGCGGCCCCGGATGGCGGCCGGTCGCAGGTCGTCGAAGGTGGCGGTGACGTACGTGCCCGCGAGCCCGAGCGGCGCGGTGAGCCGCTGCTGCAGGAGCTCCGGGTACGTCGTACCGCTCGCGGCCGCCACGGCGTGCCCGAGGAGCTCGAAGCCGAGGTTGGAGTACATGTGGCGCCCGACGTTGCCGACGGGAGTACGACGCGCCTGCTCCATCAGCTCGTCGAGGTTCTCGCCGTACGGGTTGGTCCCGCGGGTCCACAGCTCGAGGGTCTTGGTGAGCGTCTGCGCGCCCTTCGGGAGCCGCGGCAGCCCCGACGCGTGGGTGGCGAGCGAGCCGAGCGTGACGCGGGCGGCGTCGGATCCGTCGAGCGGCAGCAGGTCGCCGAGAAGTGTGGTCGGCTGCACCTTTCCGCGGTCCAGGGCATCGGCGTACAGCAGGCCGGTGATCGCCTTGGACAGCGATCCGATCTCGAACTCCGACTCCAGCCGTGCGCCGTACGACGCGGTCCGGGTGGCGGCCGGCGTGACCACCGCCACCGCCGCGACGGGATGCACCGAGCGCAGGAGGTCGCGCAGCCCCTGGGCCAGCGTGCTGTCGCCGTGGAGCTGGACCTGCGCCATGCCCCGACCCTAGGCGAGCGTGTTGCGGGTGGCGGGATCACCCACGACCTCACGCCTCGACGAGGAACCGCCCCAGGCCGGTCACGTCGAACACCCGGTGGACCCGCGGGCTGGCTCCCGTCACGACGAGCGCCCCGCCGCGGCTGGCCGCGATGTGCTCGAGCCGGATGATCATGGAGATCCCGGCCGTGCCGCAGTAGTCGACATCGTCGAGACACACGACGACGTTCGCCCGGCCAGAGCACGCGTAGTCGGAGACGATCTCGTCGAGCTCACGGCAACGGGAGATGTCGATGTCGCCGGTGAGGCGGATGCAGTGGCACGTCCTGTCGTTCGTGCTGATCGCCGTGGACATCAGGCGCCTCCGGACCCGCGATACCTGCGGCGGCGTCGCCGACGGAGCCGGCGGGGGACGCGTTCGCTGGGGGGCCGTTCATCAACGTTTGCACACATGCACGGGTCGGGCGGATTTCGACCGAATTGCGGTGCAGGAGCAGGGATTTCGGGTTCGTTGTGTCGCAGTCGTGTCCCAGCAGGGCCGCTCGCCTTGCATGCGCAGGTCGGTCGCAGTAACCCGCAGGCCCCTTCGGCACGATGGCGCCGCGCGCTCCACCCGCCGGGGACCACCCCGAGTGCGCGGACACCGACGAGAGTCGAGAGGACGGCCTGCGGCCACGGGGGCGGTGTGCCCTCGAGAGGATCCGTCGTAGAAGCCGCAGCAGGCGCCTACGGCGCGGCGACGGAGGGACTCCTCCCGAACCCGCTGGGGGTCCCTCGCAGAGCGGCCCTTCGGGCGCGAGGATCGAGTGCCCCCGAGAGGATCCGTCGTAGAAGCCGCAGCAGGCGCCCGCGGCGCGGCGACGGAGGGACTCCTCCCGAACCCGCCGGGGGGCACATCGAGAACGCGGCCTGCGGCCGAGAGGGCGGTGTGCCCCCGAGAGGATCCGTCGTAGAAGCCGCAGCAGGCGCCTGCGGCGCGGCGACGGAGGGACTCCTCCCGAACCCGCTGGGGGTCCCTCGCAGAGCGGCCCTTCGGGCGCGAAGATCGAGTGCCCCCGAGAGGATTCGAACCTCCGACACACGGTTTAGGAAACCGATGCTCTATCCCCTGAGCTACGAGGGCGGGATATGGATCCCAGGGTATCGGTCTCACAGCGGGCACCGATCCGCGGTGCTAGGCGGGACGGTCGGGCGGGCGTTGATCGTCGAGCAGGCGCTCGAGGCGGACCAGGCCGTCCTCGAAGGCGCGGCCCACGGCTGCGTCCCAGCGCCGACGGCGCAGCCTGAACGGCAGGTACGTCGCTCCAGCCAGGACCGGTCCGATCACGAGGCCGAGGAGCCAGGACCTCGTGCCGGAGATCACCAGGACGCCCCCGACGACTACGGCCGCCCAGAGCGCCGTCAGCGCCAGGACGTCATCGTGCGAACGCAAGCAGGCCCGCCCCCACATGCCGGGCCGCCCAGGACGGTCGAGCGTGGCCATGGCGTCACGCGGCGAGCTTGTCGAAGAGCTGATGCACCTGCTGCTGCACCTGGGCGCGCGGACGCTGCATCTCCCCTTGCTGGGCGCCGAGAGCCACGATGGTGCCGGTCAGCACGGGCGTCGCCCACTGGATGACCTTCAGCTGCTTCTGCGCTGCGGCGATGTCGGGCGGCGTCATCGCGTCGGGCTCGGTGGCACCCTCGGCGGGCGCCTGGTCCGCGGCCTTGGCGACCTTCGCGCCGAGGATGGCGCCGTACGCCGAGAGCCCCAGCGCCGCCGCGGTCACCGCGGTCTTCACCACGGTGTTGCTGCCGACGCCCTTCTGTCTAGTCTGCCGGCCCTTGTTGACCCACAGGATGCCCGCGCCGCCAATCAGGTGGGCGCCGATCGCCACGGCGTTCACCGGTGCCCAGCGCATCCAGCCGTCGGCCGACAGGCGCGTGCGCTCGGTCGGGTCGTGGGCGTCCGCCGCCGCGCCGTTGAGGCCGACCGCGCCCATCAGCGAGCCGCCGAACCAGGCAGCGGCGCCGGCGTCGTGCATCGTGCGCAGGACCGTGTCTCGGGTGTCCATGGGGCGCTCCTCTGTCGGCGGCGGCGTCGTGCGCCGGGTTCCCATGACTGTCCGCCCTGGACCGGCATCAAACGTGCGAGGCGATCCGGACGGATCGTCCGCGCCGGCCGAGCGCAGGATGCTACCGGCCAGTAGCATCGGCAGGGTCGAGAGCCGAGCACGCGGAGGATGACGTGAAGCGCACGATCTTCAACGAGGACCACGAAGCATTCCGGGCAGCCGCCCGTGCGTGGCTCGAGCGCGAGGTCGCCCCGCGCATCGAGGAGTTCATCGAGGCCAAGGCGATCCCCCGCGACGTCTGGATCGAGGCCGGCAAGCAGGGGTTCCTCGGCCTCGAGATCCCCGAGGAGTACGGCGGCAGCGAGGCCGGCGACTACCGCTTCAACGCCGTCCTCGGCGAGGAGATGTCGCGCATCTCGGCCGCGGTCTCCTCCTGCCTCGGCATCCACGGCGACGTCGTCGCGCCGTACCTTCGCGACCTCTGCACCGAGGAGCAGAAGCAGCGTTGGCTCCCCGGCTTCTGCACGGGCGAGATCGTGACGGCCATCGGCATGACCGAGCCGAGCGGCGGCTCGGACCTCGCGGCGCTCAAGACGACGGCCGTGCGCGACGGCGACGACTGGATCGTCAACGGCTCCAAGACGTTCATCACCAACGGCTACAGCGCCGACCTCGTCGTCGTCGCCGCGCGCACCACCCCGGGCCAGGGCGCCAAGGGCATCACCCTGTTCGGCATCGAGACGGGGATGGAGGGCTTCACCCGCGGCCGCAAGCTCGACAAGGTCGGCCAGACCGAGTCCGACACTGCCGAGCTCTTCTTCACCGACGTGCGCGTGCCCGACGCCAACCGCATCGGCGAGGTCGATCGCGGCTTCATCGCGATGATGGAGCGACTGCCGCAGGAGCGCCTCGGGGCCGCGGTCTCCAACATCGCGCACGCCGCGGCGATCCTCGAGGAGACGCTCGAGTACACCAAGGAGCGCAAGGCGTTCGGCCAGGCGGTCGGCTCGTTCCAGCACAACAAGTTCCTGCTCGCCGAGCTGGTGACGCAGATCGAGGTGTCGCAGGCGTACGTCGACCAGTGCGTCATGGCGTTCACCGCTGGCGAGCTCACCGCCGTCGATGCCGCGAAGGCCAAGTGGTGGTCCGCGCAGGTGCAGAACGACGTGCTCGACGCCTGCGTGCAGCTGCACGGCGGCTACGGCTTCATGAACGAGTACCGCGTGGCCCGCGCCTGGCGCGACGCGCGCGTGACGAAGATCTGGGCCGGCTCGAACGAGATCATGAAGGAGCTCATCGGCCGCGACCTCGGCCTGTAGGCACTCGCTCTGGATGTGAGATGTCGCTGCGAGCAGCGACATCTCACATCCAGATGGGCTCCGGGCGGGGCGCGGCCGGGTGCGATGCTGGTGCCTTGCCTCGAACGAAGGGTCCTCGTGTCCGCCGTACCGATCTCTGTGCTCGACCTTGCAGTCGTCGCTCCGGGCGAGAGCGTCCGCGACGGGCTGGAAGGCTGCGTCGCGCTCGCCCAACGAGCGGAGGAGCTCGGCTACCACCGCATCTGGTACGCCGAGCACCACAACATGGCGTCGATCGCGTCCTCGGCCACGAGCGTGCTCATCGCGCACGTCGCCGCCCACACCGACCGGATCCGCCTCGGCGCAGGCGGCGTGATGCTGCCCAACCACTCGCCGCTCGTGATCGCCGAGCAGTTCGGCACGCTCGCCACGCTGCACCCCGGCCGCATCGACCTCGGTCTCGGGCGTGCCCCCGGGACCGACCAGGAGACCCTGCGCGCGCTGCGCCGCTCACCCGCCGCGGCCGAGACGTTCCCGCAGGACGTCGTCGAGCTGCAGGGCTACCTCACCGACCGCACGAGGGTCGCGGGCGTGAACGCCACACCCGGCCGTGGCACCGACGTGCCGCTCTACATCCTCGGTTCGTCGCTGTTCGGCGCCCAGCTCGCGGCCCACCTCGGCCTGCCCTTCGGCTTCGCCTCGCACTTCGCGCCGCACGCCCTCACCCAGGCCGTCGACATCTACCGGTCGACGTTCCGACCGAGCGAGCAGCTGCGCGAGCCGTACGTCGTCGCGGGCGTCACCGTGATCGCAGCCGACGACCAGGCGGTCGCCGACGCCGAGTTGCAGGCGGTACGCCGGATGCGCGTGCAGAACTTCTTCAGCCGCGGACGCGGGCCTCTCACGGAGGACGAGATCGACGCCGTGATCGCCTCGCCGCAGATGGCGCACGTCGACGAGATGCTGACGTACGCCGCCGTCGGCACGTCCGACGTCGTCCGCGACTACCTCGACGCCTTTCGCGCGCACGCCGACGCCGACGAGCTCGTGGTGGTGCACCAGGCCAGCAGCGTCGCGGCGCGCATGCGCTCCCTCGAGGTGCTGGCCCGCGCGGTCGGGCTGCAGCGCGTCGCCGCCTAACTGCCTGCGGCCAGAACCTCCACGAGGGTCCGGCGCGCGTTGTCGGCGATCGCACGGCTGCGCGCTCGGTAGTACTCGAGTGCGACGACGGCCGTCGTGAGCGCCCATCCGCGTCCGCGCCGCCACGTGGCATCGTCGTACGCCGCCGCAGCGCGGAAGGCGGGCCGCTCGTCGGCCGTGAGGAACGCCCACGCGGCAGCCGCATCCGCCGCCGCGTCCCCGACGCCCACTGGACCCCAGTCGATGACGGCCGCGAGGCGCAGAGCGCCGTCGACGTCATCGACCAGCAGGTTGTTCGCGGTCAGGTCTCCGTGCAGCCAGGACGCCGTCGCCGCAACCGGCGCGGTCACGGCGTCCCGCCAGACTGCGAGCAGCGAGGGCCCGTGCAGCTCGTCGGACATGTGGGCGATCGCCGCGCGCGTCAGCTCGTCGCGGCTGGCGAGCGGCACGCCTCGCGAGCCGCCGTCCACCCCCGCGACGGGACCGCCTTCGATCGGCACCGCGGACAGATCGGCGCACACTCGCCCCAGGTCGCGCGCCACGGCCGCACGGTCGGCCGGGTCGCGACGGTCCGGCGGACGGCCGGGCAGCCAGCGCACCACCGACCACTCCCAGGGGTAGCCGTGCCCGGGCCGGCCGAGGGCGACCTGCTCCGGCAGCGTGGTATGCAGATGCTCGGCGAGCAGCGGGAGGCAGCGGGCGTCCTGCCGCGCCTGGTCCGCGGCCCACGCGATGCGCGGGATGCGCGCCAGCAGGTCGTCTCCGAGGCGGAACAGCCGGTGGTCCGTACCGGTCGCAGCGATCTCTCGCAGCGTCAGCCCCGACCACTGAGGATGCTGCTCGTCGAGGAGCGCACGGACCAGCGAGAGGTCGATGGGCACCTCGTCGTCGTGCAGCGGCGTCATGCCGAGGCGACAGCGGCGATGCGCTCGATCGCGGCGGGGCCGAGGCCGCAGCAGCCACCGACCAGGGCGGCGCCCGCGTCGAACCACGCGCCCACCGCGGAGTCCGGAAGCAGAGCCGCGCCGTCGCCGAGCCAGACGGAGGCCTCGCCGTCCCACACGCGGCCCGCATTCGGGTAGACGACGATCGGGAGCAGCGGCGCGGCGGCGCGGATGCGGGCGACGAGACCTCCGACGTGCTCGGGCTTGGTGCAGTTGACCCCGATCGCACCGATGCGCGACGACGACGTCACCACCGCGACGGCGTCCTCGATCGGCTGGCCTGCGCAGGTGGTCGCGTCGTCGGCGCAGGAGAACGACAACCACGCGGGCACGTCGCTGCCGACGTCGTCGAGCGAGGCGACGAGCGCCCACGCCTCGTCGACATCCGGCACCGTCTCGATGGCGAGCAGGTCGGGGTCGGCGTCGAGGAGCACGCGCAGCCGCTCGACGTGGAAGTCGACGAGCCGGTCGTGCGGCACGCCGTACCTGCCGCGGTACTCGCTGCCGTCGTGCAGGGTCGCGCCGTACGGCCCGACCGACGCGGCCACGAGCTTCGGGTGGTCGCCGAGGGAGGCGTCGCGCGCCTCGCGCAGGAGCTTCACCGACAGCGCGAGGAGGCGGTCGGCGTCCGCGGCGTCGAGCCCCTGTCGGGCGAACCCCGAGCGCGAGGCCTGGTACGACGCGGAGATGCCGACGGTCGCACCGGCCTCGTAGTACGCGCGATGCACGTCGCGGATCGCGTCGGGGTCGTCGCGCAGCAGCCGGGCGGACCAGAGCATGCCGCTGAGGTCGTGGCCGCGTGCCTCGAGCTCGGAGGCCAGGCCGCCGTCGATCGCGGCGGGCCCGGCAGCGAGCAGGTCTGCGAACGCGGTCATGCGGAGCACGCTATCCCGACACCTCAACCTGCTGGTGCGCCGTACCGGGCGTGCAAGCGCGCTCCCCACGACGCGGAACCACGCCCGCTTCGCACGCACCGCCGGAAGCGGCAGTGGATACGCGCTCCCCACGACGCGGAACCACGCCCGCTTCGCACGCACCGCCGGAAGCGGCAGCGGAAGCGCGCTCCCCACGACGCGGAACCACGCCCGCTTCGCACGCACCGCCGGAAGCGGCAGCGGAAGCGCGCTCCCCACGACGCGGAACCACGCCCGCGTCAGGGGACGGAGCCGGTGTCAGACGCCGATGGTCAGGGACGCCGTGTAGCCCGACGACGCGTCGCCGCTCAGCGAGGCGATCTGGCGGATGCCACCTCCCTGCGAAGTTCTTGATGAACGTGCCCCAGGCCCCTTAAGGCGCACTCATCGGTACCCACTGAGCCCGAGCGGTGTCCGCGTCCCGATGCGAGTGGGTCCCCTCAGGTGCCTCTGAGGCAGCCTGGGGCACCCTCATCCGGAACCAGCGGCGTCAGGCGATGTCGGGGCGCAGGGTCTGCAGGTGCTGGGCGCGGGCGCGGACGAAGAGGTCGTCCGGCGGGTCCTCTTCGAAGACCGGCGCGACGTCCCAGCGGGTGAGGAGCACGACGGACTCCGGCGTGCCCTCGTGCACGAGGATCTCGGCGGCCATGCAGCCGGCGGTGAACAGCGCCCGCTTCACGAGGTCGCGGCGCACCCACTCGACGGCGGCGTCGTACTGGCCGGGGAGCACCGTGGCCTCCCACATGCGGACGATCATGGAGCCCTCCCTACGCCGGTGCCGTGCTCACCTGCGTGACCGGCATCGACGAGTCTGCCGGGAGGTCCAACCGGCCCGGCGACCGCCCCCTCCCCACCATCTCCGCACCCAGCGCGGCCACCATCGCGCCGTTGTCCGTGCAGAGGGCCGGCCGCGGCACGCGCAACGTCACTCCGGCCGCATCGCAGCGCTCCTGCGCCAATGCGCGCAGGCGCGAGTTCGCCGCCACGCCTCCGCCGACGACGAGGTGCTCCACGCCGTTCTCGGCGCACGCGAGCAGCGCCTTGCGGGTCAGCACGTCGACGACGGCCTCCTGGAACGACGCCGCCACATCCGCGACCGGCACCGGCTCCCCCGCGGCCTCGCGCGCCTCCACCCACCGCGCGACCGCGGTCTTCAGGCCGCTGAAGGAGAAGTCGAAGCGGTGCCGTTCCATGTCGCGGCCCGACGTGAGCCCGCGCGGGAAGTCGATCGTGATCGAGCCGTCGGTCGCGGCCCTGTCGATGTGGGGCCCGCCGGGGAACGGCAGCCCGAGCACGCGCGCCACCTTGTCGAACGCCTCGCCCGCAGCGTCGTCGATCGTCGCTCCCAGGGGTCGTACGTCGCTCGTGACGTCCGGCACGAGCAGCAGCGAGGAATGGCCGCCGGACACCAGCAGCGCCATCGTCGGCTCGGGCAGCGGGCCGTGCTGCAGCTGGTCGACGCACACATGCGCCGCGAGGTGGTTCACGCCGTAGATCGGCTTGCCGAGCGAGAGCGCGAGGGCCTTGGCCGCCGCCACCCCGACGAGCAGTGCGCCCGCGAGGCCGGGGCCTGCGGTGACGGCGAACGCATCGACGTCCGAGAGCGCGATGCCTGCATCGGCGCACGCGCGCCGAATCGTCGGCACCATCGCCTCGAGGTGCGCGCGGCTCGCGACCTCGGGGACCACGCCGCCGAACCGCGCGTGCTCGTCCATGCTGCTGGCCACGGCGTCCGCGAGGAGCGTGGTGCCGCGTACGACGCCGATGCCCGTCTCGTCGCACGAGGTCTCGATGCCGAGCACGAGCGGCTCGTCGCGGGTCATGCGGGCACCTCCTCGCGCAGGCGCTTGCGCATCACGAGCGCGTCGGCTCCGGGGCCGTAGTAGTCGCGGCGACGCCCCTGCCGCTCGAAGCCGCTGCGCTCGTAGAGGGCGATGGCGGGCGCGTTGGTGTCGAGCACCTCGAGGAACACCTGCGTGCACCCGCGGCGTGCGGCCTCCGCGAGCAGCGCGTCGAGCAGCTCGCGACCGAGCCCGCGGCCCTGCGAGCGCGGCGCGACGGCGATCGTCTGCACGTCCCCCTCGGGCGGTACGGCGGCCAGGCACACGTAGCCGTCGATGCCCTCGGCATCCTCGTGGACGGCGAACCACCGCGTGTCCGGCACGTGCGCGAGCTCGCTCCAGAACTGCTCCGCCGTCCACGGCGCATGCTCGAACAGCTCGCGCTCCAGCAGCGCGCACTGCTCGACGTCCCACCAGCGCATCGCCCGCACGCTCACGGCTGCGTCACCCGCTTGCGGCCCGCGGATTCGACAGCGTCGGGGCGGCGCAGGTAGAGCGGCTCGGGCGCGAGCAGGGGCGCTCCGATCTCGATGCGCCCCGCGACCAGCTCGGCCATGGCGGCGCCGTCGAGCTCCCGCGGCTCGCGCGGATCGGCGAACACGTCGGGGTACAGCCAGGCGCCGGGACCCGAGACGGGGCCGGCCGCGACCGCAGGATCGAGGTCGCCGGGCTTCATGACCATCGGGTCGGAGACCGGCCTGCCTCCCCGGCCGTACGTGCGGAGGTAGACCTCCTTGCGCCGGGCGTCGGTTGCGACCGCGAACGCGTCGAGCCGGAAGCCCGACTCGGCCGCGGCCTGGAAGGCCAGGACGTCGAGCGAGCAGATGCCGTGCACCGGGATGCCGAGCGCCTCGCCCATCACGCGCGCGGTCACGATGCCGACGCGCAGCCCGGTAAACGGCCCCGGCCCGACGCCGGCGCACACGTGGGTGAGGTCGGCGGGCCGTGCTCCGGCCTCGGCGAGCGCCCGCTCCACGACCGGCGCGAGCAGCTCGCCGTGCGCCTGCGCTCCGAGCTCGTACGCCGACCCCACCACCGAGTCGCCGTCGTGCACCGCGGCGGCGACGACCGCGGACGACGTGTCCATGACGAGGACGAGCATCAGGCCGCCTCGACGAGCAGCGCATCGAGATCGACGCCGTCCCAGCGCGGGCCGACGCCCGCGAGCGTCACGGTGCGGGGCTCGTCCAGGTCGGACGCGGTCGCCGCGCCCCCGACCGGCCGCTGCACGTGCACGAGCAGCCGGTCCTCGGCGAGGCCTTCCACCTTGCCCTCGCCCCACTCCACGACGGTGACCGAGTCGTCGAGCGAGGCGTCGAGATCGAGGTCGTCGACCTCCTCGAGCGAGGAGAGCCGGTAGGCGTCCACGTGCACGAGGGCCGGGCCGCCGACGGTCGAGGGGTGCACGCGCGCGATCACGAACGTCGGCGACGTGATGCCGCCGCGCACGCCGAGCCCGAGGCCGATGCCCTGGGTGAGCGTCGTCTTCCCGGCGCCGAGGTCGCCCGACAGCACCACCAGGTCGCCCGCGCGGAGCACCGAGGCGAGCCGAGAGCCCAACCGGTGCATGGCATCGCGGTCGGGCACACCCACCGAGCTCACGCGGTCTCCTCCGTGTGCGCGAGGTTGGTGCGCACGCGGGCCACGAGCTCGCGGATGTGCTGGTTGACCTCGGGGTACTTCTCGAGCATCACCATGTGGCCGCTGTCCGGGATGAGCACCAGCTCGGCGCCCGGCACGTGCCGCACGATCTCGTCGCTGTGCGCGCTCGGCGTCAGCATGTCGGAATCGCCCACCAGCACGAGGGTGTCGACCCGCCCGATCGCATCGAGCGCGGTCTTCTTGTCGTGCGCCTCGAGCGTCGGCAGGAACTCGGCGACGACGTCGATCGGCGTGGCGGAAAGCATCCGGTGCACGAACTGCGTCAGGGACGGCGGCACGTTCGACCCGAACGAGTACACCTTCGTGAGCAGGTAGGCGATGTCGCTGCCCGCGCGCCGCCCGCGCTCGACGATGTCCTTGCGCCGGGCGAGGACCCCGGCCACCTGCGGCGCCACGTTGTGGAACGCCTTGGCCAGCGGAGCGGGCAGCCCGAGCGGCACCTCTGCCAGACCCCCGCTGCTCGTCGCGATGAGCCCGACGCCACGTACGCGGTCGCCGAACACCTCGGGGTTGTGCGCGGCGTACGACATCACCGTCATGCCGCCCATCGAGTGCCCGATGAGCACGAGCGGCCCCGTGGGCGCGGCCGCGGCGATGACGGCCTCGAGGTCGCGCCCGAGCTGGTCGATCGTCGCACTCTCCGCCGTTCCTCGGCCGCTGCGGCCGTGGCTGCGCTGGTCCCAGAAGACCAGGCGGCCCAGGGCGCGCAGGTCGCGGCGCTGGTAGTGCCAGGAGTCCTCCTCCAGCGCGTAGCCGTGGGAGAACACGATCGTCAGGCCGTCGCCGAGCCGGTCGGCGAGAGACCCCTCCGGCGGCTCCTCGACCTCGCAGTGAAGCGGCGTGCCGTCGGTCGCGACGACCGGCACGATCGTGCCGCGCAGCCCGCCGAACGGCTCGTCGCGCTCGGGGTCGGGGCGCAGGGCGCGGCGTACGAGCATGCGCTCGGCAGCGACGCCGACCGCGGCGCCCACGGCGGCGGCAGCGCCCAGCGCGCCGACGACGCCGGCCACGCGGCCCGGGGTCAGGTCGCGCAGCGGTTCGGTCCCGCTCACTGCTCGCTCACCCCCAGGTGCTCGCGCGGCACACGGGGTCCGATCCGCGTGACGATCTCGTACCCGATGGTGCCGCAGACCGCGGCCCAGTCGTCGGCCGAGGGGCCGTCCGCGCCGAAGAGCACCACCTCGTCGCCGACCGCCGCCTCGTCGTCGCCGAGGTCGATCACGACCTGGTCCATGCACACGCGCCCCGCGACGCTGCGCACGGCACCGGCGGCGAGCAGCGGGCCGAGGTTCGAGGCGCTCCGCGGGATGCCGTCGGCGTACCCCAGGGGCACGACGCCGAGGGTGGTCTCCCGGGCCGTCGTGTAGAGGTGGCCGTAGGAGACGCCGGACCCGCCCGGCACGCGCTTCACCGACGCGAGCCGCGCCCGCAGCGCCATGACCGGGCGCAGCCCGAGCTCGTGGCCCCCGCCGATCCCCGCTCCCGGCGAGAGGCCGTACATCGCGATGCCGATGCGCACGACGTCGTAGCGAGCGGCCGGCACGGCCAGCGCGGCGGCCGAGTTGGCTGCATGACGCACCTCGGGACGAAGGCCCGCGACGTCGGCGATGCCGAGCGCCTCCTCGAACTGGTCGAGCTGGCGGCGCACGCTGGGGTGCTCGGGCTCGTCGGCGCAGGCGAAGTGCGTCCAGACACCGGTGACGGCGATCCGGCCCTCGAGCTCGGCGTCGCGCGCAGCCGCCACGAGCGCCGGCCAGTCGGCCATCGTCGAGCCGTTCCGTGACAGACCGCTGTCGAGCTTGAGCTGCACTCGGGCCGTGGTGCCGAGTCGCTTGGCCGCCGCACGCACGGCGTCGAGCGCCCACGGCGCCGAGACGGTCACGTCGATGCCGCGGTCCACGCAGTCGTCGAAGGGCGCACCCGGCGTCTCGAGCCAGGTGAGCACCCGGCCCTGCACGCCCGCGTCGCGCAGGCGCACAGCCTCGCTCGGCAGCGCGACGCCGAGCCACGTGGCGCCCGCCTGCTGGGCGGCCCGGGCGCACTCCACCAGCCCGTGGCCGTAGGCGTCGGCCTTGACCACCGCCATGACGTCGGTGCCGACGCGCTCGCGCACCGTGCGCAGGTTGTGCCGCAAGGCGTCGAGATCGACCGTGGCCACGGCGCCGCGCGCGAGGGCGCGCGGGGTCCATCCGGCCTGCTGGTCGACGCTCACCCGCCGATTCTCCCCTATCGGGGCTGGTCAGCCGGCGTCGGCGCGGCGGATCCGGGCCACCGCCTCGGGCAGCGCGCCCGCGACGTCGAGCGCGGTGATCGTGCGGCCCTCGTGTACGGCGAGCCCTCCGGCGACGCCGTGCACGTGCGCAGCCACGGCGGCCAGGCGCGCGGCCGCGTCGTGGTCCAGCCGCCCGAGCGCCTCGTGGTGCGCCAGGAGCGAGCCCAGGAAGCCTGCCAGCACGTCGCCGGACCCCGCGGTGGCGAGCTCCGCCGGCGCCGACACCGCGACGTACGCGGCGCCTCCCGGGGCCGCCACGACGGTGGCCGCGCCCTTGAGCAGCACCACCGCCCCGAGGTCGCGGGCGAGGCCGCGGGCGGCCGCTGCGCGGTCCTCGCCGACCGGAGCCCCGGCGAGGCGGGCGAACTCCCCCGCGTGCGGCGTGAGCACGGTGACGCCGGCGCGGGAGGTGACGGCCGAGCGCACCTCGGCGTCGTCGGCGACCAGCGTCAGCGCATCGGCGTCGAGCACGAGCGGCACGTCGAGCGCCACGGCGTCGAGCACGGCGAGGCGCGCGTCCTCGTCGACGCCGCGGCCCGACCCGACCACCCAGCACTGCGTGCGGCCCGCGTTGCCCACGCGGCCCGGCCGCGCGACGACGTCGGGCCACCGCGCCACGACCTGCTCGTGCGCGTGGCCGACGTACCGCACGTAGCCGGCGAGGCCGTGCCGCGCCCCGGCCGTGGACAGCACCGCAGCCCCTGGGTAGACCTCCGATCCGGTGCTCACGCCGACCACGCCGCGCGAGTACTTGTCGTCGCGGGCGCCGGGAGCCGAGAGGTCGGCGGCGGCGAGCGCGTCGTCGACGCGTACGACGACCTCGAGCGGGTCGAGACCCTCGAAGTCGAGGCCGATGTCGACCACGGCGAGCTCGCCGATGCGCAGCGCCCCGTCGCCGAGCAGCAGGCCCGGCTTCAAGCACCCGAACGCCACCGTGCGGTCGGCGTGCACGACGGCATCGGGATCGGCGACCGCGCCCGTATCAGCGTCGACGCCGCTGGGCAGGTCGACCGCGAGCACCGCGACGTCGGTCTCCCTTGCCACCATCGCGAGCCAGGCGGCCGTCTCGCGCAGCGCGCCGCGCCCGCCGATTCCGAGGATGCCGTCCACGACGAGGTCGGCTGCGGCGACGAGCTCGGCCGCCCGTACGTCGCCCAGGTGCGCCCGGAGCAGCTGCCCACCCGCGTGCGTCAGCGCCGCCGCACCGCGCGCGTGGAGCCCGTCGGTTACGAGCAGGGCATCGACGCGTGCACCGCGAGTTGCGAGTCGCGCCCCGGCGTACAGCGCGTCCCCGCCGTTGTCTCCCGATCCGACGAGAAGCACCACGCGGGACCCTGTGACCCGGCCCCGGATCTCGCGCAGCATCGAACCCGCCTCCACGGCGAGGGCCGTCGCCGCCCGCTGCATGAGCGTGCCGCTCGGCAGCTGCGCCATCGCGGAGGCCTCGAGCCGGCGAACGGCGTCGACGGTCAGCACCGCGGTGGCGGGCCGCAGGCCGGTCACGACGACTCCGCCACGACGTAGGCGACGGCGACGTCGCCGTCGTGCGACAGCGAGAGGTGCCAGCGCGCGATGCCCTGCTCGGCGGCGGCTGCCTCGACCGTGCCGGACATGCGCAGCCACGGCCGGCCGTCGGAGTCGCCGACCACCTGGCAGTCGTGCCAGTGCATCCCGGTCGGTGCGCCGAGCGCCTTGGCCACGGCCTCCTTCGCGGCGAACCGCGCGGCGAGCGACGTGGGGGTGCGCGGGTGCCCGAGGTCGGTCACGCGCTCCTGCTCGGTGAACAGCCGCTCGACCATCCCCGGCGTGCGCCCGAGCGTCGCCTCGAACCGCGGCACGTCGACCACGTCGACGCCGATCCCCACAATCACGGCCTCAGCCTGCCACCTCCGGGGTGAGGATGGACCCATGCCCGAGACGACAGCGACCCACGCCGTGCCCACGCTGGTGACCCCGCTCGTGCGGCTGCGCGCTCTCGAGCGCGACGACGAGGCGACGCTGCGCGCCATCCTCGCCTCGCCCGCGGTCGCCCAGTGGTGGCACCCGCCGGGCGAGGACTTCCCGTGGGACGACGAGACCGGCACGGTGCGCTGGGCGATCGAGCTGCAGAGCGCCGCGGGCCTCGGGCCGGCGGGCGCTGTGGTGGGCATGGTGCAGGCGTACGAGGGCGACGACCCCGACTACGACGAGTCGGGCATCGACATCTTCCTCGCGCCGAGCGTGCACCGCCGCGGCCTCGGCCGCGAGGTCGTCACCACCGTGCGCGACTGGCTCGTCGACATCCGCGGCCACCACTCCGTCACGATCGACCCCGCCGCGTCGAACGCCGCGGCGATCTCGTGCTACACCGCCTGCGGCTTCCGGCCGGTCGGCATCATCCACGGACGCGAGCGCAACACCGACCGGCGCGGCTGGCACGACACGCTGCTCATGCAGTACTGCTCGTGGTGGTACGACGGCACCGAGGCGTGAGCCGGGGCTACTCGACCGTGACGCTCTTGGCGAGGTTGCGCGGCTGATCGACGTCGTGGCCCTTGGCCGTGGCCATCGCGGCCGCGAACACCTGCAGCGGCACGGTGGCGACCAGCGGCTGCAGCAGCGTCGGGCAGGCGGGGATCCGCACGATGGTGTCGGCGTACGGGACGACGGCCTCGTCGCCCTCCTCCGCGATCACGATCGTGCGGGCGCCACGGGCCCGCACCTCCTGGATGTTGCTGATGATCTTCTCGTGCAGCACCGAGCGCCCGGCGGGCGACGGCACCACGACGATGACGGGCACGCCGTCCTCGAGCAGCGCGATCGGACCGTGCTTGAGCTCGCCGGCGGCGAACCCCTCGGCGTGCATGTAGGCGAGCTCCTTGAGCTTGAGCGCACCCTCGAGCGCCACCGGGAAGCCCACATGGCGGCCGATGAACAGCACCGACGGCGAGTCCTTGAGCTCGTCGGCGATGCGCTTCATCTCCTCGGTCGTGTCGAGCACGAGGTCGACCTTGCGGGGCATGTCCTGCAGCTCGCGCACGACCGCGGCGATCTCGTCGCCGTACTTGTTGCCGCGCACCTGCGCGACGTACAGGGCCACGAGGTAGCACGCCACGATCTGCGTGAGGAACGCCTTGGTCGATGCGACGGCGACCTCGGGGCCGGCGTAGGTGTAGACCACCGCGTCGCTCTCGCGCGGGATGGTCGAGCCCTGGGTGTTGCAGATCGCGAGCACCTTGGCGCCCTGCTCGCGGGCGAACCGCAGCGCCATGATCGTGTCCATCGTCTCGCCCGACTGCGAGATCGCGATGACGAGCGTGCGCGGACCGACCACGGGGTCGCGGTAGCGGAACTCGCTGGCGAGCTCGACCTCGGTGGGGATGCGCGTCCAGTGCTCGAGCGCGTACTTCGCCACGAGACCGGAGTGGTACGCCGTGCCGCACGCGATCACGACGACCTTGTCGACCTCGCGCAGCTCCGCCTCGGAGAGGCGCATCTCGTCGAGCCTCAGCCTGCCGTCGGTGCCGATGCGGCCGAGGAGCGTGTCGCTCACGGCCTTCGGCTGCTCGGCGATCTCCTTGGCCATGAACGTCTCGTAGCCGCCCTTCTCGGCGGCCGAGGCGTCCCACGTGACCTCGTACTCGGTGACGTCGGCGGGTGCGCCGTCGAACGTGGTGACGACGACGGCGTCGCGGCGCAGCTCGACGACCTGGTCCTGGCCGAGCTCGACCGCGTGTCGGGTGTGCGCGATGAAGGCGGCGACGTCGGAGGCGAGGAAATTCTCGCCGTCGCCGCGCCCGACCACCAGCGGGCTGTTGCGGCGGGCGCCGACGACAACGTCCGGGATGTCGGAGTGCACGGCGACGAGCGTGAAGGCGCCTGACAGCCTCCGGCATACGAGGCGCATGGCCTCGGCGAGGTCGTGGTCGGTCTCGGGCAGCACCGCGGCGAGCAGGTGCGCCACGACCTCGGTGTCGGTCTCGCTCGACAGCGTGACACCCGAAGCGGTGAGCTCGGCGCGCAGCTCGGCGAAGTTCTCGATGATGCCGTTGTGGATGACGGCGACCTTGCCGTCCTCGCTCACATGCGGGTGCGCGTTCGCGTCGGTCGGCCCGCCGTGGGTGGCCCAGCGGGTGTGGCCGATGCCGATGGTCGACTGCGGGAGCGGGTCGGTGCCGAGCAGCGTCTCGAGGTTGGCGAGCTTGCCGGCCTTCTTGCGGGTGTCGAGCTGCGCGTCGGCGACGACGGCGACGCCTGCGGAGTCGTAACCGCGGTACTCCAGCCTGCGCAGGCCCTCGACGACGACCGACAGCGCCTGCTTCTCACCGACGTACCCGACGATTCCGCACATGCGGCCAGGGTATCCCGCCGTCGGCGGGCCTCCGGCTCGTCGACGGCCGCAGCGCCCTGACCTGCGGCGCTACTGCGCGAGCGTGGCGCGTACGACGTCGGCGAGCCGGTCGGCCACAGCGTCGGCCTGGTCCTTGGTGGCCGCCTCGACCATCACGCGTACGACCGGCTCGGTGCCCGACGGCCGCAGCAGCACCCGGCCCGTCTTGCCGAGCTCGGCCTCGGCCTCGGCGACGGCCGCGGCCAGCACGGGGTCGGACGCCGCGCGGGTGCGGTCGACGCCGCGCACGTTGATGAGCACCTGCGGCAGCTTCTGCACGACCGAGGCGAGATCGGCCAGGCTGCGCCCCGTCTCCGCGACGCGGGCGAGGAGGTGCAGCGCGGTGAGCACGCCGTCGCCGGTGGTCGCGTGCTCGCTCATGATCACGTGGCCGCTCTGCTCGCCGCCGAGCACGTAGCCGCCGTCGCGCATGGCCTCGAGCACGTAGCGGTCGCCGACGCCGGTCTCGACCACCGCGATGCCCTCGGCCTCGAGCGCGAGCTTGAAGCCGAGGTTGGCCATCACGGTCGCGACGACCGTGCCATCGACGAGCGCGCCGCGCTCGCGCATCGCGATACCGAGGATCGCCAGCACGTGGTCGCCGTCGACGACCGCGCCGGTGGAGTCGACCGCGAGGCAGCGGTCGGCGTCGCCGTCGAAGGCCACGCCGGCGTCGGCGCCGTGCTCGAGCACGGCGGCGCGCAGGTCGCCGAGGTGCGTCGAGCCGCAGCCGTCGTTGATGTTGAGGCCGTCGGGCGAGGTGTGGATCTCGATCACGCGGGCGCCGGCGCGGCGCAGCGCCTCCGGGCCTACCACCGAGGCCGCGCCGTTGGCTCCGTCGACCACGACGGTGAGGCCGTCGAGGCGGTGCGGCAGCGTGGACAGCAGGTGCTCGACGTACAGCTCGGCACCCTCGTCATGGCGCGTCACGCGGCCGACGCCGGCGCCGGTGGGACGCGTCCAGTCCTCGCGGATGCGCGCCTCGATGGCATCCTCGACGTCGTCGGGCAGCTTGTGGCCGCCGCGGGCGAGGAACTTGATGCCGTTGTCGGGCATGGGGTTGTGCGACGCCGACAGCATCACGCCGAGGTCGGCGTCGAGCTGTGCGGTCAGGTGCGCGACGGCCGGGGTCGGCAGCACGCCCACGCGCCAGACGTCGACGCCGGCCGACAGCAGGCCCGCGACGACCGCGGCCTCGAGGAACTCCCCGCTCGCTCGGCTGTCGTTGCCGACGACGGCCACGGGGCGTCCGCCGCCGTGGTCCGAGAGCTGCCCGGCGTCGCCGAGCACGTGCGCCGCGGCGACGGCGAGGTCCAGGGCCAGCTCGGCCGTGAGGTCGGCGTTGGCCAGGCCGCGGACGCCGTCCGTGCCGAACAGTCGACCCACTGCTGCCTCTTCTCCCGTCCCGGGGCCCACGGGCCCGACATGCCGATGCCCCGGAGCGTAGCCCCGGGGCATCGTGCGATGAGCGGTTGCGGGCTCTCGCCCGCGGCTCGCTTAGCGCTTCGAGTGATCGCGCTCGGCTTCGCCTCGCGCTCAACAGCTGCGCTCTTCGCTCGGGAGGACGAGCAAGCTCGCCCTCCGCTCGCTCATCGCTTGCTGTACTGAGGCGCCTTGCGGGCCTTCTTGAGGCCGTAGTGCTTGCGCTCCTTGACCCGCGCGTCGCGGGTGAGGAAGCCGGCCTTCTTCAGCGCCGGGCGGTAGGCCTCGACGTCGACCTCGTTCAGCGCGCGGGCGATGCCGAGGCGCAGGGCGCCGGCCTGGCCGGAGGAGCCGCCGCCGCTGATGCGGGCGATGACGTCGTACGCGCCCTCGATGCCGAGGGTGGCGAAGGGCTCGTTGACGAGCTGCTGGTGCACCTTGTTCGGGAAGTAGTCCTCGAGGGTGCGGCCGTTGACCGTCCAGCGGCCGGTGCCCGGGACGATGCGCACGCGGGCGATCGCCTCCTTGCGGCGGCCGGTGGCGCCAGCCGGACGGGCGACGACGTCGCGGTGCGTCACGGCGACGGCGGAGGTGGGGGTCTCCGAGGTGTAGTTCGACAGCTCCTCGCCGTCGACCTCGGTCTCGATGAAGTCGGTGGTCTCGCTCACGTCAGGATTCTCGTCTCTCGTCGGTTCCGCGGCGCTTACTGCGCGACCTGCGTGATCTCGAAGGTCTTGGGCTGCTGGGCAGCGTGGGGGTGCTCAGGGCCGGCGTACACCTTGAGCTTCTTGATGACCTGACGGCCCAGCTTGTTGTGCGGGAGCATGCCCTTCACGGCCTTCTCCACCGCACGGCGCGGGTTGCTCTCGAGGAGCTGGACGTACGAGGTCGCGGTGAGGCCGCCCGGGTGGCCCGAGTGGCGGTACGCCATCTTCTGCTCGCGCTTGTTGCCCGTGAGGGCGACCTTGTCCGCGTTGATGATGATGACGAAGTCACCGCCGTCGACGTGCGGGGCGAAGGTGGGCTTGTGCTTGCCACGGAGCAGCGTCGCTGCCTGGGTGGCGAGTCGGCCGAGGACGACATCGGTGGCGTCGATGACGTACCACTCGTGGGTGACGTCACCCGCCTTGGGGCTGTACGTGCGCATGAAGCGGCACCTGTTCTCTCGCTCGTCGGGACGTGGACTCTGCGCGCCCAGCACCGCGGCCGGTCGGCCGTGGGAGGCGGGGCGCCGTACTGGATGCCATCCCTGACACCCAGGCTGCGGTCGACGGGTCCGGGGACGCCGCACGTGCGCAGCAAGCGCTCCAGGGTACCCGGCGGCGCGGGCCCCTTCCAAATCGCCGGCGCCCGGGGTCCACGGGCCCCTGACCTGCGGCGATACGGCGTACGCCGGTCAGGCGCGGACCGGGCGCGTCTCGTCCCAGACCGGCTCGTCGACCTCGCGGACCGTGCCGTCGGAGGAGAACACCACGAACCGGTCGAAGCCGCGGGCGAACCAGCGGTCGTGGGTGACCGCGAGCACGGTGCCCTCGAAGGCCGACAGGCCCTCCTCGAGCGCCTCGGCGCTGGCGAGGTCGAGGTTGTCGGTGGGCTCGTCGAGCAGCAGCAGCGTGGCCCCGGACAGCTCGAGGAGCAGGATCTGGAACCGCGCCTGCTGCCCGCCCGACAGGCTCTCGAAGGTCTGCTCGGAGGCGTGCGCGAGCTCGTACCGGTCGAGCTTGCGGGCGGCGAGCTCGCGGCCCATGCCGTCGCGGTGGGCGTCGCCGCGGTGCAGCACCTCGAGCAGCGTCCGGCCCATCAGCTCGGGGTGCTCGTGGGTCTGGGCGAACCACCCGGGGCGCACGCGCGCTCCGAGGCGGACGACGCCCGTGTGCGCGACCGGCGCGATGGGCACCTCCCCCACCGGGCGGTGCTCGACGTCAGGGTCGCTGCCGCCGGCCGCGAGCAGCCGCAGGAAGTGCGACTTGCCCGAGCCGTTGGCGCCGAGCACGGCGACGCGCTCGCCGAACCACACCTCGAGGTCGAACGGCTTCATGAGGCCGGTCAGCTCGAGCTGCTCGGCGACCACCGCGCGCTTGCCGGTGCGGCCGCCGACGAGGCGCATCGTCACCGTCTGCTCGCGCGCGATCTCCTGCGGCGGCCCGATCTCCTCGAACTTCGCGAGGCGCGTCTTGGCCGCCTGGTAGCGGCTCGCGAGGCCGTCGTTGTACTTCGCCTTGGTCTTGTACATGAGCACGAGCGCCTTGAGCTTGGCGTGCTCCTCGTCCCAGCGGCGGCGCAGCTCCTCGAGCCGGCTGAACCGGTCGGCGCGCGCCTGGTGGTACGTCGCGAAGCCCCCGCCGTGCGTCCACGCGGTGTTGCCGGCGGCACCGAGCTCGACTGTGACGACCTGCGTCGCCGTACGTGCGAGCAGCTCGCGGTCGTGCGAGACGTAGAGGACGGTCTTGGGCGACTCCGCGAGCCGCTGCTCGAGCCACTCCTTGCCGGGCACGTCGAGGTAGTTGTCGGGCTCGTCGAGCAGCAGCACCTCGTCCGGGCCCCTCAGCAGCGCCTCGAGCGCGAGCCGCTTCTGCTCGCCACCGGAGAGCGTGCGGGTCTCGCGGTACTGCGCCTTGTCGAACGGGATCCCGAGCGCGGCGACCGTGCAGACGTCCCAGAGCACCTCGGAGTCGTAGCCGCCGACGTCTGCCCAGTCGGAGATGGCCTGGGCGTACGCCATCTGCGTGGCCTCGTCGTCGGCCTCCATCATGCGGAGCTCGGCGTCCTCGAGGGCCTTTGCCGCGGCCTGCACCGCGGGCGGCGACACCGACACGAGCAGGTCGCGCACGGTCGACTCGTCGCGCACCTGGCCGATGAACTGGCGCATGACGCCGAGGCCGCCCGAGCGCGTGATCGACCCCTCCTGCGGGTCGAGGTCGCCGGACACGAGACGCATGAGCGTGGTCTTGCCGGCGCCGTTGGCCCCGACGAGCGCGACCTTGGCCCCGTCGGCGACGCGGAAGCTCACCTCGTCGAGCAGCACGCGCCCGTCGGGGAGCGTGTGCGTGACCTTGGCGACCTCGACGTGACCCACGAGCGTCGATTCTCGCCCGTACGCCGCCCCGCCGCCTAACCGGTTACCGCCCGTCGGGGTCCGGACGGGCTCCGCCCTGCGCGCACCCCGGCGACCGCTGACCGGCTAACGCAGGACGAGGCCGTCGACGTCGGTGCTCACGCGGGTGCCGTGCGTGCCGGCGAGGATGCCGCGGATGTCGGCGAGCGCGCCGATGGCGGCGAACCTCCCGGGCCCGGACAGAGCGAAGGCGCACGCCGCCTCCACCTTCGGGCCCATCGACCCCTCCGGGAAGGAGTACGCCGCGAGCGCGTCGGGCGACGCCGCGGCGATGGCCCGCTGCGCCGACGTGCCGTAGTCGAGGAACACCGCGGGCGCATCGGTGGCGATCACGAGAGCGTCGGCGCCGAGGTCGCGCGCGAGGACCGCCGAGGACCGGTCCTTGTCGATCACCGCCTCCACCCCGACGAGGGTGCGCGGGTTGTGGTCGTCGTCGAACTCGAGCCGCTCCTCGGGCAGGTACATCGTGGGGATGCCGCCGCCCCCCGTGCAGATCACGACCGTGCCGGAGTCGAGCAGCTGCGTGATGGGACGGATCTCGAAGATGCGCCGCGGCTCGGGCGAGGGCACGACGCGGCGCCAGTGCTCGCCGTCGCGCTTGACCGTCCACCCGCGCTCCGCGGCGATGCGATGCGCGTCGGCCTCGGCGTACACCGGCCCCACGAACTTCGTCGGGTCCTTCATCGCGGGGTCGTCGGCGTCGACCTCGATCATCGTGAGGATCGTGGCGATCGGCGTCTCGAACGGCAGCAGGTTGCCGAGCTCCTGCTCGATGAAGTAGCCGATCATCCCCTCGGTCTGCGCGCCGAGGACGTCGAACGGGTACGACGACTCCTCGTCGTACGCCGAGGCCTGCAGAGCCAGCAGGCCGACCTGCGGGCCGTTGCCGTGCGACACCACGAGCTCGTGCTCCAGGGCAACAGGGGCGAGCGCACGGCAGGCCAGGCGCACGTTCGCGCGCTGGTTCGCCACGGTCATCGGCTCGCCGCGCCGGGCGAGGGCGTTGCCCCCGAGCGCCACCACGACTCTCATGCCGCCAGCCTGTCACTGCGGGCGGCGCTATTCCGCACGGACCGCGTACGCCGCGCCCTCAGGCCAGCGGGCCGCGCACCCGCTTGGCGCGCTCGGCCTGCGCTGCGAGCTCGGCGTCCGGCGGGTACTCCACGTGCTCGAGGCTGAGGCCCGTGGGCGGCGCGACCTCGGCGTCCGGCTCGCGGCGTACCCGGGCGAGCACCTCCGCCGGCCACTCCACCGGCCGGCGCCCGTCGCCGACGGGCAGCAGCACGCCCACGAGCGCCCGCACCATCGAGTGGCAGAACGCGTCGGCGCGCACGTGCATCACGACGAGGCCGGTGTCGGTCTCGCGCACCCAGTGCAGCTCGAGGAGGGTGCGCACGGTGCTCGATCCCTCGCGGCGCTTGCAGAACGACGCGAAGTCGTGCTCGCCGAGCAGCCCCGCGGCCGCGGCGTTCATCGCCCCGAGGTCCAGCGGCGTGCTGCGCGGGCCGGTGTGGTGCAGCACGTGCGAGCGCAGCAGCGGGTCGGCCCCGCCCGGCCGGTCCGACACGCGGTAGGCGTACGTCCGCGACAGCGCCGACCAGCGCGCGTCGAACCCCTCGGGCGCCACGACCGCCTCATGCACCCGCACGTCGTCGGGCAGAACGCCGGCGAGGCGGCGTACGACGACGTCCTCACCCCGGGCAGCCAGCGCGTCCCAGGACTCCGCGGGCACGTCCGCATGCGCCACCTGGCCGCGGGCGTGGACGCCCGCGTCGGTGCGTCCTGCCACCGCGAGCCGCACCGGCTCCTCGGTGCGCAGGACGGTCGTGAGCGCCTGCTCGAGGGTGCCCTGCACGGTCCGCAGCCCGGGCTGGCGCGCCCAGCCCGCGAAGCCGGTGCCGTCGTACGCGATCCCGAGCCGCAGGCGCACCGGGGAACGCACGAGCCCGCCGTCCCCGGAGGGGGCGGCGGGCTCGGTGCTGGTGCTCAGGGCGCTCAGGCCTTGTCGGTGTCCTCGGCGGCAGCCTCGTCGGCGGCCTCCTCGGTCGACTCGGTGACCTCGGCGGCCTCGGTCTCGACCGCGTCGTCCGCAGCCTCGACCTCGACGGCCTCGGGCGCGGTCTCCTCGACCACGGTCTCCTCGACGACCTCGGCCGCGGCCGGAGCGGCAGCAGCCGGGGCGGCGGCCTTCTCCTTGGCGGCGCGCTTGGTCGCACCGGTGGCCTCGGCCACGACGGCCTCGGCGAGCGGCTCGACGAGCTCGATCACGGCCATGGGGGCGTTGTCGCCCTTGCGCGGGCCGATCTTGGTGATGCGGGTGTAGCCGCCGGGACGGGTCGCGTAGCGCGGGCCGATCTCGGCGAACAGCTCGTGCACGACGCCCTTGTCACGGATGACGGCGAGCACGCGACGACGCGCGTGCAGGTCGCCGCGCTTCGCGTGGGTGATGAGGCGCTCGGCCAGCGGGCGCAGGCGCTTGGCCTTGGCCTCAGTGGTCGTGATCTTGCCGTGCTCGAACAGCGCCGTGGCGAGGTTCGCGAGCATGAGCCGCTCGTGCGCCGGGCTGCCGCCGAGGCGGGCACCCTTGGTGGGGGTAGGCATGTCGAAGTCTCCTGATGTGTCGGGCGGCCGGGGTCGTCAGCTCGTCAGAGCTGCTCGTCCTCGGCGTACCCCTGGTCGTCGTCGTCGTAGAAGCTGACGGCCGTGGCCGGGTCGAACCCGGGCGGGCTGTCCTTGAGCGCCAGGCCGAGCGTGACGAGCTTGGCCTTGACCTCGTCGATCGACTTCGAGCCGAAGTTGCGGATGTCGAGCAGGTCGGCCTCGGAGCGGCCGATGAGCTCGCCCACCGTGTGGATGCCCTCGCGCTTGAGGCAGTTGTACGAGCGCACGGTGAGGTCGAGGGACTCGATCGGCGTCGAGAGCTGCTCGGCGACGAACGCGTCGGCGGGCGACGGGCCGATGTCGATGCCCTCGGCGTCGACGTTGAGCTCGCGGGCGAGGCCGAAGAGCTCGACCAGGGTCTTGCCGGCGGACGCGACGGCGTCGCGCGGCGACATCGACTGCTTGGTCTCGACATCGATCACGAGACGGTCGAAGTCGGTGCGCTGCTCGACACGGGTGGCCTCGACCTTGTAGGTCACCTTCAGCACGGGGCTGTAGATCGAGTCGACCGGGATGCGGCCGATCTCCTGGCCGGGCTGCTTGTTCTGCGCCGCGGAGACGTAGCCGCGGCCACGCTCGACGACGAGCTCCATCTCGAGCTTGCCCTTGTCGTTCAGGGTCGCGATGTGCAGGTCGGGGTTGTGCACCTCGACGCCGGCCGGGGGCGCGATGTCGGCGGCGGTCACGGCGCCGGGGCCCTGCTTGCGCAGGTACATCACGACGGGCTCGTCGTGCTCGGAGGAGACGACGAGCTGCTTGATGTTGAGGATCAGCTCGGTGACGTCCTCCTTGACGCCCGGCACGGTGGTGAACTCGTGCAGGACGCCGTCGATGCGGATGCTGGTGACAACAGCGCCAGGGATCGACGACAGGAGGGTACGGCGGACGGAGTTGCCGAGGGTGTAGCCGAAACCGGGCTCGAGCGGCTCCATGACGAAGCGCGAGCGGAACTCGGAGATCTGCTCCTCGACGAGGGTCGGACGCTGGGCGATCAGCACGTGGTTGTCCTTTCGAGGCGCCCGCTATTTGACGCCTGCTAGTGCCTGGCGGAGGTGGTGCCGGTGCCGGCGCGCGCCCGAGGGCGCGCGCCGGATCACCTCACTTCGAGTAGAGCTCGACGATCAGCTGCTCCTGCACCTGCGTGTCGATGACGGCACGCTCGGGCAGGGAGTGGACGAGCACGCGCATGCGCGAGGGGATGACCTCGAGCCACGCCGGAACGGGACGCTCGCCGAGCTGGGCGTGGGCGACCACGAACGGGGTGAGCTCACGGCTGGCGGCGCGGACCTCGACGATGTCGTTGGCCGAGACGCGGTACGACGGGATGTCGACCTTCTTGCCGTTCACGGTGAAGTGGCCGTGACGCACGAGCTGGCGCGCCATGTCGCGGCTGGCGGCGAAGCCGGCGCGGTACACGACGTTGTCGAGACGGGTCTCGAGGATGCGCAGCAGGTTCTCACCGGTCTTGCCCTGCTTGCGCTGGGCCTCCTCGTAGTACCCGCGGAACTGCTTCTCGAGCACGCCGTAGATGCGCGCGCACTTCTGCTTCTCGCGCTTCTGCAGCAGGTACTCGCTGTCCTTGGTGCGACCGCGACCGTGCTGGCCGGGCGGGTAAGGACGCGACTCCATCGGGCACTTCGGCGAATCGCACTTCGCACCCTTGAGGAACAGCTTGGTCTTCTCGCGGCGGCAGCGCTTGCAGTCCGCCCCGGTGTAACGGGCCATGGTGGGAAAGTCTCTCTTCTCGCGGGTCAGACGCGGCGGCGCTTGGGCGGGCGGCAGCCGTTGTGCGGGCTGGGGGTGACGTCCTGGATCGTGCCGACCTCGAGGCCGGTGGCCTGAAGCGAGCGGATCGCGGTCTCACGGCCGGAGCCGGGACCCTTGACGAAGACGTCGACCTTCTTCATGCCGTGCTCCATGGCACGGCGGGCAGCCGCCTCGGCGGCGAGCTGGGCGGCGAAGGGCGTGCTCTTGCGCGAGCCCTTGAAGCCCACCTGACCCGACGAGGCCCACGAGATCACGGCACCGGTGGGGTCCGTGATCGAGACGATCGTGTTGTTGAACGTGCTCTTGATGTGCGCGTGGCCGTGGGCCACGTTCTTCTTCTCCTTGCGGCGCACCTTCTTGGCGCCCGCAGCCGTACGGCTCTTGGGAGGCATCGACTATCCGTTCTGGTTGAGGTCATCGGTCCTTCGGTCGCGGCGCTGTGGGCCGGCAGGACCGTCGGACTACTACTTCTTGCCGGCCTTCTTCTTGCCGGCCACGGTCTTCTTCGGGCCCTTGCGGGTGCGCGCGTTGGTGTGCGTGCGCTGCCCGCGGACCGGGAGGCCGCGGCGGTGCCGAAGGCCCTGGTAGCAACCGATCTCCACCTTGCGGCGGATGTCGGCGGCGACCTCACGACGGAGGTCGCCCTCAGTCTTGTAGTTGGCCTCGAGCCAGTCGCGCAGCTTGATCAGGTCCTCGTCGGAGAGGTCCTTGACGCGGACGTCCGGGCTGATGCCGGTAGCGTCCAGAGTCTGCTGAGCACGGGTCTTGCCGATCCCGTAGATGTAGGTGAGCGCAACCTCGAGCCGCTTGTCGCGGGGGAGGTCGACGCCGACGAGACGTGCCATCGGGCGGTTTCTCTCTTCCAGTTTCGTCCGGAGGTCTCGGAGCAGTACCGGTCCCACCCGCCTAGGTGGGTCCTCGGCCTCCGGGCCGAGGGTGGCGTCCCGCACGCGGCACGTGGGCTGCGCGGGGGTCGGGTACTGCGTGTGCTGGTGCGACGACCGGGATCGCTCCCGGCGCGATCAGCCCTGACGCTGCTTGTGGCGCGGGTTCTCGCAGATGACCATGACCCGGCCGTGACGGCGGATCACCTTGCACTTGTCGCAGATCTTCTTGACGCTCGGGTTGACCTTCATCTGTCTCTCCACGGGTGTACGGGCCAGGCGGCTCGTGCGCCCGTGCGTCTGTAGGGGTGGACGGAGGTGGTGCGGGCTTACTTGTAGCGGTAGACGATCCGGCCGCGGGTCAGGTCGTAGGGCGAGAGCTCCACGACGACCCGGTCATCGGGCAGGATCCGGATGTAGTGCATCCGCATCTTCCCGCTGATGTGCGCGAGGACCTTGTGCCCGTTGTCGAGCTCCACCCGGAACATGGCGTTCGGGAGGGACTCCGTGATCGTGCCTTCGAGCTCGATGGCACCGTCCTTCTTGGGCATGTCCTCGCACTTCGTCCGTGTCGGCAGTAGTACCTTGGCGGCTCGAGGCGACGCTCCCCGCGCTGCTCACCCGCCTGCGGGGCAGGACGGTGGGCGTGACGGGTCGCGACTCATGTGAGCCGAGGAGCGAGTCTACGCCAGGACCCCCCTTGGGCACTAATCCGGTGATCTTGGTCCAGGAGTACGCCGGAAACCGGACATTCCGGGCATCGACCTGCCCGCGGGGAGGCCTCAGGCGCGGTCGGCGGCGGGGCTGGCCACGCCGAGGGCGGCGAAGCGGGCCGCGCCCCCGTCCAGGGCCGTGAGCACCCAGGGGCCTTCGGTCGTGATGGCCACCGTGTGCTCCCAGTGGCAGGCGCGCCGGCCGTCCTGGGTCACCACGGTCCAGTCGTCGGCGAGGGTGCGGGTGAGCCGGCTGCCGGCGCAGACCATCGGCTCGATGGCGAGCGCCATCCCCGGGGTGAGGGCCGGGCTCTTGCCGCCGTGGTCGTAGTTCGGGACGTTCGGGTCCATGTGCATCGAGGTGCCGATGCCGTGGCCGACGTACTCCTCGACGATGCCGTACCCCTCGCCGCCCGGCTGGGCCCGCACGTACGACTCGACCGCCGCACCGATGTCGCGGACCGTGCCACCTGCCTGAGCGGCGGCGAGGCCTCGCCAGAGCGCCTCCTCGGTCACCCGGGAGAGCTCGGCGTCGGCCTCGGCCACGGCGCCGACAGGGACGGTGATGGCGGCGTCGCCGTGCCAGCCCTGCACGATCGCGCCGCAGTCGATGGAGATCTGGTCGCCCTCGACGAGCACGCGGTCGCCCGGGATCCCGTGCACGACCTCGTCGTTGACCGAGGCGCAGATCGAGGCGGGGTACCCGTGGTAGCCGAGGAACGAGGGGACCGCGCCGGCGGAGCGGATCGACTCCTCCGCGATGGCGTCGAGCTCGCGGGTGCTGATGCCCGGGCGCACGCTCTCGCGCAGCAGCTCGAGGGTGCGGCCGACGACGAGCCCGGCCTGGCGCATGAGCAGGATCTGCTCGGGCGTCTTGACCTCGATGCGGTCCTTGCGGCGGAACATGGAGGCGAGGGTCAGGCGCCGAGCGCGGCGAGGACCCGGGCGGTGACCTCATCCACCGAGCCCATGCCGTCGACCTGCACGAGCAGGCCCTGCTGGGCGTAGACGGCGGTCAGCGGGGCGGTCTGCTCGAAGTAGACCTCGAGACGGCGGCGCACGACGTCCTCGGTGTCGTCGCTGCGGCCCTGCTCGGCGGCGCGCTTGAGCAGACGCCCGACGACCTCGTCGACGTCGACCGTCAGCTCGATCACGTGGTCGAGCGCGGTGCCCTGCGCGGCCAGCATGCCGGCGAGCTCGTCGACCTGGGCGACCGTGCGCGGGTAGCCGTCGAGCAGGAAGCCCGGCTCGGCGTCGGCCTGAGCCAGCCGGTCGCGGACCATCGAGTTGGTGACGGAGTCCGGAACGTACTCGCCGGCGTCCATGTAGCGCTTGGCCTCGACGCCGAGGGGGGTCCCCTGCGACACGTTGGCCCGGAAGATGTCGCCCGTCGAGACGTGCGGGATGCCGAGTCGCTCGGCCACCACCGCTGCCTGGGTGCCCTTGCCCGCGCCGGGGGGACCCATCAGGACGACTCTGGTCATCGCAAGAACCCCTCGTAGTTGCGCTGCTGCAGCTGGGACTCGATCTGCTTCACCGTATCGAGGCCCACTCCCACCATGATCAGCAGGGAGGTGCCGCCGAAGATGAAGCGCTGACCGACGCCGAGGAACGCGAACGCCACGAACGGGATGATCGCGATGACGGCGAGGTACAACGAGCCTGGGAGCGTGATGCGCGTCAGCACGTAGTCGAGGTACTCGGCGGTCGGCTTGCCCGCGCGGATGCCCGGGACGAATCCGCCGTACTGCTTCATGTTGTCGGCCACCTCTACGGGGTTGAACGTGATGGCGACGTAGAAGTAGGTGAAGAAGACGATGAGCAGGAAGTACGCGAGGAGGTACAGCGGCTCCTCGCCGCGCGAGAAGTTCTGCAGGATCCACTGCGCGACCGAGCCCTGGCTGCCCGACAGCTGCACGATGAGCTGCGGGACGTACAGCAGCGACGAGGCGAAGATGACCGGGATGACGCCGGCCATGTTGACCTTGAGCGGGATGTAGGTGCTGGTGCCGCCGTACATCTTCCGGCCGACCATGCGCTTGGCGTACTGCACCGGGATGCGGCGCTGGGCCTGCTCCACGTAGACCACGCCGGCGATCGTGGCGATGCCGACGAGGAGCACCATCGCGAAGGTGAAGACGCCGTTGATGGTCCAGATCTGCCAGAGCTGGCCGGGGAACGTCGAGATGATCGAGGTGAAGATCAGCAGCGACATGCCGTTGCCGACGCCCCGGTCGGTGATGAGCTCGCCGAGCCACATGATGACGGCGGTGCCCGCGGTCATCACGAAGATCATCTGCAGGATCTGCAGGATGGAGTCGCTGACCAGCAGCGTCTCGTTGCAGCCGGTGAACAGGCGGCCGGGCACTCGCGCGAGGGCCACGATGCCGGTCGACTGCAGGATCGCGAGGGCCACCGTGAGGTAGCGGGTGTACTGCGTCAGCTTGCCCTGGCCCGACTGGCCCTCCTGGCGGAGGGACTCGAGGCGCGGGATCACGACGGTCAGCAGCTGGATGATGATCGACGCCGTGATGTACGGCATGATCCCGAGCGCGAAGACCGACAGCTGCAGCAGCGCGCCGCCGCTGAACAGGTTGATCATCCCGTACAGCGAGTTGTCCTGGACCTGCTCGATGCATCGCTGGATGGCGGTGTAGTCCACGCCCGGCGTCGGCACGACCGACCCGAGGCGGAACAGCGCGATGATGCCGAGGGTGAACAGCAGCTTCTTGCGCAGGTCCGGCGTACGGAACGCCGACGCGAACGCGGAAAGCACGGAGCCCCTCCAGGGTGGGCGCCTCGTGGCGCCCGTCGTGACGTCGATCAGGCCGTGCGGCGGTGCCGCGCGGGTGGTTCAGCCCGTGTGACCACAGACTTCGAGAGCCTAACAGCCGAAGCGAGAGGGGCGCCCCAGGCGTCGCACGGACGCCCGGGACGCCCCTCGTCGGAACGTCGTGCCGCGGGGCTGGTGCCTCAGAGCTCGGTGGTCGAGCCGCCAGCAGCGGCGATCTTGCTCTTGGCGACCTCGGAGAACGCGTGCGCGCTGACCTGCAGCGTCACGCCGATCTCGCCGTTGCCGAGCACCTTCACCGGCGCGTTCTTGCGCACGGCGCCAGCCGCCACGAGCTCCTCGACGCCCACGGTGCCGCCCTCGGGGAAGAGGGTGGCGAGCTGGGCGACGTTGACGACCTGGAACTCGACCTTGTTCGGGTTCTTGAAGCCCTTGAGCTTGGGCAGCCGCATGTGCATCGGCATCTGCCCGCCCTCGAAGGACGCGGGAACCTGGTAGCGGGCCTTGGTGCCCTTGGTGCCGCGGCCGGCGGTCTTGCCCTTGGACGCCTCACCGCGACCCACGCGGGTCTTGGCGGTCTTGGCGCCGGGCGCCGGACGCAGGTGGTGGACCTTGAGAGTCATGTCAGTCGACCTCCTCGACCTTGACGAGGTGGGAGACGACGTTGACCATCCCACGGATCTCGGGACGGTCCTCCTTCACCACGACGTCACCGATGCGCTTGAGACCCAGCGAACGCAGGGAGTCGCGCTGGTTCTGCTTGCCGCCGATCTCCGAGCGGAGCTGGGTGACCTTGAGACGGGCCATCACGCACCCGCCCCTGCGGCACGGGCGCGCAGCAGCGCGGCCGGGGCGACGTCCTCGAGGGCGAGGCCACGACGGGCCGCGACCTCCTCGGGACGCTCGAGGCCCTTGAGGGCCGCGACCGTCGCGTGGACGACGTTGATCGCGTTGTCCGAGCCGAGCGACTTGCTCAGCACGTCGTGGATGCCGGCGCACTCGAGCACGGCGCGCACCGGACCACCGGCGATGACACCGGTACCGGGAGCGGCCGGGCGCAGCAGGACGACGCCCGCCGCGGCCTCGCCGGTCACGGGGTGCGGGATCGTGCCCTGGATCCGGGGAACCTTGAAGAAGTTCTTCTTGGCCTCCTCGACACCCTTGGCGATAGCCGCGGGCACCTCCTTGGCCTTCCCGTACCCGACGCCGACCGTGCCGTCGCCGTCGCCCACGACCACGAGGGCCGTGAAGCTGAACCGACGACCGCCCTTGACGACCTTGGCCACGCGGTTGATCGTGACGACGCGCTCGACGAAGGCGGACTTCTCCGCCACGGGACCCTTGCCGTCGCGACGATCGCGACCGCCCCGCTCGTTGCCGCCGGCGCCGCCTCCGCGGCGCTGGGCTGCAGCCATGACTACCTCTTCCTTCGTTTCGTCGTTCGCGTCAGAACGCGAGGCCGCCCTCGCGGGCGCCGTCGGCAAGGGCCGCGACGCGGCCGTGGTACTTGTTGCCACCGCGGTCGAAGACCACGGTGTCGATGCCGGCGGACTTGGCGCGCTCGGCGACCAGCTCACCGACCTTCTTGGCCTTGGCGCTCTTGTCGCCGTCGAACGCACGGAGGTCGGCCTCCATGGTCGAGGCGTACGCGAGCGTGGTGCCGGCGGTGTCGTCCACGACCTGAACGAACAGGTGGCGGGCCGAACGGGTGACGACCAGGCGCGGACGCGCGGTCGTGCCGTGGACCTTCTTGCGGACGCGGGTGTGGCGACGCTTGCGGGCGACCGCCTTCTTGTTGCCCGAACCGAGCTTGGTGACGATGGACATGGCTTACTTGCCCGCCTTTCCGGCCTTGCGGCGGATGACCTCGCCGGCGTAGCGCACGCCCTTGCCCTTGTACGGGTCGGGCTTGCGCAGCTTGCGCAGCTTGGCGGCGACCTCGCCGACCTTCTGCTTGTCGATGCCGGAGACGGAGAACTTGGTGGGGCTCTCCACGGCGAACGAGATGCCCTCCGGCGCCTCGATGAGGATCGGGTGGCTGTAGCCGAGGGCGAACTCGAGGTCCTGGCCCTTGGCGGTGACGCGGTAACCCGTGCCGGAGATCTCCAGCGCCTTGGTGTAGCCGTCGGTCACGCCGACGACCATGTTCGACACCAGGGTGCGGGTGAGGCCGTGGAGCGAGCGCGAGAGGCGCTCGTCGTCGGGACGGGTCACCGACACGGTGCCGTCCTCGGCCTTGGCGACCTCGATGGGGCTGGCGACCTCGTGCGTGAGGGTGCCCTTGGGGCCCTTGACCGTGACCGTGGAGCCGTCGATGTCGACGGTGACGCCGGACGGGACGGAGATGGGCAGACGACCGATGCGCGACATGCTGTGTACTCCTTCCCGCTACCAGATGTAGGCGAGGACTTCCCCGCCCACACCCTTCTTGGCGGCCTGCTTGTCGGTCAGCAGGCCGGACGACGTGGAGATGATCGCGACGCCGAGGCCACCGAGGACCTTGGGCAGCGCGGTGCTCTTCGCGTACACGCGAAGGCCGGGCTTGGAGACGCGGCGTACGCCGGCGATCGAGCGCTCGCGGCTCGGGCCGAACTTGAGGTCGAGCACGAGGTTCTTGCCGACCTCGGCGTCCTCGACACGCCAGCCGGCGATGTAGCCCTCCTGCGTGAGGATCTCGGCGATACCGGCCTTGATCTTCGAGTGGGGCATCACGACGGCGTCGTGGTACGCCGTGTTGGCGTTGCGCAGACGCGTGAGCATGTCTGCGATCGGGTCAGTCATCGTCATGGCCGAGTGGCCTCTCTCACCGTGGTATCCCGCTCGTACCTCGAGCAGGACCTGCGGCGTCGGGGGTTGTTACCAGGAGCTCTTGGTGATGCCCGGCAGCTCGCCGCGGTGCGCCATCTCGCGAAGGCAGACGCGGCACAGGCCGAACTTGCGGTAGACCGAGTGCGGGCGGCCGCAACGGTTGCACCGGGTGTAGCCACGGACGGCGAACTTGGGCTTCTTGTTCGCCTTGTTGATCAGAGCGGTCTTCGCCACGGTCAGTTCTCCTTGAAGGGGAAGCCGAGGTGCTTGAGCAGCGCGCGGCCCTCGGCGTCGTTGGAGGCCGTGGTGACCACGGTGATGTCCATGCCGCGGACGCGGTCGATGGAGTCCTGGTCGATCTCGTGGAACATCGACTGCTCGTTGAGACCGAAGGTGTAGTTGCCGCGGCCGTCGAACTGGTTGGCCGACAGCCCCCGGAAGTCGCGGATGCGCGGGAGGGCGACGGACAGCAGGCGGTCGAGGAACTCCCACATGCGGTCGCCGCGCAGCGTCACGTGGGCGCCGATCGGCATGCCCTCGCGCAGCTTGAACTGGGCGATCGACTTGCGCGCCTTGGTCACCTGCGGCTTCTGGCCGGTGATCAGGGCGAGGTCCTTGATGGCGCCCTCGATGAGCTTGGAGTCGCGAGCAGCCTCGCCGACGCCCATGTTCACCACGATCTTGGTGAGGCCGGGGACCTGCATGACGTTCGCGAAGGCGAACTCCTCACGCAGCGCGGGGACGATCTCCGCGCGGTAGCGGGCCTTGAGACGCGGGATCTCCGTCGTCGCAGTGGTCTCGGTCGTCATCAGATGTCCTTACCGGTGCGCTTGGAGACGCGCACGGAACGCGAAGTCTCGTACGACGTGCCGTCGGGACGGGTCTTGGTGACCGTCTCGCGGCGGAAGCCGACGCGGGTCGGACGGTTGTCCGACGGGTCCACGATCATCACGTTGGAGACGTGGATCGGGGCCTCCTGGGTCACGATGCCGCCGGTCTTGGCGCCACGCGTGGTCTGGCCGACCTTCGTGTGCTTCTTGATCCGGTTGACGCCCTCGACGAGCACCTTGTCGGCCTCGGGGAGCACGGCGATGACCTTGCCCTGGACGCCCTTGTCCTTGCCCGTGATGACCTGGACGAGGTCGCCCTTCTTGATGTTCAGCGAGCCCATGTCAGAGCACCTCCGGAGCCAGCGAGATGATCTTCATGAAGCGCTTCTCGCGCAGCTCGCGGCCCACCGGGCCGAAGATGCGGGTGCCACGCGGCTCACCGTCGTTCTTGAGGATGACGGCGGCGTTCTCGTCGAAGCGGATGTACGACCCGTCCAGGCGCCGGCGCTCCTTCTTGGTGCGCACGATGACCGCCTTGACGACGTCACCCTTCTTCACGTTGCCACCGGGGATCGCGTCCTTCACGGTGGCGACGATGACGTCGCCGATGCCCGCGTAGCGCCGACCGGAGCCACCGAGAACGCGGATGCAGAGGATCTCCTTGGCACCCGTGTTGTCGGCGACGCGCAGTCGCGACTCCTGCTGGATCACTTGTCTGTCTCCTGTTGTCGCGCCGGTTCTCGGCCCTGCCGAGCCTGGCGGAACGGATGTGTGGTGCGGCCCCGCACGAGTGCAGGACCTGGTGAGTCTAGTCGGCCCCCGTGCAGGGGCCAAAACTCGTGATCTTGGGGCGGACGCCTCCCGGCCTCCGCCCCCGGATCACTTCGCCTTCTCGAGGATCTCCACGACGCGCCAGCGCTTGGTCGCCGACAGCGGACGGGTCTCCATGAGGAGGACCTTGTCGCCGATGCCGGCCGCGTTGGCCTCGTCGTGGGCGTGCAGCTTGCTCGTACGGCGGACGACCTTGCCGTACAGCGGGTGCTTGAAGCGGTCCTCGACGGCGACGACGACGGTCTTGTCCATCTTGTCGCTGACGACGTACCCCTCGCGCGTCTTGCGGGAGCCGCGGGTCTCGGTCTCAGTCACTGCCTTCTCGCTGTTCTCGCTCACGCGGCACCCACAGGGGTGATCCCGAGCTCGCGCTCGCGCATGATCGTGTAGATGCGCGCGATGTCCGTGCGGACGGCGCGCAGGCGGCCGTGGCTCTCCAGCTGGCCCGTGGCCGCCTGGAAACGCAGGTTGAAGAGCTCGGCCTTGGCCTCGCGCAGCTTCTCGACGAGCTCGTCGTCGGTCAGGGTGCGCAGCTCGGCCGGCTTGGTCCCGGTTGCCATTTAGATGTCACCAGCCTCGCGCCGCACGATGCGGCACTTCATGGGGAGCTTGTGCGCGGCGCGGGTGAGCGCCTCGCGAGCCACGGTCTCGTTCGGGAACGACAGCTCGAACATCACGCGTCCGGGCTTGACGTTGGCGACCCACCACTCCGGCGAGCCCTTGCCGGAACCCATGCGGGTCTCGGCCGGCTTCTTGGTGAGCGGACGGTCCGGGTAGATCGTGATCCAGACCTTGCCACCACGACGGATGTGACGCGTGATGGCGATACGGGCGGACTCGATCTGACGGTTGGTCACGTAGGCCGGCTCGAGGGCCTGCAGGCCGTACTGGCCCCAGGTCACCTCGGTGCCGCCCTTGGCAGCGCCCGTGCGGTCCGGGTGGTGCTGCTTGCGGTGCTTGACCCTGCGAGGGATCAGCATGGTCAGGCCTCCGTTCCAGGGGTCTCGACCGCGACGGCCTCGACCTGCTCGGCAGCGGCGGGAGCCTCAGTCGCCTCGACCGCGGGAGCAGCAGCCTCGTCGCGGCGCGGGCCACGACCGGCCGGGCGACCGGCACGCTCGGGGCGACGGCCGGAGCCCAGGCGCTCCGCGGCGATGGCGGCCTCGCGCTCGGTGCGCGACTGGCTGACCTCGCCCTTGTAGATCCAGACCTTCACGCCGATGCGGCCGAAGGTCGTGCGGGCCTCGTAGAAGCCGTAGTCGATGTTCGCCCGGAGGGTGTGCAGCGGCACGCGGCCCTCGCGGTAGAACTCGGTGCGGCTCATCTCCGCGCCGCCGAGACGGCCGGACACCTGGACACGGATGCCCTTGGCGCCGCCCTTCATGGCGGACTGCATCGACTTGCGCATCGCGCGGCGGAACGAGACGCGGCTCGAGAGCTGCTCGGCCACGCCCTGCGCGACGAGCTGGGCGTCGACCTCGGGGTTCTTCACCTCGAGGATGTTGAGCTGCACCTGCTTGCCGGTGAGCTTCTCGAGGTCGCCGCGGATGCGGTCGGCCTCGGCACCACGGCGGCCGATGACGATGCCGGGGCGCGCAGTGTGGATGTCGACGCGGACGCGCTCGCGCGTGCGCTCGATCTCCACCTTGCTGATGCCGGCACGCTCCATGCCCTTGGTCATGAGGCGGCGGATCTTGACGTCCTCATCGACGTAGTCGCGGTAGCGCTGACCCTCCTTGGCGGAGTCGGCGAACCAGCGCGACTTGTAGTCGGTGGTGATGCCCAGACGGAAGCCGTACGGGTTGATCTTCTGGCCCACGGCCGGGTCACCCCTTCTTCCGCGCCGAGTCGGCCTCGACCGACTCGACGACGACGGTGATGTGGCTGGTGCGCTTGCGGATGCGGTACGCACGACCCTGGGCACGCGGACGGAACCGCTTCAGGGTCGGGCCCTCGTCCACGTACGCCTCACGCACGACCAGGGTGTCCGGGTCGAGGTTGAAGTTGTTCGTCGCGTTGGCGATAGCGCTGTCAAGCACCTTGCCCACGGGCTCGCTCGCTGCCTGCGGCGCGAAGTGCAGCACCGCCTGAGCCTCGGCGGCCGGCAGGCCGCGGATGAGGTCGATGACGCGGCGTGCCTTCATGGGCGTGACGCGCACGTAGCGCGCCTGGGCCCTGGCTTCCATCGCTGTCCCCTTGCTGGTCGTCGTACTTGTTCGGATCGTGTGGTCTAGCTCGGTGACGTGCTGCCGGGATTAGCGGCGGCGCGCCTTGCGGTCGTCCTTCACGTGGCCACGGAAGGTGCGGGTGGGCGCGAACTCACCGAGCTTGTGGCCGATCATGTTCTCGGTCACGAAGACCGGGATGTGCTTGCGACCGTCGTGCACCGCGATGGTGTGGCCGAGCATCTCCGGCGTGATCATCGAGCGGCGCGACCAGGTCTTGATCACGTTGCGGGTGCCCTTGGTGTTCTGGTCGTCCACCTTCTTGGCGAGGTGGCCGTCGACGAAGGGGCCCTTCTTCAGACTGCGAGGCATGGGGTTCCCTTAGCGCTTCTTGCCGGTCTTGCGGCGGCGGACGATGAACTTGTCGCTGGCCTTGTTGGCCTTGCGGGTGCGGCCCTCGGGCTTGCCCGCGGGGTTGACCGGGTGGCGGCCACCGGAGGTCTTGCCCTCACCACCACCGTGCGGGTGGTCGATCGGGTTCATGGCCACACCGCGGACGGTCGGGCGGACGCCCTTCCAGCGCATACGGCCGGCCTTGCCCCAGTTGATGTTGCTCTGCTCGGCGTTGCCCACCTCGCCGACGGTGGCGCGGCAGCGCACGTCGACGTTGCGGATCTCGCCCGAGGGCAGGCGCAGCTGGGCGTACGGGCCGTCCTTGGCGACGAGCTGCACGCTCACGCCGGCCGAGCGCGCGATCTTGGCGCCGCCGCCAGGGCGGAGCTCGACCGCGTGCACCACGGTGCCGACGGGGATGTTGCGCAGCGGCAGGTTGTTGCCCGGCTTGATGTCGGCCGAGGGGCCGGTCTCCACCGTGTCGCCCTGCGACAGCTTGTTCGGCGCCACGATGTAGCGCTTCTCGCCGTCGGCGTAGTGCAGCAGCGCGATGCGCGCGGTGCGGTTGGGGTCGTACTCGATGTGCGCGACCTTCGCCGGCACGCCGTCCTTGTCAGCACGACGGAAGTCGATGACGCGGTACGCGCGCTTGTGGCCACCGCCCTGGTGACGGGTGGTGATGCGGCCCTGGTTGTTGCGGCCGCCCTTCTTCGGAAGCGGGCGAACGAGCGACTTCTCCGGCGTCGACCGCGTGATCTCGACGAAGTCGGCCACGCTCGAGCCACGACGGCCGGGCGTAGTCGGCTTGTACTTGCGGATACCCATCGGGTTTCTCTTCCTCGTCGGTTACGTCGGGTGCCCGGTCAGGAGACCGGACCGCCGAAGATGTCGATGCGGTCGCCGTCAGCGAGGCTCACGATCGCGCGCTTGGTGTCGGCACGCTTGCCGAACCCGGTGCGCGTGCGCGTGCGCTTGCCCTGGCGGTTGATCGTGTTCACGCCGGTCACCTTGACGCCGAAGACCTGCTCGACCGCGATCTTGATCTGGGTCTTGTTGGCGTCGGGCGACACGATGAACGTGTACTTGTTCTCGTCGAGGAGGCCGTAGCTCTTCTCGGAGATGACGGGCGCGAGCAGGATGTCGCGCGGGTCGCTGATGCGGCTCACTGCGAAGCCTCCTCGTTCGCCTCGGACTCGGTCGCGACGGCCTTGGCACCCTTGCCGGTCGTGGGACCGGCGAGGAACGCCTCGAGGGCGCCCTGGGTGAAGATGACGTCGTCGCTGACGAGCACGTCGTAGGTGTTGAGCTGGTCGTGCACGAGCAGGTGGACGCTCGGCACGTTGCGCAGCGAGAGCCACGAGACGTCGTCGTCGCGCTCGAGCACCACGAGCAGGTTGCGGCGGTCGCTGATCGCGGCCAGGGCCTGCACGGCGGCCTTGGTCGACGGGGTTTCGCCCTCGACGATGCCCGTGACGACGTGGACGCGGCCGTTGCGGGCGCGGTCCGACAGCGCACCGCGGAGCGCGGCGGCCTTCATCTTCTTGGGCGTGCGCTGGGCGTAGTCGCGCGGCGTCGGGCCGTGGACCACGCCACCGCCGGTGAACTGCGGTGCGCGGGTCGAGCCCTGGCGGGCGCGGCCGGTGCCCTTCTGCTTGTACGGCTTGCGACCACCACCGCGGACCTCGCCGCGGCTCTTGGTGTCGTGCGTGCCCTGGCGGGCGGCAGCGAGCTGCGCGACGACGACCTGGTGGATCAGCGGCACGTTGACGGCGACGCCGAAGACCTCAGCGGGGAGGTCAGCGGTGCCCGCGGCCTTGCCGGCCGGCGTCTTGATCTCGACCGAGGTGACCTCGGGGAGGGTGTCGAGCTTGGCCATGAGGTCAGGCTCCCTTCGCGGCGGTGCGGACGAGCACGAGGCCGCCCTTGGGACCGGGGACGGCGCCCTTGATGAGGAGCAGGCCGTTCTCGGCGTCCACCGCGTGGATCGTGAGGTTCTGGGTGGTCTGGCGCGCGACGCCCATGCGACCCGCCATGCGCATGCCCTTGAAGACACGGCCCGGGGTCGCGCAGCCGCCGATGGAGCCCGGCTTGCGGTGGTTGCGGTGCGCACCGTGCGAGGCCGAGACGCCGGCGAAGCCGTGACGCTTCATGACACCGGCGTAGCCCTTGCCCTTGGTGGTGCCCACGACGTCGATGGTCTGGCCGGCCTCGAACGTGTCGACAGCGAGCTCCTGGCCGACGGCGTACTCGGACGCGTCGTCGGTGCGCAGCTCGACCAGGTGGCGACGCGGCGTGACGCCCGCCTTGGCGAAGTGGCCGGAGGCCGGCTTGTTCACCTTGCGCGGGTCGATCGCGCCGAACGCGATCTGGACGGAGCTGTAGCCGTCCTGCTCGGGGGTCTTGACCTGCGTGACGACACAGGGCCCGGCCTTGACCACGGTCACGGGGACGACGCGGTTGTTCTCGTCCCAGACCTGGGTCATGCCGAGCTTCTCGCCCAGCAGCCCCTTCATCTGCTTGCTCATGGTGGCTACGTTCCTCAGAGCTTGATCTCGATGTCGACACCGGCCGGGAGGTCGAGTCGCATGAGCGAGTCGACGGTCTTCGGCGTGGGGTCGAGGATGTCGATGAGGCGCTTGTGGGTGCGCATCTCGAAGTGCTCGCGGCTGTCCTTGTACTTGTGCGGCGAGCGGATGACGCAGTAGACGTTCTTCTCCGTCGGCAGCGGCACCGGGCCCGCAACCTGCGCACCAGTACGCGTCACCGTCTCGACGATCTTGCGCGCCGAGGAGTCGATGACCTCGTGGTCGTAGGCCTTGAGCCGGATGCGGATCTTCTGTCCCGCCATGATGGCTTCGGTGTCCTTCTCTTTCGTGTGCCGCTGGGAGGGGGCGCCCCGGTGGGGGCGGTCCCGGTGGGACGCGGTCGGGCCGTCGCGCTAGCGCTCGGGCCCGACCGCGGTCGCCGAGGTACTACTTGATGATCTTGGTGACGCGACCCGCACCGACGGTGCGGCCACCCTCACGGATGGCGAAACGGAGACCGTCCTCCATCGCGATCGGCTGGATGAGGTCGACCTTCATCTCGGTGTTGTCGCCGGGCATGACCATCTCGGTGCCGTCGGGCAGCGTGACGACGCCGGTGACGTCGGTCGTCCGGAAGTAGAACTGCGGACGGTAGTTGTTGAAGAACGGCGTGTGGCGGCCGCCCTCGTCCTTGCTGAGGATGTAGACGTTCGCCTCGAACTCGGTGTGCGGGGTGACCGAGCCCGGCTTGCACAGGACCTGGCCGCGCTCCACGTCGTCGCGCTTGGTGCCGCGGAGGAGCAGACCCACGTTCTCGCCGGCCTGGCCCTCGTCGAGCAGCTTGCGGAACATCTCGACGCCGGTGACGGT
>JBFWNE010000019.1:0-77895 GCA_050251215.1 Candidatus Nanopelagicales bacterium
GACCCCGTCGCCTAACACCTACCGACCGCCGGAAACCGTTGCGGGCCAGTTCATCCGGGCTGCGCCCGGATGCTGTCGCGCCCTCCTGCACGTCATTCTCGGGTCAGTCCGCGCTGACGATCTTGATAGTCGGGTTGTGAGGATGCGAATGGGGGGCCGCTCGGCGACGTTTCACTCTGGTGCCGGAGAGCCCGAAGAAGAGTCCGGTGCGGGGACACTCCGCTGCGCCAACGAGGAGCGCCCCCGGGGGGCGGGGGGGCGACGGCGACGTCAAGACACCCGGCGCAGGAGCGCGGCCAGGGCTTGGCCACCTCCGATGCACATGGTCACGACACCCAGCTCGAGGTCGTCGCGCTGCATCGTGAGCATCGCGCGCAGCGTCAGGATCGCTCCGGTCGCTCCCACGGGGTGTCCGAGAGCGATCGCCCCGCCGTGGGGGTTCACCCTCTCGGGGTCGAGGCCGGCGTCGCGCACGCACGCGACGGCCTGCGCCGCGAAGGCCTCGTTGACCTCGAACGTGCCGACGTCGGCCGGACCCACGCCCGTCCGCTCGAACAGGTTGCGCAGCGCAAGGACGGGCGCGTAGCCCATGATCTCCGGGTCCAGTGCGGCCGTCGACACCGCAGCGAGCGCGACCGCTCCCGTGACCCCTCGGGCCGTCGCCTCTTCTGCCGTCGTCACGACAACAGCGGCCGCCCCGTCGTTGATGCCGGAGGCGTTGCCGGCCGTCACCGTGCCGCCGTCCTGGAAGGCGGCGCGCAACGAGGCGAGCCCTTCGATGGTGGTGTCCGGACGCGGATGCTCGTCGACGTCGACGTCGACGGGGCGCCGCCCCCCGCTGCTGACGGGCGTGATCTCCTCGGCGAACGCCGCGCGAGCACGGTTCCCCGAAGCCCGCCGCTGCGACAGCAGGGCGAACTCGTCCTGCTCCTGCCGCGTGACGCCGTAACGTGCCGCGACGTTCTCCGCCGTCACTCCCATGTGCATGCCGCCGAAGGGGTCCGTGAGCATGGCGACGGTGCCGTCGACGAGGCGGCGGTCACCGAGCCGGAACCCTTCGCGTGCTCCGAAGTCCAAGAAGGGCATGCGCGACATGGACTCGTCCCCGCCGGCGAGCGCGATGCGCGCGCCACCCCAGCGGATCTGCTGCGCCGCCGACCACACCGCCTGCAGACCCGAGCCGCACAACCGGTTCACGGTGAAGGCGGGAACGCGGGTCGGCAGTCCGGCGGCGATGGCGACGCGGCGCGCGTTGTAGGCGTCCGGGCCTACCTGCCCGATGCAGCCCATCACGACCTCGTCCACCTCGTCGGCGCCCACTTCGGTGCGCTGCAGCGCCGCACGGGCTGCCGCGGCTCCCAGCTCGTGCGCCGGCACATCCTTGAGGACGCCGCCGAAGCTGCCCACGGGCGTGCGTGCTCCTCCGAGGAGCACGATGGTGGCGTCGGTCATCCCAGCTCCTCGTGGCGGAGGTCCTTGCGCGGTCTCATCGGGGAGCCATGCGGAGTGCGCCATCCATTCGGATGGTCTCCCCGTTGAGGTAGTCGTGGTCGACCGTCGCCAGGACGAGCTGGGCGAACTCGTCGGGCCGCGCCAGCCGGCGCGGGAAGGGGACCCCCGCAGCGAGACCTTCTCGGAATGTGGGGTCGACCGTCGCGAGCATCGGGGTGTCGACGATGCCCGGCGCGATGGTCATCACGCGGATCCCCCAGGAGGCGAGGTCGCGGGCCAACGGGAGGGTCATCGCCGCAACACCGCCCTTCGACGCGGAGTACGCCGCCTGGCCCACCTGACCGTCGAAGGCAGCGACCGACGCTGTGGTGACCACCAGCCCTCTCTGACCTTGTGCGTCGGGCTCGTTGACCGCCATCGCGCCCGCCGCGAGCGCCACGGTGTTGAAGGTGCCGCACAGGTTGACCCGGACGACGGTCGCGAAGAGGTCGAGGTCATGGATCCCGCTGCGGCCGAGCACACGTGACGTAGGGGCGATGCCCGCGCAGCAGACCACGGCGCGCAAGGGCCCCAGGGAGACCGCGCGCGACACCGCGCGCTGCACCTGTGCCTCGTCGGTCACGTCGCAGGCGACGAGGTACACGCCCTCCTGCGGCTCGGCCGCCGCCACGGACGTGGGCAGATCCACGGACACGACCTGCGCGCCCCGACCCACCAGCGCTGCCGCCGTCGCCGCGCCCAAGCCGGACGCGCCTCCCGTCACCAGGGCGACTGCGCCCTCCAGCTCCACCAGTCCACGCTCCTCGCTGAGCCACCTGTTGCCACCCGCCGGCAGATCGTGCGAGGTCGTGGGCCCGGAGCCGTGTCCCGATCTGCGACGCGGGGGCGCGACGCCCCCTCCGGCCGCCTCGCACTTCCTGTGTCTACATGGGACACCGAACCCGGGCGGGTGCTGCTGAGGATGTGCCTGCGCTGAGGGGTCCCGTGGTCTCGGCGCTGGCACGACCGTCGCGCCGCTCGGGACCGCCGAAGGTCAGGCAACCAGAAGGGAATCGGAGCACAGGATGAACTCGCAGCAGAACGGGGACGGGGACGTCCTCGACGTCGACGTCGCGATCATCGGGTCGGGCTTCTCCGGGCTGTACGCGCTGCACAAGCTCCGCAACGAGCTGGGCCTGCGGGTGCAGTCGTTCGAGAACGCGGGCGGCGTGGGCGGCACCTGGTACTGGAACCGCTACCCCGGTGCACGATCCGACACCGAGGTGTCGGCCTACTGCTACTCCTTCGACAAGGATCTCTTCTTCGACTGGAAGTGGAGCGCCCGGTACCCGCGGCAGCAGGAGATCCTCGCCTACCTCAACCACGTCGCGGACAAGTGGGACCTCAAGCGCAGCATCCAGTTCGACACCCAGGTGCTGAGCGCCACCTTCGACGAGGCGACGGACCGCTGGGTCCTGAAGACCGACAAGGGCCAGACCGTTCACGCCCGCTTCCTCGTCGAGGGCGTCGGCCTGCTCTCGTCGACGCTGTTCCCGGACTTCCCCGGGCAGTCGGACTTCCGCGGCCAGGTCGTCCACACCGCCCGGTGGCCCCACGAGGGCATCGACATGGCGGGCAAGCGGGTCGGGGTCATCGGCACCGGCTCGAGCGGCATCCAGGTGATCTCCGAGGTCGCGCCCCAGGTCGGCCACCTCACCGTCTTCCAGCGGACCCCCCAGTACGTCGTCCCCTCGCAGAACCGTCCGATCGACCCGGCTCTGCTCAAGAAGATCCAGGACGACTGGGACGGCTACTGGCACAGCGTCCTCTACTCCGTCACCGCGTTCGGCTTCGAGGAGAGCCAGATCGCCGGGGAGTCCTTGTCTCCCGAGGAGCGCGAGGCGATCCTCGAGGAGGCGTGGAACGACGGCGGCGGCTTCCAGTTCATGTTCAAGACGTTCAACGACGTCGGCGTGAGCCGTGTGACCAACAAGGCGGTCACGGACTTCATCACGAAGAAGATCCACCAGATCGTCAAGGACCCCGAGACCGCGGCGATGCTGACTCCTGACCAGCTGTACGCGCGGCGCCCGCTGTGCTGCGACGGGTACTTCGAGGTCTACAACCAGGACAACGTGGACCTCGTCGACGCCAAGGCCAACCCCATCGTCGAGATCACCCCGGACGGCATCAAGACGGCCGACGGCACGGTGCACGAGCTGGACATCATCGTCTTCGCCACCGGGTTCGACGCGGTCACCGGGAACTACCTGAAGATCGACCAGAAGGGGCGCGACGGCGTGAGCCTCGCGGACAAGTGGGGCGACCGGCCGAAGACGCACCTCGGCCTCATGGTCAACGGGTTCCCGAACATGTGGACCCTCTACGGGCCCATGGGCCCGTTCACCAACCAGCCGCCCCTCCACGAGGCGCAGGTCAACTTCGTCGCGCAGATGATCCAGTTCGTCCTCGACCACGGCTACCAGACCATCGAGCCGACGCTCGAGGCGGAGACGAACTGGGTGTCCACCTGCGACGACATCGCCAACATGACGCTGTTCCCCGAGACGAACTCCTGGATCAACGGGTCCAACGTCCCCGGCAAGCCGGTGACCAACTTCTTCTACATGGCGGGTTCGGGCGAGTACATGAACCGCATGTCCGAGGCCGTGGCCAGCGACTTCGCCGACTTCGTCAAGGACGGCGGGAAGGTCTCCGCCGGCGTCTGACCCCCGCGGGACCCTGCACGACGACGTGCAGGGTCCCGTGCGGCACCTTCTTCCCCGACGTACCCGGAGGACCACGTGCGAGGCACCCTGACCGTCGTCACCGCGCCCAGCACGCTGGAGCTGCGGGAGTACGAGGTTCCCGCGCCCGGTCCCGGCCAGGTGCTCATGCGCGTCACGCGAGCCAACGTCTGCGGCTCCGACGTCCACGCCTACCACTGGGAGAGCCCGGCACTGCGCGGGGCGGCGCTCGGCCACGAGTTCGTGGGTCAGGTCGTCGCCCTCGGGGACGGTGTGACGACGGACCACGCTGGGACACCCGTCGCCATCGGCGACCGCATCGTGCCCGTCTACTTCCTCGCCTGCCTGCGCTGCGCCGCATGCCAGCGCGGCGACCTGAGCATGTGCACCAACGCTCTCCGCGCCTGGAGCTCGCCGCCCGACGTGTCGCCGCACTTCCGTGGCGGGTTCGCCACCCACTACGTGGTGGATGCCGACCAGTTCTTCTACAAGGTCCCGGACACGCTGCCCGACGAGGTGGCCGCCGGCGCGAACTGCGGCGTCGCGCAGGTGATCTTCGCTCTCGACCGGATCGGGCTCCGCGCGGGCCAGACCCTGGTGGTCCAGGGAGCGGGAGGCCTGGGGGTGTACGCGACGGCCTACGCCAAGCGGCTGGGCGCCCGGGTGGTGGTCGTCGACGCGGTCGCAGCGCGGTTGGACCTCGTGCGCCGCTTCGGCGCCGACCACACCATCAACATGCGAGACCTCGCCACCACCGAAGCCCGCGTCGAAGCGGTCCAGGCCGTCACGGCCGAGCAGGGTGCCGACGTAGTCCTCGAGGTCGCGGGTGTGGCTGCTGCCTTCCCCGAGGCGGTCGCGCTGGTGCGCCTGGGCGGACGGATCGTCTCGATGGGCAACCTCAACATCGGCGAGGCGAACGAGGTGCCCTTCGCGCCCGGGCTGCTGACGCGCAAGCAGGCGACCGTGGTCGGGATCCTCCGGTACGAACCCTGGTACCTGCGTCGCGCGCTCGACTTCCTCGAGCAGACCGTGTCCGCCCTGCCCTACCACGAGCTGGCCAGCGCCGAGTTCCCCCTGTCCGACGTCGCGACGGCCTTCCGCAAGAGCGAGAGCCGCGAGGTCGCACGCGCGGCGATCGTCCCCTGATCCCTGCCTTTCGAGAGGACCGATCGTGCCTGAGCTCCCCCGTCAGCTGTACGTCGATGGACGCTGGGAGGACGCCGACAGCGGCGCCGTCTTCGAGGTGCTCAACCCGGCGACCGGCGAGGTGCTGACCACCGTCGCCGACGGCGGGCGCAGCGACATGGCGCGGGCCATCGACGCCGCGGCCCGCGCACAGGACGCGTGGGCCGCGACCCCCGCACTGGACCGTGCGCACATCATCCGCGGCGCGGCGCAGGTGATGCGCGAGCGCATCGATGTGATGGCCGAGATCATGACGCTGGAGCAGGGCAAGCCGCTGGAGCAGTCGCGCGGCGAGCTGCTCTACGGGATCGACTTCCTCGACTGGTTCGCGGAGGAGGGGCGCCGCGCCTACGGCATGACCATCCCGGCGACCACGCCCAACAAGCGCATCACGGTCCTCAAGCAGCCGGTAGGAGTGACGGCGGCGATCACCCCCTGGAACTTCCCCGCCCTGCAGATCCTGCGCAAGCTCGGCGCGGCGCTGGCCGCCGGCTGCACCATGGTGGTGAAGCCCGCGGAGCTCACACCGCTCTCCGCGCTCGAGGTGGCACGTTGCTTCGACATGGCGGGCCTGCCGGCGGGTGTCCACTCGGTCGTGTGCGGTCTGGACCCGGCAGCGCTCGGCGACGCGATCATGCAGGACCCGCGCGTGAGGGTCGTGTCGTTCACGGGCTCCACCGAGGTCGGCAAGCTGCTGATGCGCCAGGCGTCGGAGACCATGAAGCGGGTCTCGTTGGAGCTCGGCGGCCACGCCCCCTTCATCGTCTTCGACGATGCCGACCTCGACCTGGCCGTCGAGCAGGCGATGGCCTCGAAGATGCGCAACATGGGCCAGACGTGCGTGTCGGCCAACCGCATCTACGTGCAGCGCGCCGTCGCCGAGGCCTTCACCGAGAAGCTCGTGGCGCGCATGTCCGCCCTCCAGGTGGGCAACGGGCTGGACAGCGTCGACGTCGGACCCCTGGTGGAGCCGGCGGCCGTCGCGAAGGTCGTCCGGCACGTCGACGACGCGGTCGCCAAGGGCGCCACCGTGGTCCTCGGCGGCATCCGGCCCGACTCTCCGGGCTACTTCTACGTCCCCACGGTGCTGCTCGACGTCGACGAGTCGATGCAGGTCGCCCAGGAGGAGACCTTCGGTCCGGTGGCGCCGGTCTTCGTCTTCGACGACGAGGCTGACGCCGTCCAGCGCGCCAACGGGACGCCGTACGGTCTCGCCGCCTACTTCTTCACGCGCGACATCAACCGAGCCGTACGCGTGACCGAGCGGCTCGAGTTCGGCACCGTCGGCGTGAACGACGCGATGATCTCGGCGGTCCAGGCCCCCTTCGGCGGCATGAAGAGCAGCGGGATCGGCCGCGAGGGCGGCCCCATGGGGATGGAGGAGTTCCTCGAGACCAAGTACGTCTCCCTCGGCGGGGTCGCATGACCCCGCCGCCCGACCAGCAGCCGGCATTCACCGGGGCTGCGATGAGCCCCGTCAGCTTCCTGGAGCGCGCGGGCACCGACCTGGCAGACATCGTCGCCGTCGTGGACGGAGACACCTCCTGGACCTACCGCCAGCTCCTGGACCGGGTGCGTCGACTGACCGGGGTGCTCGCCGACCTCGGTGTGCAGCCGGGCGACCGCGTGGGCGCGCTGTGCGCTAACAGCGCGCTCATGCTGGAGCTCCACAACGCCGTGCCGATGCGCAGCGCCGTGCTGGTCCCCCTGAACATCCGCCTGTCGGTACCCGAGCTCCTCTACATCCTCCGGCACTCCGGCGCCTCGGTGCTCTTCGCGACGCGCGAGCTCGCCGAGACCGCTCGCGAGCTGGTATCGGAGCTCAGGATCCCGCTCGTCCTCGAGGGAGACGCACCGGGAGGGGTGGAGGAGCGGCTCGCATCGGGCGTCGAGCCGGCACCTGTGCCGGCCGCAGAGAGCGACATGCTGGCGATCAACTACACCAGCGGCACCACAGGCAACCCCAAAGGCGTCGTCTACGTGCACCGGGGCGCCTACCTGCAGTCAGTGGCCATGGCGTTCCACAACGGTTTCGGCGTCGGTTCGCGCTACCTGTGGACGCTGCCGATGTTCCACTGCGACGGCTGGTGCCTCACGTGGGCCTTGACCGCCGCGGGCGCGACTCACGTGTGCCTTCGGTCGGTGGACCCGGCGGCCATCTGGGCGCACCTTCTCGACGGCGGCATCACGCACCTCAGCGGCGCGCCCACGGTCATGACCATGATCGCCGCCGCCGCGCCCCCCGGCGCCCCGCGCCTGGACGTCGAGGTCCAGACCGGGGGGTCACCCCCCACGCCCGCGCTGCTGGAGAGACTGTCCCGCCTGGGGATCCACGTCACGCATCTCTACGGGCTGACGGAGACCTACGGGCCCATCGCCATCAACCTCTGGCAGTCCTCCTGGGACGAGCTCCCCGACGACGCGCAGGCGCGCCTTCGTGCACGCCAGGGCATCGGCAACATCGTCTCGCGCACCCTGCGAGTGGTCGACCTCGACGGGAACGACGTGCCTGCCGACGGCGAGACCCAGGGCGAGATCGTCGTCAGCGGCAACAACGTCATGTCGGGGTACTACCTCGACCCGGAGGCGACCGCCGCGGCGACCGTGTCCGGCTGCCTGCGTACCGGGGATGTCGCCGTCGTCCACCCGGACGGCTACGTCGAGATCCGCGACCGGTCCAAGGACGTGATCATCTCCGGCGGCGAGAACATCTCCTCGGTCGAGGTTGAGCGCACGCTCGAACGGCACTCGGACGTGCTCGAGGCGGCCGTCGTCGCCCGACCCGACGACACGTGGGGCCAGGTGCCCGTGGCCTACGTCTCCCTGCGGCCGGGCGCGTCTGTGACCGAGCAGGAGCTGCGCGATCACGTCCGCACCTACCTCGCCGGCTTCAAGGTGCCCAAGTCGGTCGTCGTGGTGGACCTCCCGAAGACCAGCACCGGGAAGATCCGCAAGAACGTCTTGCGCGAATGGGCGTCCGACGGCACGCCGACGGGTGTCGCCTGAACGGTTCCCGAATTGGGACAGCGTGCGGGCATCGATCGTGACGACCATCGGTGCACCGCCGCTCGTGGGCCGCGCCGTGGTCCGCGCGGCGCGGTCCACGACGTGACTGGGAAGGCGACGGATCACCTGATGGCCTGGATCACCGGGGTGGGGCTCACCCCGTTCGGCAAGCTGCCCGGGACGGACGCGCTCGGGCTGCAGGAGCGCGCGGCGAACCTCGCCATGGACGACGCCGACATCTCCGCGGCTGAGATCGATGCCGTGCTCGTGGGCTATGCGACCACGATGAACCACATCATGCCCGCCAACCTTCTGGCGGAGTCGCTGGGCATCCGGCCCGATCTCGCGACGGGCGTGAACGTCGGGGGTGCCACCGGCCTCGCAATGCTCGCCCTCGCGAAGACGCTCGTCGACTCGGGTTCCGCACGCAACGTCCTGTGCGTCGGCGGCGAGGACCGCGCCTCAGGACAGAGCAGCGTCGCCGCCCGGGCCACGCTCGCACAGGTCGGGCACCGCAACTACGAGGTCCCGCTGGGCGGGAACATCCCTGCCTTCTACGCCCTGCTCGCATCGGCGTACCTGACTCGATACGGCCTCGCGCCGGAGGCGCTCGCTCCCTTGCCCGTGCAGATGCGCGCGCACGCCGTCGCCACGGAGGGGGCCCAGTTCCGGACGCCGATCACGGTCGAGGACGTCCGGTCGGCGCGCCTGATCGCCGATCCGCTCACCCTGCTGGAGTGCTGCCCCACGTCCGACGGCGGCGCGGCGTTCGTCGTCAGCCGAGATCCCCGGCGGACGGGGGTCAGGCTTGCCGGCTCCGGGCGCGCGAACCTCCACCAGCACATCACCGAGGCCGACCTCGACGATGTCGGCGCGCGTCGCTCGTCCACCTTGGCGCTCGACGAGGCAGGTATCGGCGTCGAGGACATCGACGTCGCAGGGGTGTACGACAGCTTCTCGGTGACGCTGGCCGTCCTGCTGGAGGACCTCGGGCTCGCACCGGCGGGAGGGGCAGGCGCCCGCGCAGCGGCCGGCGACTTCGCCGCGGACGGCAGGCTGCCGCTCAACACCCATGGCGGACTGATGTCCTACGGCCACTGCGGCGTCGGGGGCGGGATGGCGCACGTCGTGGAGGTGACCCGGCACCTGCGCGGGGACATCCCTCCCATGAACGGCCGCGGGGCGCCCCGATGGGGGATCGTCCACGCGGACGGCGGCGTGCTCTCCGCGCACGTCACGATGGTGCTGGAGGCAGGCGCATGAGCGGCCGCGAGGACTGGACCACCGGGGCCGCGCGGCTGCAGATCAGCCGCTGCGAGTCGTGCGGGGCCTCGTGGTACCTCCCGCGCCAGCGCTGCGCCTCGTGCCGTGGTTCCAGGATCGTCGAGGTGGACGTCGACGGCGGCGGCACGGCCGTGGCGGTCACGCACGGCGGCATCGTCGGCCGAGCCGACGAGGGCACGCCGTCCGGGCTCGCGCTCGTCGACCTCGACGAAGGCGTGCGTGTCATGACGACCTGCGACGCCAGGGTGGAGCCCGGCGCACGCGTGAGCATCGCGTTCACCGATCCCGCGGACGGCGGCACCCCGCTGCCGATCGCGCTCCTGGAAGGCGACGCCTGATGGGCGGCAACCTCGAGTTCTTCCACTCACCGGCGTCCGTGGCCGTGGTCGGCGCGTCCGACGACCCTGAGAAGATCGGCGGCCGGCCGCTGCGCTACATGCGCGAGTTCGGCTTCCGGGGGGTCGTCGTCCCGGTGAACCCGGGACGCAGCACGGTCCAGGGGATCCCCGCGGTCGCCTCGCTCGAGGAGGCACATGTCGTCCCCGAGGTCGTGCTCATCGGGGTGCCCGGCGAGGCGGCCGTGCAGGCGGTCGAGGCAGCGGCCCGGATGGGGTCCCGCGGAGCGGTCATCATGTCCTCCGGCTTCGGCGAGACCGACGACCCCGTAGGCCACGAGCGCCAGGCGCGGATGGAGCTCGCCGCCTCCTCCGCCGGGATGCGTCTCGTGGGTCCCAACTCCCAGGGTCTGGCCAGCTTCCACACCGGCACGGTCCTCGGGTTCTCGACCATGTTCACCGAGCAACCGCCCGCCGACGGTCCCGTGGCCGTCGTGAGCCAGAGCGGCGCGATGGCCTCCGTGCCGTACGGGCTCCTGAGGCGTCGGGGCATCGGCGTGCGCTACGTCCACGGCACCGGCAACGACATGGACGTGACGGTGGGCGAGCTCGCCGAGACGATCCTGCACGACGAGGATGTGCGGCTGGTCCTGCTCTACCTCGAGGACCTCGGCAGCCCTCACACGCTCGAGCGCGCGGCGATGCTGGCCGCGCAGCGCGAGGTGCCGGTCGTCGCCCTCGTGGGCGGGCGCAGCGCGGCGGGCCGCAAGGCGGCCGCCTCCCACACGGGCGCGCTCGCGAGCGAGCAGCGCGTGGTGGATGCCTTCCTGGAGAGGTGCGGGGTGTGGCGGGCCGCCAGCGTCGCCGACCTCGTGGCGTCCGCCGAGCTGTACCTCGGGGGCTGGCGCCCTCGGGGCCGCCGCCTCGCCATCGTGAGCAACTCCGGGGCGGTGTGCGTGCTCGGGGCGGACGCCGCCAGCACAGCAGGGCTCGAGATCGCCGAGCTGTCGCAGGAGTCGGTCACGCGCCTCGAGAAGACGCTGCCCACCTTCGCCACGAAGACCAACCCGATCGACATCACCGCCGGCCTGCTCACGGACTCCAGCCTGGTGGGCGGGGTGCTGGAGGTGCTCGCGGACGACCCGAACGTGGATGCCTGCTTCGTGGGCATCCCCGTCTCCGGCCGCGGCTACGACTTCCCACGTTTCGGCCGGGACATCGCCGCCTTCGCCCGGGGCGACAGCAAGCCGGTCGTGGTCGCGAGCCCTCAGCCGCCGGTGGCCGACGAGTTCCGCTCCAACGGGCTCGTGGTGTTCGACGAGGAGTCTGCGGCCATCGCCGCCCTGGGTCAGATGCTGCGCCACCACGAGCTCATGGCGCGGTCACGGGGACGCGCGGCACGCGGTGCGCACGAGCCTCGTCCGGGCCGCACCCGGGTGCTGTCGGAGACCGATGCCCTCGCTCTGCTGTCGAGAGCCGGTGTTCCCGTCGTGCCCACGCGTACGTGCGTGGGCCCTGAGGCCGCCGCGGCAGCGTTCCGGGACCTCGGTAGCGGCAGGGTGGTCGTCAAGGGGCTACCGCGCAGCGCGACGCACAAGAGCGAGCTGGGCCTGGTCGCGGTGGGCCTCGCGGACGCCGAGTCGGTGTCGGACGCCGCCCGGCAGATGATCGAGCGCATGGACGGCCTCGCGCTCGAGCACGACGGCGTCGTCGTCATGCCGATGGTCAGTGCCGTGCGCGAGGTGCTCGTCGGGGCGCACGTGGACGCCCGGTTCGGGCCCACGGTGCTGGTCGGCGCCGGCGGGACCTACGTCGAGGCGCTCGACGACGTGCAGCTCCTGCTCCCTCCGTTCGACGACGCGGACGTCCGTGCGGCGGTGGACCGCCTGCACATCGCCCCGCTGCTGCCCGGGGTGCGCGGGGAGCCCCCCGCCGACGTTCAGGCCTGGGTGGACGCGGCGCAGGCCGTGGCGCGCCTGGTGCTCGAGGACCCGACCGTGGTGAGCGTGGACGTCAACCCCTTCATGCTCCACGCGGTCGGCGAGGGCGGCGCAGCCGTCGACGCGGTGGTCGTGGTCGCCGACTGACTGTCGCCCTGTCGCAATACGGGACGGCCGCAAAGACCTGGGCTGCCTAAGTTCTGCGCGACAGGACAACTTCGACCGACCACGTGCACCGACGTCGTCGACCGCCAGGAGGAGAAGCCGTGGGAAGCTTCGACGACCGCGTGGCCATCGTGACGGGCGCCGGCTCCGGCATCGGTCGCGCGATCGCGGCCGAGCTGGCAGCCCGCGGCGCCACCGTCGTCGCCGCAGACCTCCGGGAGGAGGCAGCGCAGGCGACGGTCGACGGGCTGGCGACGGAGGGACTGGCGGTCGGCACCGACGTCGCGTCGCGCACCGATGTCCGCGACCTCGTCGCGACGGCCAAGGACCGGTTCGGCCGGATCGACGTGCTGTGCAACAACGCCGGCATCCTCGACGACTACACGCCCTGCCTCGAGGTCACCGACGAGCTCTGGGACCGGGTGATGGCCGTGAACCTCACGGGGCCGTTCCTCCTCGCCCGCGAGGTGCTGCCCGGGATGATCGAGCAGGGCAAGGGCGCCATCGTGAACACCGCGTCGATCGCCGCGTTCATCACCGGGGGCGGCGGCACGGCGTACACCTCGGCCAAGCACGGCATCCTCGGGCTCACGCGCCAGCTCGCGTTCGAGTACGGCCGTCACGGCGTCCGTGTGAACGCGGTGGCGCCTGGGGCGGTCCACACCGGCATGACGGACCACCTGGCCAACGGGGAGAACCCCAACGCGGTGGTCGACGCGGCGATCTCAGGGACCCCTGCGGGTCGCTGGGCACGCCCCGAGGAGATCGCACGGGTGGTCGGGTACCTGGCCTCGGACGACGCCGACTTCGTGCACGGGGCGTGCTGGACCGTCGACGGCGGCTGGACGCTCCCCTGACCCAACCGAACCCGGCCGCTCGGCCTGGGAAGACGAGGAGGATCCATGCGCGTCGGTGTGTACGCCTTCGCGACCGACAGGGGCCTGGACCCTGCCCGGCTCGCGCGAGAGGTGGAGGCGCGTGGCTTCCACGCGCTGATGTTCCCTGAGCACTCGCACATCCCCGTCTCTCGCGACACGGCGTATCCCGAGTCCTACGGCGGCGGGGTCCTCCCGGACTTCTATCAGCGGACCTACGACCCGTTCGTCAGCGCGACCCTGGTCGCGGCCAGCACCACGCGGTTGCTGACAGGGCCCGGCGTGGCGCTCATGGCGCTGCGCGAACCGGTGCACACCGCGAAGATGGCGGCGTCCGTCGACCAGGCCTCGCAGGGCCGGTTCCTCTTCGGGGTGGGTTTCGGCTGGAACGAGGACGAGTTCCTCAACCTCGGCGTCCCATTCGCCGGCAGGCATGCGCTCGTCAAGGAGAAGATCGAGCTCATGCGCGCCCTGTGGACCGAGGACGTCGCGGCCTACGACGGCGAACGGGTGTCGCTGGCGCCGAGCTGGGCCTGGCCCAAGCCGGTCCGGCAGGGTGGCCCTCCGGTCCTTCTCGGAGGCGCAGGCCCGGTGACCATGAAGCACGCCGCCCTCTGGGCCGACGCCTGGTACCCGACCCCGCCTCTGAAGGACCCGTTGCTCAAGGAGTCGGCCCCTGCGTTCCGGCGCCTGGTCGAAGAGTCGGGTCGGGACCCGCGCGCCGTCGAGATCGGCTGCGCCCCGGGTGACGCCACGCGCGACGACCTCAGCGCCTTCGAGGAGCACGGGGTGGACTTCGTGAACATCGGGATGGTGACCGGAGACGTCGACGCGGACCTGGCCCGTCTGGACCAGCTGGCCGAGGTCGCGCGCGACCACCTGGCGACCTGACGAGAGTCACCCGCGCCACCGCTCGAGCACCACCGACCGTCGCGGCCTCCTGGGCATGCCGAACCCGGTCGTCGTCGCGCCGGTCGGAGCCGACGGGTCGCCCTGCTCCTCGGCCACGTCGCACGACCGGGACGACGGCAGGGTGCTGCCGACGACGTTTGCTGTGCCCCGACGCGGGGATCCGCGACATCGACCGGCTGGCGCTGCGGCACGGGCTCTCCGTGCGTGAACCGGGATGCACTTGCCCAGCACAGGGCTGGGCGTGGAGTCCTGGCACGGCAGGGACTCGTGCGGCGCGACCAAGGCCCCGACGCCAGAGGGGGTGAGCCGACCCGCCGGGGGGCGGACGAGCAGGTCGGTCGCTCGTCAGTAGTACTGGCTGTCCGGGTCGATCCGGTAGCTGCGCAGCTTGCGGTACAACGTCGACCGCGAGATCCCCACGAGCTTGGCTGCGGTGACCTTGTTCCCCCCGGCCTGCTGGAGAGCGTCCAGGATCGCCTTGAGCTCGAGGCGCTCGAGCGCGGTGAGGTCGCGCCGGGTGGCGCTGGCCTGGATCTCGGGAGGGAGCTGGTCGGACTTGATCTCGTCGCGCGCCAGCACCAGCGCCCCGCGCAGCACGGACTCGAGCTGCCGCACGTTGCCCGGCCACGGGGCGCGGGTGAGTGCACGGGCAGCGCCCGCGGAGATCCGCAGCGTGGGCCGGCCCAGCTTGCGCAGGACAGCGGTCGCCAGGGGGAGGACGTCCTCGCCCCTTTCGCGCAGCGGCGTGATCTCCACCCGCCCCACGGAGATCTGATCGAGCAGCCGCTGCTGCTCAGGGTCGGCCGCCTCGCCCGACACCGACGTCCATGTGCCGACGACCACGGGACCGGCGCCCGAGTCGCGCCAGGTCTGCAGGACCGAGGACAGGCTCATCGCGACAGGACCCTGCACGACCTCGAGGTTGCGCAGGACGACGACCGCGGGCGCTGCCGCTCGCACCGATTCCAGCACCTGCGCCACAGTGTCGGCGCCGGTCCACTGCGGCAGGGCGCAGTTGACCTCGACGAACTCCCCAGCCGGCTCGTCGAGGTGCTTGAAGGCTTCCCGGACGAGCGTCATCTTGCCGGTCCCGGTCTCGCCCACAACGAGGAAGGGGCTGCCGACGGCGACGAGGCGAGCCGTGGTCGCCAGCACGTTCGCCCAGGCTGTGCTCGTCCCTGGGAGGTCGATGCGTCGCACGTCGGGAGCAGGCGCAGCGGCTGCGCTCGAGCCGGCGGGGGGCACCACGGTGCTCTCCGACACCACGCCGAACTCGACGATGGCGCCGATCACCTCGCGGTCGCTGGTCACCGGGGTCGCCGACACCCGGACCGACCGGCCGTCGGTGAGATGGATGACCGAGACCGGGTCGCGCCGGGTCAGCTGGGAGCGGACCGTCTCCCACAGCATCACCTGGTGCATGTCGTCGAGCATCTGGGTGACGCGGGGACCGGCCATGAAGAAGTCGTGACCGACGGCGGCGACCCGACGACTGCCGTTGCGGCTCGCCGTGAGGTAGGCGTCGAGCAGGATGCGCTCGCGGAGCGACGCCTGGCTCAGCAGACGGTGCTCGATGTCGGTGGCCGTGCTCGTCATGAGAGGCGTCAGCAGCACGTTGCCGGCCTCGGCGCGGCACGACAGCGTGATGATGCCCTCGAGCCGTCGGTTCACGGGGTGGTGGATCGGGACGCCGACGCAGGTGAAGTTCGTGAGGCTCTCGGCCAGGTGCTCGGGGCCCACGATCTGGACCGGGCGCCCCGTCTGCGCCACCGTCCCGACACCGTTCGTGCCGATGAGCTCTTCGTTCACGGTGAAGCCCGCGTCGGAGCGGATGCGGTCGAGCTCGGGCCTGATGTCGCTGTCGGTCACCCAGCGACGCAGGATGTGCGCGTTCTTGTCCGCGAGGAGCACGCCCGCTCCCAGGCCTGAGAGCCGGTCGGCGAGCCCGGTGAGGACCGGCTCGGCGGCACGGAGCAGCGCCTCGTCCGCCGACGTGTCACCGTCGTACGGGAGCTCGGGCAGAGTGGGGTCCGCCCCGCTACCGAGAGATCGCGTCCATGAGGTGAGGATCTCGGGGCGCACCGCCTCCGCGAGCCGCGATGGCAGGGCGCCCTCGGCAAGGATCACGTCGCGAGCCTTCGCGACGTTCACCAGGGTCGAGGCCATGAGCAGATCTCCCGTCAGCCGGAACGGTGAGCGCTATGACACGTGCTGGGAACGTGTTTCACGGACGTTACGGACGGGGCTCGGCGCCGACTGTGTCATGTTGGGACACATCCGCGCCAGGACCGGGTGGCGTGCTCCAGCCGATGGGCCGGTGAGCTCGTCGCCTCACTGTAGGCACGGCGGCGGCGCGCGTGGAAGAGGCGTCCCGTAAATGAGCCTCCCGCACCTGCGATCCGCATAGATACCCGCGACGTGCTGCGCGGCGTTCAGTCGCTGCGCCCGCACGAGCAGATGCCTCACAGGGTGTCGATGGCGTCCCACCACGGGACAGTCGGGGCACCGACGGAGGCCCTAGCGTCGCCAGGACCGGGTCGGACCATCGACGCCGGAGGGATGTCTGACACGCCCGGCGGAGGAGGACTGGTGGAGGAGCGGAGGCGGCGCAGCCGCGCCCTACTCCTCGACTGGGCCGGTGTCCTCACGACGCCCGTCGACGAGGCGTTCGCCACCTGGGCGGCAGCGGAAGGCGTCCCGTTCACGGCCTTCCGCGACGTCATGCACGCCTTCCACGAGACGCCTGGTTCGGTGCTGCACGAGGTCGAGACCGGTCGGGCTCCGCGCGAGGCCCTGGAAGAGGCGCTGGCCGACGGGCTGGCACGCTGCGGCACGACCGTCTCGCCGGAAGGGCTTCTGGCTCGGATGTTCGCCGACGTACGGCCCAACGAGCCCATCCGCTCACTGCTCCGTGAGGCGCGCGAGCTCGGCTGGGCGATCGGCATCCTGTCGAACTCCTGGGGCAACGAGTACGACCTCGTCGACCTCGGCCGGCTCGCCGACGTCGTGCTGCTGTCAGAGCAGATCGGCCTGCGCAAGCCCGAGCCGGAGGCGTTCCTCGCTCTGGCCACCGCGGTGGGCGTGGACCCGCCAGGGTGCATCTTCGTCGACGACCTGCGGCGCAACGTCCGCGGCGCCGTGGCCGTCGGCATGAACGGCGTGCTCTACCGCCCCGGCGTTGAGGGCGCGCTGCTGGAGCTCGTGCGAGCAGGTACGACCACCGGGGGTGCCCGCGCGCACCGTCTTCGCGCCGACGCACGGCGCGGCTCTGAGTAGGAGGCACGAGGGATGACTGTGGGCGTGAGGGTCGACGCAGGCGTGGTGGAGCTGGCTGCGTCGGTGCGTGCCTTCGTCGACGAGGTCGCCGTTCCGGCCGAGGCGGAGGATCCATGGACCGGGCATGGCATCCCCGATGACCTGGTGCTGCGGCTGCGAGCCGAAGCCCGCCGACGTGGGCTGTGGGCACCCACGGCCCCGGTGGGCCTCGGCGGTCTCGGGCTCGACCACCGCTCGCAGAGCGTGGTGCTGGAGGAGGCCGGACGCAGCCTGCTCGGCCCGACCGCGCTGAACTGCGCCGCCCCGGACGAGGGGAACATCCTGCTGCTGGACAAGGTGGCGACCGAGAGCCAGAAGGAGCGCTACCTCGCGCCCCTGGTCGCCGGCGAGCTGCGTTCGGCGTTCGCGATGACGGAGCCGTCGCCGGGCGCCGGCGCGGACCCGGACATGCTGCTCACCACTGCTGAGCGCAGGGATGGCCGCTGGCTGGTCAACGGGCGCAAGTGGTTCATCACCGGCGCCTCGGGCGCCGGCTTCTACATCACGATGGCGCGCACAGGTGATCGGGCCACCATGTTCCTGGTGGATGCCGACGTTCCTGGTGTCGAAGTGGTGCGTGCCATCGACACGCTCGACCGAGGCTTCGCCGGCGGTCACTGCGAGATGCGGTTCGACGGCGTCGAGGTCGGCGACGAAGCCGTGCTCGGTGAGGTCGACGAGGGCTTCCGGTACGCGCAGGTGCGCCTGGGGCCTGCGCGACTCACGCACTGCATGCGATGGCTGGGTGCTGCCCGACGCGCGCACGAGACTGCGGTCGCGTACGCGGCCGGCCGGCCGATGTTCGGCTCGACGCTCGGAGAGCTGGGCATGGCGCAGCAGATGATCGCCGACAACGAGATCGACATCGCGGCGTCGAGGGCCCTGATCTGGCAGGCCGCGTGCGCGCTCGACGAGGAGCTGCCGGCGCGCCAGGAGACGTCGGTGGCGAAGGCGTTCGTTGCCGAGGCCGTCTACCGGGTGGTCGACAGGTCGCTCCAGCTGTGCGGAGGCTTCGGGGTGTCCGGCGACTCGCCGATCCAGCGCATCTTCAAGGAGATGCGGCCGTTCCGGGTGTACGACGGCCCCACCGAGGTGCACCGCATGGCCATCGCCAGGCGGGCGGTGCGGCGTTCGACGAGCGGCCGGCTCCCGGGCGACCGCTCGTGAGCGGCGAGGGCAGCGCGCCGGCGGGTGTCGACCTCGAGCGGCTCGCCCCTTGGCTGGAAGGTCGCGTGCCCGGCTGGCGCGCTGACGCTCCCGTGCGGTGGCGGCTGCTCGCCGGCGGTCGCTCCAACGTGAGCTACCAGCTGACGCAGGACGACCGGTCATGGGTGCTACGTCGTCCCCCTCTGGGGCACGTCATGGAGACCGCGCACGACATGTCGCGCGAGCACCAGGTGCTGGCCGGGCTCGCGCGCTCGTCGTTCCCCGCGCCACGACCGGTGGTGCTCTGCGAGGACCAGCACGTCATCGGCGCGCCGTTCCTGATCATGGAGTTCGTCGACGCACGGGTCGTGGCCGACGCCCGGGACGCCGCCTCCCTGACCGCCGAGGCTGCGTCCGAGGTCTGCGACGCTCTGGTCGGCACCCTGGTCGACCTCCATCGGCTCGACGTCGAGCGGGCCGGTCTCGCGGCGCTCGGGCGTCCCGAGGGTTACGTCGAGCGCCAGGTCGCACGATGGCGGAGGCAGTGGGCCGCCACCGCGTCGGAGCAGGTGCCCGATCTCGAGCGTCTGGCCACCTGGCTCCAGGTCCACGTCGAGGACCTCCCCGCCGGCATGCCGTGGTCGCTGGTGCACGGCGACTACCGCCTCGACAACGTCATGCTCCATCACCTGCTGCCCCAGGTCGTCGCGGTGCTGGACTGGGAGATGGCGACGCTCGGAGACCCGGTGTGCGACCTGGCGGTCGCCCTCGTCTACTGGTCGCGCCCTGGTGAGTCGCTGCGTCACGCGGTACCCGTGGCCGACGGCGTGACCGACGGCCCTGGGTTCTGGTCCCGCGAACGCCTGGTCGAGGAGTACGCGCGGCGGTCCGGATTCCCCCTGGACCACCTGGACCTCGCCTTGGCCCTGGCGTGCTTCAAGCTCGCGGTGATCATGGAGTCGATCCACGTGCGGACCGTGCAGGGCCAGCAGCTCGGCGCGGCGACCGAGAGCGTGGACATGCATGCGGCGACGCTCGCCCTCGCGCGGCTGGGCATGGAGGTGGTGTCCGGGGCGGGGCTGGAAGGCCTGTCCGCCTGACGACGGGTGCTGTGCCAATGCGACACGTCCCTACCGGCGGGCACCCGGCCAGACTCGCTGGAACGCGGATCTCCAGGGAGGCATGGGCCGTGACGACCACCGTGGACGCCCGACGAGGGCCGGCGCACGACGTCGGGGTGGACGAGCTCCGAGACCGCGCGCACGAGTTGCGCCGGACGATGCTGCGCATGGCCTCGGACAAGGGTGAGGGCTACATCGCTCAGGGGTTGGGACTCGCGGACGCCCTGGCCGTCCTCTACTTCCGGGAGCTCGAGCTCGGGGACGACCCTCAGTGGGTCGACCGCGACCGGTTCCTGCTGTCCACGGGGCACTACTCGCTGGCCCTCTACGCGGCTCTCCATCACCGGGGCTACTTCGACGACGCGGAGCTGGCCGTCTTCGGCCTCAACGGCAGCCGTCTGGCCCTCAGCACGTTCGAGGACCTGCCGGGCGTGGAGATGACCGGGGGGTCGCTCGGGCACGGTCTCGGCCAGGGCGTCGGCATGGCGATGGCGTCACGACTGACCGGACGCCCGAACCGCGTGGTGGTCGAGCTGTCGGACGGCGAGATGCAGGAGGGCTCGACCTGGGAGGCGGCCGCGGCCGCCTCGAGCTTCCGGCTCGACCACCTCACCGCCGTCGTGGACTGCAACGGCATCCAGGCGGACGGCCCGCTCGTGCTCGACTACGAGCCGGTGGCGGACAAGTGGGCCGCCTTCGGCTGGGACGTGCGTGACATCGACGGCAACGACGTCGCCGCCGTCTGCACCGCCTTCGACGAGCTGCGCGCCCCGGACGGCCGCCCGAAAGCCATCGTGCTGCGGACGGCACCGGGTCACGGCATCCCCACGCTGGTGTCCCGTCCCCGATCCCACTTCGTACGTGTGGAGCCGGACGAGTGGGCTTCGCTGCGCCAGGAGCTGGAGGACCACCGGTGAGCATGCTGGACCGCGCGGGGTCGATGGGCGAGGTCGCGGACGTCGCAGGCCGCTTCCTGGAGCAGCCGCTCGGCCACACCCTGGCCGATATCGGCGACCGACGCCCCGACGTGGTGGCGCTGACGGCGGACCTGGGGAAGTACACGGACGTCTACCCGTTCCGCGACCGGCATCCTGACCGCTTCTTCAACGTGGGCATGGCGGAGCAGAACCTGATCGCCGTGGCCGCCGGCATGGCGAAGGCGGGCCTGACTCCCTTCACGACCACGTATGCAGCGTTCCTCACCCGACGCGCGCTCGACTTCATCATCCTCGCCTGCGCGCACGCCCACGCGGACGTGAAGATCTTCGCGGGCACGCCCGGACTCGTGAACTCGTACGGCGCGACGCACCAGGGCACCGACGACCTGTCGATCCTGCGGACGGTGCCCGATCTGACTGTGATCGACCCGTGCGACGCCACGGAGTTCGTGCAGGTGGTGCGCGCCGTGGCTGAGACGCCCGGCACGTTCTACGTGCGTCAGCTGCGCGGCAAGGTGCCCGTCGTGCTCGACCCCTCCTACCGCTTCCAGATCGGCAAGGCGGCGCTGCTCCGCGACGGAGGCGACGTCGGCGTGGTGTCGACAGGGTTCATGACGCAGCGTGCGCTGGTCGCCTCGGAGAGGGCGGCGGGCGCAGGGCTCTCGGCAGCCGTGCTGCACGTCCCCACGATCAAGCCCTTCGACGCCGAGGCCGTGGTCGAGCTGGCCTCCGGCGTGGACCGCCTGGTGGTGGTCGAGAACCACCAGACCACCGGCGGCCTCGCCACCCTCGTCGTCGAGGCGATGTTCGACGCCGGGATCCTCAAGCCGGTGCTGCGGGTCGGCATCGGCGACCGCTTCCACGAGTGCGGCTCGCACCCCTACATGGAGGCCAAGTACGGGCTGGACCAGGCGCGGATCGACCGAGCGGTCCGGGACGGTCGATGAGAGGCCAGGCAGGACGGACGGCCCTGGTGACCGGCGGATCCGGCGGGATCGGCCTGGCGACCTGCCGCGCGCTACGGAGGCTAGGCGCGACGGTGGTCGTCGCGGACGTCACTCAGGACCTGGTCGACTCCGGCGTCGCCGCCCTGTCGGACGGCGACGGACCTGACGTCCTGGGCGTCGTCGTCGACGTGCGGGACGAGGGACAGGCACGGGCTGCGGCCAAGCTTGCGATCGCGGCGACCGGTTCGCTGGACGTCCTGGTCAACTGCGGGGGCGTGAGCGAGCCGCGGGGAGCGACTCTCGACAAGGACATGGACGCCTGGCAGCGCGTGATCGACGTCAATCTCACCGGCACCTACGTCATGAGCCGCGCAACTGCGGAGTTCATGGTCCCGCAGCGACGAGGGGTGGTCCTCAACCTCGCGTCAATCGCGTCGATCCTCGGGCTCTCTGCGCGGCCTGCGTACTCGGCGTCCAAGGCCGGCGTCGCCATGCTGACGCGCACGCTCGCCTGCGAGTGGGCCCGGTACGGCGTCAGGGTCAACGCCGTCGCGCCCGGCTACATCCTCACGCCGATGACCGAGCGCCTGGTCGCGGCCGGCACGTTGGACGTCGACGTCATCGCCCGCCGCACGCCCATGGGCCGTATGGGGACGCCTGAGGAGGTCGCAGACGTGCTCGTGATGCTTGCGGACGACTCGGCCCGCTTCATCACCGGCGCCGTCCTGCCCGTCGACGGCGGCTATATGGCCGTCGGGGCACCGGGCGACGCCTGGGAGCCGGTCGACGCCGCCAGCGCATCGACCCTCTGAACCGCGCGGACGACGGCTGCCTCGTCGACCGGCACCGGCAGGTTGGAGAGGTGGGGCGCGGTCATGGTGAGCCGGGCGACGAGCGTGAGCACCTCGTCCGTCGGTTCGAGACCCAGGTCGGCTGTCGACGTCGGCAGCCCGCACGAGCGCAGGAAGTCGACGAGGTCCAGGATCTCGGCGTCCGACCTCGCCTCGACCGCCATCTGCACGAGGGCGCCCCAGGCGACCTGGTAGCCGTGCGGCAACGAGCGCGCGCCGTCGGCACGCATGAGGCCGCGGGTCAACGAGTGGGCGAGCGAGAGCCCGCCGTTCTCGAAGGCGAGCCCGCTCGCGAGGACGACCGCCTCGACCGTCGCCTCCACCGCCTCGCTGGTGCGGTCGGCTGCGCAGTCCTCGAGCGACTGCACCGCGTGCGTGCGCAGCGTCGTCCAGCAGCAGTCGGCGATCGCTGACGCCACCAGGAGTGGTCGTGTGCCGAGCGGCGTGGTGCCCGTACCGGCGCGGCAGCCGTCCGCCTCGAGCTTCTTCGATATCGCGTCGCCGATCCCTGCGCGCAGGAACGCGACGGGCGCCGCGGCCACGAGCGACGTGTCGACCACCACCACCGCCGGGTTGGCCCGGATGCGGTCGACCGCGACCATCACGTGCTCGTCGTCGTACATCGCCGCCACGCCCGAGGTCGGGCTGTCGTTCGACGCGATCGTCGGGACCGTCACGACTGCCACGCCGAGCCGCTCGGACAGCGCCTTGCCGGCGTCGAGGGCCTTGCCCCCACCCATCGCAGCCACCACCGACGCGCCCGGCGGGCACTGCGCGAGCAGCGACTCGACGGCGGCGTAGGTGATCTCGCCGTCGAGGCGCAGGACCGTGGGACGGAGACCGGCGCTGCGCAGCCCGCTCTCCACCTGCGCGCCGAGCAAGGCCAGGACCGGGGCGTCGCTCACCACGACCGGCTCGTCGCCGAACGTGCCGAGGAGCTCCGGGAGGAGCGAGATCGCACCGGGTCCCTGCACGTACCGCCCCGGCGCCGCGAACGCGCGGAGCCGGCTCACGCCGCGTCCCAGCCGCCGTCGACCGTGAGCACGGAGCCGCTGACGTAGCTCGACGTGGGCCCGACCAGGAACCGCACCGCGCCCACGAGCTCCTCGGCCCGCCCGAAGCGGCCCGCGGGCACCCGGGACAGCAAGGCGGAGGAGTGAGAGTCGCTGGCCCGCAGGCCCTCGGTCATGTCGGTCTCGAAGTACCCGGGCGCCACAGCGTTGACCCGCACGCCGCGCGGTGTCCAGTCGATGGCGACGGCTCGGGTGAGGGCGTCGACGCCGCCCTTGCTCGCGGAGTAGGCCGCGAGGCGGCCGCTGGCGTGGCGACCGTGCACGCTCGAGACGGTGACGATGGAGCCGCTTCCGCGCTCAAGCATCGGCCGACCGGCTGCCGTGACCGTCAGGAAGGTCCCGGTCAGGTTGATCCCGAGGATCGTGTGCCAGTCCTCCGTCGTGACGCGCTCGGGTCTGGCGTAGGACGGGCTCACACCCGCGGCTGCGACGGCGGCGTCCAGTGCTCCCCAGCGGTCCACGATCGTCGACACCGCAGCCTCGAGCGCGTCGGCGTCCTGGACGTCGGCGTCGAGCGCCAGGCAACGCACCCCCTGTGCCCGCACGGCTGCAGCGACATCCTGGAGCGCCTCGGCACTGCGTGCCGTCAGGGCGACGTCGGCTCCGGCGGCGGCGAGGCCCAGCGCGAGGGCTCGGCCCAGGCCGCGGCTCGCGCCAGTCACCCAGACGCTGGTGCCTGCGAGCTCACGTCCGGTCACGTCGCTGCTGCAGCGGCCGGGGCGGGGGTCGATGCCACGGCCGCGGGCGTGGCGTGCACGTGGTCGCCGTGTGCGCCGTGGCTGTGGCCGCCGTGCCCGTGGTCGTGAGCCACGACCTCCTGAACCGGCAACCCGTCCGCCAGGCGGCGCTCCTGCTTGGCGACAGCCGCCTCCTCCGCACGCCCGTCACGGCGGGCGCGTGCCACCAGCCGCTCCCTCGCCGCGGGGGTGAGGTGGCACAGGCCGGGGACGTCGGGGTTGTTGCGGCACGAGACGTCCAAGGACGGCGGGGCGGTCTGCCTGCCGCCGTCACGCCCGGAGATCAGCCCTGCGGTGGCGAAGCTGCGCCTGCTGTCGCCTCCGCAGAGCCGGCACTCGAGGGTGCTGGGCGCCGGACGGGCGACGAAGTGCTCGGTCCGCACCCCGCAGGCGGCGCACCGGTACTCGACGAGGATCGTCATCTCGGTGCGCGCCTCACTCGTAGCAGTGCGGCGCGTGCTGCAGCTCGGCCCAGTCGTCCGGATCGTGGGTGATCCAGACGGTCGCGTCGGCCGCGTCGCGGACGATCTTGAGCTTCTGGAGGCTCTGCACCGCCAGGTCGGTGTTCCAGTCGATCGGGTCGGGCACCTCCTTCTCGAGCGCGTCGCGCAGGTGCACCGTGTCGCCGGTGAGGATGAAGTTGCGGTTGGCGAGGCGCACGAGCATCGACAGCTCACCGGGCGTGTGACCCGGCGTCAGCAGCACGATGAGGCTGCCGTCGCCGAAGATGTCGACCTGCGGCTCGTGGATGATGCGCCAGCGCGCGTGCCTCACCCGCTCGATGTCGTCGAGACGGAAGTACGGCGACTGCACGGCGATCGGCCAGAACGCGAAGCCGAACTCGCCCGCGCCGACGTAGAACGTCGCCTCCGGGAAGAGGTAGAGCCCGCCCGCGTGGTCGAAGTGCGAGTGTGACAGCACGACGTGGGTGACGTCGGACGTGTCGTACCCCAGGGCGCGGAGCTGCTTGTCGAGGCGCTGCTCAGGCTTGACGGCGAGACGGGTCAGGTCCGCCAGCTCGCCGTACACGCTGTGCGGGTCGTCGATCGACTCGGGCACGAGCCCGGTGTCGAACAGGACCAGACCACGCGGATGCTCGATCAGGTAGGCGGGCATCGGGATGGTGACCTCGCCCGACGCCCCGACCATGAGGTCGGCGCGATCGATGGTGAAGGTGGGCGAGTCCAGCGCCCAGAGCCGCTTCGCAGTACCCAGGCCGTGCATATGCGCTCCTCGTCGATCGGAGGTCCGGACGCCGGAACGTTCGCACCCTGGGAAGGGCGGGAGGTGTGTCGCCTTGGGACGCTGCTGGACGGGCGCTCCTCGGAAGAGTTCGCGTGACGTCGACGGCGACGCGACCCGAGGGGGCTGGACAGTGGTGCGAGCAGCGATCCTGGCGCGCGAAGGCGCATCTCTCGCCCTTGCGGCATCCTCGCGCCCCCCGGTGGGGCCGGGCGACGTGGTCGTCCGCCTGGCTGTGTCCGCGCTGTGCCCGCTCGACCTCAGCTGGGAGGGCTCCCCGCAGACGGTCCTCCCCGCCGTCCCCGGCCACGAGGGCACGGGGACGGTGCTCGCCGTAGGGCCCTCGGTCGTCGACGTGGAGATCGGCGACTCCGTCGTGGTCACCCGGACCGCCTCCTGCGGCTGGTGCTACTGGTGCGCCCGCGGCGAGGGCTTCCTGTGCGAGGTGTCGGGCCCGGCCACGGGCGCACTGCACGGAAGCGGGGCGGGCTGGGCGTTCGGGACGCTGGCGGACGAGGTCGTCGTCCCCGTGGGCGCACTCGTACGCCTGCACCCCTCAGCGGACCTCGTCCGTGCCGGGCACGTGGGATGCGGGCTGCTCACCGGGGTCGCCGCGGTGCGGCGGGCCCGCATCCACGCCGGCGACACCGTCCTCGTGCTCGGTTGCGACGGCGTGGGCCTCCACTGCGTCCAGGCGGCCAGGATCGTGGGTGCCGCTGACGTGGTGGCCGTCGACGAGCACGAGGCGGCGCGCGAGGCGGCGCGCAGGCTCGGTGCGGTGCAGACCGTCGCCGGTGCCGAGGCGGCGCAGGCGGTCATGGACAGGACGGCCGGCCGTGGTGCCGACATCGTGCTCGTGTCCCCCGCGTGGCGCGGGTCGTGGAGCGACGCGGTGGCCCTCGCGAGGCGAGGCGGCCGGGTGCTCGTGGTGCACGGACCGGAGGTCACGCGACCCGGCCCCACGTCGGTCCTCGACGGCGTGCTGGAGCGTTCCGTGTCGGTGGCCGGGTTCCACTACGGCTCGTCCCACCCGAGGGAGGACATCGCCCTCCTGCTGGAGCTCGTCGGGGCCGGTTCCCTCCACCTGGGGCACGACCTTGCCGCCGTCCTGCCGTTCGACCAGGCGGCGCACGGGTGGCAGCTGCTGCGCGACGGCGAGGCCGTGCAGGTCGTCCTGGTGCACTGACCCGGGGCGGTCCACCGAGCCGAGGACGCGGCCCGGCCCCGGACCGGGCTGGGCCGCGTCAGCCTCACCCGACGCGCAGGCGGCGAAGCGCCGCCCGGCCACCCCTCAGACCCCGGCCACCGCGGGAGTAGGCGAGCAGCGCGATGATGCTCAGCGTCCCGACGATGAGGAACGACCAGGCATCCGAGACGCCGAGCATCGGCACGATCGCCTGCGACACCGCGAGGACGGCTGCACCCAGGAAGCAGCCCAGCAAGGAGCCACGGCCACCGAGCAGGCTGGCGCCGCCGAGGACCGGCGCCGCGATGGCGAGCAGCGTGTACCCGTTGGCCACGTTCGCGTCGCCCGTGCCGACCTGGCCCGCCAGGACGAGCCCCGCGAGACCCGCCACCGCGGCGCACGACAGGTACGCCGCGATGCGCACGCGCCGCACGGGGATCCCGAGCCGGTGGGCGAACGCAGGATGCAGGCCCGAGCTGCGGATCTGCAGGCCGGCGCCCGTGCGCCAGAGCACGAAGTCACCGACGGCCAGGAGCGGGAGCACCACGATCAGCATCCACGGGACCGGGCCCACCTTGGAGGTCAGCAACGTCATGATCTCGGGCGCCAGCAGGCCCCCGGGGGTCGGGCGGAGGATGAGCGAGATGCCGTTCACGATCCCGAGGGTGGCGATGGTCGCGATGACCGCCGACAACCCGCCCCCCTCGATGAGCAACGCGTTGACGGCACCGACGAGTCCGCCCACCACCAGCGCCACGAGCAGCCCCAGGACCAGCTGCTGGACGAGACCACCGGTCGTCACCAGGTAGGACAGGACCACCACGACGAGGGTCATGGTGGCTCCGACGGACACGTCGATGCCCCCGACCACGAGGACGCAGAACTGGGCCGCCGCCACGACGGTCAGCGGCAGCGCGACCAGCAGGACGTTGTAGATGTTGCCCTGGGACCCGAAAGCCGGATTGAGGCCCTTGGCCACGAAGAACAGCACGAGGAGCACGAGCGCCAGGACGCCCATGCGCAGGAAGTCCTCGGCACCACCCACAGCGCGGCGGAGCCGTACGGCGAGCCGCTCGCCGGTGCTCGTCCGGGCCGCTTCCGCGACCGGGTGGTCGTCCGTGGCGTGCCCCACGACGGTGAACGCCCCGACGATCTCCTCCTCCGTCGACCCCAGCCCCGCCATCTCGTGGATGATGCGGCCACGGGACATGACGACGATGCGATCGGCGATGCCTGCCAGCTCCGAGGCGTCGGAGGACACGACCGCGACGGCGATCCCGTCGTCGGCCGCGTCGCGAAGCATCCTGTAGATGTCCATGCGGGACCTCACGTCGACGCCCTTGGTCGGCTCGTCGATGAGGAGGACGCGCGGGGAGTCGCTGAGCGCCCTGCTCAGCGCGACCTTCTGCTGGTTGCCGCCAGACAGGGACTGGACGCCCTGCTCGGGAGTCCCCACGCGGATGCCGAACCGGTCGATCTCGCCGGAGACCTGGGCATCCTCCTCCTTGCGGCGGATGACCCCCCAGGTGGACAGGCGGTCGAGGACCGACACGGTCAGGTTCTCCCGCACGCTCAACGACGGCAGCAAGGACTCGTTCCGCCGGTCGCTGCTGAGGTACACGACGCCGGCCGCCGAGGAACCGGAGATGGTCTCGACCAGGCGGTCGTCGACGGTCAGCCGCCCCTGCGGCCCGTCCACCGCCGCGAGGGCGCGCAGCAGCTGCCCCTGGCCGTTGCCGTCGGCCCCGGCGATGCCGAGGATCTCCCCTGACCGCAGGGCCAGGTCGACCGTCGAGAGGCCCCGCCCGGTCAGCGACTCGGCAGCCAGGACCACCGTGCGGTCCTCGGAGAGCGGTGTGCGCTCGGGGAACTCCACGTCCACCGATGTCCCGGCCATGAGGTCGACGAGAGCGTTGGCGGTGAGGCCCGCGGCGGGCACCGTCCCCTGCCACTCCCCGTCCCGGAGGACGCTGATGCGCTGGGCCACGCGGAACACCTCGGACAGCCGGTGCGTGACGAACAGGACGGCGCTGCCCTGGGCCGCGGCCTGCTCGATCAGGTGCATCACCCGGTCGACGCCCGCGAGGTCGAGAGCCGAGGTCGCCTCGTCGAGCATCAGGAGCCGGGGCCGCGCGTACATGGCTCGTGCGATCTCGATGAGCTGACGGTCGCCCGGAGGCACCTGGCTGGTCGGCGTCCGGGGCGCGATCCCCGTGAGACCCCCGTAGGCGAGGACCTCCGCGGCCCAGCGGTCGACGTCGCGATAGGCGGGCCTGGCCTCGGGAGCGGTGCCGATGTAGAGGTTCTGGGCGACGGTGAGCTCAGGGAGCATCGAGCCGTCCTGGAAGACGGTGACAGCGCCCGCGGCCCGCGACTCCGCCGGCAGGTGCTTGCTGAGCTGGTGGCCGTCCACCAGCACGGTTCCAGCGGTCGGCGCGACGGTCCCGGACACGAGGCCGACGAGGGTGGACTTGCCTGACCCGTTCTCGCCCACCAGTGCGTGGATCTCACCGGCCGGGATCTCGAGGTTGGCGTCGGCCAGCGCGACCACGGCGCCGTACTCCTTGCGCAGGCCGCTGACAGCCAGCACGGGCACCTGGCCCGTCGGCTCGCGCGTCTCGCTGGCCAGGGTCTGGCTCCCGGACATGGTTCTCCTCGTTGCTCGCAGCGCGGCCGGGCCCTGGGGCCGTCGGGGCTGTGCCTGATCGTCAGGTGAGGGGAGCCGGTGGCGGGTCGGCCACCGGCTCCCCTCGGCTTGATCGTCAGCCGGCGAAGATCTTGGCCAGCAGCGCGTCAGGGATGATCGCGCTGCCGACGAAGTCGCCCGGCTTGTCCTGCGCCCAGTCGGCCTTCGTGGCGGTCACGAAGGGCATCGGGTAGATGACCGGCGAGTTGATCGACTCACCGTTGTGGATCTTCATCGCACCGGTGAGCGACACTCGGGCGGCCCAGTTCAGGCCGTTGGTGAAGGACAGGGCGAAGGCCTTGTCCGTGCCGTCCGCCTCGGCGAAGGTCTTGTTCAGGTCGTTGTTCATCGTCCACGTGACCATGGCCGGCGAGGCCTTGCCCGCCTGGGTGTACGCCTTCGCGATCTGCGGCATCGGGTCGGCGTAGTCGTAGAGGATCGCCTTCACGTCCTTGCCAGAGCCGATGAGCGCCGATGCCGCCTTGTAGGCGCCGTCCGGCGTCCAGTTGGTGTCCTCCTTGGCCACGACCTTGACGTTCGGGTACTTCGACGCCAGCTGGTCCTCGGCGCACTTGTTCCAGGCCTGGCCCTGCGGGTTGCCGGGGGTGCCGTTGAAGAAGGCGATGTCGCCGCCGGCGGAGCCGAGCAGCTCGGCGGTCTTGTCCGCCATCGCCGTCCCGACCGCGCAGACGTCCGAGGTCACCTGGAGAGCGACCGCGCTCGTCGGGGCGTCCGGCACCGGGCCGACGTACGACGCGACGGTCGCGCCCGCCGACTGCGCCGCGGCGAAGCCCGGCGTCATGGCCGGCCCGAAGTCGTCGTACGTGAGGATGACCTGAGCACCCTGCGCCGACAGGCTGCGGACGTTGCTCTGCATCTTCGCCAGGTCGCCCGAGGCGTTGGTGTAGACGATCTTGCCTACCTCGGGATAGGTGAGCGCCTGGAGGATCGCCTCCATCTTGGACAGCTTGCGCCAGGTGTTGTCACCGAAGCCGTCGGCGATGCCGACCGTGATGTCGCCGCCGCCCGGGACGTCGCACGAGTTGGTGCTCCAGCACTGGAAGGCCGTGTCGAGCTGCGCGTCCGTGAGGGGCTGGGACGCGCGCGTCAGCGCCTCGACGATCAGCGGGTCCAGCGAGGCCTGGTCGACGTCGGTCTGGAAGGCCTTCTTGATCGTCGCCGCCACCGCGGCCGAGTCGACCGACGAGGACTCCGAGGCGGACGCGGTTGCGGAGTCGGAGGTGGCGGGAGCCGACGAGCTGCTGGACGTGTCGGACGAGCCACCGCATGCGGCGAGCACGAGCGACACCGCCACGGCGGACACGCCGAGCAGGAGGGAGCGGTGCCGCCCCCGCGGGGTTGTTGCCGTCATTGCATTCCTCTCATCGGATCTCAGGTCACGCCCAGGGCCTGGGGTGCCGGACGGCGCTGTCCACCCGTGGACGACGCCGCACGTCTGCGGGCGAGGTTGATCGCCGAGAGGCCGATCGCGAGGACCAGCCCCTGCACCACGAGCGACACGCCGGACCCGTAACCGGCGACCTTCAGCTCGAAGTCGAGAAGGGTGATGAACAGGGCGCCGAGCGCCGTGGCGAGGAAGCTCACCCGGCCGCCCGAGAGCGCGGCACCACCGAGGACGACGGCGACGATCGGCTCGAGCAGGTAGGCGTTGCCCAGGGTGAGGTCGGGCGAGCCGAGGAGGCCGGCCAGCATGATGGCGCCCACGCCGTACAGGAAGCCGGCGACGGCGAACGCGAGCACGCGGTACGAGCTCGACCAGAGACCCATGAGGAACGCGGCTCGAGGCGCCGCCGAGCTGGCCACCAGCCGTCGGCCGCGCACGCTGCGGCGCACGAGGAACGACAGGAGCGCCACGCCGGCGAAGGCGAGGACGAGCAGCACGCTGAACCCGGCGACGTTCGCACGCGCCCACGTCTGGAGCAGGTCGGGGACGCTCGTGATGGCCAGCACAGGCCCCCGGTAGAGGCGGGTCAGGCCGCCCACCAGGAGTCCGACCGCGAGGGTCACCACCAGGGCGTTGAGCCCGAACACCTCGATGAGCACGCCGTTGAGGACTCCCACCAGCGCGCAGCACAGCAGGGCGACGACGATGGCGGTGATGAGCCGGTCGGGCTCCGCGCCGCTCATCTTCAGGACGATCGTCCCGGCGAGCGTCATGGTCGCCGGGAGGCTCAGGTCGATGCCACCGGTGCCGATGACGATGCCCTGTCCCAGTGACACCACGACCATGATCGCCAGCAGCGGCGTGAGGGCCGACAGCGTCGAGGCGGAGAGGAAGTTGCCGGACGACACGAGCGACGCCAGCACGACCACGGCTGCGATGGCGATCAGCAGCACCGTGACGGCGGTGAACCGGACGCGTCTCATGTCCCAGAGGCCTTCCCGTCGGACCACCGCATCGGTGGGGTGACCGGAATGGAACTCATCGGATGCCCGGGCCTTGTGTCCCAACTTTGGACAGGGCTCCCTCTGCGTGTTGCGGAACGCGTGGGAGCCGATTCGCCTGGACCGAGCCGTAGCCGATTTGTTATGAGCCGCAAGCGCTATCGCGGCACCCGGATACACGTGCAGCACGTGCAGCTGCACGCCCGTGTGCCAGTTTGGGTCGGCGAGCGGGCAGGGACGGAGGCGACCATCGCGGCATGACGCTGCTGCAGCTGCTCGAGGTCGATGCCCCGCGTCCGAGGCGGGACGAAGACGGCGCCGTCGTGCTGGAGTGGTGGATCAGCCATCAGTGCCCGGACTCGCGGGACTCCGCGGCGATCGTGAGGTCGCTGGAGGCGTCGTACCCGGACCGGATGCGTGTACGCGTCCGCTCCTTCCCGCTCGTGCACCAGCTCTGGGCGGCAGCCGGCGCGCAGATGCAGGAGGAGGCGAACGCCCAGGGCCGCGGCACGCGCTTCGCGGTCGAGGTGCTCGAGCAGGGTGCGGACATCTCGGGCATGGACGCGCTGCTGGACTGCGCGGCCGCAGCAGGGCTCGCGCCGGCCACGATGAGCGCGGCGCTCGCGGACGGTCGGCATGCCGCCGACGTCAAGGCCGGCTACGACGAGGCCCGCGCGCTGGGGATCGTCGGCACGCCGAGCTTCTGCGTCGACGGCCTCCTCGTAGGGGCCGGCAAGACGCTCGTCGGCTGCGAGCAGGTGCTCGCCGAACGCATTGCCGCGGCTCTCGGGATGCCCTGACGACCTCTCGGGTCGGTGCCCGCCGCGGCCAGGCGCTCCACCCCGACGACCACGCCGGCGCTCGCTGACGGCGTCAGGCGGCGGAGCCGTCGTCGGGCTGCGACGGCGTACGCCGACCGCGCCGGCGCAGCGGGCGGCGTGCCTCGGGCCTTGGCAAGCTTTCGGCCGACCGGTCGGACCCACTTCGCTCAGCAGCGCGAGGGTGAGGCGGTCAGCTAGGCGTGGGTCTCGCGTTCCCCTCCCACGTCCGATCCCGGCCGTGAGCAAGGCATAACTCGTCCCCAACTCGTCCCCGATGAAGGATCACGAGTCGACAACTGATGGCTCGTTTGTGCTCGTAGCGCCGGGAATCGGCACGTACGTCTGAGCGTGGAACGCAGCCGAGACGCTCTCGTAACAGGTAGGTCACCGGTGCAATGCCGGCCGCACAGGTCGCGCCTTGTAGAGGTCGCCGAGCTCGGCGATCACGGACGCGTGGCCAAGACCGCAGTTGCTGCCAGGTGACACTCTTGTTCCTGCCGTCTCTGAGCCGTCGTCCGCCGTCGAGTCAGCCAGTGTCGGCCGGATGGTCACAGAACTGGTCACAGCGGGCGGGTGAAAAGGGGAGAGCCAAGGTCAGGTCGGGAGCGCCCCCAGGTCTGTGACCTGCGACGATGCAACACCAGTCGAAAGGCCCCGCAACCTCCTGCACGCGGGGCTCGGGAGTTCAAATCCCACCGCCACCGCCAGCCTCCGAGGGGCGCCCGACCGGGCGCCCCTCGAGTCGTTGTTGCGACCGGTCGGGCGCCCCTCCCGACTGGGCGGTGGCGCGGCATGCAGGGAGGAACCCCCGCCCCGCCGCGCGCCCGCCGCCCCTCAGCCCCACGGGCCGAAGGCCGCCTCCGCTGCAGCTGCCCGCCGCGCACCTGCCGGGCCAGCCCGAGACGGATCCCACCGCTTACCCGTCACACGTGGTCGGGACGTGGGCTGAACGCCGCCCAGGGCGGCGCCGCACGTGCTCAAAGAGGGCCACGGCGTACGCGACGCGCCATCTGTCGTGTCGGTGAAGGCCGGTTTGATGCGTTCTCAGCAACGAAGGCCCCCTTCATCGCACTGCGGGGCCCGGCTGTGCACATCGCACACATGCGGGGGAGCGGCACCGGGGCGGGAGCCCCCCTGCGTAACCGGTCAGGCACCGCGAACCGCTCAGATCCGGGCGGCGCCACCCGATGGGAGGTCTGGTCACTACTTCCCCGGAGAAGGGCTCCCCCATGTCCCGCACGGCGCCGAGCGGTGTCGAGCGTACGTTCGGTCGCGACGAGATCATCGTGACCAAGACCGACCTCCAGGGCCGGATCACGTACGCCAACGAGGTGTTCTGCAGGGTCTCGGCGTTCGACGAGTCCGAGGTCCTCGGCAAGCCGCACAACCTGATCCGCCACCCCGACATGCCGGCCGGCGTGTTCAAGCTCCTGTGGGACCGCCTGCAGTCGGGCCAGGAGCTCTTCGCGTACGTCGTGAACATGGCCGGCGACGGCGCCCACTACTGGGTGTTCGCGCACGTGACCCCGACGTTCGACGCGCACGGCTCGATCATCGGATACCACTCCAACCGCCGGTCGCCGAGCCGTGCAGCGATCAACGTGATCGCACCGCTCTACCGCGAGATCCGCGCGTACGAGGCCGGCCACGGCCGCGCCACCGAGGCGGCCGCCGCCGGCTTCGGCTTCCTGCAGGACCGCCTCGACCAGGTCGGCATGACGTACGACGAGTGGGTCTGGTCGCTCACGACGGAGGCTGCAGCATGAGCATGTTCACCACTAAGGTCCGCAGCCGTGCGTCCAAGGACGCCGCCGTCGCAGGCCGCCGCCCCGAGGTCGAGGTGCTGCGCGAGGCGCTTGCCGAGGCGCGTCGCGTGGCTGCTGCCGCGGCCAAGGGCGACTCCGAGGCCCGCTTCGCCCGCATCGAGGGCGAGGAGGCCTACCCCGAGGTCACCGGCCTGCGCCTGTCGTTCAACGACTCGCTCGACCGCACCGACGCCTTCGCCCGCGAGGTCACCGGCGCCCTCGAGGCGATCAACGAGGGCCGCTTCTACCGCCAGGTGCTTCCCTCCGGCCTCTTCGGCTCGTTCCTGCGCGGCGCCCGGGCGATCAACTCCGCGCGGGACGCGATGATCGAGTCCGAGGGCCGCACCCGCGCCGCCGTCACCGAGCGGCTCGAGCTCGCCGACCGCTTCGAGGAGACCGTCCTCGCCGTGTCGGAGCAGGTGGCCGCCGCGGCCACCGAGCTGTCGGCCACCACGGCCAACCTGCGCGCGTCCGCCGAGGACGCCGTCGTCCAGGCCGACGCCGCGACCTCCACGATGGCCGCCCTCGACGGCGCCTCGCGCGAGATCGAGAACGTCGTCGCCTTCATCTCCTCGGTCGCCGCGCAGACCAAGCTCCTCGCGCTCAACGCGCAGATCGAGGCGGCCCGCGCCGGCGCTGCAGGGCGAGGGTTCGACGTCGTCGCATCCGAGGTGAAGTCCCTCGCCGAGACCACTGCGAAGTCGACCGAGAGCATCACCAACCAGGTGCAGGAGATGATCGACGTCTCCGGCCGCAGCATCGGCGCCATCGAGTCGGTGCAGGGCACCGTGCGCGAGATGTCGCCGATGGTCGACGATCTCCGGTACGCCGTGGACGGCCACAGCAGCCTCGGCGAGGAGTCGACGTTCGGGCTCGACCCGCGCATCGGCCAGGGCCTCGCGCAGATGGCCGAGATGCTGCGCGCGGAGGTCGGCACGTTCCTCGCGGTGATGCGCCGCACCTAGGCGCCCCAGGCTGGACGGGCATCGGACGCGCACTCTCCGGGGCGTGCTCGATGCCCGTCCGTCGTCATGCCGGGTCGACGATCTTCACCATCACGCAGTTCTTGAGCCCTTTGGGGCGGTCGTAGGTGAAGCCGAGCCGTTCGTACAGGCGACGCGTGCCGTTGTAGAGGAACGACGATGAGGTCCGCTTGGTCGCGTCGGTGAGGTCGTGCGGGTAGCTCTCGACCCGCCCTCCGCCTGCCTCGGCGATCAGATCCAGCGCGCCCAGGATCGCGAGCTCCGTGATGCCCTGCCTGCGGTGGCGCTTGTCGACGAAGACGCAGGTGATCCGGTAGTCGGGGACGATCTCCGTGGTGGCGTCGTACTCCTTCCGGTGGTGCAGGGTGGGCAGCTCGGCGGGTGTGCCGTACTCGGCCCACGCGATGGCCTCCTCGCCGTCCATGACGAGCGCGGCATGGGCCCTGCCCTGGTCGACGTAGGACCGCTTCAGAGCCCGGTTGGCCTCGGCGCCCTGGCCGCGCTCGGGCCCGTCGGGGTGGAACCAGATGCACCAGCACCCGCCGAAGATCCCGTTGTGGCGCTGCACCAGCGCCTCGAACGCGGGCCACGAGGAGGGCGTGAGCGGCGTGATGCTGTACGTCGAATCGAGCGCCATGCCGCAGGCTAACTCCGGATGCCGTAGCCGTGGCACGAAGCGTCCGTCGTTCAGGGGCGCAGCAGGAGCCAGAGCACGAGCAGGGCGAGGCCGAGGAAGGCGACGGCGAGGGCGAGCGCCTGCGGTGCTCGACCGCGTGGGGGGAGCGCACCCGCGCGGATCGCACGGTCGGCCGTCTCGTACCGTCGCCATCCGCCGAGCGAGGCGAGCGATCCCGCCAGGATCAGTGCCAGGCCGAGCGGCACCCGCGAGTGCAGATCGGTGCCGAACTGCAGAACCGCCAGACCGACGGCGATGAGCGAGAGCCCGGTGCGCACCCACGCCAGCACTGTGCGCTCGTTGGCCAGTAGGAACCGGGTGTCGACGTCGACGCGTTCGTGGTGCGTGCGCGGTGCCGGCTCGTCGCTGCTCACGCCAGCAGCCTAGGGCCGTCGTACGCCGTTGTTCCGCGTCACGGGCTCGCGGCGAGCACCAGGAACGCGGCCATGATCGCGAGGTGCACCGCGCCCTGCAGCCGCGTGGCGCGGCCGGGCACGACGGTGAGCGCGCCCACCACCATCGTCAGGCCGAACAGCACGAGCTGCGTCGCTCCGAGCCCGAGCAGCAGAGGCCCTTCGAGCCAGATCGAGGCCACGGCGATCACGGGGATCGTGAGGCCGATGCTCGCCATGGCCGAGCCGAAGGCGAGGTTGAGGGCCACCTGGGTGCGGTTGCGGCGCGCGGCACGCACGGCCGCCAGCGACTCCGGCAGCAGCACGAGCAGCGCGATGACGACGCCGACGACCGCCTGCGGCAGGCCCGCGCCGGCCACGGCGTCCTCGATGAACGGCGACTCCACCTTGGCCAGGCCGACGACCACGACCAGCGAGATGAGAAGCAGCGCGAGGCTCGAGAGCGCCGCGCGTCCGGTGGGCGGCTCGGCGTGGGTGTCGGAGTCGTCGGCGTCGTCCTCGGGCACCTCGACCGGCAGGAAGAAGTCCCGGTGGCGCATGGTCTGGGTGACGACGAACACGCCGTACAGCGCGGCCGAGGCGAGCGCCGCGAACACCAGCTGCACGGTGTTGTACTCCGGCCCGGGCACGCTCGTGGTGAACGACGGCAGCACGAGCGTGAGCGTGGTCAGCGTCGCGACGGTCGCCAGTGCTGCGCCGCTGCCCTCGGCGTTGAACAGCGCGATGCCGTGCCTGGTCGACGCGGCGAGCAGCGAGAGGCCGAGGATGCCGTTGCACGTGATCATCACGGCGGCGAAGACGGTGTCGCGCGCGAGGCTCGACGCGCCGGGGCCGCCTGCCGACATGAGCGCCACGATGAGGCCGACCTCGATGATCGTGACGGCGACGGCGAGCGTCAGGGAGCCGAACGGCTCGCCGACCTTGTGGGCGATGACCTCGGCGTGGTGCACGGCGGCGAGGACCGCCCCGCCGAGCACGAGGGCCGCGCCGATCGCCGCGATGATCGGCAGGTCGCGGCCCCACGCCGCGACGAGCACGACGAGGCCGACGATCGGCGCCGCGGTCGCGAGCGACGGCCATCGCGAGGTCGTGCTGGTGCCTGCCATACGTCGATCCTGCCCGAGGTACGCCGTACCCACCTACCCGAGCCGGACGCCGTACCTGTGGACAGCGGCCTGCATGAAGGCCGAGTTTGTTCGGCTCTATTGGATGAAGGTCGCCTTCATCGCGAACGAGAACGGACGGCGGGGGCAGGATGTGCGGCGTGGCTGACTCCTCCGCGACCGGCGAGACGCCGAACTCTGCGACCGGTACGCCGGTTGCGCCGCTGACGGGCGGCGTGGAGCCGCTGTATGCGCGGGTCGGTGCCGCGCTCGACCGCTTCCTCACCGAGGACCGGCCCGATCCGGCGACGCGCCGCGCGGAGTGGGTGGCCGCGCTCGAGCGGCCGCTGCCCGACGAGGGGATCGGGGCCGACGCCACGCTCGACGAGCTGCTCGAGGTGGTGGTGCCCAACGGGTCGCGGGTGTCCGACCCCGGCTTCTGGGGCTGGATCGTCACCGGGCCCGCCACGGTGCCTGCCGCCGCGGCGGCCGCCGCCCTCATCGCGGCTCCGCACCGCTACTCGATCATCGCGTCGAACCTCGTCGAGGACCTCTCGCTGCGCTGGCTCGCCGACCTCTGCGGCCTCGGCCCGCACATGCGCGGCATCTACTCCAGCGGCGGCTCGACCGCCAACCTCGTGGCGCTCGGCGCCGCTCGGCAGTGGGCGTTCGAGCAGCGGGGCATCGACGTCGCGAAGGAGGGCGTCGGCGGCGTACGCACCGCAATCTACGCCTCGGCCGAGGTGCACCACACGATCCAGCGCAGCGCCGGAGTGCTCGGCATGGGCCGCTCGCAGGTCCGCATGGTGCCGGTCGACCACGGCCTGCGGATGCGGCCCGACGCCCTCGCCGAGCTCATCGGGCGCGACGTCGCCGACGGCGTCCTCCCGGTCGCCGTCGTCGGTACGGCGGGCACGACCAACACCGGCGCGATCGACCCCCTGCGCGCCGTCGGCGAGATCGCGCACGCGCACGGGGCGTGGTTCCACGTCGACGGCGCGTACGGCCTGCCCGGCAGCCTCGACGAGCGCGTCCGCCCCCTCTACGACGGCCTCGAGCTGGCCGACTCCGCCATCGTCGACCCGCACAAGTGGCTCGGGGTGCCGGTCGGCACGGGCGCGACGTTCGTGCGCGACCGCGAGCTGCTCCGCCGCGCGTTCACCCAGGAGCCGGCCGACTACCTCGCGCCGCAGGAGAACTCCGGCGCCGACGCCGTCACCTCGCTCGACTCCATGGGCGTGCCGTACGCCGACCTCGGCGTCGAGCTGACCGCCCCGGCCCGCGGCATCCCCGTGTGGTCGGTGATGCGCGAGCTCGGCCGCGAGGGGGTGGCCGCCCGCATCCGCCAGGACAACGACTTCGCCCGCCGCGTCGCCGACGAGGTGCGGGCCCACCCGCGGCTCGAGCTGCTCACCGAGCCGACGCTGTCAATCCTGTGCTTCCGCTACCTGCCGCCCGCGGACGCCGGTCTCGATGACGCCGCGGTCGACGCGATCAACGCCGAGCTCGTGCACCGGCTGCACATCGCCACGCCGTACGTCCCGAGCACCACGAAGGTGCACGGGCGCCTGGCCATCCGGCCGTGCTTCGTCAACAGCCGCACCACCGACTCCGCGCTCGACGGCTTCACCGACACCGTCGTCGCCTTCGGTGAGTCCCTCGCCGCAACGAGCGCCTGACCGTCCTCGCTTTGGATGCCTGACACGGCCCTATTGGGGACTCTCAGGCATCCAGAGCGGGTACGGGGGCAGGGGTTCGCGGGGCCGGGAGGCGGCGTACGTCCTACGCTGCCGGACATGGCTGATCTCCTCCTCGGCGGGCACATCGACCCGGCCACCGGCGACCGCACCGACGCCGCCGCGACCGTCCCGACGGCCGACCTCACGACCCACGGCGTGATCGTCGGCATGACCGGCTCGGGCAAGACGGGCCTCGGCGTCGTGCTCATCGAGGAGGCGCTGTCGGCCGGCGTGCCCACGCTGCTCATCGACCCCAAGGGCGACCTGACCAACCTGTGCCTGATCTTCCCCGAGCTGCTCGGCTCGGACTTCCGGCCGTGGGTGAACGAGAGCGACGCGCAGAAGGCCGGCCTCGACCTCGACGCGTTCTCCGAGCAGCAGGCCGGGGCGTGGCGCGAGGGCCTCGGCGGGTGGGGGATCGCCCCGGAGCGCCTGGCCGAGCTGCGGCAGAAGGTCGACTTCCGGATCTACACGCCGGGCTCCAGCGCCGGCACGCCGCTCAACATCGTGGGGTCGCTCGACGCCCCGCCCGCGGGCACCGACCCCGAGGTGATGAGCGACGAGATCGACGGCTACGTCACGAGCCTGCTCGGCATGATCGGCATCAAGGGCGACCCGCTCTCGTCGCGCGAGCACATCCTGCTCGCCAACATCATCCAGAACGCGTGGAGCCAGGGGCAGAACCTCGACCTCGGCGTGCTGCTCGCCCAGGTGCAGCAGCCGCCGATGCGCAAGCTCGGATTCCTCGAGCTCGACGCCTTCTTCCCCCCGGCCGACCGCATGGCGTTCGCCATGAAGATCAACGGCCTGCTCGCCTCGCCGTCGTTCGCCACGTGGCTCACCGGCGACCCGATCGACATCGAGTCGATGCTGCGTACGCCGGACGGCCGCCCGCGCTGCGCCATCGTCACCACCGCGCACCTCGACGACGAGCAGCGCCAGTCGGTCACCTCGCTCGTGCTGTCCAAGCTCGTCACGTGGATGCGCCGCCAGAGCGGCACCAGCGACCTGCGCGCGCTGCTGTACATGGACGAGGTCGCGGGCTACCTCCCGCCGACGGCGAACCCGCCCACGAAGAAGCCGATCATGCTGCTGCTCAAGCAGGCCCGCGCCTTCGGCCTCGGCGTCGTGCTCTCCACCCAGAACCCCGTCGACGTCGACTACAAGGCCCTGTCGAACGCCGGCACCTGGATGATCGGCCGCCTGCAGACCGAGCAGGACAAGAACCGCCTCGTCGACGGCCTCTCCAGCGCCGACGGCGGCGTCGACGTCAAGGCCGTCGGCGACACGATCAGCGCCCTGGGCAAGCGGCAGTTCATGCTGCGGCGCGCGGGCAAGTCCACCCCCGAGGTGATGACCACGCGCTGGGCCATGAGCTACCTGCGCGGTCCCCTGACCCGCGACCAGATCGGCCGCGCGATGCAGGTGGGCGCCGCCCCCGCGGCTGCCGCTCCCGCTGCGCCGGCTCCGGCTGCTGCTGCACCCGCTGCCGCTGCCCCCGCTGCTCCTGCAGCCCCTGCTGCTGCGGCAGAGGCCGTGCCCGCCGCGGCTGTCGCCGTACCCCCGGCCACGCCCGCTCCGGGTGCGCCGCCGGTCGTCGGCACCACGACGCCCGCCGTCGCCGGCGCCGACGAGTCGCCGGTGATGCCGACCATGCCGCCCGGTGTGCCGGTCGGGTTCGTCGACCCGGCCGCGCCGTGGCTGGCGTCGGTCGGTTGCGTGCCGGGCGGCCAGCATCTGCGCGCGGGCGCGATCGCGCGCGTGATGCTGCGGTACGACGACGTGCCCGCCGGCTACGTGCACGACGAGGAGTACGAGGCCGTGCTCACGACGCTGCCTCAGGTGCCGGCGTCCGCCGTGTTCACCGCCGTCGACTACGACGACCGCGACATCGTCGCGAGCGCGCCTGTCGGCTCGGTGTACGGCCTGCTTCCGGGCGAGGTGGCCAAGAAGCCGTACTGGACCGCGCTGCAGAAGGCGCTGGTCGACACCCTCGTGCGCACCCGCACCGAGGAGATCTACGCCAACAAGAAGCTGAAGGCCTACTCGCGCGCGGGCGAGACGCGCGAGGAGTTCATCGCGCGGTGCGAGACCCTCGCCGGCGACTTCGCCGACAAGGAGATGGCGGCGCTGCGCACGAAGTACGCCACGAAGCTCGATGCCGCCCGTCTCAAGGTGACCGACGCGCAGATCGCCGCGCAGGGCGCGCGGGCGGAGTACGACGCCAACTTCGGCATGGCCGCCACTGTCACCTCCGCGCTCGGCAGCCTCCTCGGCGGGCGGCGCAGCAGGTCGTCGATCACGTCGCAGGCCCGCAAGGAGGCGTCGGCGTCCGCGAAGGTCGGATCGACCGCGGCCAAGGCCGACGCCGCCGCCCGCGCGTACGCCGACCTCGAGGCACGGCTCAACGAGGAGATCGTGGCGCTCGACGACGAGTGGAAGGCCGTGGCTGCGGCCGTCGAGCCCAAGACGGTGCCGCTGTCCAAGTCAGATGTGTCCGTCGTCGACTTCCGCCTCGTCTGGCTGCCGGTCGCCTGATCCCTTCAACGACAAAGGCCGGACCCTTCTGGGGTCCGGCCTCCGTCGTGCTGCGCGCCCTTCGGTGCGGGTCGCGCGCTGGCGACGTACCGCTTAGAAGGCGGCCTCGTCGACGTCCATGAGGTCGTTGTCGGCGGCCTCGGCGATCGTGCGCTCGGCGGTCAGGAGCGGGAAGCGCTGCGCGGCGAAGAATTTCGCCGCCGCGATCTTGCCCTGGTAGAACGCGCGGTCCTTCTCGCTGACGTCGCCCGCGAGGGCCTCGACGGCGACGGCGGCCTGGCGCAGGAGCAGCCAGCCGATGATGAGGTCGCCGAGGCACAGCAGCAGGCGCGTGGTGTTCTGGCCGACCTTGTAGAGCTCGGTCTTGTCCTGCTGCGACTTCATCGCGTAGCCGCCGAGCGCGCCGACGATGCCCTGCACGTCCTCGAGGGCCTTGCCGAGCATCTCGCGCTCCTTGGCGAGCTTGCCGTTGCCGGCGTCGCCCTTGGCGAAGTCCTGGATCTCGCCGCCGACGCGGGTGAGCGCCTGGAACTGGTCGCGCACCATCTTGCGGAAGAACAGGTCGAGGCCCTGGATCGCGGTCGTGCCCTCGTAGAGGGTGTCGATCTTCGAGTCGCGCATGTACTGCTCGATCGGGTAGTCCTGCAGGAATCCCGAGCCGCCGAGGGTCTGCAGCGACTGCGCGAGCTGCTCGAACGAGCGCTCCGAGCCGACGCCCTTGACGATCGGGAGCAGCAGGTCGTTGACGCGCTCGGCGAGGTCGAGGTCGACCTCCGCGTCGCCGCCGAGCAGGTTGAGCTCGACCTGGTCCTGCCACCACGCGGTGTAGTGCACGAGGGCGCGCATGCCCTCGGCGTACGACTTCTGCAGCATGAGGCTGCGGCGCACGTCGGGGTGGTGGGTGACGGTGACGCGCGGGGCGTCCTTGTCGGCGAACTCGGCGAGGTCGCCGCCCTGCACGCGGTTCTTGGCGTACTCGAGGGCGTTGAGGTAGCCGGTCGACAGGGTCGCGATCGCCTTGGTGCCCACCATCATGCGGGCGTACTCGATGACCTTGAACATCTGCGCGATGCCGTCGTGCACGTCGCCGACGAGCCAGCCGACGGCCGGCTCCTTGTCGCCGAAGGTGAGCTCGCAGGTCGTGGAGACCTTGATGCCCATCTTCTTCTCGACGTTGGTCGTGTAGACGCCGTTGCGCTCGCCGGTGAGCTCGCCGGTCGTGTGGTCGAAGTGAAACTTCGGCACGACGAAGAGCGACAGGCCCTTCGTGCCGCCCTTGGCGCCCTCGGGGCGGGCGAGCACGAGGTGCACGATGTTCTCGCTCATGTCGTGCTCGGCCGAGGTGATGAAGCGCTTCACGCCGGTGATGTGCCAGCTGCCGTCGGCCTGCTGCACGGCCTTGGTGCGGCCGGCGCCGACGTCCGAGCCGGCGTCGGGCTCGGTGAGCACCATCGTCGCGCCCCACTGGCGCTCGATCATGATCTCGGCGATCCGCTTCTGCTCCTCGTTGCCGAGGTGGTCGAGGATCGCGGCGAAGCCGGGGCCCGACATGAACATGAACGCCGGCGGGTTGGCGCCGAGCATGAGCTCGCTCGCGGCCCAGCGCAGCGAGGGCGGGGCGCCCGGGCCGCCGAGGTGCTTGGGGAGGTCGAGCGACCAGAAGCCGGAGTCCATGAGCGCCTGGTACGACGCCTTGAAGCTCTCGGGCATGGTCACCGTGCAGGTGGCCGGGTCGTAGACCGGCGGGTTGCGGTCGGCGTCCACGAACGACGCCGCGAGCGGGCCCGTGGCGAGGCGCTCGACCTCGATGAGCGTGTGCCGCGCGGTCTCGACGTCCATGTCGGCGAAGGGGCCCTGGCCGAGCCGGCTCTGCGCGCCGAACACCTCGAACAGGTTGAACTCGATGTCGCGCAGGTTGGACTTGTAGTGGCTCATGGCCCGGTCTCCCGTGTTCGGCCAGCACGGAAGCGGCTGGCGGTTACCCGTCGGTAACTCATGATGCTACCCACCGGTAACTCCCGCAAGACCACCCAGGTAACGAGTTGCCTGAGCACCTCATCGCCGCAGGTCAGGGCCTCGAGTTACTGCCCAAATGCTCGTTGGGCGGCACTCTTCAACGAGCATTTGGGCAGTAACTCGCGTACGGCGAGACCTCTAGCGGGGGAGGTCGCGGCGGCGGATGCCGGTGATGGCCGCGGCGAGGACGGCGGCGGAGAGCAGGGTCAGGACCACGATCGGGGTCCAGCGCATCGGCTGCGCGGGCCAGAGCGGCACGTGGCCGAACGGCGAGCTCTGCGCGAGCCAGTCCGGGAGCCCGAGAACCTGGCCGAAGTAGCCGGTGAGCACGCACCACACCAGCACGAGCCAACCCAACGTCGTCGCCCACCGCGGGAGTACGCCGACGAGCGCCAGCGGCACGGCCACCACCAGCCACACGGCCGGCGCCATGAGCAGCGAGGAGAGCATCGCGCGCCACGCCTGGCCGAGCACGTCGCCGTCGGACGCCCCGAACACCGCCCCCAGGGTGAGGCCGCCGACGATGAGCAGCAGCGTTGCACCCACCAGCGCGGTGCTGCCGTGGCCGAGCAGCCACGCCGTCCGCGACCGGGCTGTCGAGAGCGCGAGTTCGGCCCGGCCGTCCTCCTCCTCGGCGCGCAGGCGCAGCGCGGTGGAGATGCCGTAGCCGGCCGCGGTGAGGCCGAACAGGCCTGTCATCGTGACGAGGAACAGGTCGTGCAGGTCGGCCGGTCCTCCGGCGAGGCGTTCGAGGATCTGCAGCATCGAGGGGTTGCCCTCGACCAGCTGCACCGACGTGGTGAGCATCGACCCCTCGAGCGCGCCCACGGCCGCGAGGCTGATGCTCCACACCACCAGGAAGGTGCGGTCGAGTCGCCAGGCCAGGGAGACCGGTCCGGTGATCCAGGCGGCGGCCGACGTCCGGCCGCGGCGCTGGGCGATGAGCCCCGCGCCGAGGTCGCGGCGCGCGGCCACGTGCAGAGCCGCGAGCGCCACCGCCGCGGCGACGAGCAGCGAAAGGCCGATGAGCCACCAGCGCTCGTCGGCGTACGCGCGGGTCTGCTGGACCCACCCGAACGGCGTCGCCCACTGCAGCGGGCTGCCGCCGTCCTGGCTGTTGCCGAACGCGGTGACGATGAACGCGACGCCGACCACGAGACCGGCGAGCCCGTTCGCGCCGCGCGAGGTGCGCGCCATCTGCGCGGTCAGCGCTGCCACTCCGGCGAAGACCAGGGCCGCCGAGGCGATGGTGGAGCCGAGCGCCACGGATCCGCCGACGCCAAGGCCGAGGGCCGTCATCAGCAGCGAGGCGAGCACGGCGAAGAGCGCGAGAAGCGTTGCGGCGGAGAGGAATGCGGCCGCGAGCGGAGCCGCGCGACCGATCCCGCCGGCCGCGACGAGCTCGGTGCGGCCCTCCGCCTCGTCGGCGCGCGAATGGCGTACGACGAGGAACGACGCGACCAGTGCGAGGGTCAGCGTGGCACCGGCGCCCGCGCGCCACGCGGTGAGGCCGCCGGTCGACAGCGGGTCGAACAGGGGGCCGAGGATCGCGCGCAGCGTGGGGTCGGCGGCGAGCGACTGAGCCAGCCCAAGCCGGTCGGCCTCCGTGGGGTAGAGCCGGTCCCAGGACGTCGCGACCGACATCAGCAGCAACGCGCTGCCGGCCGCCCACGCGGGGATCCGGATCCGGTCGCGCCGCAGGGCGAGCCGCAGCAGCCGGCCGGTGCCGGCGAACGACGACGCCGGTGCACGCGACAGCACGATGTCGGAGTGCGTCGCGGGCGACGCGGTGGCGGTCATCGCGCGTCGCCGCCCCGCTCGTAGAAGCGCAGGAACATCTCCTCGAGCGTGGGCGGCCGGCTCTCCAGGCTCACGATCCCCGCTGCGGTCAGGTGCGTGAGCAGGTCCGCGAGCCCGTGCGGCTCGACCGAGCAGCGGAGCGTGCGGTCCTCGTACGTCACGTCATGCAGGCCAGCGACGTCCTCGAGCCCGTGCAGCTCGTGGCTCGTCATCGCGACGACCGACATCCGTTGCAGGTGACGGAGATCCGCGAGCGAGCCCGACTCGACGATGCGGCCGGCCCGCACGATCGAGATGCGGTCGCATACGGCGTCCACCTCGGCGAGCACGTGGCTCGACAGCAGCACGGTGCGGCCGTCGGCGCGGAGCGCGGCCACCTCGGTGCGGAACACCTCCGACATCAAGGGGTCGAGCCCGTCGGTCGGCTCGTCGAACACGTACAGCTCGACGTCGGCCGCGAGCGCCGCGACGAGCGCGACCTTCTGCTTGTTGCCCTTGGAGTACGCCGACACCTTCATCGACGGGTCGAGCGCGAACGCCTCGACCAGGTGCGCGCGGCGCGCGGGATCGAGGCCGCCGCGCATCCGGCCGAGGATGTCGATGGTCTCGCCGCCGGTGAGGCTCGGCCACAGCGCGACGTCGCCGGGCACGTACGCCAGGCGCGCGTGCAGTGCGACGCCGTCGTGCCAGGGGTCGCCGCCCAGCAGCGTCGCCGTCCCGCCGTCGGCGCGCAGCATGCCGAGCAGGATCCGCAGCGTGGTGGTCTTGCCGGCCCCGTTGGGGCCGAGGAAGCCGTGCGTCTCGCCCCGGCGTACGACGAGGTCGAGCCCGTCGAGTGCGCGCGTCGTGCCGAAGCTCTTGACCAGCCCGTGGATGTCGATGACCGCGTCGGTGCTCACGGCCTCATGTCTACTCCTGCCGGTTCGGGCACGGGCATGCGGATTGTCCGTGTCACGCCACCCGGACGGTGCGAAATCCCGGCGACGCGGGTGCAGGGGCCGCCGTACCGTGGCCGTACGAGCGCGCCGTCCTGGCGCCGCGGACCTTCAGGAGGACGTCATGGCTGCCCGATCCCTCGCCGGCGTCCCCGGGACCGCCTGCGGCTGAGCCGCTTCCCCTGCTCGCCCGCACGTCCCGCCAGACCCCGGTCGTCCCGCTCCCTTGCTCGAGTAACTCGAGTTGGGGACCGAACTGAGCCCCTCTTCGCGCCGTAACTCGAGTTACTCGAGGGCGTGAGGGGCCGACCTCGATGGAGACCTGGTGTCCACTGCTTCGCCGTCCCTCGCCGACCTCGGCTGGGACCCGTCCTTCCTCCCCGACGTCGCACCGCCGCACGCCCGGCCAGCGCGCGTGACCCTGCAGGGCCGCGACGTGTGGCGCGTGCACGACGGCGTGGCCGAGCACAGCGCCGGCGTACGCGGCCGGCTGCGCGCCGAGCCCGGCTCGCTGCCCGTGGCCGGCGACTGGGTGCTGCTCGGCGACGACGTGATCGAGTCGGTGCTGCCCCGGCGTACGGCGCTCGTGCGCAAGCAGGCCGGGCAGCGCACGGTCGAGCAGGTGCTCGCCGCCAACGTCGACCTCGTGCTCGTGTGCGCCCCGGCGCATTCGCTCAACGCCCGGCGGCTCGAGCGCGAGCTCACCGTGGTGTGGGAGTCGGGGGCCACGCCGTACGTCGTGGTCACGAAGTCCGACCTGCTGCTCGACGACGTCGCCGAGACCCTCGACGAGGTGCGGTCCATCGCGATCGGCGTGGAGGTGCTCGCGGTGTCGTCGTACGTCGGCGACGGCCTCGACGCGGTCCGCGATCTGCTCGCGCCCGGCATCACCGGTGCGGCGATCGGGCCGTCGGGTGCGGGCAAGTCGACGCTCGTCAACGCGCTCGTCGGGCACGAGGTGCTCGCGACCACCGCGGTTCGTTCGGACAACCGCGGCGTGCACACCACCACCGCGCGGCACCTCGTGCCGGTGCCCGGCGGCGGGCTCGTGCTCGACACCCCCGGGATGCGCGAGCTCGTGGTGTGGGCCGACGAGGAGGCGCTCGACGCGACGTTCGTCGACGTCGACGCGATCGCCGCGGCGTGCCGGTTCAGCGACTGCAGCCATCACACGGAGCCGGGCTGCGCGGTGCTGGCCGCGGTCGAGTCGGGCGAGCTCGACGAGGCGCGGCTCGAGTCGTGGCGCAAGCTGCAGCGCGAGCTCGCCCACCTCGCGCGCAAGCAGGACGCGCGGCTCGCGGCCGAGGAGCGCAAGCGCTGGGCGAAACTGACGCGCGAGGGCCGCGCCCGGTCCCGCCACTGACCCGCTCTGGATGCCGAAAGTCGCTGTATAGAGCGAGATTCCGCATCCAGATCGGGTCAGGCGGACTGGGCGTCGTCGGTGCTGTCGTCGGTGAGGCCGCAGAAGGTGCGGCGGTAGGCCAGGGGCGACGTGCCGCGGATCCGGCCGAAGTGGTGGCGCAGCACGGTGCCCGACCCGAAGCCGACCGCGGTCGCGATCTCGTCCACGCCCATCGTGGTGTCCTCGAGCAGGCGGCTCGCGGCCTCGACGCGGCGGGTGATGAGCCAGGAGTACGGCGTCGTGCCGGTCTCCTCGCGGAACCTGCGGGCGAAGGTCCGCGGGCTCATGAGCGCGTGCGCGGCCATGTCGTCGACGCCGATCTCCTCGTGCAGGTGCGACAGCATCCAGTCGAGCGTCGGTCCGAGGCCGTCGTCGGCGCAGACGGGGATGGGCAGCGCGACGTACTGCGCCTGGCCGCCGTCGCGGTGCGGCGGCACGACCATGCGGCGCGCGATGGCGTTGGCCACGCGCGACCCGTAGTCCTGGCGTACGACGTGCAGGCACAGGTCGATGCCGGCCGCGGTTCCGGCGCTCGTGAGGATCGGGCCGTCCTCGACGTAGAGCACGTCGGGCTGCACGTCGATCGTGGGGTAGCGCCGCGCGAAGTCCTCGACGTACATCCAGTGCGTGGTGGCCCGGCGGCCCTCGAGCAGCCCGGCGGCTGCAGCGACGTACGAGCCGGAGCAGACCGTCAGGATCCGCGCGCCCCGGGCCACGGCGGCCTGCAGCGCCTCGGCGACCGCGGACGGCAGCTCGAGCTCGACCTCGGGCACCCTGTCGAGGCCGAGCGCGGGGATGGCGATGATGTCGGCCGTCGCGAGGCGGTCGAGGCCGTGCTCGGGCACGAGGTCCATGCCGCCGTACGACGCGTGCACGCGCTCGTGCACCGAGGCCACGGCGAAGTCGAACGCCGGGACGCCGTCGCCGGTGCGATCGACGCCGAACACCTCGTAGACCACGCCGAGCTCGAACGGGGCGTACGTGTCGCCGACGAGCAGGGCGACGACGTCACGGGCAGGACCAGGCATGGGAGGAGCATGCCCGATCGCTGGCAGGATGTCTACGTAGCCTGTCTATCCTGCCACTTTCGGGCAGGATGTACGTGCGCGCAGGATAACTGCCATGACTACCGCACTGATCCTGCTCCTGCTGCTCGCGATCGCGTACGCCGCGGTCGCCGTCGTCCGGGCCGTGCGCCAGGACCCCGCCCGCCGGATCCCGTGCTCGGCCTGCGACGGCTTCGCCCCCCGGTGGGCCGACGGAGGCGTCGGACGCTGGTCCGTCTAGCCGCCCCCCGGCACGCCACGAGCCGCCCGCCCGGATCCGGGACGGGCGGCTCGCGCCGTCTCAGGCGATGAACCAGCCGGCCGGCAGCCACCCGCCCGCCCAGGTCCGCGCGCCGACCAGGGCGATGGCCACCAGGGCGAGCGCGACCGCGACGAGCACGAGCGCCCGGGCCGTCCGGGCGCTGCCGCGGACCGCGGCGACGATCCCGGCAAGGAGCGCGGCGGCCGAGGCCGAGGCGGCGACGAGGACCGCGTACAGCTGCGGGAGCCCGTACCCCGGGGTGCAGAACGGCTGGAACCCCACCGAGCAGGTGGACCCGGAGGCGAACGACTCGGCGAAGAGGAGCAGCAGGAGGACGGGCACGACGAGCAGCGCGGCCGTGGCGGCTGAGGCGATGACGACGAGTGCGAGGGTGGGGGCGCCGAGGCCCCGCTCGACGTCCACCGTCGATTGCGTCACGGCACCACGCTAGGGGCGCGGAGTCGGCGCGGGGAGGATCGCGATCCAACCGTGACGGCTGTCAGCCCTTGCGGCGCACGGGATCCGCTATCCGGGTGGCCACGAACATGTCCACCGCGTCGTCGACGAGCCGGGTCCACCGCTGCCCGCCCGGGTCGTTGCTGATCTGCTGCGAGGCCAGGCCCGTGAGCAGCGCGGTCCAGAGGTCGAGGTCCTTGCGGCGCACGGCGCCGGCGGCCACGAGCACGTCGCGCGAGCGGTCGAGGATCGCCTGCGCACCGGCGTACGACGTGGGCGACGGCTCGAAGCCGGGGATGGTCCGCAGGAACAGCAGCTGGTAGCGCGCCGGGTCCTCTGCGCAGAACCCGACGAAGAAGTGCGCGACGCGGCGCAGCAGGTCCAGCGGCGTGCCGGAGCCGTCCACCAGGTCGGCCGCCGCCTCCATCTGCCGGTAGCCGTCGGCGAAGAGCGCGTCGTACACGGCGCTCTTGCTCGAGAAGTAGACGTAGAGCGAGGGCGCGCGCATCCCCACGCCGCTCGCGAGGTCGGTCAGCGACCATCCCGTGAGGCCGCGCTCGGCCGAGAGCCGCCAGGCCACGTCGAGCACCTCGCGGCGGGTCGTGGCATGGCGCTGGGCCTTGCGGTCGATCGCGGGCATCGCCGTCCTCCTGGAGGTTTCCTAACGATCCTAGGCAAACCTCTTGACGTGAGGAAGCGACCCGCCGCATCCTAACGCCGTTAGGAAACGCGCGAGGAGGCGGCATGAGCGGCACGACCGGGAGCAGGCTGGCGCCCGTGGACCACGACACCTGGATGGCCCTCGCCACCACCGAGTACGCGCGCCTCGACGCCCTGCTGCGCGACCTCGGACCCGACGACTGGGCTGCGCCGACCGACTGCGTCGGCTGGGACGTCCGGGCGACGGTCGCCCATCTCGTCGGCGCCGCCGAGGGCAACGCCCGCGTGCGCGAGGGCGTGCGGCAGGCCGCGGTGGGCCGGCGTCGTTACCGCCGCGAGGTGCTCGTGGACTCCATCAACGAGCTCCAGATCGCCGAGCGCGCCGGCCGTACGCCGGACCAGCTCGTCCACGACCTGCGCGACGCCGGGCGCCGCGGCGTCGCCGCCCGCCGGCGCCTGCCCGACGCGGTGCGCCGGGTCGTCGTACCGATCGGGCCGCCGGTGGGGACCAAGCCGATCGGCTACCTCATGGACTGCATCTACACCCGCGACGCCTGGATGCATCGGATCGACATCGCCCGGGCGACCGGGCGCGACCTCGAGGTCACGGCCGACCACGACGGCGTGCTGGTCGCCGACCTCGTGGCGGAGTGGGCCACGCTGCACGACCAGCCGTTCGAGCTCGTCCTCACCGGCCCGGCGGGTCTGCGCAGGGTGCGGGGCGCCGGAGGCGAGCGGATCGAGATCGACGCGATCGAGTTCGCCCGGGCCGCCGCCGGCCGGCTGCCGGCCGAGGGGCTGCTCGCGACTGCGGTCCCGTTCTAAGTGCTCGAACTGGATGTCTGGGAGTCCCCTGGAGGGGACTCCCAGACATCCAGATCGGTCGACCCGAGGGACCCGCCCTCCGACGTCCCTCCGACCGGAGGACCGGCGCGTCCTCGCCGCCAGGGTGCGGGCGTGGCTGGGCGGTGCGGTAGCGGACGTAGGTACCGGTACTCCGGGGAACAGGACCGCGGAGGCGGGAGTTGACGGTTCAACGACCTCGACTCCCGGAAGGCACCTGCGATGACCGAGCCCACGTACGTCGACTGGATCCGCGCCGCGCGCGCCTCGCACGAGCGCCTCGTCGGCCTCGCCTCGGGCCTCACCGAGGATCAGCTGACCTCGCAGTCGTACGACACGGAGTGGTCCGTCGCGCAGGTGCTGTCGCACCTCGGCAGCGGCGCGGAGATCTTCACCCTCATCCTCGACGCGACCCTCGCCGGCGAGGAGTCCCCCGGCATCGACCGCTTCCGGGAGGTCTGGGCGGTCTGGGACGCCAAGGAGCCCGTCGCGATGCGCGACGACTCGCTCGCCGCCAACACCGAGCTCATCGCACGGCTCGAGGGGGTCACGCCGGAGCAGGCGGCTGCGGCGAGCTTCTCCTTCGGCCCCTTCTCGGTCGACCTCGCGGGCTACGTGCGCATGCGCCTGTCGGAGCACGCGCTGCACACCTGGGACGTCGCGGAGTTCCTCGATCCCGCGGCCGTCGTCGCGCAGGACGCCGTCGAGCTGCTGCTTCCCGGCGTCGGCATGATGGCGGGCCGCGGCGGCAAGCCGGCCGACCCCGCGTTCTCGGTGGAGCTCGTGACCACCGACGGCCTCGGCTCGTGGGCTGTCGTCGCCGGCGACCCGGTGACGTTCGGGCCGGCGGAGGAGGGTGCGGCGTACGACGGCGAGGTCGCGCTCCCCGCCGAGTCGCTGCTGCGCCTGATCGCCGGCCGCCTCGACCCCGACCACACGCCCGTCGGCGTGACCGAGTCCGGCTCCCGCGGCCTCGTCGACCTGCGCGCGGTCTTCCCCGGATTCTGAGAGTCGATCTGGATGCCTGGGAGTCCCCTCCAGGGGACTCCCAGGCATCCAGATCGAGACGGCGTGGCTAGGTTCGGGGCATGACGCGGGTCGTGGTGGTGGGCGCGGGCCTCGGCGGGCTGCGCGCGGCCGAGGGCCTGCGCGCGGCGGGGTACGCCGACGAGATCGTCGTGGTCGGCGACGAGCCGCACCTGCCGTACAACCGGCCTCCGCTGTCGAAGGAGGCGCTCGCCGACGAGGTCGCGCACGAGCGGCTCGAGTTCCGCCGGCGGGCGAGCGTCGACGACGTGGTCTGGCGGCTCGGCAGCGCCGTGACCGCGATCGACGTCGACGCCCGCACGGTGTCGATCGGCGCCGAGGCGCTCGGCTGGGACGCCCTCGTGCTCGCGACGGGCGTGAGCGCCCGGCGCCTGTCCGTGCCCGGCCCGCCCCCGACCGCGGCGGCCGGCCGGCACGTGGTCCGGACCCTCGACGACGCGGCCGCCCTGCGCGCAGCGCTGCGGCCGGGGTCCCGACTGGTCGTGCTCGGCGCCGGCTTCATCGGGTGCGAGGTCGCGGCGACCGCCACCGGGCTCGGCGCGCAGGTCACGTGCGCGGCGATCGACCCGCTGCCGATGCTCCGTCCGCTCGGCCCGGCGCTCGCGGCCGAGATGCAGCGGCGGCACGAGGAGCACGGCGTCGCCTTCCACCTCGGCGTGGGCGTCGCGGCCATCCGTGGGGACGAGCACGTCACGGGCGTGGTGCTGTCGGATGGCACGGAGCTCGACGCCGACGTCGTGCTCGAGGCGGTCGGCTCGCGCTGCAACGTCGACCTGCTCGACGGCCAGGGCTTCGACCTCGCCGACGGCGTGCTCGCCGACGCCGCGCTCCGCCCGCTTCGCCGAGGCGTGCCGGTCGACGGCGTGGCCGTGGTCGGCGACATCGCGCGGTTCCCGCACCTGCGGTTCGCCGACGAGCCGCTGCGGATCGAGCACTGGAGCCTGCCCACCGACACCGGCCGGCGCGCCGGCGCCGTGCTCGCGGCGTACCTCTCGGGGGAGGGGTACGCCGACGTCCTCGCCTCGCCGTTCGACCCGATGCCGTCGTTCTGGTCGGACCAGTTCGACATCCGGATGCAGTCGTTCGGCGCCCCGGGCCTCTCGGACCCCGACGGCGTCCGCCTGCTCGAGGGCGACCTCGCCGGCGAGTGCATCGTCGGCTACCACCGCGGCGACGACCTGGTCGGCGTCGTCGGCCTCGGGATGATGCGCGAGCTCATGCCCTACCGCGCCCGCCTCGGCCGGGCCGCCTGGACGGAGCGGGGCGGAAACCCTTGACGGCCCGACGGGGCCCCCCTAGTGTCCCGTTCGGATCCAAACGATTCCGCCATCGCCGCCGGACCCGAGCCGAGGAGCCCCCATGAAGCCCACCCCTGTGCCCCTGGACCAGGTAGACCTCGCGGACCTCGGCGCGTTCGAGCGCAACGAGGCGTGGGGCATGTTCGAGACCCTCCGTCGCGAGGACCCGGTCCACTGGACCGAGGAGCACGACGGCGGCTCGGGCTTCTGGGCGATCACGCGGTACGAGGACATCGAGGCCATCGACAAGGACCCCGAGACCTTCACCTCCACGCGGTTCACCAACCTCGAGGAGCCCCCGGAGGAGTACCAGGAGCTGCGCCGCTCGATCCTCGAGAGCGACGGGCCGCGCCACCAGGCGCTGCGCAAGCTGCTCATGCGCGACTTCAGCGCCGCGCAGCTGCGCCGGTACGAGGACTTCCTGCGCGGCCTCGCCGCCGTGACGGTCGAGACCGCCCTGCAGCAGCAGGAGATGGACTTCGTCGACGCCATCGCCGCCGACTACCCGATCGCGGTCCTCGCCCGCCTCCTCGACACACCCGAGGAGATGACCCCGCAGCTCATCGAGTGGGGCAACTCGATCGTGGGCTTCTCCGACCCCGACTACGCCGCGGTCCTCGTCAACAGCGAGGAGGCGCAGAAGTACCGCCACCTGCCGTTCAGCTCGCCGGTGTCGCTCGAGATCTTCGAGTACGGCCGCAAGCTCGCCGCCGAGCGCAAGGGCGGCGACGGCGAGGACCTCGTGTCCAAGCTCGTGAACCGCATCCCCGACGACGGCGTGCCGCTGTCGCCCGAGCACTACGACAACTACTTCCTGCTGCTCGTCGTCGCCGGCAACGAGACCACCCGCCAGGCGATCAGCCACTCGATGAAGGCGCTCATCGACAACCCCGACCAGATGCAGTGGCTGCTCGACAACCCGGACAAGTACCAGACCGCCGTGGAGGAGCTCATCCGCTGGGCGTCGCCCGTCTACCACTTCCGGCGTACGGCGACCCGCGACGTCGAGCTGCACGGCAAGCAGATCAAGGCGGGCGACAAGGTCGTCATGTGGTTCGCCTCGGGCAACCGCGACGAGAGCAAGTTCGACGACCCGTGGACCCTCAAGCTCGACCGCCACCCGAACGACCACGTGACGTTCGGCAAGGGCCCGCACACGTGCATGGGTGCCAACCTCGCCCGCTTCGAGATGCGGATCATGTTCGAGACGCTGCTGCCGCGGATCGCGGAGATCCAGCAGACCGGCGACATCGTGCGCCTGCGCAGCAACTTCGTGAACGGCATCAAGTCGTTCCCGGTGCGGATCACCCCCAAGCAGGCGTAGTCGTCGGGTCGAAGGCGGAGCAGCGATGAGCGAGACCAGGACGACCGTGCGCGAGCACGAGCGCGAGCTCGTGGTGGAGCGCGTGGACCGCGTGGCCGAGGCCGTCGTGGCGCTGCGCCTCGTCGACCCCGACGGGGGCGCGCTGCCGCCGTGGACGCCGGGGGCGCATGTCGACCTCGAGCTCGGCGACCTCGTGCGGCAGTACTCGCTGTGCGGCGACCCGGCCGACTCCTCGGCGTACACGGTCGCGGTGCTGCGCGAGCCCGAGTCGCGCGGAGGTTCGGCGTACGTCCACGAGAAGCTCACGGCCGGGAGCCGGGTGCTCGTGCGCGGACCGCGCAACCACTTCGCCCTGGTCTCGGCGCCGCGCTACCGCTTCATCGCGGGCGGCATCGGCGTCACCCCGATGCTGCCGATGATCGCGGAGGCCGAGGCCAGCGGCGCCGACTGGCACCTCTGGTACCGCGGCCGCACCCGGGCGGGGATGGCCTACTGCGACCTGCTCGAGCAGTACGGCGACCGCGTCACGCTGCTGCCCGGCGACGAGACAGGGCCGCTCGTGCTGGCCGACGTCCTCGCCGACCCGGCCGACGGCACCGCGATCTACGCCTGCGGCCCGGAGCGCCTGCTCGTCGGGATCGAGGAGGTCTGCGCTGCGTCGTGGCCGGCGTCCGCCCTGCACCTCGAGCGCTTCGCAGCCAAGGAGGTCGAGGCTCCGGAGGGCGGCGAGCGGTCGTTCGAGCTCGAGCTCGCGGCGTCCGGCGTCACCCTCACCGTGCCGCCGGACCGCTCGGTGTTCCAGGTGATCGAGGACGCCGGGATCAGCGTGCTGGGCTCCTGCCACGAGGGCATCTGCGGCACCTGCGAGGCGATCGTGCTCGAGGGCGAGGTCGACCACCGCGACTCCGTGCTCAACGAGTCCGAGCGCGCGGCCAACGACGCGATGATGGTCTGCGTCTCGCGCTGCTTCTCCGACCGACTCGTCCTGGACCTGTGAGGGGTCGGCCATGAGCTCACCGCGCCGCGCGTTCTCCCACGCCCTTCCGTCCGACTGCTGGTACGCCCTCGCCCGGTCCGCCGATCTCGACGACGAGCCCCTCGGCCTGCGCGCCGTCGGCCTGCCCGTCGTCGTGTTCCGCGGGACCGACGGCACCCCCGTCGCGCTCGAGGACCGCTGCGCCCACCGCGCGTACCCGCTCTCGACCGGCGTGGTCGTCGACGGCGGCATCCGGTGCGGCCTCTGCGGCTTCGTGTACGGGTACGACGGCCAGTGCGTGTCCGTGCCGTCCCAGCCGAACGTGCCCTTCGGCGCGAAGGTGGCGGCGTACCCCGTGGTGGAGCGCGACGGCCTCGTGTGGGTCTGGCTCGGCGAGCCCGGCCGCTCGCGGCTCAGCCGCGTGCCGGAGCTGCCCTGGCTCGACGACGAGTCCTGGGCAGGCGTGGGCGGGTCGACCGTGGTCGCCGCGGGCTATCTGCTGCTGCACGAGAACTTCGCGGACGTCACGCAGGTGCCGTTCGTGGCGCCGGACATCGCCCCGAGCGTCATCGCCGTGGCGCCGCCCCTGGACGTCGTGGTCACCGAAACCACCGTGACCCTGCGGCGCGAGTTCCCCGCCGCGCCGCTGCCGTCCTGGCAGGCCGGCCTCGTCGGCGCCGGCGAGGCGGAGTTCACCACGCTGCAGGAGGGCTACTTCCTCTCGCCGGCCGTCTGGGTCGACCGCTGGGACGTGACAGCCGCCGACGGCACCACGGCGCGCCTGCGCTTCACGCACCTGGTGACCCCGCTCGACGAGGGCCTCTCGCAGCTGCACTGGCAGGTCGATCGCGACTTCGCCGTCGACGACGACGCCGCCGACGACCTCATGCTCGAGATGTTCGGCGACTACTACGATCGCGTCACCGCGGCGATGGAGACCGCCCAGGAGGTGCTCGACGTCGACGGCCCCGGGCCCGAGGTCAACGTCGCCGCGGACGTCGCGGCCCTCAAGGTCCGCGAGATCGTCCTCGCGATGCTCGCCTCCGAGTCCCGCATCGTCACCACCCGCCGCGCCCGCGTCTGACCCGCGCCCCGTGAATGCCTAGTTTGTTGCGCTCTTAGCAACGAAAGCCCCCTTCATCGCACACGCCGGGGCCGCAGGGATGGCGGGACCATCGACAGAACCATCGACCGAGGAGAACCAGTGTCCGAGCTCCAGGGCTTCGCCCCGCCCTTCACCGTGAGCGGCCGCAGCGCCCTGATCCCGAACCCGCCGTGGTTCTACAGCGGCGACCTGCTCACCGTGGAGTACCGCACCGACGTCGAGAAGGTGCGCGCCCTCCTGCCGGCGGACGTCGAGCTCGCCGAGGAGGACCCGGGCGCCGTCGCGTTCATCTGGGCCGACTGGCAGTCGTGCTCCACCGGCGGCGAGGAGCTCCTCGACCCGGCGCGCTCGCAGTACAAGGAGGCCTTCGCGGTCGTCCGCTGCCGCTTCGAGGGCGTCACGTACTCCCGCTGCGTGCTCATCTGGGTGACCACCGACTTCGCGATGGCCCGCGGCATCCACCAGGGCTACCCGAAGAAGCTGGCCAGCATCCACCAGACCCGCCCGATGCCGTACGGCAAGGGCGCGCCGCGCATCGAGGCGGGCGGCCGGTTCGGCGCGACGGTCGCGGCGTACGACCACCGCCTCGCCCAGGCCGTCATCACCCTCACCGAGCCGAGCGAGACCAACGGCTTCGTCAACGCGCTGCCGATGCTGCACCACCGCCAGGTGCGCCCGATCGAGCGCGGCGCGGAGGGCTGGGCGCTCGACGAGGTGCTCACCATGAGCGGCGCGTCGTTCGAGCGTGGACAGGCCTGGAAGGCCGAGGCCAGCCTCGAGCTGTTCGACTCCCCGTGGGACGACGTGGCCTCCACGCTGCCCGTGCGGGAGATCATCAGCGGCTACTACTGCCAGGTGGGCACGAGCTGGGACGGCGGTACGACGCTCGCCCACCGCTGACCGCACCGAAGTGCGCGAAACCCACCGGACTCCCCTCGGATCCGGTGGGTTTCGTGCACCTCGCGCGAGCCCGCGGACTACTCCCAGCGGCGGGTGACGATCTGGGCGCTGCAGCGCTGGGCGATGGTGCCGACCACGGCGCGGCGGCGGCGCTCGCGCAGGGCGCGGAGCACGCGCTGGCGGCGCTCGGCGTCGTCCTGGCTGCCCGTGGCGGTCACCGGCGGGATGGTGTGCGTGCTCATCTGGTCCTCCTCGGGCGGCACGTCCTGTCTTCGTGCCTGAAGCGTCCCCGGATGTGTCCCCCCGGGCCTGAGTAGCCATTACCCAGATCTGCGGCGCACTACTCCTGGGTGACGCCGTACGCCGTCCGATCGCCCTACGCTGTCGTCCGCTGCCGGGCACGGGGAGGGTGCGGATGGGGACGTCGACGGTCCTCGCGTGGCCGCTCGTCGGGCGCACCGCCGACCTCGAGCGCGTCGTGGCGGCGCTCGCCGACGACGCCGTCCGCGTCGTCCACCTGGTCGGCGACGCCGGCACCGGCAAGTCGCGGCTCGCGGAGGAGTCCCTGCGCGGCGCCGAACTCGACGGCTACCCCGTGGCCCACGTGGCCGCGTCCGAGGCGGCCGCCGTCGTACCGCTCTCGGCCCTCTCGCCGCTCCTGCCCCCGGGTACGTCGCCGAGCCTCGAGCCGGCCGCCGTGCTCGACTCGGTGGCCGACCACGTGCGCGAGCTCGGCGACGGCGCCCGGGTGGTGGTCCACGTCGACGACGTCGACGCCCTCGACGTGGTCTCCCTCGACCTCCTCGCCCGCCTCTGGCGCGACGGCCTGGCCGTGGTTGTGGCCACCCAGCGCACCGGCACGGCCACCCCGGGCGTGCTCCTGGCCGAGCAGCGCCGCGGCGGGGTCCTGCGGGTGGAGGTCGGCGACCTCCCGCAGTCGTCGGTCGCGAGCCTGCTGCACCACGTGCTGCGCGGCCCGGTGTCCGGCAGCGCCCAGCACGCGCTGTGGGACGTCTCGCGCGGCAACCCGCTCTACCTCCGCGAGCTCGTCACCGGCGCGGTGCTCGCCGGGCGCCTCGCGGAGGTCGACGGCGTGTGGGTGCTCGACGGCGCGCTCGACGTCAGCGGCGGCCTCGCGGGCCTCGTGGCCGAGCGCATCGGCGACCTCGAGCCCGAGGAGCGCGACCTCGTCGAGCTGCTGGCGCTCTGCGCGCCGCTCGGCATCGACGAGCTCGCCACCCACGCGCGGCTCGAGGTGCTGGAGTCGCTCGAGGCAGCCGGCGTCATCCGCGTCAGCGCCGACCAGCGCCGCCAGCACGTCACCCTCGCGCACCCCGTGCACGTGCAGGTGCTCCGCGGCTCGTTGCCCCGCCTGAAGGCCCGGCGTCTCCTCCTCGACCAGGTCGCGCGCACCGAGGCGCACGGCGCCCGCCGCCGCGACGACGTGCTGCGCGTGGCCGCCTGGCGCCTCGACGCCACGGGTACGGCGGACCCGCGCCTGCTCGTCGCCGGAGCCGAGCTCGCGCGCACGTCGCACGACTACGCGCAGGTCGAGCGCCTCGCCCGCGCGGCTCTGCTGCTCGAGCCCGACGCCGCGGCCAGCGCGCTCCTCGGCGAGGCCCTCTACGAGCTGGGCCGGTTCGACGAGGCCGACGCCGTGTTCGCCGAGGCCGCGGCATCGCTGGGGCAGGACCGGTCCTCCGACGGCGCCGTACGCATCGCCCTCATGCACGGCATCGTGCTGTTCTTCGGCCTCGGCCGGCCCGACGATGCCCTGGCGCAGCTCGGCGAGGCGTCCGCGGCGGTGGCGGCCGCCGGGCTGCCCGCGGCGGAGGCGGCCGAGCGGGTCGCGGTGCTCGACTCGATGCGCGCGCTGCTGCTCACCCAGGGCGGGCGCAGCGCCGAATCGCTGGCCGTTCTGCCGGCGGAGCCGCCGTCCGACCCGGTCATGCGCGCGGTGCATGCGCGCGCGCACGCGTGGGCGCACCTGCGGACCGGCGACGCCGAGGCCGCCGCCGAGCGCGCGCTGCAGGCGTGGGAGGAGGGCATCCGCGACGACGTGCCCGCCGGCCTGCTGCATCCCGCGGGCGACCTCATGGTGGCCGCGCTCGCCCACCTCGAGCTCGGCCGGCCCGAGGAGGCGCGCGCGCTGGCGGCCAAGGGCCGCGACGTCGCCCTCGCCCAGGGCGTGCCGTTCCAGGCCGCCTGGCTCGCCTGGGCCGTGGCCACCATCGACCTTGTCACCGGGTACGCCGAGGACGCCGAGGCAGCGTTCCGCGAGCTCGCGGCGACCGCCGGCCGGGGCGGCTTCGCCCAGGTCGAGCACCTCGCGGCGCTGGGCATGGCCGAGTGCCGGGCGCTGGTCGGCGACGCCGAGGGCTCGGCGTCGTGGATCGAGCGCGCCGAGGCACTGCCCGCGGTCGCGCCCGCGTTCGCACCCGCCTCGGTCGTGGCGTCGGCCTGGCTCGCCCACGCCGGCGGCGACACCCGCCGCGCCGCGGACCTCGTGCGCGAGAAGGGCCTCGAGCTCGCCGAGCGCCGCGAGCTGCGCGAGGCGGCCGTGCTGCTCGACGAGGCCGTGATGTTCGACGACCGCGGCGCCGCCGAGGCGCTGCTCGGCTTCATCGACCAGGTCGCGACGCCGGTCGGCCGGGCGCGATCCCTGCGGGCGAAGGCCCTGCTGTCGGGCGCGCCGGAGGACCGGCTCGCCGCGGCCGAGGGATTCGCCGACTGCGGCTTCATCCACTCCGCTGCCACCGAGGCGGCCCAGGCCGCGCTGACGCTCCGCGCCGAGGGCGACCCGCGCGCGGCCGCGGCCGCCGAGGCGAAGGCGCGCGCGTGGGCCGACCTGTCGCCCGGCATCCGGGTCGAAGGGCTCGGCGAGACGGCCGGGGCCGCCCTGCTGACGCCGCGCGAGCGCGAGATCGCCTCGCTCGTGGCCCGGGGCCGCAGCAGCAAGGAGGTGGCTGGCGACCTCGTGCTGTCGGTGCGGACCGTCGACAACCACCTCGCCAACGTCTACGCCAAGCTCGGCATCGCGGGGCGCGCGCAGCTCGCGTCCGCGCTCGGCCTGGTCGATGCGGCGGCCGCCGTACCGGCCCCGAGGCCCGGGAGGGACCGATGACCCCCGAGGAGATCGCGCTCGTCGCGGCCAGCGCGGGCCGGGTGGGCCCCGTGCTGGGCGACGTGTCGGCCGAGTTCTACGCGCGGCTGTTCGCGGTGCACCCCGAGGTGCGCGCGATGTTCCCGGCCGACGTCAGCGGCCAAGAGGTGAAGTTCGCGGCGTCGATCGAGGCGATCGTGAAGGCGATGCCCGACTTCGTCGCGTTCGCCGACCGTACGGCGGCCCTCGGGCGGCTGCACGCCGCCCACCGCGTGACCGCCGCGCAGTACACGGCCGTCGGCGCCGTGCTCCTCGACGTGCTCGCCGAGCACGATCCGGCGTGGGACGCGCCGACGCGCGAGGCGTGGGCCACGGCGTACGACCTGCTCGCGGAGTCGATGCAGATGGCCGCCCGCGGGTGAGCCCGGTCACCGCCTGAGGGGCCCTCGAACACGCTCTGACCTGCGACGACGACCCTGGTCGGGCGGCCCGTCCGGCGCCACGCCAGGATCGGCGCGTTTGACAGAACGCCCCAGCGTGCCGTCAGACTCCGTCCGTGCCACCACCGCGGTGCACCGCTAGATAAGGAGTGTCGTGCCCCCCAAGGCGAAGGCTGCCCGCCGGCTCGTGATCGTCGAGTCGCCGGCCAAGGCCAAGACCATCCAGGGCTACCTGGGTGACGGCTACGAGGTCGAGGCCTCGGTGGGGCACATCCGCGACCTCCCCAAGCGCGCGAGCGACATCCCCGCGAAGTACAAGGGCGAGGCCTGGTCGCGGCTCGGCGTCGACGTCGACCACGGCTACCAGGCGCTGTACGTCGTGGACGCCGACAAGAAGACCAAGGTCGCCGAGCTGAAGAAGAAGCTCGCCGACGCTGACGAGCTCCTGCTCGCCACCGATGAGGACCGCGAGGGCGAGGCCATCGCGTGGCACCTGCTCGAGGTGCTCTCGCCCAAGGTTCCGGTCAAGCGCATGGTGTTCCACGAGATCACCAAGGACGCCATCGCCCGCGCTGCGGAGGAGACCCGCGACCTCGACCACAACATGGTCGACGCCCAGGAGACCCGACGGATCCTCGACCGCCTCTACGGCTACGAGGTCTCTCCGGTCCTGTGGAAGAAGGTCATGACCGGCCTGTCCGCCGGCCGCGTGCAGTCCGTCGCCACGCGCCTCGTGGTCGACCGCGAGCGCGAGCGCATCGCGTTCCGCTCTGCGTCGTACTGGGACATCGAGGGCCTGTTCGACCCGCAGGCGTTCACCGCGAAGCTCGTCGCCGTCGACGGCAAGCGCGTCGCGAGCGGCAAGGACTTCGACGACCGCGGCACGCTGACCCGTGCCGACGCCGTCCACCTGTCCGAGGAGTCGGCCACGTCGCTCGCGGCCGCGCTCGGCGAGTCGGCGTTCACGGTGCGCTCGGTCGAGGACAAGCCGTACAAGCGCTCGCCCGCGGCGCCGTTCATGACCTCCACGCTGCAGCAGGAGGCCTCGCGCAAGCTGCGCTGGGGGGCCCAGCGCACGATGCGTGTGGCGCAGGGCCTGTACGAGCGCGGCTACATCACCTACATGCGTACCGACTCCACCACGCTGTCGGAGTCGGCCGTGCAGGCCGCGCGCCGCCAGGCGTCCGAGCTCTACGGCTCCGACCACGTGTCGGAGACCCCGCGTCGGTACGACCGCAAGGTGAAGAACGCGCAGGAGGCGCACGAGGCCGTGCGTCCCGCCGGCGACACGTTCCGCACGCCGGCCGACGTCGCGGGCGAGCTGCGCGGCGACGACTTCGCCCTCTACGACCTGATCTGGAAGCGCACGATCGCCTCCCAGATGGCCGATGCCCGCGGCACCACGGCGACCATCCGCCTCGGCGCTGCCGCCGCGGACGGCCGCGACGCCGAGTTCTCGGCGTCCGGCACGATCATCACGTTCCGCGGGTTCCTCGCGGCGTACGAGGAGTCGGTCGACGACGACCGCGAGAAGGACGACGACGACGCCGAGCGCCGGCTGCCGAACGTCTCGGTGGGCGACCAGATCTCGGTCGTGCGCCTCGACGCCGAGGGCCACTCCACGAACCCCCCGCCGCGCTACACCGAGGCGTCGCTCGTGAAGGCGCTCGAGGAGCGCGGCATCGGCCGCCCGTCGACGTACGCCGCGATCATGGGCACGATCGTCGACCGCGGGTACGTCGTGAAGCGCGGGTCTGCGCTCGTGCCGTCGTTCCTGGCTTTCGCGGTCGTGCGGCTCATGGAGGAGCACTTCACGCGCCTTGTCGACTACGACTTCACCGCGCGGCTCGAGGAGATCCTCGACACCGTGGCCAACGGCGAGAGCGACCGCGTGGCCGTGCTCGACCGCTTCTACCGCGGCGGCGACGGCTTCGCCGGCCTGCACCCTCTGGTCAACGACCTCGGCGAGATCGACGCGCGCGAGCTGTCGTCGTTCCCGATCGAGGGTTCGGACATCGTGCTGCGCGTCGGGCGCTACGGCCCGTACATCGAGCGCGACGGCGAGCGCGCCAACGTGCCGGCCGACCTCGCGCCGGACGAGCTCACCGCGGAGAAGGCCGCCGAGCTCATGGCGATGCCGTCGAACGACCGCGAGCTCGGCGTGGACCCGGAGACCGGACTGACCATCGTCGCGAAGAACGGCCGCTACGGGCCGTACGTGACCGAGGTGCTGGCCGAGGGCGCGCCGAAGTCGGCCAAGCCCCGCACGGGGTCGCTCTTCTCCGACATGTCGCTCGACACGATCACGCTCGAGGACGCGCTGCGCCTGCTGTCGCTGCCGCGCGTGGTCGGCGCGGACCCGGCCGATGGCGTGGTCATCACGGCGCAGAACGGCCGGTACGGCCCGTACATCACCAAGGACAAGGACTCCCGGTCGCTGCCGGACGAGGCCTCGATCTTCACGATCGACCTCGAGGGCGCGCTCGCGCTCCTCGCGCAGCCCAAGCAGCGCCGCGGCCAGGCCGCCGCAAAGCCCGGCATCGTCGTGGGCATCGACCCCGCCACGAACCGCGAGGTGACCCTCAAGGAGGGGCGCTTCGGGCCGTACGTCACCGACGGCGAGACCAACGCCTCGCTCCGCCGGGCCGACGACCCGGCCACCATCGGCATCGAGCGCGCCGCCGACCTGCTCGCCGAGCGCCGCGCCAAGGAGCCCGCCCCGAAGAAGAAGGCAGCCGCGAAGAAGACCGCCGCCAAGAAGGCCCCGGCCAAGAAGACCACGGCCAAGAAGACGGCAGCCAAGAAGACCGCGGCCAAGAAGACCGCGGCCAAGAAGACCACCGCGAAGAAGGCCGCTCCCGAGCCCGACACGTCCGGTGGCGGCACCGCCACCCTCACCGCCGACTGAGATCTCCCGCTAAGGACAGATCGCGCCCTTCACGGGCGTGATCTGTCCATTTTCACGCCGCCCTCGCTGCACTCTCGGGCCCGACAGGAACGTCGCCCATCCCCGCAGCCGCGACCGACCGCCTCCGCCGCCGCACGACAAGGCCGGGTGCCAGGCCAGATCTGTGAATCCGTCGTTTACGCCCCTTCTGTGGCCCCGGAAACGACGTATTCACAGATCAAACACCCGGTTCTGGATGAAGGACCCCTTCAGCGCAAACGCCATCGCACAGCCAGCGCGCGGACTTGCGGGGCGGGCGTCAGGTGGGGGTCATAGGGTGCCGTGGTGACCACGGACCCGACGAGCGCAGCGCTGCCGGGCGTGTTCGTGGCGTTCGAGGGCGGCGACGGCGCGGGCAAGTCGACCCAGGCCCGCCTGCTCGCCGACGCGCTCACCGCCCAGGGCCGCGAGGTCGTGCTCACCCGCGAGCCCGGGGGCACGCCCGCTGCGGAGGCGATCCGCGACGTCGTGCTCACCCCGCAGTACGCCGGGCTCGACCCCCGCGCCGAGGCGCTGCTGTTCGCGGCGAGCCGCGGCGAGCACGTCGCCCGCCTCGTGCGCCCGGCCCTGCAGCGCGGCGCCGTGGTGATCACCGACCGCTACCTCGACTCCTCGATCGCCTACCAGGGCGTCGCGCGCGGCCTCGGGCTCGAGGTCGTCGAGGAGCTCAACCTCTGGGCCACGCGGCACCTGCTGCCCGACCTCACCGTCGTCCTCGACGTCGAGGCGGGCGCCGGGCTCGACCGCGTCACCGACCCCAACCGCCTCGAGGACGAGCCGGAGAGCTTCCACAGCGTGGTCGTGCAGGCGTTCCGCGACCTCGCCGCGCGCGATCCGCAGCGGTACGTCGTGATCCCCGCCAACGGCGACCGCGCGGAGATCGCCGCCGCCGTCCTGCAGCGCGTCGACGCCCTCCTCGCGCAGGCCGACCAGGGGGCGTCATGAGCGACGTCTTCGACCAGCTCGTCGGCCAGGACCACGCGGTCGCGCTGCTGCGCGCCGCTGCCGCCGAGGCGCCGTCCGTACGTGCCGGCCAGCGCGCCCAGGCCATGACGCACGCGTGGCTCATCACCGGGCCGCCCGGGTCGGGCCGCAGCACCGCCGCGCTCGCGTTCGCCGCCGCGCTCGTCTGCCCGCAGGGCGGCTGCGGCACATGCGGAGAGTGCACCGCCGTACGCCATTCCGCGCACGTCGACGTCGAGCACGTCGTGCCCGAGTCGGTCACGTACGCCGTCGACGAGACGCGCGAGCTCGTACGCCGGGCCAGCATCTCGCCGTCGCGCGCGCCCTGGCACGTGTTCGTGCTCGAGGACGCCGACCGCCTCAACCCGGAGAGCGCCAACACGCTGCTCAAGTCCATCGAGGAGCCCACGCCCGGCACGGTGTGGATCCTCTGCGCGCCGAGCACCGAGGACGTCCTGCCCACGATCCGCTCGCGCTGCCGCCACCTGATGCTCGCCACGCCCACCACAGCCGAGGTGGCCGATGCGCTGCATCGCGCGCTCGGCGTCGACCCCGCGATGGCCGCCTTCGCCGCCCGGGCCGCGCAGGGCCACATCGGCCGCGCCCGGGCGCTCGCCACCGACGAGAGCGCGCGCCTGCGCCGCCAGGACGTCCTGCGCATCCCCACCCAGCTGCGCGACCTCGGCTCGTGCCTCGCCCTTGCCGCCGACCTCGTCGCCGTCGTCAACGACGACGCCGCCTCGATCTGCGACCCGCTCGACGCCGACGAGATGCAGGCGCTGCGCGCGGCGTACGGCGAGGGCTCGGAGGGCCGCGGCATCGGCACGGTCGAGCGCCGTGCCAAGGGCGCGCTGAAAGCGTTGGAGGACAGGCAGAAGCGGCGTCGGCGCCGGGTCGTGCGCGACCAGCTCGACCGCGCGATCGTCGACCTCATCGCGTTCTACCGCGACGTGCTCGTCGTGCAGCTGGGCGCGGCGTCGCCGCTCGTCAACGACGAGATGCGCCCGCAGATCGAGCGGCTCGCCGCGGAGTCGACGCCCGAGGACACCCTCCGCCGCGTCGACGCGCTCGAGCGCACCCGCAACCTGCTCGAGGCCAACGTCGCGCCGCTGCTGGCGTTCGAGTCGCTCACCGTCAGCCTGCGCGACCCGTCCCTCGTCTAGCCGCGGCGTCCGCACGCACTACGCGTTGCCCCGCGCGGCCCAGTCGTCGCGCAGCAGACCGCCGGTCCACTCGTCGTGCCGCGTCTGGTCGCTGCGGCGCAGCATGCCCTGGCGGCGGACGCCCTCGACGACGAACCCGTTCGCCTCCGCCACCCGGCGGGACGGGTCGTTGCCCACTGCCGCTCCCCAGTCGATGCGGTCGCAGTCGAGCGCGTCGAACGCCCAGCCGACCAGCAGGCGCACCGCCCGCGTCATGTACCCGTGCCCGCGCGCCCACGGCACGAGGAGGTAGCCGATCTCCCACACGCGGCCGGCAGGGTCCGGCGTACGCAGGCCGGCGTCGCCGAGGTAGGCGTCGGTCGCGGCGTCGGCGACGGCGAACCAGCAGGCAGAGCCGTCGGCCCACTTCGTCGGCGCGATGGACTCGATCCACTCGACCGACTCCTCGTGCGGGTAGGGCCAGGTGGGCGTGACGAGCCACTTGACGGTGTCCCAGTCCTGCAGCGCTCGGGTCATGGGCTCGGCGTCCTCGGGCCGGTACGCGCGCAGCGTGACGACGCCGTCGGTGAGGGTGGGGATCTCCACAGCGCAGAGGATGCCGCAGCCGTGCGACGGCGTCAGACGGTACGCCGGAACTGGCCGCCCACGTCGAACAGCGCCTGGGTGATCTGGCCGAGCGAGCACACGCGCACAGCCGACAGCAGCGCGTCGAAGAGGTTGCCGCCGGACACCGCCGCCTCCTGCAGCGCGGCGAGCGCGGCAGGCGCCTCGCCCTGGTGCCGCTCCTGGAACGCGCGCAGGCGCGCGAGCTGCGACTGCTTCTCCTCCTCGGTGGCCCGTGCGAGCTCGAGTCCGGCGTGGCCGGAGTCGTGCGAGCCGTCGGGCGCGAGGAACGTGTTGACGCCGACGATCGGCAGCGAGCCGTCGTGCTTGCGGTGCTCGTAGAGCATCGACTCGTCCTGGATGCGGCCGCGCTGGTAGCCGGTCTCCATCGCGCCGAGCACGCCGCCGCGGTCGGCGATGCGCTCGAACTCCTGCAGCACCGCCTCCTCGACGAGGTCGGTGAGCTGCTCCACGACGTACGAGCCCTGCAGCGGGTTCTCGTTCATCGACAGGCCCCACTCCTTGTCGATGATCATCTGGATCGCCAGTGCTCGGCGTACCGACGCTGCCGACGGCGTGGTGACCGCCTCGTCGTAGGCGTTGGTGTGCAAGGAGTTCGCGTTGTCGTAGAGCGCGCAGAGGGCCTGAAGCGTCGTGCGAATGTCGTTGAAGTCCATCTCCTGCGCGTGCAGCGAACGGCCGCTGGTCTGCACGTGGTACTTCAGCTTCTGCGCGCGCTCGTCGGCGCCGTACATCTCCTTCATCGCCACGGCCCAGATGCGCCGGGCGACGCGGCCGATCACGGTGTACTCCGCGTCCATTCCGTTGCTGAAGAAGAACGACAGGTTGGGTGCGAAGTCGTCGATCGCCATGCCGCGCGCAAGGTACGACTCGACGTACGTGAAGCCGTTCGCGAGCGTGAACGCCAGCTGGCTGATGGGGTTCGCCCCGGCCTCGGCGATGTGGTAGCCGGAGATGCTGACCGAGTAGAAGTTGCGTACGTCGTGGTCGATGAACCACTGCTGGATGTCGGCCATCGCGCGCAACGAGAACTCGGTCGAGAAGATGCAGGTGTTCTGGCCCTGGTCCTCCTTGAGGATGTCGGCCTGCACCGTGCCGCGGATGGTCGACACCGTGCGCGCCGCGATCTCCTCGCGCTCGGCGGCGTCGGGCTCGCGGCCCTCGTCCGCGCGGAAGCGGTCGAGCTGCTGGTCGATCGCGGTGTTGACGTACATCGCGAGGATCGTGGGCGCCGGGCCGTTGATCGTCATCGACACCGACGTGGTGGGGGAGCAGAGGTCGAACCCGGCGTACAGGTCCTTCATGTCGTCGAGCGTCGCGACGCTGACGCCTGACGTGCCGACCTTGCCGTAGACGTCGGGCTGCGGCGCGGGGTCGCGGCCGTAGAGCGTGACGGAGTCGAACGCGGTCGACAGGCGCGTGGCCGGCTGGCCCTGCGACAGCAGGTGGAAGCGCCGGTTGGTGCGCGCCGGGTCGCCCTCGCCGGCGAACATGCGCGCAGGCGCCTCGCCCTCGCGCTTGAACGGGAACACGCCGGCTGTGAACGGGTAGTAGCCGGGCAGGTTCTCGGTGCGCAGGAAGCGCAGCAGCGAGCCGTGGTCGTCGTCCGGGGGCAGCGCGACGCGGGGGATGCTGCTGCCCGACAGCGTCTCGCGGGTCAGCGGAGTCGTGATCTCGCGGCCGCGCACGACGTACACCTGCTGGTCGCCGGTGTACGACGCCTTCACCGCGGGCCAGCCGTCGAGCAGGGCCCGCACGTCGTCGGGCATCCGCTCCTGCAGGTCGTCGAGCACGCGGCTCACGGCGTCCGTGCTCTCGCCGGCCGCCTGCAGCAGGTCGCGGGTGGCAGACACCTGCTGCACCTGCCGGGCGAGCGACGCGAGCCGCTCGGTCTCGGCGTGGTGGTCGCGCACGGTCCGCGCGATCTCGGCGAGGTACTGCTCGCGCCCGCGGGGCAGGACCCGCGACAGGTTCGTCGGGACGCGGGTGGAGACGGGCGCGAGCGTGCCGTCGAACGCGCGCAATCCCTTGGCGGTCAGCAGGTTCTTCAGCTCCTGGTAGAGCGCGGTCACGCCGTCGTCGTCGAAGCGTGCGGCGCTCGTGCCGAAGACCGGCATCTGCTCCCACGGCGTGCCGAACGCCTCGCGGTTGCGCATCATCTGCTTCGCGACGTCCCGCCGCGCGTCCTCGGCGCCGCGGCGCTCGAACTTGTTGACCGCCACGACGTCGGCGAAGTCGAGCATGTCGATCTTCTCGAGCTGGCTGGCCGCGCCGTACTCCGGCGTCATGACGTAGAGGCTCACGTCGGCGTGCGCCGAGATGGCGACGTCGCCCTGGCCGATGCCGGGCGTCTCGACGATCACGAGGTCGTAACCCGCCGCCCGGCACGCGGCGATGGCGTCGTCGAGGCTCGGCGGCACGACGCCGTTCGCATCACGGGTGGCGAACGAGCGGAAGAACACGACGTCGGGGTCGATGGAGTTCATCCGGATGCGGTCGCCGAGCAGCGCGCCGCCGCCGCGGCGGCGGGTCGGGTCGACGGCGAGGACGGCGACCCGGACCTTGTCCTGGCTGTCGCGGCGGAGCCGGCGTACTAGCTCGTCGGTGAGCGAGCTCTTGCCCGAGCCGCCCGTTCCGGTGATGCCCAGCACGGGTGCGTGGTGGTTCGTCGCATCGGCGCGGAGCTGTTCGGCGAGGTCGGGTCGGCGGCCCGCTTCCAGGATCGTGATCGCGCGGGCGAGGGCGGTGGTGTCGCCGCTGCGCAGCGCGGCGAGGTCGACGTCGCCGGCCGCGAGGTCGACGTCGCACGCGCGGATCAGCTCGTTGATCATGCCGGGCAGGCCGAGCCGCTGGCCGTCCTCCGGGGAGAAGATCCGTACGCCGACCTCCGCGAGCTGGGCGATCTCGTCGGCCACGATCACGCCGCCGCCCCCGCCGAAGACCTGCACGTGGCCGGCGCCGCGCTCGCGCAGGCGCTCCACGAGGTACGTGAAGTACTCGACGTGGCCGCCCTGGTACGACGAGACCGCGACGCCCTGCACGTCCTCCTGCAGCGCCGCGGTGACGACGTCCTCGACGCTGCGGTCGTGACCGAGGTGCACGACCTCCGCGCCCTGCGCCTGCAGCAGCCGCCGCATGATGTTGATGGCGGCGTCGTGCCCGTCGAACAGGCTCGCCGCCGTCACGAAGCGGACGGGATGGGTCGGCACGTGCAGGCTGGCCGGGTCCACGGCTCGTCCTCCTTCTGTCGTCGCCCCGGGATCGCCGGGTGACGAAAATAGTAGGACGTCCGACTATTTGAAGGCAATGGGCTGCGGGCTACGATGCGGGCATGAGCGACCGCGACCCCATCGCCGAGGCGCACCGCCAGTGGGTGGCGCACGGCTGGGAGGACGCCGCCGACGGCATGGCCGCGATCACCTCGCTCATGCGGGCGCACCAGATCGCCCTGTCGCGGGTCGAGGCCGTGCTGCGGCCGCTCGGCATCTCGTTCGCGCGGTACGAGACGCTCATGCTGCTGCACCTCTCGCGCCGGCAGGCGTTGCCGATGCGCGTGCTCGGATCGCGGCTGCAGGTGCATCAGACGAGCGTGACCAACGCCGTCGACCGGCTCGAGGCCGCAGGTCTCGTCGTACGCACGCCGCACCCCGACGACCGCCGCTCCACGCTGGTGGAGATCACGCCGCAAGGCACGGCCCTCGCGGAGAAGGCCACCGCGGCCCTGAACGAGCAGGTCTTCGCCGACCCCGGCCTCCCGGCCTCCCAGGTCACCACCCTCGTGTCCGTCCTGCGCCGCTACCGCCACACAGCCGGCGACTTCTAGATCCGAGTTACTGCCCAAATGCACGCTATGGGTAGCCCCACAGCGAGCATTTGGGCAGTTACTCGCGTACGGCGCGGGGCTACGAGGACGCGGTGCGCAGGCCCTCGGCGTACGCCGTGAGGGCGTCGGCGGCCGGGCCCAGCACGTCGTCGCCGCTGCGGCCGAGGTCCGGCGAGGCGAGCATGGTGGACGCCGCGGCCAGCAGCCGGTCGTACACAGCGACGCCCTGGGCGAGCCGCGCGCGGACCTGCTCGGCGGCGTCGGTCGCGGCGACCGAGGCGCTGGACCCCGGGAGCTCGCGGCGTACCTGGTCGAGCACCGCGAGCCGCGCGACCTGCGCGGTGAAGGCGGGGGCGGCCTCGTCGTCGGCGGCCTTCAGCTCCTTGCCCGCGTCCGGATGCAGCGACGCGACCGCCGGCACCATCGTGACGAGCTGGCGGCGTACGGCGGCCAGCCCCTGGGCCTCCGTGTAGCCGATCGCGTCGCGGCGCAGGTCGTTCGGGCGCGTGATCGCCGTGAGCGACGGCGGCTCGGGCGGGGCGAGGGTGCGGCTGCGATGACGGGCGCGGACGGCCCGTACGGCGAAGACCGCGGACCCGATCAGCCACATCCACGGCGCGCCCGGGATGACCCCGGCGGCGTTGACGGTGGAGACGGTCGCGGCGTCGATGATGCCGAGCGTGCCGGCGGCTGCCGCAACGGCCGTGCTGGTCACCGTGCTGGACCGGGCCTCGGCCAGGCGGCGCTGGTGCTTGGCCACGGCCTTGGTGTGGGCCTCCATCGCCTTGGCGTGCTCGCGGGTGGCCTTGGTGCCCGACCCCTGGGCGAGGGCGTAGGCCTCGGCGACGTCGAGCCCCTGCTCCACGAGCGCGGTCACGCGCTCGGCCAGCTTGGCGACGTCCTTTCCCACGCCCCCACGGTAAGCCCGCCCGGGCTGCCGAGCCATGCCCGGTCCCCGACCCGGTTGGTGTGCGATGCAGGGGCCCACGTCGCCGGACCGCCCGTTGGGCGGCGCCGCCGTGATGGGAAGGACTGTTCGGGTCTACGGGATGAAGTCCCTACTGGGCGAGGCCTTCGGCCATCGTCGCCCAGCGGGGGCCCGCCTTCATCGCAAACCCGTAGGCTCGGGTCATGGTGGTGGAGAGCGCGGAGCTGCACCTGGACGACCCGGTCCTGGGCGCCGTCGTGCTCGACGCCGTGATGGCCGGCGCGGACGACGGGCAGCCCGTCCTGCTGCTGCACGGCTGGCCGCAGACGAGCCTGTCCTGGCGGCAGGTGATCCCGCCGCTCGCGTCGTCCGGCTGCAAGGCCGTGGCCGTCGACCAGCGCGGCTACTCGCCGCAGACGCGCCCGGCCGACGTGTCGGCGTACGAGCTCCCGCACCTCGTCCACGACGCCGTCGGCATCATCGAGGCGCTCGGGTGGGACAGCGCGCACGTGGTCGGCCACGACTGGGGCGCGGTCGTCGCGTGGGCGCTCGCCGCGCAGCGGCCGGAGCTAGTCCGCACGCTGACCGCGGTGTCGGTGCCGCACCCCCAGGCGTTCAACAAGGCCCTGAAGTCCGACCCCGTGCAGTGGAAGAAGTCGGCGTACATGGCCTTCTTCCGCAGCGCCCCCGGCAAGGCCGCGCAGGTGCTGCTGCGCGACAACGCCAAGGCGCTGCGCGAGGTGTACGGCGATGCCGTCCACGCGGTCGACGTCGAGCGGTACGTCGAGCACTTCAGCGACGACGACGCGCTCGAGGCGTCGCTGCGCTGGTACGCCGCGATGGGCGGCGACCAGTTCAAGGACATCGGGCCGGTCGACGTGCCGACCACGTTCGTATGGGGCAACGACGACATCGCGATCGGCGCGCAGGCTGCGCGCGGCTGCGGCGAGTGGTGCCGCAACGACTACGAGTTCCGCGTGCTCGCCGGCATCGGGCACTGGATCCCGGACCAGGACCCGGACTCCCTCGTCGACGCGATCCTCGCCCGGATCGGTTGAGGCCCAAGGGATCCGCGCATGCCGATGATGATGGCGGTGACGTTCACCCGCGCTGGCCGCCTCTACTACCTCGACGCCGGCGACGTGCGGGCGAAGGTCGGCGACAAGGTGCTGTTCCCGACGTCCACCTCGCCCGAGGTCGCCGAGGTCGTGTGGGGCCCGGAGTGGGTCGCGGACGACGTCGGCGGGCTGCCCGTCTGTGCCGGCGTGGCCACGGCGGACGAGGAGCGGCGCGACGAGGCCAACAAGAAGAAGCGCGCGGAGATCCAGGTGGCCGCGCAGAAGCTGATCCGCTCGTCGAAGCTGCCGATGAAGATCAGCGGCGTCGACTGGGCCGACGTCGGTCACGAGTCAGGACGCGCCACCGCCACCGTCTACTTCACCGCGCCCACGCGCGTGGACTTCCGCCAGCTCGTGCGCGACCTGGCGCAGACGATCGACGCGAAGGTCGTGCTGACCCAGCTCTCGGCCCGCGACGACGCCCGCGTGCAGGGCGGCATCGGGTCGTGCGGGCGCGACACGTGCTGCTCGACATTTCTCGTCGACTTCGAGCCGGTCACGGTCCGGATGGCCCGCGACCAGGACCTGCCGGCGAACCCGATGAAGATCTCGGGCGCGTGCGGCCGCCTCATGTGCTGCCTGAAGTACGAGCACCCCATCTACGACGAGTTCCGTGCCGGCGCGCCGCCCGTCGGCTCGCGCGTCGAGACGCCCGACGGTGACGGCAAGGTGGTCGCGCACGACGTGCCGCGCGACGCCGTCGTCGTACGCCTCGAGGCGGGCGGGCGCGCGACCGTCTGCGATCGCGCGTCGGTCTGCGCGAGCCGCAAGGCCTACGACTCGCGCTGACGGGAGGGGTACGGCGTACCCCTCGGCGCTCACGCGCGGTGACCGCCGTCTCAGGTTTCGCTGTGGCGTTATCTCTGCCGAAGGCAGTGAAAGCCACATTTACCGGGGAAGGTGCGGCGTGGGGGTGACTGCGGGTGAGGGGCGGCACGGGTGAGGGGCGGAACTCGGCGCGGTGGCGGGGCGTCCCACACACGGAAGATGGCAGGGTGGACCTGCCCCACCGCCTGATGCTCGGAGCCTCCCTCGTGACCACGCGCACCTCCCGCCTCGACCGGGGTGCGACCCGTCGCGTGCTCCAGGGCTCGGCCGCCCTCGTCGGCGCCGCCCTCCTCGCCGCCTGCACCACCGCGCCGGACCAGGGCACCACGGTCACCCCGACGTCCACGCCCAGCGGGAGCGCATCGGCGTCCGAGAGCCCCACGGGCGGGGGCCTCGCCCGCTTCTACGACCAGACGCTGCAGTGGAAGAAGTGCGGCGGGTCGTTCCTGTGCACCGACCTCACGGTGCCTCTCGACTACAGCGCCCCCGACGGCGACACCCTGAAGATCTCGGTGCTCAAGCTGCCGGCCAGCGACCAGGGCAAGCGCATCGGCTCCCTCGTGCTCAACCCGGGCGGGCCCGGCGGGTCCGGCGTCGACTACGCCCGGGCCGCGCGCGCCGTCGTCGACGAGAAGGTGCGCGCGGTCTACGACGTCGTCGGGTTCGACCCGCGCGGCGTCGGGCGGTCCGAGGCCGTGCAGTGCCTGACCGACGCGCAGACCGACGTCTTCATGTCGAGCGACCCCACGCCCGACGACCCCGCCGAGGTCGCGGAGCTCGAGAAGCTGTCGAAGCAGTTCGCCGACTCGTGCGAGAAGAACTCGGGCGCGCTCCTTCCGCACATCGGCACCGAGGACGCCGCCCGCGACATCGACGTGCTGCGCGCCGCGCTCGGCGACGACAAGCTCACCTGGCTGGGCGCGTCGTACGGCACGCTGCTGGGCGCGACGTACGCCGGGCTCTTCCCCGACAAGACCGGCCGCATGGTGCTCGACGGCGCGCTCGACCCGACGCTCACCAACAACGAGCTCGCGCACGGCCAGGCCAAGGGCTTCGAGCTGGCGCTCCAGCACTTCGTCGAGTGGTGCGCCAAGCAGGCCGAGTGCCCGCTGCCGCGCGACACCCAGGGCGGCGTCGACCGCGTCAAGCAGTTCCTCGACGACCTCGACGCCAACCCCATCCCCACCGGCGACCCGAAGCGGCCTCTGACCCAGGGCCTCGCCGCCAACGCCATCCTCAGCTACATGTACGTGCCGCCGTTCGACTGGGAGCAGCTGCAGTTCGGCCTGCAGCTCGCCTTCGACGGCGACGGGTCGATGCTGCTGTCGATGCTCGACGCGCGGATGCAGCGCAGCGAGAACGGGAAGTACGTCTACAACCCCTACTCGTCGTTCCTGTCGATCAGCGCCGTAGACCGCCCCGACCGGCCGGACGCCGCCGAGTCGGCGGACATGGCGCAGATGTGGGCCAAGGAGTCGCCGGTCTTCGGGCCGTACCTCGGCTGGGGCAACCTCGTCTTCGGCTACTGGCCGATCCCCGCGGTGGGCGAGCCGAAGGCGATCACCGCGCCGGGCACCGGGCCGATCCTCGTCGTGGGCACGACGTACGACCCTGCGACGCCGTACCCGTGGGCGCAGGCCCTGGCCAAGCAGCTCGAGAACGGCGTGCTCCTCACGCGCGTGGGCGACGGGCACACGGCGTACGGCATGGGGTCGCAGTGCATCGACGACGCGATCGACACGTACCTGGTCGACGGCACGCCTCCGGTCGACGGGACCGTCTGCAAGACCGACCGGTGACGCCGGACCTCACACGTCTCTGACCAGCCTCTGCCGTTGCTCGAGCATCGACCGCGACACTGATGGGCATGACGAGGGCGGGTGCTGCTGCGGCAACGGCGGCGGCCGTGCTGCTCGCCGCCTGCTCCGCGGCGCCCTCGACTGCGCCGACCACACCTGCCGCGCCCTCGGCGACGGCGACCAGCCCGACGTCGGAGCCGGCGCCGTCGGCATCGACGACCGGCGGGGTGCAGGGCCGGGTGTCGTGGCTCTGCCGGCCCGGCCTCGACCGCACGCCGTGCTCCATCCCGCTCGACATCACCGCCGTGACCCCTGCTGGCCGCGAGCGGATCGCGCTGGCGCCGGCCGCGGATCCGACGTTCGACTGCTTCTACGTCTACCCCACCGTCTCGACGGCGACGGGCCGCAACGCACCGCTCGCGAGCGCTCCCGAGATCGTGCGCGTGGTGCAGGCCCAGGCCGCGCAGATGCAGCGGTCGTGCCGGCTGTTCGTGCCGCTGTACCGGCAGATCACCCTGCGCGGCCTGGCAAGCGGCGGCCTCACCGACCCGCAGGCCCGGGGTCTCGCCCAGGCCGACGTGGTCGCGGCGTTCCGCGACTACCTCGACCGCTACAGCGACGGCCGCCCCTTCCTGCTGCTCGGGCATTCGCAGGGCGCGACCGTGCTGACGAGCCTCGTGCAGAGCGAGATCGACGGCGACGCCGCGCTCCGATCGCGCCTCGTGTCGGCGATGCTCATCGGCGGCAGCGTGTGGCTCGCGCCCGGGAGCAGCACCCAGGGCACGTTCCAGAACGTGCCGCCGTGCCGCACGGCGTCGCAGACCGGGTGCGTCGTCGCGTACAACTCCTACGGCACCACCCCGCCGGCCACGGGACTGTTCGGTCGGACGACGGACGGCCGGACCACGCTGTGCGTCAACCCCGCATCCCTCTCCGGCGGCGCGGCGGACCTCGACGCGATCGTGCCGGTGCCCTCGTCGCCGGGCGCGGTCGACGTGGCCGCGTTCGCGTCGTTCCCCGGCTCCCTGCGCGCCGAGTGCCGCTCGGACGCCTCGCACACATGGCTGCAGGTGGAGCAGACCTCGGCCTCGAGCCTGCCCGCCGGCTCGCTCTCGCCGACGCCGACCCCCGCCTGGGGCCTGCACCGGTACGACGTGACAGTCGCCCTCGGCGACCTCGTCCGGCTGGCCGCCGCGCGGGGGCGGCGATGGCGTCGGCGTCGCCCTGACCTGCGTCGACGCCCTGCATGACTGCGGCGGCTGCCGATTCGGAGGGACGCCGGGGGGTCGGGTATCCTTCCTGCTCGTGCCTGCCGCTCGCGGCAGTCGCGCCGCCTTAGCTCAGTCGGTCAGAGCGACGCACTCGTAATGCGTAGGTCATCGGTTCGATTCCGATAGGCGGCTCCACAGCGCCACCTGCGGTGATACCGCCGGTGGCGCTTTCAATTGGGCTCGCTTTCCGGGTCACTCGTCCCCATCTCGTCCCCGATCATCGTGTCGAGCCTGCGAACGGCACTGTTGAGGTGGTCGGCGGACAGCAGGTGCCCGTAGGTGTCGTGGGTGGTCCGGCTGGACTGGTGGCCGAGCAGCGACTGGACGCTCTTGAGGTCGGCGCCGGCGGCGATGAACAGCGACGCCGCCGTGTGGCGCAGGTCGTGGGGCCGGTGACCGACAGCGGTCGTCCAACCGACGGCGCGCCTCCAGTTCGACTCGCTGATCAAGCCGCCGCCGGGTGCCGAGAAGAGCGGCTCATAAGGGCCCTTGCCTTCCATGCGGGCGAGCACCAGCGGCACGGCGGCGTTGGCGACGGGGACGCTCCGGCGCCGGCGCCCCTTGGGGTACGGCTTGAGGCTCGCCTTGCCCCCGCCGTGGTCGTAGATGACGGTCCGGCTCACATCCAGCGTCATGGTCATCTCTCCCGCGACTGAGGTGCCGGTCATGACGTCGCCGACGCGCAGCCCCGCGAGCTCGCCCCAGCGCAGTCCGGTGAGGCCGAGGACCAGCGTGATGTCGGCCTGCGGGCTGCGTGCGAGCTGCTCCTGGTACAGCGCACGGAGGGCGGTGACGGTGAGGGGTCGTGCCCGCTGCGCCTGTTCATCTCGGCCGCGTCCGGGTGCGCGCCGGACGGTGACGTCGGAGGCGACGTTCTGGGTGATCCGTCCGTCGCGGGTGGCGAAACTGAGCAGGGCCTTGAGCGTCGCGAGGACGCGTGTCGCCGTTGCCGGCGACAGCCGCTTGTCGCTGACCAGGGTGCGGGCGAACTCCTCGACGTCGGTGCGCCGGATGACGCCGATGGGCTTCTTGCCGAGGGTGGGCAGGATGTGGACGGCGAGTGCGCTCTGGTCGCTCTGGAAGGTTCGGCGTTCGACCTGAGGCTCGCGCACCGGCAGCCACTGCGCCGCGAGCTCGGCGAGCGTCGCCCGGCCCAGGGCGGGATCGACCCAGCCCGAGCTGTCGATGCGGGCGCGCTGCTGCCGCTCCCAG